>NZ_VTLB01000001.1 GCF_020514235.1 Synechococcus sp. MU1617
GCCCCAATACCTAGCGCACAGTCGCAGCTTGTTCAGCGAGCTTGGCCTCAGCGACGACCTGGCCCAGGACGATCAGTTTCGCCGCATGTTCTCCGGTGATCTCGGTGTGGCCACCGGTCCGATGCGGCCCTGGGGATGGGCCACGGGCTATGCCCTCTCGATCTACGGCACCGAATACACCCAGCAGTGCCCTTTTGGAAATGGAAACGGCTATGGCGATGGCCGTGCCATGTCGGTGTTTGAGGGTTTGTTTGAAGGGCGCCGCTGGGAGATGCAGCTCAAAGGCGGTGGTCCGACGCCCTATTGCCGTGGTGCCGATGGCCGTGCGGTGCTCCGCTCCAGCGTTCGTGAATTTCTGGCCCAGGAGTTCATGCATGCCCTTGGTGTGCCCACCTCCCGTTCGTTGACGCTCTATGTCTCCCATGCCGAGACGGTGCGTCGCCCCTGGTATTCCGAAAACTCACGCTCGATGGACCCGGACGTGATGGTCGACAACCCGGCGGCTATCAGCACGCGGGTGGCGCCATCGTTTCTGCGGGTGGGTCAGCTGGAGTTATTCGCCCGCCGTGCCCGCAGTCAGGCCCATCCCCGGGCGCACCAGGAGCTGCACCTGATCGTGGCGCACTTGATCGAACGCAATTACCGCCAGGAGATCGATCCCGGCCTGCCGTTCAGTGACCAGGTTGTGCTGTTGGCGCGCTTGTTTCGTGATCGCCTCACGGCCCTGGTGGCCAACTGGATCCGGGTTGGCTACTGCCAGGGCAATTTCAACAGCGACAACTGCGCCGCCGGAGGCTTCACCCTCGACTACGGCCCGTTTGGGTTCTGCGAGCTGTTCGATCCGCGCTTTCAGCCCTGGACTGGCGGGGGCGCCCACTTCTGCTTCTTCAACCAGCCGGTGGCCGCGGAGGCCAACTACCGCATGTTCTGGAAATCTCTGTGCACGCTGATGGAGGGCCAGGCGGAGGCCCAGGCCCAACTGGACCAGTTGCTTGAGGGCTTCCCTGCCGCCATGCAGGAGGCCATGCAACGGATGTGGAGCAGCAAACTCGGCGTGTCCAGTGCCGACGACGACCTGGTGCGTGAGCTGTTGCAGCTCCTGGTTGATTCCAGCGCCGATTATTCAATGTTGTTCCGCCGCTTGTCGGATCTGCCTGAGCAGATCGATCCGTTGCGGGACTGTTTCTATCTGCCCCTTTCGGGGTCCCTCGAATCCCAGTGGCAGGACTGGTTGCGGCGCTGGCGCGCCCAGTGGCCCAGTGGCCTTGATCCGGCGCAGATCTCCGCTGGTATGCGGCGGGTTAATCCGGCGATCACCTGGCGCGAGTGGTTGATCGCTCCGGCCTACCAGCAGGCAGCCGAAGGCGACACCTCCTTGATGGCTGAACTGCAGCAGCTGTTCAGCACGCCCTATGACAACCCTTCCCCCAAATTGGCGGGCCGCTACGACCGCTTGAAACCGCGGGAGTTCTTCAGCGCTGGTGGGGTGTCCCACTACAGCTGTTCGTCTTGACCGCAGACGACGTTCTGGAGTTCTGGTTTCAGCAGTGCCGTCCCTGGCAGTGGTTTCGTCGCCGCGACAGCTTCGATGCGCTGGTGCGCGATCGTTTTGCTGCTCTTGTGGAGAGGGCTCTGGCCGGCGAGCTTGAGGCCTGGGCTCATACGCCATCGGGCGGCCTCGCCCTGGTGCTGCTGTTGGATCAATTCAGCCGTCAGATCTGGCGCGGGGAGGCCCAGGCTTTCGCCGGCGACCAGCAGGCCCAGGCCCTCAGCCAGGACGCCTTGCAACGGGGTTGGATTCAACAGGAACAGGAGCGAGCCAAACGTCAGTTCTGGCTAATGCCTCTCTTGCACAGCGAAGAGCAGGAGGTGTTGGTCCATGCCATCCCTCTGCTGGAGCAATTCGCGGACGTCGCTACCGCTGATGTCGCCCGCCGCCATCTCATCCAGCTGCAGCGCTTTGGTCGTTATCCCCATCGCAATGCTGCTCTTGGACGGGTGAGCTCACCGGAGGAAGCGTTGTTTGTGCAGCAAGCACAACGTTGATGGTTGATCAATCTCTCTGCTGAAGTTGATTGCTCAGAATCTTTGGGAATAGTTATTGCAATCGTAAGTGGATGAATTCATGGCATTCGATCACAATCTAGAGTTTAAGCCTGGATTAAAGGCGTGTTAATCTTGGGGTAGAAATGAGGTCAATACTTGCTTCTCGAGGTCAATCCCGCAGCGATTACGCATTTTTTGCGTTCCCGGGTGCTTGATGAGGCTGGAGTGCCCAGTGACGTTTCGGCCAGAACCTGTGGCAACAAGCGTTACTTCGGCATGGTGATCGCCGATCAGGCTTTAAAGCCAGGAAAGCGTCTGCAGCGATGCAAGCATGTTCGTGCAATGCGTCAACGATTTGTTGAGGGTCTGGACTGGCATCAGACCAAGTATTCAGTGCTTTTTGAGAAAAAATACAAGCAGGCCATGAAGGGAAAGAGTCAAAGAAAAGGAGGCTTCAAGACGTTTCTATCGGAAAAATTAGAGTGGTATGACTTGATTTATCAAGACATCGAGCGAAACGGCTATCGGCCGTCCGATTCGATTGAGAACAATGTGGAAGTGGCCTTGGCTGCGAATGGCGATCTCCTGCTTATCGATGGACGCCATCGTTTGATTTTGGCGCAGCTGCTGGGCTTGAAAAAGATTCCTGTAGTCGTGAACTTGGTGGCTGAAAGCGTCGCCAAATCCCTGCTCGATTGTTCGGATCATTCAACCGCTCGTCCCTGCAAAAAAAGCAAAAGAACTATTGCAGCGGAATGGATGTCTCGTCATCGCCTTCCTTTGGCCGTGGCGAAATTTCTGGGCCTCAAAAACAACGCTGGCCTCCTCGATCGTCTCCTTGAAGTGGGGGCAACGTTGTCAGGAGCTGATGCTGAAAGCTTGAAGCAGCAATTGCTTCATCAAACGGTTGATCAACGTTTCAATGCCTTGATCACCGTTGCAGGTGGTCGAAATGGAAAAGGGATACTGGTGAATGCACACCAGCGCAATCATTTTTCGCCTTAACGGCGAGTGATCAACGGGTTGTTCTTGCTGTTCAGCTCTGTTCGCCTTCATCCTTCATCAGGCGCAGCGCCGCATTCATCACGGCAGCTTTCACCTCCCGGCGCTCGAGTCCCTGGCGTTCGAAGTGACGGACGATGCGCGATAAATCCCACCAGACGGCCACTTCCACTTCATCCATCTCGTTGGCGATGTGGAGAGTCATGGCTGTGCTGGGTCCTATTTCAGCTGTAGCCCCTTGTCAGCTGCGCCTGAGGCTCCTGCGGAATGACTGCTGAATTCAGTTGCGATTCCGCCTGAATGGTCGTTCGTGGCTACGAAGCAAGTGGTTGCCTCCTTCACCATGCAGCACTACTTGATCGTTTGGACCTTCCCGACCGTTGAGGGGGCCTGGGAGTCGTGCCCTGGCTTTGCTGACTACATCAATGCGGGAGCACCTGGTGATGCGTTCGACGGCTTTGCTCTCAAATACCGCGTCTGTGAACCGATCAGCGGTAGTGGTGTTGCCATTGCCGTTGCCAGTGACATCGGCAAGGTGTGGGCGCATCTCGGCCCTTGGATCAAAGACTTCGGTATTCAGTTCGACGTCACCGCCGTGGTTTCGGACGCCGAATTTGCTGCGATGTGGCCGATGGTGGAAGCTGCAGCATCCGTCAACTGAGACGGCTAATCCCTAGAACCCTTACCCGGCTTTGACGCTTGCCTTGCTTGAGCCTCTGCTGTTTCTTGCTGCGGCTGGTTCGGCTTCAGCGGGATTGTTGATCCTGCAGTTGGGTCTGCAACGGGTGTTTGCTGTTGCACCGCGCTTGAAGCCGGCTCAGTCGGACGCTGCTCCGGACACCTCGCTGACCGTGGTGATCCCCGCCTTCAACGAGGCCCATAACATCGAAGCTTGTGTTGGCTGCGTGCTGGCCAGTGAGCCTCCCTGCCGGGATTGGTCGGTGCTGGTGGTGGATGACGATTCCACCGATTCAACGGTCGAGAACGCCATTCGCGCTGGCTCTGGAGCGTCTCACTTCCGCCTGATTCAGGCCGGTCCCAGGCCCGTCAACGAACGCTGGGTGGGCAAGAACTGGGCCTGCAGCAAGGCCGTTGAACAGGTCTCCAGCGATTGGCTGTTGTTCATCGATGCCGATGTTCGGCTCAAGCCCGATGCGCTGCAACGGGCCCTTGCCCAGGCCCTTGATGAGGATGCTGATCTGCTGAGCCTGGCGCCGCGGTTGAGCTGCGGATGCTTGGCGGAATGGATGGTGCAGCCGATCATGGCCAGCCTGCTGGGCCTCGGTTTTCCCATCCTTGAAACCAACGACCCGGCATCGCCGGTGGCGTTTGCAGCAGGACCTTTCATGTTGTTCAAGGCGTCCACCTACATGCAGATCGGTGGCCACCGGGCCCTGGCTGGCGAGGTGGTGGAAGATCTGGCCCTCGCTCGCGCCATCAAGGGCGGCGGCCATCGGCTTCGTTATCTGCTGGGGCTTGATGCGGTCGATCTGCGGATGTACAGCGACCTGGCGGCTCTCTGGGAGGGCTGGACCAAGAACTGGTTTCTGGGCTTGGACCGGGATCCCGTCAAAGCCCTCGGAGCCGCCTTGGTTGTGTTGTTGATGTTCACAGTGCCCTGGCTGTTGTTGCCGGCATCGCTCGTGCTGCTCTGGCTCCAGCCCCTGCTGGCGAATCTTTGGTGTTGGTTGATGGCCCTGGCGAGCTTGGCCATCCTTCAACAGCTGCTGCTGCGGCTGTGGACGCGCAGCAACTTTGATGTGCCCCTCAGCTATTGGTGGCTGATGGGAGCTGGTGGGTTGCTAGTGGGTGCGATTGGCCCTGTCTCGATTTGGCGCACCCGTACAGGACGCGGCTGGACCTGGAAAGGCCGGTCCCTGAATTAAGAGTGGTGCCCTTTTTTGCGGGCATCTTCAGCCCGCCGCCGTATCGCGGCATGCCGGAATGCTTTTTCCAGCTTCGTCAATTTGGGCTGCTTGTATTGCAGGGCAGCCTCGCCGCGTGCTTTGGCTGCGTTGATGAAATCGTCCGTCTTGGTCCCGCTGAGTCCACTCATCCCAATGCCTCAACTAGCTCAAGCCTGGTTCCGTTGAGGCTCAATTGGGCTCGAAGTAAAGACCTTCTATGGAATTCACCATTGAGCGGAATTGGTGTTCAGCCTCGATCAAACGGTTGAGCCACTCCCTCTGAAGCCTCTTGCCTGGGCCGCTTGTGTGCGAAGGTAAGAAGTCTTGATCAATTTCTTTTTTTGACGATCTTCATTGGAAATCTCTCCTGGGACGCTGAGCGGGAGGATCTCACGCATCTGTTCAGTCAGTACGGCGAGGTGAGCAAATGCTCCTTGCCCCTCGACCGGGAGACGGGCCGCAAGCGTGGTTTCGCTTTTGTGGATCTCAGCAACGAAGCCGATGAGCAGTCGGCGATCGACGACCTGCAGAACGTTGAGTGGATGGGCCGTGCCATCTCCGTTCGCAAGGCCGAACCCCGCCGCTGAGCTTCAAAACAAGCCCAAGGGTGATGGGCCAGTGATCGTTCACCGGCAGCAGAACCCCTGATTCACCTCACTGTCCAAAACCGCGGTCGGTTGTGGATGGTGGGGTTGTCTCGTGCTTTGCGTTGGCCTGTTGCTGTTGTGAGGCCTGGTTGAACCGACTGTCGAGCCAACGCGAAATCACATAGATCCCAATGAACATCGGGATATAAATCTGATAGGCACTTTGCTGTTCAATCTCGAGCTGATTGACGACGGTGACGGCTGCCGTGCTGAGCACGAGGTAGATCCCGACGCGCCGAAACAGGGGTGATTTGAACAACGTTTTGAGAGCCCAAGCCTTTCATCATGTTCACCTGCCGTTGACCTCCCTCAATGGGGGGATAGGCCAGACGCGCTTTGCCTACTGAATAGGAAGGCGCTGTAACGGTCTGATGCCACCCGCCTATGACCTGGTCCTTGAGTGTGGGGGCTTGGTTGTGGTGGAGACCATCGAGCCGTGGTTCGCAGGGACGAACAGGATCCCTGATCAATGCGGGCTTAGGCTTCTCTTAAGAGTTGGAGCGGTGCCGTGATCGGATTGATCGCCTCAGGTTTGTTCCTGGTGTTTCCCTCGATTCCTGGAGCGGATCTTTCCCTGTTCAAGCAGCTGAACAGGGAACTCGGTGCCCTTTGTCAGGAGCCTCCCGCACAGGCCATCAGGGTCTGTCGCCTCCACGCCCGGCTGGTAAACGGCTGAGTCACCTCTCGTCCGGCACCACACCACAGGCAACCCGTGCTCCACCTCCACCAAGGGGGGGCTCGTCCCTGTACGTGTCGCCTCCAGCGTGAACAATGAGAGCCTTGCCCTTCAGATCAGCTGTGCTGAGCCGTGGCGCCACCACGCTGGTGTTGGTCTTGCCATCGTTATCCACCACCAGCCTGCTGAGATCGCCCCGGTGACCGTTTCCGAAGGGGCCGAGGTGCTGGCCGGTTTCGTCCGGGTCCCAGTGTCCACCTGCAGCAAGGCCGGCAACTGGGGTGCCCTCGGCGGTTTTGCCCACCTCACAGCTTCCCGTGCTGTGGAGATGGAAGCCGTGTTCTCCAGGGCTCAGTCCCGCCAGATCGGGATAAATCACCAGGCCTTGGTCGGTGTCTTGCGCTGTGATGCTGCCAATCGACTCGTCAATGCCATTGGCATCAATGCGTTGCAGGGTGACCTCCAAGGCTTCGCACCAGCCCGGTGTGAGCGTGAGCAGGCCGATGAGCAGAACGAGCTGGACGAGCAGGCGACGCATCACAGAACAGCATGTTCTTGAATTGTCGCTTCCGGATGGTGCCTTCTGCGGTGAAGATGGTGCGTCGTTCGGCTGATGCTTGGTGATGCGATGGGAATACACCCAGTTGCGCTTCGTGCCCCGGGGTAAGTCGTGGACCGGGGAAATCGAGGAGCTCTGGCTGGATGATCGCCAGCTGATCTCCAGAAGCCATCCACAGCGCGACGTCAGCCTGGTGGGGTTGATGAATGAATTGGGTGAGCAGGGCTGGGAATTGGTGACTTACGCCCAACCCTTCACCGGTTACCACGGTGGTTGCTACACCTTCAAACGCCAGAAGTGAACAGGTGTTTTAGAGCGGGCTGGCGTTGATGTGCTGGGCCATGCCCATAAAACCGATCACGAGAAGAGCAACAGCAATCGTTGAGGCAAGGGATGCCAAGCTCATTTGTGTTTGATGACTCAAGCTTTTCATTCATCAACCTCATTTTTCAGATGAACGAGAATGCATTGCTCGTAGCAACTGCCATCATCGAGATTACAGAGTGTTAGGCATTCAAAATAGGCATTCACCTGTGATTCAGTGACGCAAGCTTGGGCTGCATTTGGTGATTCCAGAGTTGTATTTAGCATGTCATTCTCAATTCGCAGAGCGACACTATCCCGATTTTCTTTTTTGGGCAATGAAATTATTGCGGCGGGTAAATACCTAGATAATATTACCTAATACGGCTCGATTTTGATGTTCGGGCTTTCTTTGTTTGTTAATCCCTTGCTTCTTATGGTGTGCCGATGAGCAAGGGCAACCCCGCTGAACGGTTCGAGGACGAACTCGATCGTGCCAAGGCGCGTGGCCGTTGGCTCAGTGACGATGAGCAGGCTGAGCTTGATCGTGAAGCCGATGCGGTGGCCATTCAGGTTGAGGCCAAGCAACAGCGTGATCGCAAGCTGATGATCCTCACCGGGGTCTGCCTGTTGATTCCGCCGTTGTGGCCTGTGGCCCTTGGCCTGACACTGTTTCTTCTCTATCCAGACACCATGGCCAGGATCGGGCTGGCTGCTGCAATCACCTTTTTGGTGGGCGGATTGCTGTTGGCAGGCGTGCTCGGTTTGGCGATGGTTTGGCTGATTCAGCTGTTGTTCTGATCGGCTCTGCTCAGATCAGTTTCTTGATTTCACCACTGTCATGCCGACGGGGGCCAGGGCGATCAAAGCCAGCTTGATGTGCTGAATGCCAAAGGGAATGCCGATGATCGTGACAAAACAGGCCAGGGCGCTGCTGAGGTGACCCAAGGCCAGCCACCAGCCGGCCGCAAGGAACCAAATCACATTGCCGAGCGCACCCAGGGGGCCCGTCCCCAGATCGCCTCGTCCCCTGAGCTGACGACGACTCACGGCTTCGGAGCCGAAAGGCCAGAGCGAGAAACAGCCGATCACCCAACACGACCGCGCCCATGGCAGTCCAACGATGGTGATGGCGCAGATCAATGCTGCCAGCCACCAGGCCAGAGCCATGGGCAGTCCGCCGAGAACAACCCAGAGGAGGTTGAGGACCATCGAGAACATGTCTCCATTGTCACGGCAAGCGCAATGCTCGTTCGTTAAATTCTGTAAAAGGTGTTTGACCAAGCATGTTGGGCAATTACGGGATCGTTGGTTGTGGATATGTCGGATCTGCTGTTGCAGCCCATCTCAGGCGTCAAGGCCACGAAGTTGTTGGCACCACCACAAGCCCCGAGCGTCTGGCTGAGCTCTGCGATCTGGTCGACCACCCCCGCCTCTACAGCGCGGGCGACCTCATGGCCGATACCAGCTTCCTTGATCGGCTCGATGGCGTTTTGATTGCGATCGCCCCCACTACAGCCACCTTTGAAGAGGATCAATATGAGAAGGTCTACGGCCAGGCGGTGCCGGCTCTCGTTGATGCCCTGCGTCAACGCCAGGGGAGCAGGCCGCTGCATGTGACCTACCTGAGCAGTGCTGGGGTGTACGGCGATCAAGCCGGCGCGATCTGCAATGAGCTGACGCCTCCGGATTGTTCCAACAATGCCAATGCTCTTCTGGCCAGCGCCGAGACGTCTGTTCTTTCGTTGAACGAAGCCTCAACCCAGGCTTGTGTATTGCGGCTGGGTGGTATTTACGGTCCCGGTAAGGACATCCCGTCGTACATCCGCAGTGCTGCTGGACAGTCGGTTCGCAAAAACGGCAATCACATCAATGCCTGGGTTCATCTGCACGACATCATCCGCGGCGTTGATTTTGCTTTCGGCCGGAGCCTCCAAGGCATCTACAACCTTGTGGATGATCTTCAGTTCACCCGGCGTCAGCTCTCCAATGCCCTCTGTGATGACTTCGGATTGCCCCCTGTGATCTGGGACAACCACGATCGTCCCGGTGCCCGCATCTTCAATGCCCGTGTCAGCAATGCCCGGCTTCGTGAGATCGGTTTTCAGCCCAGTGTCAGCTCCATGCTCGAACCTGTGGCGGCCTGAGCTTCGCTGCATTAGCTAGCGGCCCCGCACGACGTCTGCGGCTGATTTGATTTTTCGATACGTATTGAGCGAATTTCTCTCATTTTTTGATGTTGATGTAAAGCAGGATTGCGCGATCCACGGTCAACTCACTGCGTTGATTAGACCCTCTGCATTCAACGCGGTGGCGCTGTGAAAGACGAATCCTTTTGCATCGAATTTGCGTCCTCCTTGGCACTGATGCTGTTGGAGCTCAATGCAGAACTGCTTGAGCTTGCAGACGAAGCTTCCAATCTGAAAGCAGAAGCTTCTGTAGTTGCACTTGAGCGTGCTTGCTGATGTTGGCTCGCATTCGTGGCGTCTTTGCTGAAGCTCAAACGGAAGGTTTGGATCAGCTGTATGCCGTCATCAATGCCGCGCGTGATCTTGCACCGGATTCAGATTTTCAAGCCTGCTACGACCTCGTGATGGCATCCGGTGGCCCTGAAGTTGAGACCTGGATCAACTTCACGGTGACCACTGCCACCCGCTTTGATCTTGATGATCAACCGGAGCCGGAACAGTTTCTTTCAGTTCTCGAGGAATGTTGTGATGCTCGTCGGGAGCTTCAGAGGGCTCAGCCCTCGGAATAGCGCAGTGCTTTGAGGCCCATCACCAGATGGGTGCGAAAACTTCCCAGCGCCATCACCTGTTTGGGTGACCGGGTGTCGCTCACTGCATCACCCTGCCCTTCAATCCAACGCAGCAACTCCTGGGTTTGGTCGGCCCATGCACTCAGTGCTGCTCGAAGCAGTTCGTCATCGCTGAGCTGCCCTTCAGGAACGGCGGATGTGTCCATCGCCGCTTTGAGTAAAGCGTTGAGTTGCTGATGACTCAGCGCGTCAGGAACAAAGGGATCGAGATCGATGCTTAAGAGAATCTTTAGGATTGTCTCGACGGTAGTTCAAAGCGAACTATTAATGCCACCCGTGTTTTGGCTCATTGCGTCAACCTGATGGAGCTTGATCCGGGTCAACGCTCAGGCCGCGTGTGGCGAGCGCCAGACGCCGGGCTGCCAACAGGGCGGGATAGGCGAGTGCTGAACGTTGGTTGTCTCCGAACAGCTTGGCCAGCACCCTCAACAGGGGATCACTGGGTTTCATGCGTCGGCTGAGTTCTGCAATGGCTTCACTGCCATGCCACTTCTGCTCCCCTTCGATCAAAATTGCGCCGTTGCTCAGAGGCAGTCCGAGGGCATTGAGCTCGCGACGGATCTTGTGATCGGTTCGCCCGTCAACAATGCGCAGGTTGGGAACGCCCGCCTTGAGCTCACTGCGTAGGGCGAAATCCCGACAGAATGGGCACCCGCCGTCGTAGATGAGGGTTAACAGCATTGCTGAATTCTGTCGCGAAGGGCTTGGGTCTGGCGTTGTTGTTGCTCTGTTGGTTGTTGGTGGCGCCCCAGCCGACATGGGCCGATTGGATCTGCGATGGGGATCGGCTCAGTGTTGAAATCACGCGAGGAGCCGTCGACCTAACCGGTCTGCCTGAGGGCATTCCCAACACGTTGGAGGGAACCCTTCCTGGAGATGGAATTCTGCTGCGTTGGCGCGATGTGGAGTTGCAACTTCCGCGCACCAACAATGCAGGTGAGCCCAGCTACACCGATGGCCGTTGGTGGTGGCGTGTTGTTGATGCTTCAGCGCCGGAATTCTGGGAACGCCGTGGCAGCGTGATTCACCATCAATGCGTACCGACCTGAGCCTGAGTCCTGTTACCGCCGTTTTGGGTTGCGGCGGTTGGCCTTGCGGGTTCCTCCGTAGCGATAACCAGCTTGTTCTCGAAAGTTCGGCCAGCAGGTTTCGCACACCAGAATCCAGTCGGCGAGTCGGGTGGTGCTGACCCGGAAATGGACGTTCCCCGACTGTCTGCAGTGTTCGCAACAAAATCTTTTGTTTTTCCACAGTTCTTTAAACGATTCCTCTGGCGAATCGGTGGCCTGAGGCTTTCCCTGAGGATTCTTTGCTTCGCTCACGTCAGAGAGCGCTGCGTTTGGGCTTGATGCGTTATCAGAATCACAGATCCATTGGTTCCTTGAAATCAATCGCCAGCACAGCATTCTTGTCAATGAACTGGAGGATTCGCCTGGGACTGGTGAGCCTCTGAAGTTTGTTTTCCACGCCGATTGCCGAAACCGCTGTAGTCGTCAGGATCGCGTGCTTAACCCCTGTGGAAAAGCTGTGAATAACTCTACGAATCGACTGGTATCTGGGCGTTGATGGAGGCTTTTAGAGCGGCCATCTCGTGGGCAGTGAGGTGAGCTTCGACGGCTTCAGGCGTGTTGTTCAGATAGTGGATCCATGCCTCGTAGCACTGCTGTTGCGTGGCCATGGGGTTTTGCTCTTCGCCATCCCTTGCGCTGAGCAGAAGCTCTTCGATCCTGGCTAGCCGCGTCTCCATCCGGCTCAAGCGGCTGGCGATGGCGTCGTCCTGTTGCGTCATCTGCGGAGGGGCGGAAGGGCCTCTGATTGTTGCGGGGAGACCCAGGGTTGACGCTGTAGTACATGCGCACTAAAACAGATGTACTGCTCTAAAGCTCATGTCTGCGAGTTCCCCTTACGCCCCCTTCTGTGCTGACGAGTGGATGCGTCATTCCTTGATCCGTCCGCGCAAGGCGTTCCCGGCGAAGGCCTCAGCCGTGGCGAAGCCTCGTGCCAGGCCGCCCGCTGCAGCTCGAGTTTGTGATGCGGTGCAGGGAGAACTCTTCCTCTTTCCCGTTGTGATCTGCTGAGCCTTGGTCTCTACGACAAACGTTTGCAGAAATCGCTGTTTGCCCCCTGTTCTGCCAGGGTGAGCAGTGGTTTTTGTTGCCAGACCATGCTGTTATTCGCCTCCCAGACAGCTCAAGGCGGTCCGACTGTGATTCTTCCGGCCCTGCTCATCACCGGTCTTCTCGTCGCAGCATCCCAGGCTTTTGTTCCCAAGGGCGGCGATAAGAACTGAGTTTTGGCGTTCGCTTCATCGAAGGGCTGAGAGAACATCAGCCCCGAAAGCATTGGCATCAAAACCTGGCTTTTTGGGTGTCTGTCCCAGACGCACAATCACCGCGCGCTGGGATGGAGCCACCAGCAGCAATTGTCCCTGGTAGCCCTCCGCTGAGAAGCTGTCTTTGGGCAGATCAGGCCTCGATTTGCGCCGGCTGAGCCACCAGTGCGCTCCGTAGGCCTGCTTTGATCCCCGCGACGCCGTTCGAGCCTGCTGAACCCAGTTCGCGGGCAAAAGTTGTTTGCCGTTCCAGCTGCCATGATCCAGGTAAAGCTGGCCAAACCGGGCCCAATCGCGTCCGCTGGCCCAAGCCAGGGATGAGCCCACCAAAGTTCCACTGTTGTCGCTCTCGAGAACAGCAGTTGTCATCCCAAGAGGCCCGAACAACGCCTGTGAGGGAAAGCTCCAGTAGTGCTGATCGTCATCGATGGCGTGCCTCAGGATCCGGCTGAGGATGTTTGTGGTTCCGGATGAATAGTTCCACTTTTTCCCCGGTTTTTTGCTCAGTGATTTGCTGGCGGCGAACCCTGCCATGTCGGCTTCCTGGGTCAGCATCCGCACCAGATCCGAGTTCAGTGCTCCCGTCGATTCCTCGAAGGCCAGTCCGCTGTTCATTCGCAGCAGCTGATCCAGGCTGATCTTTTGGCGTGGATCCTGCGGATCACTCCATTCGGACACCTTCGGCGGCTTGTCTGGATCCAGAAGCCCTGTGTGGATGGCTCGTCCGATCAGGGCATGGGTGATGCTTTTGCTCATCGACCAGCCAATCAGTGGCATGTCGGGCGGAATGCTCTTGGCGTAGCGCTCGGCAATCACCCAGCCGTCCTGCACCACAACCACAGCTCGGGTTCGTTTTGGTAGGAGCGGATCGTTCTCCTGAAAGGCGCGATCGAGAGCCCTGTTCAGCGCTTGGTGATCGATTTCAGGTGGCTCTGGCTGGGCTGTGGCGATCAGGGGCCAGGGGTCTCCAATGGGCTTGGAATTCCCGGAGCCGGGCTTGTTTTGGCTGAGTGCTCGGGGCGTTGGTTGGCCGTTGATGCGCCATGTACAGCCCCGTTCACCGTTCTGCACGGCTTCAGCGCGAATCAGCCCGAACAGGGAGCTCGCTTTAACGCGACCAGCGCTTGGCTCGATCTGGGTGTGGATCATCCCCTGGCCGGCGGCCAGGTCCTCTTTCAGCATCTGGTCTGGATCCATCCCAGCCATCAGCACGCCGCTGCAGAGCTGTTTGGCAATGAAACTCGTCCCCGCCTTGGCGAAGGTGACCAGGTTTCGCAGCGGAGGTTCCAGGCCTGCTGTGATGCTGAAGGCCACTGCCGCAGTTGAGATCACCACAATGCGCCACTGCTGCTTTGTCACCCTCAACGGCCATGAAAAAAGCGGGGAATGTCCCCGCTTCAATCATGAATGGAAATTTGGCCTCAGTACACGTCGTAGCTGACGCCGCGGTAACGCAGTTCCCGCCCACCGCTTGGGTGCTGTTGTGGGTCGATCGCTTCGTAGGCAACGCCGCGATAGCGCAGCACTTTGGTCTTGGTTCCCACCGGGGTGTGCACCCGGTCGGTGTGGTCTTGGTGGCGGTAGGCCCGTGCCATCTGTGTTCTGGCCGTTTCGATGGCCTGATTGCGCACAGTCCGTGCCTTGATCAGTTGAAGGGTGTTCATCTTTCTCTTGCGCGGTGTCCACGCCCCCGTTGCCTGGCGTGGATCTGACTGCTGCCTGTTGAAGAGGCTCAACGTGATCACACCTTAGCTCTGATTTGTATCAACGGCTACTGTTTTTTCTGCTTCGCTTGGGTCTCGTTGGCAGCATGGGGCTTGATGAATGCGACGCTTGTCTGGGGCAGTCCCTCTGGTGTGCATCTGCGGGCCGTCTGCAGCTGGCAAGACAACCTTTGCGGCACATCTCGCCGAGCAACTGCGTGCCAGGGGACGACATCCACTGCTGATCGCCTGTGATGACTACTACCGCAGTGGTTGGCTCCCGAGCTCTCGCTATGGCTTCGACACGGTGGATGCCATTGACGCGGATCAGCTGCGGCTGCAGCTCAACGCTGTTCGCTACCGGCAGCTGGGCTCCCTGCGCAGCTACGACATGCGCAGCCGCAAGGTTGGCTCCAGGTCATTGAATCAGCCATACGACCTGGTTCTGGTGGAAGGATCCTATGGGCCGCAACATTTGCTGGAGGCTGTGCCGATCTCGCTAGTCGTGTACATCGAAACCCCTCTTCTGCAGAGGCTTGTCAGGCGTCTCTGGCGTGATGTACGCGAAAGGCAGCGGTCAGCTCTGTATGTGATTCGCCAGATGCTGGGTGAAATGCTGCCCGGTGAGCGACGCTTCATTCACCCTTTGAAGCAACGCGCAGACGTCATTGTTCAAGGCTATGACTACGATCTGGAGCCTGTTCTCAGCAGAATCGAATGATCGCGGGTGGGGGAGGCAGCCGTAAGCGTCTCTTCCACTGAAGCAAACAAGACCTCTGATGAATGTCATTGCCAAAGGCTGAGTTCGGCTCGCCTTCGCCAAAAGGGTTGATGACCAGGTGCGACTGTCAGACCCTGTTTCCTTCGTCGTCCCAATACTCGATCCTTCTCACTTCAAGGTCGTCTTGCTTCAGTTTGATTGCGATCTCCTTAGCCCTTGCTCTCAGGTACAACTCATCGGTCACCAGGCTTTGGTAAACGATCTCTTCCAGTGTTTCCGCTGGAGCTTCTGAGACGATCTGCTTCACGTCGTCCTTGCTCAGCTTCACATCAGTTCGGATGCTGACGGTCTGCTCGAAGTCGAACTCGATTTCGTTGATGACGGATTCCATGGGCTTCCTTCCAGACAAAAAGAAACCCCCGCCAAAGGCAGGGGTTCCAAAACGACTCGCAGGAGTGTGTCCTTGTTTCCACCCTGTGAGGCGTTTTTCCTCACATCACCAAGATGCCTACACGATGGGTGCGGTGGGATTGCTGATGGACAGCCTCGTGGTTGGCACCAGCGGTTCGTCTCACAGTTCAACCGCGTCGCCCCAGGCCGGGGACGCAAGGCGCTTCCATCCTTGGGTCTGTAATGACGCCCAGAGTTGTTCTGCTTCGGCCTTTCTCAAGTGTCGCCGTTCCTTCAGAAGAGGAGGGCCATCAGGCAGGCGACGGCCTCTGTCGATGAAAACCTTTGGCTCGTTGATCCATCCCTTCTGATCGCGATGGAATCGCCAGATCCAGCGGCCGTCACTGTCAATCAGCCAGCCCTCTCCCATGTCTATCCTGCAAGTACATCAGTACTAGCAATGGCGAGCATTGGCGGTCAAGTGGCCTCCTGCCTCAAGCTCAAGTCAAAAAAAAGAGCAGGCCCCTCAGCCCACCCTCTCCGTGACGCATGGAAAGCACCACTGCTTTCCCGTTGCACTGTCCATGACGCTGGCGCTTTGGCGGGTATCGATTCGCACGCTTTTAGGCATTACTGCTTAGTAAGAGCTGTTCTCATTCGAGTGATGATTCGGGTGGCGCGAGCATCACTGCCAACGCTTCGGGGAGTTGAACGAGCGCAGGTTCCCTCGCCTGCGCCTCCCCCCCCCCAAAAAAAAAATCAAGGGTGGACCTCTCAGGTCCAGCTGCCTTGGCACCGATGGTCTGATCCAGCTACCAACCTCTCAGGACCTTCTGAGTCATGGCCTCTTTCAACATCAACATCGAGGGTGGTGCCAGCTTTTCGTGCCCTGATGACGTCTATATCCTCGATGCAGCAGAGGAAGCCGGTGTCGATCTTCCTTATTCCTGCCGAGCCGGAGCCTGTTCCACCTGCGCCGGCCGCCTGGTGAGTGGCTCGGTGGATCAGACCGATCAGAGTTTTCTCGATGATGACCAGATGGGGCAGGGGTTTGCCCTCCTTTGTGTGAGCTATCCAACCTCTGATTGTGTGATCAAGGCCAACGCTGAAGAGCACTTGTCTTAATCAAGGCTTGTGGGTGATCACCGGACGCCGCCGTTTCGGATAAAGCTCACGGCACATGGGGCAGACCGTTCCGTCGCACCCCCGTGCTGTGCAGAACTCACGGCCCCAGAAGATGATCTGCAGGTGCAGCTTGTTCCAGTGCTCCTTGGGGAAGAGACGCTTGAGGTCTTGTTCCGTGCGCGCCACATTGCTGCCATCGCTCAATCCCCAGCGCTGGGCCAGCCGGTGGATGTGGGTGTCGACGGGGAAGGCGGGCACGCCGAAGGCCTGGGCCATCACCACGCTGGCTGTTTTGTGCCCCACGCCCGGTAAGGCTTCGAGCTCCTCAAAGCTCCGGGGAACATCGCCGTCGTAGGCCGTCACCAGAATCTGGGCAAGGCGGCGGACGTTTCTGGCCTTGGTTTTGGCCAGCCCGAGCTGCCGGATGAAAGCGAGGATCTGCTC
Organism: Synechococcus sp. MU1617; assembly: GCF_020514235.1. NCBI lineage: Bacteria > Bacillati > Cyanobacteriota > Cyanophyceae > Synechococcales > Synechococcaceae > Synechococcus > Synechococcus sp. MU1617. The sequence continues at coordinate 16,674 of NZ_VTLB01000001.1, forward strand.
CTCCTCGAGTGCTGCCATGGCGGCGGGTGTTGGCCCGGCGGCAAACAGCGCCGGAGTCACCTCATTCACCTTCTTGTCGGTGCATTGGGCACTCAACAGAACAGCGATCAGCAGGGTGAACGGATCACTGTGATCCAGGGGGATCGGTGTTTCCGGGTACTGCTCGTGGAGGCGCTGCAGGATTACCTCCACCCGCTCTGACCTGCGCACGGGCTTTCAGTGGGTGGAGTGATCTTGGCGCTTCGGCGATTGCATCGCTTCGTTGCAACGTTTCCCGGCCGTTGCCGAGACTGTTTTAGGAGCCATTGATGCGATCCTCGATCAAGACGATTCAGCCCGCATTGCCACTGTTGAACTGGAACCGTTCGGCGGCAGTGCTGTTTGTTGTGGTGGCTGTGCTGCTGGCCTCCTGCCGCAGTCGAGATCAGGACGTCACCACGGATTCCCGCCCGCAGGTGCTTACCACCTTCACGGTCTTGGCTGATCTAGCCAGCAATGTGGCGGGTGATCGGTTGCAGGTGGCTTCGATCGTCAAGCCCGGTGCCGAGATCCACGGTTACCAACCCACTCCCAGTGACATCGAGCGCGCCAGCAAAGCGGATCTGATTGTTGAGAACGGGTTGGGGCTGGAGTTGTGGGCCCAGCGATTCACCGCTGCAGCGGGGGATGTGCCCACCATCACCCTTTCGGAGGGGATGGACCCTCTCCTGATCACGGAGGATGCCTATTCCGGCAAGCCCAATCCCCATGCCTGGATGTCCCCCCAGCGCACGATGGTTTATGTGGACCATCTCGAGCGGGCTTTTACGCAACTCGATCCAGGCGGTGCCGCGGTTTATGCCGCCAATGCGTCGGCTTACAAAGCCAAGCTCCAGACCCTCGATGATGAGCTGCGCGCGGCGATTGCTGCACTGCCTGCCCAGCAACGGCTGCTGGTGAGTTGTGAGGGGGCCTTCACCTATCTGGCAACCGATTACGGGCTGGAGGAGGCCTATCTCTGGCCGGTGAATGCTGAAAGCGAGATCACACCCAAACGCATGGCACGGTTGATCGATACGGTGCGAGAGCGGCAGGTGCCAGCCATTTTTTGTGAAAGCACCGTGAGCGATAAAGCCCAACGGGAGGTGGCAGCGGCAGCTGGGGCCCGATTCGGCGGAACCTTTTACGTGGATTCCCTGTCGTCTCCGGATGGGCCCGCACCCACCCTGTTGGAACTGCAGCGGCACAATGTGGGTCTGATCCGCAAGGGCCTGGACTTTTCCGAGAGCAACCGCTGATGCGCATTCAGGCCGACCAGCTCTGTGTGGACTACAACGGCACCGTTGCCCTGTACGACGCCAGCCTGCACCTTCCAGCGGGTTGCATCTGCGGTTTGGTGGGCATGAATGGTGCCGGCAAATCGACGTTTTTTAAGGCCCTCACTGGGTTTGTTCGTCCCTCACGCGGCAGAATCAGGATTAACGGCAGCAGCGTGGCCGAAGCACAGCGTCATCAGGCTGTGGCCTACGTGCCCCAGAGCGACGGGGTGGATGCCCAGTTCCCTGTTTCGGTCAGAGATGTGGTGATGATGGGTCGCTACGGCGCGATGAATCCGTTGCGGATTCCCCGAAGCTCGGACCGTGTGGCTGTACGGGACGCGTTGACGCGCGTCGATCTGCTGGAGCTGGCCGATCGTCCCCTCAGCACCCTCTCGGGTGGTCAGCGCAAGCGCACGTTCCTGGCCCGGGCGATCGCCCAGCGTGCTGATGTGCTGCTGCTGGATGAACCCTTCAACGGGGTTGATGTGCGCACCGAGCAGCTGATGGCCCAGCTGTTTCTTCAGTTCCGCGATGAGGGCCGCACGATCCTGATCTCCACTCACGACCTGGGTCACGTCCGTGATTTTTGCGATCTGGTGGTTCTGATCAATAAGACCGTGCTCGCCTATGGGGAAACCTCGGAGGTGTTCACTCCCGAGAACCTGGCCATGACCTTCGGCGGCGTGCCGCCCGATCTGCTCACGGGCAACAGCTCCCCGGAGGAGACGTTCTGATTAGGACCTTCCAGCTTCAGTCGTTGTTGTTCGACAAGCGTCAGGCATCAGGGCAGCGAGAGCCTGCTCCAGGTCTTGCATGAACAGATGCATCGCCTCGCGTCGGTTACTGCGGTACTGGTTCAGTCGAGGCCGCACGGCCAAAGCACGTCCAAGACGCAGTTCCACCCGTTGTGGTCCAAGGCTGGGCTCACCCTTCCAGGGCTTGTCTTCGATCCAGCCGATCGCCTCCTCCACCAGCAGCAACATCTCAGCAAAGCGGTCAAAGTCGGGTTGATCGCTGATGTAGTGACCACTCACGCTGGTGAAATGCTCCACGAGTCGCATGCGGGTGAGTTGGAGGTCAGCTTCCCGTGCCTCCCAGTCCGCCAGGCTCCGCTCCAGGGGTGAGAGCTGATCAACACCTTCCCTGTAGATCCGATCCCAGGCGGCCTGCTCGATCCGACGGCAACGCTCTTGCAGATTGCCGACGGCACGCAAGGCGAAATGGGCTTCGGCTTTGGCAAGGCCATGCAGGCGATAGGCACCAATCCGTTCGCCGAAGGTCTGATCTGGATCGGGCTTCAGCCGCTCGAGCTGCTCAAGCGCTTTGAGCAGATTCATGCCGACCTGGATCAGCCGGTCCCGCCTGCTCGCCTCGGCATGCTCTGGGTCGGCGTCGTCGTTGGAAATGCCGAGATGGCGCTCCAGGGCAGTCAACCGCGCATCGAGGGCCTCCCAGTTGTGTTGTCTCCAGCTGTAGTGAATGCCAATCGGCAACACGTCCAGTGGTCGCACGTCGTTGGCTTTCTCCAGATCTTCAGCGGCCCAGAACGCAAGTTGGGCCACCCCCGGTTCCAATGGCGCCATCTCGCCGGAGAGGTTGTTGGTGGCTCCTTCCGGTGCCACCACCAGCGGGTAGCGCCCCCGGCTCAGAGCCCCACGGGCCTGGGCGAGGGCCGGCCGGTCCAATCGACCGCGATGGATGGCAATACCACCGCTGCGTTGCAGCAGCCAACCAATGACCTGGCCAGCCCAGATCGGAATGCCACGGTCGTAGAGAAACCGCAACTGGATGGGACGTGGCAACGGCAGCTTGAGCCGCCGTGCCGCCTGGGGAACACGGTTCCAGAACAGATCCGCCAGCACCACCGGATCGCGGGTGCTGGGGTGGCGAAAGGCGATTAGCAAATTGCAGCCGCCTGACTGCTGCGCTGCAAAGGCCTTCGCCAAGCCTTCTGCCGTATTGCCCTGGCTGATTTCGAGCCCCTGACTGCGGAAGAGCAGCGGAAGCAGGCGGCTGACCACGGCCTGAACCATCCGGTTGGGGCGGGTGGGTAGCCGGCGCAGCGCGGGACGAGCGTTCTGGGTGGAGGCGCGGGGCATCGAACCGGCTGCAGCGCGCCCATACTGAACCGATGGAGCTATTGCTGGAACCCCTCAGTCACGCCTTCATGGTCAAGGCGTTGTTGATCAGCGCCCTCGTCGGCGGTGTTTGCGGGCTGTTGTCCTGCTTCATGACGCTGAAGGGATGGGCGTTGATGGGTGACGCCGTCTCCCATGCCGTTCTACCTGGCGTAGTTGTCGCTTATGCGCTGGGCCTGCCCTTCTCCTTGGGGGCGTTCGTCTTCGGTGTCGGCTCCGTTGCCGCCATCGGCTTTGTGAAGCAGAAGTCGAGGGTGAAGGAAGACACCGTCATTGGGCTTGTCTTCACCGGCTTCTTCGCCCTGGGTCTGGTGCTCATCTCGAAGACGCGCAGCAACATTGATCTCACCCACATCTTGTTCGGCAATGTTCTGGGGATCTCAGCCGGGGACGTGCAACAGACCCTGGTGATTTCTGTGCTGGTGCTGGTGGTGCTGCTGCTGTTTCGGCGGGACCTGATGCTTTTTTGCTTTGACCCCACCCACGCCCGATCGATCGGGATCAACACCGGACTGCTGCACTACATGCTGTTGGGGCTCCTCTCCCTGGCCGCCGTTGCCGGTCTGCAGACCGTAGGAATCATCCTGGTGGTGTCCATGCTTGTCACCCCCGGTGCCACGGCCTATCTGCTCACCGATCGGTTCGATCGGATGACGCTGCTGGCCGTCACAAGCAGCGTGCTCTCCAGTGTTCTGGGTGTGTTCATCAGCTACTGGACTGACAGCTCCACCGCTGGTTGCATCGTGCTGGCGCAAACCGCGCAATTCGTGCTCGCCTTCCTTTTTGCCCCTGGTCAGGGTGTACTGCGGCGTCTCTGATCGATGGATCAGCGTGCGTCGTCGTCCCAGTCATAGGTGTCGTTGAAGCGTTGAACGCCTGCTTCTCGGAAGTGAAAGTCCTTGGCGGAACGGCCCTGATCGGATTCCGCTTGCTTGGAACCTGCCTGGTCCCACGGTTCGCGGTAATCAAGATCGTCCCGCATGTCTTGGAGTGGCTCAGGAGGCTTCGCTGTCATCCCACTTGGCTTTGCCATCCAGCAGTTCGATCAGCTCCTGGAGCCTGCCCATCGTGACGCGCACATCCGCACCGTCGGGCAGAACACCATCGGCCACCACGTTGTAGTGGTCACGGCACTGGTTGCGCAGCTCCTGCAGGCGCTTTTTGGTGATGGTCTTTTTCTGTTCTGCCGTTGCCATGGCGATTGCAAAGTCTGGCCCTCATCCCTAGCAGAGCAGGGTGCTGCGTCTGGATTTATCCCGGGAGAACCTGGCGAAAGCCATGGGCCTCGACCACGCTGAGCGGAGTCTTGAATAACTCACTCAGCTCGGCGGGCCGCAGCATCTCCCGCGGACTCCCATCCCCAACAAGGCGTCCCTGCGCCAGAAACAGCACCCGTTCCATTTCCGGCAGGATAGTGTCCACGCGGTGGGTGACCTGCACCACGGTTGTCCCCGCTCGGATCAGGCCCCGGAGGATGTTTAGCAACTGATGGCAGGCCTGGAGATCAAGGGCTCGGCTCGGCTCATCAAGCACCAGTACCTCAGGTTCGTGCACCAGGGCGCGAGCGATCAACAGGCGGCGCCGCTGTCCGTCCGACAGCTCTCCATAGCAGCGCCCACGAATGCTGTGGAGTTGCAGTTGATCAAGCAGATCCTGCGCTTGCTCCCATTGCTCACCGCTTGGGTTCTGATCCCGGCCCAGCCGGGTGGCACCAAAAAAACTGCTCACCACCACCTCATCAACTGCTGTTTTGGGATGAAGCCGCTGTTCCAACTCGCTGGACACCACCCCCAGGCGGCTGCGCAGCGCCCAGAGGTTCACCGTCTCGCTGCCAAACAGCCGCAGGTGCGCGTCGTCCCGAACAATGGGATACAGGCTGCGGTCGATCAGTTTCACCAGGCTGCTTTTGCCTGCTCCGTTGGGCCCCAACACCGTTGTGGACTGCCGCAGTTTCAATTGCAGGTTGAGCTTGTGCAGCACTGGGCGATCGCCCAACCATGCCTCCACATTGCGGAGATCGAGCCAGGTTTCAGCCGTCATGGCCCTCCTGCAGCAGCCGTTCGATCACGATCGACAGGCGGGGCGCGACGGGCCGCAGCTCCTGCTGCCGCTCGCTCCAAATCGACTCACGCACAAGGTCGCTGAGCGAGACCAACTTCATCTCCTGGCCCTCCTTCAACTGCAGCTTGCGCAAGGGAACGCTGAGGGCTCCACGGAACACATGGGCCACCCGGTTGCCGCTGTCGTCGCTGAACCAAGGCTCGAGCGGCACGCTGGGTGACCAATCGATCTCCTCCTGCAGTTCGCGGTGCACGGCTTCGCTGGCTGTTTCTCCCGGGTCGAGATGGCCGCCAAACAGCCCCCAATGGCCCGGATAAATGATCGTCTCGACATCGTCTCGCAGCTGGAGCAGCCATCGCCCCTCCCGCTGGAGCATGGCCAGGGCAACGGCGGGCTTCATGGCGCCTCCGGTTTGAGCCGCGACCACTGAGCCAGTCCACCGCCCCGGCCACGCGCCGTAAGCGTTCCCTGCTGCTCGTTCAGCTCGATCAGGGCAAAGAAAGGAAGCCGTTGGGGCTGTGGTGAAGGCAGGCTTCGCTGAAGCAGCAGCTGACTCGACCAGGACAGCTCCATCGACGTGAAGCTGAACATCAGCAGCGGTCTTGAACCCTTGAGTTGGGCATGACCACTGAACCTCAATCGGAACCCGGCCAGGGTCACCTGATTGGTGATGCCCAGGCCCTGGTCACAGGGGCTCAAAATCAGGCTGGCCTGCAGCCAACGCAGCAGTGTTGCCGTTCCGGGCGCCGGCGCATCACCGTTGCGATTCCAGGTTTGCTGCAACATCCAGCAGCCCGGCAAATGCTCGATCTGAATGCCGCTTCCCTCTCGGCGGCTCTGACGTTCACGCGCCAGAAGGGCAGCGGCAGGCGGACCAGATGCGGCTGAGATCATGGGGCTCTGCAACCTCCCTATCTTTTCGGAGTCGGCCCATGGAGCGCGACAAGCGCCGGACACCTCCCCTAACGGACCTGCTTCTACGGGGACTGCGCATTGGGGCCAGCACCATCGCCCTGGTTGAACTGCTGCGCAGCGATTGGATCGGAGGAGGCCTCGCCAGCCTGGCCTGGCTTGTCTTCGTTCAGGTGGAGCGTCGGCGAGCGCCGCTCAAGCCTCCGTCCTGAGGATCGAATCGATGCAGTTTGGATGCTGACGGATATAGGCGTTGAACTCCATGGCCAGCAGACGCGCTTCAAAGGCATCGGTGGCGTAGAAGCAGGATTCCAGCTTTTCTCCGTTGGAGGTCTTGTGGCGGACTGTGTAGGGAGTTCGTCCTTGAGCAATGCTGGCCATGGACCGTTGAAGCAGTCGTTTCAAGCTGGCACTCCTGCTAGGTGGAATTCCATAACCATTCGTTCATGTTTGCGTTTCAACGCTTCGTAAAGCTGTTTGAAGCAGCCGACAGTCCCCTTGACCCCTCTGCCCGCATCGTGATGCCCTTGGCCTCCTGCTCTCTGACCTTCAAAGTTGCTCTGGCCTCATTGTTGTCCCTGAGCTCTCTGCCTGTTCAGGCGGAATGGCAGCCGATGCAGGAGCCGGCGGTTTGGCAATCGCGTCGCGGCGAGCTGCTGCCCGGCGACGGCTGGATCTTCATGGAGGCCCTCGACACCCCCGCGCTCAAGGCGGCTGAATACATCCGGGCCCCAAAAGCTGTTGACGGTGCCGTTGAGGTGGAGGCAGGCCTGTTAATTCAGCGCGCTGGCCAGGATCAGTGGCGCCAACGGGTTCTGCCGATGCGTGCCAACTGCTCCAAGGGGCAGCTTGAGCAACGCCGGGCCGATGGTTCCTGGACCGTCTACCCCGGACGCGATGGAACCGTGGTTAAGGTCCGCTGGATTTGCGCATTGCGATGAGTCGGCCTGCTTTTCGCTACGAAGAACCGGAACGCTTCGGCGAGTCGCTCACCACAGCACGTCCCTGGAACCGGTCTGCTCTGACCGAAGTGGAGCGTCTCAATGGCCGTGTAGCCATGCTCGGTTTCGCGGCTGCCGTGGTGCTTGAAAAGACCACAGGCTTGGGAATTGCGGGTCAGCTTGCTGCAGCCCTGCGCTGGTACCTGCAGCTGGGTTGATCGATGACGGTTGTTCCTGTTCTGAAGGACTCCCAACGCTTCAAGTTGGATGCCACGGATGACGCGATCTTCTACAGCGAGCCTCGTTTCGTTCACCACCTGGATGCGGGTTTTCGGGCTCGGCTGACCGCCCTCTACCGCGAGCGCATTCCGCCCTGTGCCCAGGTGCTGGATCTGATGAGCAGTTGGGTCAGCCATCTGCCGGAAGACGTCAGTTACGACAAGGTGACCGGCCATGGCCTCAATGCAGATGAGCTGAGCGCCAATCCCCGATTGGATCGGCACTGGGTTCAGAACCTCAACCGCGACCAAGCCCTCCCGGTTGAGGACGCTTCGATCGATGCCACCCTCATCGTGGCCGGTTGGCAGTACCTGCAACAGCCCGAGCTGATCGCCGCTGAGTTGTTGCGGATCACCCGGCCCCGGGGCCAGGTGATCGTGGCGTTTTCCAATCGAATGTTCTTCACCAAGGCTCCGCAGATCTGGACCGATGGTGATGACGGGGATCACCTGCGTTATGTCGCTGAGGTGTTGATGGCCCAGGGCTGGCCCCAGCCGGAGATTGTTGCCGAAGACACCCGCGCCGAGGGTGTGATGGGCTTGTTCGGTGGCAAGGGAGATCCTTTCTTTGCCGTTGTGGCGGAGAAACCTCTCCAGTGATTCCTCGTCTTTCCTTTGAATTCAAGGGATGGACGTTGGCCTCACTTGCGGCATCGTGAGGCGAGAACCAGGATCTCCATGAGCTTTACCCTTCCGGGTCTTCTCCCCTGGCGCTTCAGGATCGTGTTGATCGGTCAGCAGGTTGTTCTCGAGGCTTCCTCTGAAGATCAACACCTGAGCATGGTTCTTGAGCCTGGCGGCAGTCGCATTCGGCGTGGCTACGACCTGATCAAGGCCCCGCAATGTGCGCTGATTCGGTGATCGGCACAGCTCGCCTCGCCCAGCCCGTCGTCATCTTCGGTGGCTTTCTGATCACGGAAGAGGCCTATCGCCCCCTCGCTGATTGGATTCATCAAGCCACCGGTGCTGCAGTTCGCATCGTGCCTGCGTCCAAATTGGATTGGCTGGCCACCAGCTGGGGCTTCGGTTGGGTCCGCCTGCTTGATCGCGTCGATACCGCTGTGCGCGAGCTTCAAAGCCAGTCGCCCACCGGGCGAGTCACCTTGATTGGTCACAGTTCCGGTGGGGTGATGTTGCGGCCTTATCTGGCCGATCAGGCCTTTCTGGGACGCCGTTTCAACGGCGCAGCCCGATGCAATCGCCTGATCACTCTCGGCAGTCCCCATCAGGCTCTGCGTGCCACACCGCTGCGGGCTCGCGTGGATCGTGAGTTTCCGGGTTGCCCTGAAGTCGATCGGGTGGATTACGTCGCGGTTGCGGGTCGGCTTGATCCTCAGGGAGCGAATGCATCAAGCTTCTCGAGGCGCAGCTCTGCCCGCAGCTATCGCCAGATCATGGGCGACCCGGATCTGGAGGGTGATGGCCTGGTGCCAATTTCATCAGCCCTGTTGCGGGATGCCCGTTGGATTGAGCTTGCCGATACGGCCCACGGGGGATTGTTCGGTCAAAGCTGGTACGGCTCCACCGATCGCATCGAGCGCTGGTGGTCGCTTTTGGGTGACTGAACCAGGCGATCAGTCATTGTGGCCTGCTTCGGCGATCAGCTTGTGCAGGAATCGAAAGGGTTTGGGGGTAAGGCCAGCTCGGCCAAACGCAAAACCAGCAAGAAGCGCAAGCCAGGCACGTCAAACCATCGCCGCGATCAATGTCCGATGGGGCGTGATCCTGGCCTGGAGGCGATTCAGGCCAGGCAATGCCTTGGCTTGCCGCTGACCGGTCGGCTGACCGTTGCCCAGGTGAAGCGGGTCCACAAACTTCTGGCTGTTCAACATCATCCGGACAAAGGGGGCGACCCTGAAGCGATGACGCGGTTCAACACAGCCCGCGATGTGCTGCTGGAGCCTGAGATGGAGATGCTTGCTGCCTGACGCCCTTTGAAGCGCGTCAGCTACCGCTGCTGCGACCCAGCACCAACCACGTGATCAGCATCAGACCACTGAGGCTGACCACGGTGTAAATCCAATCGGCGTATGGCGTCCAGAACAGTCCCGCAACGGGGGCTGTCATCGGTCCCAGACCAGCAGGAGCACCACAAACAACGCTCCGAACACAAGGAAGGGCGTGAGCAGCGTCAGCAGAGACTGTGTTTCGATCGTTCTGGTTGCAGCAGGCGGATCATCCGGCGGTCTGTTTTGATCTGTCAAATCTCCGTTATTGACTGAGATTGAGGCCAGAGCTCGCGGCCAATCAACCTTCACCGGGATCGAGCAGTGGGATGAACAACCGTCAGCGTCAACTCCTTATCGCTTTCTCGGCCTCGATGGGGCTTGGTTTGCTTGGCGGCTTGGCGTTCAACGTCACGTCTCAACTGATCCGGCCGGGCCTGGGTCCGGCATCACCAGAAGGGCCTGTACCTCAAGGTCCTGCGTTGCCTCAGCAGAACACAGGTTCATCCGATCCTGGCTGTTTCGTTCCTCCTGGAGGCGGCCCGCCTGTCACGAAGAACTTCCAGCCCTGTTGATTGCATTGTCGGTAAAGGTTTTTAGGCAAAGTCTTCAAAAGAAAAAATAAAGAAGTGCCATATTGATACCTAAAATTGTTTCGATTGTTCGCTCCTATACCGAAACCCAAGGCTTCCTGAGGTGATTGTCTGGATCTCTTCCAGTCCACGCATGAACAGCGATCAGCGTCTCAGCTATCTGCACTTGATGAACAAAGCTGCTGAATCTGAAGACAGGCAAAGCTATTTCTATTACCTCAAGCTGGCTGAACAAACACTGCAACGCCAGGATCCCGACGAGCTCTGGAAGCCTGCAGCTTGATTCAGCGAATTATGTTGGCCTTGAAAAAACCGAATCCAAGGCCAAAGGATGAGGATTGATCGCGATGCAGCGTGACTGAAACATCGAAATCGAGCAGATCTGACTGTTCGATGTCCTCACGCTTCAAGTTGTAAGCGTTGTCAGCTTCAAAGCGATCGAGGATTGCATCGCGATGGGTCTCCAGATAATCCACCACCTGCTTCAGCACATGGTCGCGCCAGGCTTCGGCTGCGTCTTTGCTGACTCGATCAGACATGGTGGATTGATCTGTTGTCTACAGATTGAACCCGAAACCGCCACTGACCCGGTTGCCGTGGTGATACGGGTGAACCGGAACCATCCATGGGGTCGGTAAACCCATGGGGCCGTACACCGGGGAATAACTGCGGTAGATCGGACGAACGTGGCGGCGACGGGTGTTCTCGATCGCATTTCTGTAGCCCCTCCTGTAGCCCTTGTCGTAGGCCTTTTGCTTCTTATGGGAGTGGCGATTGTGGTGGTGGTGATCGCGATGGGCTTCAGCTGCAGGACTCAGGCTGATTCCGGTGACCCCCACGAGAAGCATGGCGGTGCCGAGACGTTGAACAAGCGTCATGGTTGAGCGACGGACTGAAAAAAACGTATTGCGGCTCGACCTGCAAACCATTTCAGCTTTCCGGCCAAGTGTGACTGGATGCTGCTTTGGGCCGTGATTGCCTATTCGGTGTCTGTGCGTTGTTCCAGTACGAATCGCAACGCCCACAGTCCGGCATAGGAGCCCGTCAGAACGAGGAGGATCAGGATCAGCACGACACATCCTCAACGTGGGTGTTTGTTGTAGCTGACCTGTGTTTGTTCTGTGGTCAGATCGTCCAGTAGCCGTACCAATCGGGATGGGCTGGGGCGACGTCGACTTGGGGATCCGCGATCAGTCTCAAATGCCATTGGCCGTTTCCGTGAATCGGCAGCAGATCATCGAGCGCGCTGTCCATTTCGACAGGATGAAGGTCATCCTTGTGGACTTGCTCCTGTCCTTGGAGCCAACGCTGGCGTGCCAGTGCTTTTGCTGAGGCTGAAGATCGGGCCACGATCACCCCAAAGGCGTGCTGTTCCGCCATTGACGTGGGGTCATAGGCGCCAAGGTTGACGAACCACAGCTGCTGACCATCAGCACTGGATCGATCCTGCGCTTGCTCAACAACCTCAACGCGATGGCCATCGACATGGTCGATGCAGCGATAGCTGTCGATGTGCAAGCCACGGCGAAGCCCGATCCATTCCTGCCGCAGGGCCGGCAGCGTGGCCTCAATGGTCTCCCCCACCACCCAGCGCACATCGTGCTGCTCGACATGGCAGCCCTTGCAACGCCCGCCCAGCACCACCAGGAACAGCTTCTTTGCGCTGCTCATCGCTGGGCCGTTGATGGGTCGTCGGCATGGGCGACGACGGCACGGCAGTGGGCGATGAACTCCTCGGCGTCCCTCTCCCCTTTGGCTTCTTTGGTCTGCAGGCTGAGAATCTCAAAGGTCGCGGCGCTGCTGCTGCTCACCGGGGAGACGGTCGGACTGCGGCTTCCATCATTGAGGCGGTTGTCCAACGGCAGCCCGTCGAAGGGATCCGTGCCGTCGCAACGCTGAAAGGCTGCGTGAATGGCATCGATGGTCTCCCTCACCTGGTACGTGGCTCCTCGTTTTCTGGCGCGCTTGGTGATCGTTACCGCGGTGCGGTTCAGCAGCCGTTTGTAGCTCTCGGCGTCGATGTCCAGCCAGCTGGGGGGGCTGACCGACAACGGATTACGTCCCATGCACCCCTCGGTGGCTCCAGGTGTTCAGACTTTTTCGAGCCAGGCCAGGAATAACCGGCGGATTTCCTCTGCGTTCGTGACCCGCTCGCTCAGGGATGCCGTCACGGCACCGGGGTGCTCGCGCTGCACGATTTGCTCAGCCTCATAGGCGTCCGCCGCCTCAACAGGCATGAAGCCGGCGTCAACGGACGCTGGAGAGCAATAAAAGACGGGGTAACGGCTCATCGAGGTGCTGCAACCTCCAACCGATAGCAACGAACAAGTGATCGAGGGAATGGTTGCCGAAGGCTCTCACCCTCATCTGTTGGGTTCAGGGTTTTTCCTTAAGTCCTGAGCCTCAACGGCCACCGATTCATACCTTGAGTCGTACTTGCTAAGGCACCTTGGCGTTTGATTCTGGAGATAAGACAGACCGATTCATTGCCGCAGCCAAGTCACGGGCGGAAGCTGCACTGAATGAGCCGGCACCAAAACTGACGGCCTTGGAAAGGGGCATGTTGGAGTCGCTGCGACAGGGCGGAAGGCCGGTACGTCACGGTTGATCTCAGCGCATCAGCAGCCAAACGGCCAAGGCACCACAACCAAACCCCTTGATGAACTGGGCCCAGGTGAGGCCGTAGGTATCGAGCGAAAGCGTTCTCATCATCAGATTCAGAACCTCCTTGTGTTTCCGAATCAAAGGCGAGCTGTTGGCCGTGTTGAGCTGTGGAATCTGTTTGAGCTTGATCTCCCCGAGCTTGGCCAACGTTGCTAATCCCTTCCGCTGTTGAACCTTAAGGGCACTGCAGTGGAAAGCGATCTCAACCCTCTTTGCGGATGGCTTCCTCCTTCATCCGCTGAACCCGCTCCAAAACGGATTCATTGCTCATCCTGTTGTTGAGCCGCTCCACCAGCAGTGGAAAGGCCAGCGGGCTGGGCCGCGGGGTTTCAACGTGCAGCCATTCCTGGCTTGCAGCGCGTTCCAAGGCCGCCTCCAAGCGTGAGATCTCCAACTGGTCGTCGAGCACCTCCTGCTGCGCTTGTAGCAGTAAGCGGTTGTTCGGTTCATGGCGGCTGAACACATCGAACAGCAGCGAGGCACTGATCTGAAGCTGACCGGTGCTTTTGCTGGATCCAGGGAATCCCCGGTTCATTAGGCCAGCGATCTGGGCGATGGCGCGAAAGCGTCGCCGTTGCAGCTCGGAAAGATTCAGTGCGTTTTTCAGATCCAGCTCCAGCTTTTGACGATCAAGCAGCAGATCGAAGTGATCCTCCAGCAACTCCGCCATGGGGTAGCTCTTCGGTGCCAACAGCTCAAAGCCGTAGTCGTTCACCGACACCGTGATCGTGCCCCGCTCCAGACGGGTGAGCCGCGACGCCCAGAGGAAGCCGATGCCCTCATGAACGAACCGTCCTTCAAAGGGGAAAGCAAACAGGTGCGTGCCTTCCCGGGTGTGACAGGTCTCAATCAACAGCTGCCCAATCGTCGGCAACACCGAGATGTCCTGTTGCCGATCAAACAGGGGCTTCAGAGCCTGCAGTTCAGCGTTGTCCAAGTCACCACGGCTGGCTCGGTCCACCTCGAGACGCAGGTGATGGGTCAGCAGATCGGAGAGGGCCATCTGCCCTCCAGCCCAGGCAGGCACCGTGCGCGTTTTTTTTGTGCTCACCTTCACGTAAGCGGTCATGTCCCGCAGCCGTACGAACTCCAGCTGGCGGCCGGAGAAAAAGAACACATCCTTCGGCTTCAGCTGGCTGATGAAGGTCTCCTCCACATGGCCGAGCACAGCACCACGCACAAAACGCACCGTGATCGCCGGTGCGGCCGTGATTGTTCCGACATTGAGACGGTGCAGCCGGGCGATGGCCTTGTCGCGCACCCGGTAGTGCTGGCTTGTCTCCTCCCACTCGAGTTTGCGGTAGCGGGGATAGGCCCCGAGGCACTCCCCGCCCTGCTCGAGAAACAGCATGCACCAGTCCCAGTCGTCCGGGCTCAGCTCGGCGTAGGCCGCACAGCTCCGCACGGCCTGCAAGGTCTGCTCGGGATTGAAGCCAGGGCCGCAGGCCAGCCCCGTGAGGTGCTGCAGCAGCACATCCAGCGGGGCGTTCGGCGGTTTGCGTTGTTCCACCAGACCCTCCGTCAGCCCCCGTCGCACAGCACTGAGCTCGAGCAGTTCGAGCGCATTGGTGGGCATGAACAGCACCTGGGATGTTCCGCCGGGTAAGTGCGCTGACCGTCCCGCCCGCTGCAGCAGCCGCGCCAGATTCTTGGGGCTGCCGATCTGCACCACCTGTTCCACGGGTTGGAAGTCCACCCCGAGATCCAGAGAGCTGGTGCACACCACCCAACGAATGCCACCGGCCTTCACGGAGGCTTCGATCGCTTCCCGCTCGCCGCGGTCGATGGCGCTGTGGTGCAGAGCCAATCCCTCCTCCATTTCCGGGCAGGCGAAGCGCAGACATTGGTGCCAACGCTCCGACTGATTGCGGGTGTTGGTGAACAGCAAGGTGCTGATCCCGGGATTGAGGCGGGCCACCAGCTCCTCGTACATCCGCAACCCGAGGTGTCCGGCCCAAGGGAAGCCATCGATCGTCTCAGGAAGGATGCTCTGAATTTCCGTGCTGCGGGCTGGGGCGCCTCCGATCAGCTGCGGCTCCTCTGCTGTCCCTAAGGCATGGCGCGCTGCCTGCTCGATGTTGCCGATGGTGGCACTGATGGCCCAGGTCTGGAGCTGGGGGCGGAGCTGCCGCAACCAGCTCAGGCACAGCTCCGTCTGGCTGCCCCGTTTGCTGCCCATCAACTCGTGCCATTCATCGAGGATCACCGTCTGCAGCTGACCAAACAGCTCTTCGGCCTTGGCGTTGCTGAGCAGCAGGGCGAGGGACTCTGGAGTCGTCACCAGAATCTGTGGCGGTGCCTTGAGCTGTTTGGTGCGTTCGCTGCTGCTGCTGTCGCCATTACGGATGCCCACCCGAATCGGCCAACCCATCGCCTCAATCGGTTCGCGGATCGCCAGTGACAAGTCGCGGCTGAGGGCTCGCAATGGCGTGATGTAGAGCAGGCGTATTCCTTTCAATGGCTGCTCCTCCGCCAACATCCGGGCGATCGGCCCCATCACGGCGGCGAAGGTTTTGCCGGATCCAGTTGGTACTTGGATCAATCCGCTCTGACCGGCGAGGTAGGCCTCCCAGGTTTGGCGTTGAAACGGGAGCGGTGCCCAGTTTTTCCTCGCGAACCAGGCATGAATCGGGTTCAACCGAGGGTCGCTGCTTTTTGGCTTGGCCTTTGCCTTCGCTTTTGCACTCTTTTTTAAAGGCGCCATCAGCGGTTCTGGATCAACGCCATCGCTGTTTGGAGTGAATCCGCTTCATCGGCGGGTTTGTCGCGTCGCCAGCGCAGGATGCGTGGGAAACGCACGGCGATGCCGGATTTGTGGCGTTTGGAAGGATGAATCCCTTCAAATCCAATCTCAAACACCAGTTCTGCTTGAACGGATCGTGCCGGCCCGAAGCGCTGCAGGGTGTTGCGTCGGATCCAGCGGTCAAGCTCGAGGATTTCGGCGTCGTTGAGGCCGGAATAGGCCTTGGCGAAGGTCACCAACTGCGGCTCTTCCGCGTTGGTCCAGAGGCCGAAGGTGTAGTCGGTGAACAGGTTGGCGCGTCGCCCACTGCCGGCCTGGGCATAGAGGAGCACTGCGTCGAGGGTCATCGGCTCCAGCTTGTGCTTCCACCAGTTGCCGCGCTTGCGCCCGCTCAGATAAGGCGATTCCGCTTGTTTGAGCATCAGGCCTTCGGCGTTGTGTTGACGGGCCTGGTTGCGTTGTGTCTCCAGCTCCTCCCAGGTGTTGATCGACCAGGACGGGCTCTGCTGCAGCCGCCACGACTCGGGATGCTCGATGTTTTCCAGCAGCGCAGCCAGTTGCTGCTGACGCTGCCTTAATCCCTGCTGGCGGATGTCGACACCCTGATGTTCCAGCAGGTCGTAGGCGATGAACTGCATCGGGCAGTCCCGTTTCAACGTTGCTCCAACGGTTTTGCGGCCGAGCCGTCGTTGCAGCTGATCAAAGCCAAGCGGTGTGGCCGCGTTCCGTTGCCAGCAGATCAGTTCGCCGTCGAGAACGCTGCCGGATGGCAAGGCCTGGGCTATCTCCACAAGCTCAGGGAAGCTCTCGTTGACCAGTTCTTCTCCACGGCTCCAGAGGTAGACGCCGGAACCGCGATGAATCAGCTGACCGCGGATCCCGTCCCATTTCCACTCCAGTTGCCAATCTTTTGCGGATGTCTCCTGCAGTCGTTCGGGTTCCAGGGGACTGGCGAGATAAAAGGGGTAGGGGGTGCCACTGGAACGGTGTTCATCCGCGGTCGCGCAGGCGGTGAGTTGAACGAATCGCTCAGCGGAGGGCTCAAAGCCGCCCATCAGCCGTTGCACCACAAGACTTTCCTCCAGATCAAACGCCTCGGCGATGGCGCGGCTGATCAGTCCCGTCGACACGCCGACACGGAATCCGCCCGTGAGCAACTTGTTGACGATGAAGTGCTGGTCGGGCGGGGTGCTGTGCCAGAGCCAGATCACGGCATTGGCTTGGTCGTCATCGCTTCTGGTGCTGATGGCCGGCAGCAGGGTGTCCATCCACCAGCGCAGGGGCATGTCTCCCTCCCCGCTGGGAAGACCGGGATCGGTTGCTTTAACCCGCTCTTGCACGGCGGGCCAGAGCAGGCTGATGGTTTCGGCTGAGTCGCCCACTTGGCCGTAGCAGTCGTCGATCAGCCAATCCGGAAGACCACCGCGGTCCCGCAGAATGTCGCGCAGTCGGCGACCGGTGATCAAGCGGCGGCGTCGTTTGCCCAACAGCAGCGTCAACGCCCAAGCCGCTTCCCCTGGATCGACCCCCTGAAAGTGATCCACCAGCGCCTGCACCTTGGCCTTGGTGCCTGTGACCTGATCCAGCTGATTGAACAGGTCCTGAAAGGCCCGCATGCGCGTTTGAACGGGATGGTTGAAATGCCACGCCATCCTGACAAGACATTTTGTGAGAGGTGCTGGAAATCAGGCTGAGACCTGTGTTGATGTGAGCGACAGCTTCCTGAATCAGCCGGATGGCACTCCTCTGGGACAACCTGGCGCAACAACTCAGCAGCGTGCGCGCTGCTAGCTCAGCCACGGCCGTCGTGACCCCCGTGGTTGGCTCTGGAACGTCGGATGATCCATCCGATCGCCGTCGTCGTCTTCAGAAGGCGCTTGAGGCCGTTAAAGACAGCGGCAACGCCATGATGATCGAGTCGCTCACGGCCGCGATCGAAGGTCGCGAGGCGAATCTCAACCTCCCGGAGCTGCCGGACGGGATCGCCAAGTTTTAGTCCGCTTCCCCTCCGAACAGGGTCTCCAGCGGCTCCGCATCTACACCTTCCACCTCCCGCAGGTAACGGGCCAGAACGTCGCTCTGGCCATGGGTGACGTACACCTTGCGGGCGCCGCTGTCCCGAACAGTCTGGATCAGTCCAGGCCAGTCGGCATGATCACTGAGCACGAACCCCCGCTCATAGCCCCGCCGTCGCCGGGCTCCGCGTACGGCCATCCAGCCGGAGGCAAAGGCGGTTTGTGGTGATTTGAAGCGGCGCATCCAGCTGGAGCGATGGGCTGAGGGTGGCGCCAAAATCAACCGGCCGTTGAGAGGATCCTTGCGAGGAAGTTCACTGACGGGGCGGCTAGGGGGCATGGGAATCCCCGCATCCCGGTAGTGACGGGTCACGGTTTCCACGGCGCCGTGCAACAGCACTTCTTCCTCCACGCCAATGGCCTTCAATTCGGCCAGCAACCGTTGGGCTTTGCCGAAGGCGTAGCAGAACAGCAGTGACGGCCTGCTGCGATCACGGCTCCACCAGGCATGGATGTCCTGGGCTACCTGCGCCCCGCTCTGCCAGCGATAGATCGGCATCCCGAAGGTGGCTTCGGTGATCAGCACATCGCAGTGCACCGGTTCAAAGGGTTCGCAACTGGGGTCGTCATCCCGTTTGTAATCACCGCTGACCACCCACACCTCACCCTCCGATTCCAGGCGGATCTGCGCTGAACCGAGCACGTGTCCGGCGCTGTGAAACGACACCTTGCATTGCCCCAACCAGTGTTCTTCGCCGTAGGCCACCGGGTGAAGCGTGATGTCCTGACCAAGTCTCTGGCGCAGTACCCCTTCACTGGAGGCCACAGCCCAGTACTCCCCGCATCCGGGTCGGGCGTGGTCGGCATGGGCGTGGGTGATCAGAGCCCGGGGAACTGGACGCCAAGGGTCGACCCAGGCCTTTGCGGCTCGGCAATACAACCCTTCGGGCGTGTGTTCGATCAAGCTCCGCTGCTGATCGCTGCAGACAGTCTGAAAGCCCCGTAGCTTGAACGCGTTTGCCCCGCTTGCGATGAAGCTTCTCGCTGCTGCTCTGTTTGTTTCAGCTCTGGCTGTGCCCAGTTCCGCTTTGGCTCAGAAAAAGATTCCCAAGGCACAAGGCCATAACCAATGCCCCCTGGGTTATGTCAACACGCTTGGCACCACCTGCACGTCTCCCATCTATTACGAGATGAGGCCCACCAACGGTGAAGCCTGCCCCTCCGGCTGGATGAATGTTGGCGCTGGCTACTGCCGCAAGAAGTAATCAGTTCTTCTGTTTTGGCCTCAGGCCACTCCAGCGCTCGAGGGTGTTGATCGATTGAACACCCTCCAGCCGCGTTGATCCGGGTCGTGTCCATGTGGGGATGGAGCGAATGTTTTCACCCCTGCATTGGCTGAGCTGGTCGGGATATTTGTCGGGCAGACCGCATTCCACGTAGTTCAGTTTGCGTCCGGCCTGTTTGCCGAAGAGTTTCATCTGCTCTTTGCAGGCGGGGCACCAATGGGCCCCAAAAAACCTGGCATCCAGCGTATTGAGTTGGTCGGCCAACTTGATCGTTTGTGCTGTGGATTCCGTTGCAGGTTCAGGGATGGGTTGGTTCCAGGGTTGCGCAGCTGCTGTGGTGCACGTTGTCCCCGTCATCGCTGCCATCAAGATCAGAATCCTGATGCCCTTGGGCTGGGTCACAGGTGCCATGCATTGCGTGGGGTGAATTGTCGAAAAGTTATTCGCATCAGATCGCTTCCTCTGAGCCGTTGGCCCGTCACCGGCTCATTTCGAGCATGCGCTGCATGGGTTTCATGGCCTTCAGGCGCATCGATTCATCCATCTCGATCGCAGGCGTGAGGGTCTCCAGGCATGCCTTCAGTTTCTCCAGGGTGTTGAGCCGCATGTAGGGGCATGCATTGCAGCTGCATCCATCGATTCCTGGCACGTCGAGCAAAGTTTTCTCAGGGACCCGTTGCTGCATCTGGTGCAGGATCCCTGGTTCCGTCAGAACGATGAAGCTGTTGCAGGAGCTCTGTTCGGTGTAATTCAACAGCTTGCTGGTGGATCCAATGAAATCCGCCAGGTCCAGCAGGTTCTGCTGGCATTCGGGGTGCGCGATGACTTCAGCCGAAGGATGTTCGTGCTTGAGAGCTAGCACCGCTTCTTCGCTGAAGGTCTCATGAACGATGCAGCGTCCCGGCCAGAGGGTCAGCTCGCGACCGCTCTGTTGTTGAACCCAGCGCCCCAGGTTTTGATCGGGGGCGAACAGAACGGGCTGATCGGCAGGCAGCTGGTTCACCAGATCAACGGCATTGCTGCTGGTGCAGATCAGATCGCTTTGCGCCTTCACCGCTGCTGTGCAGTTGATGTAACTCACCACGAAGTGGTCGGGGTGTTCTGCACGAAAGCGGGCGAACTCATCGGCGGGACAGTCGTCCGCCAGGGAGCACCCGGCCTCTAAATCCGGCAGCACCACCGTCTTTTCCGGGCTGAGAATCTTGGCGGTCTCTGCCATGAAGTGCACGCCGCAGAACACGATCACGTCTGCATCGGTGCTGGCGGCCTGGCGCGACAGCTCGAGGGAGTCACCTACAAAATCGGCGATGTCCTGAATCTCCGGTTCCTGGTAGTAGTGCGCCAGGATCACGGCATTGCGGTCCTTGCGAAGCCGGTTGATCGCCGCAACAAGGGCGGTGTCAGCGCTCATCAGGACCGGTTCGAGGCAGGATGACCACAGCCTAGGCATTCGCTCTGAAGCACCTGCGACTTGCCATTGCCGGTGATCTGCACGGCGCCTGGGGCGACGCTGATGAACAGCTGCTGCAGCATCTCAAGCCCGATGCTGTTCTTTTTGTAGGTGATCTCGCTGATGGGGATCTGCGGCTGACGCGACGGATCACGCGGCTTCCCTTTCCCGTAGCCGTGATCCTGGGGAACCACGACCGCGGACGGGATCGCAGTGGCGGCATCCTTGAGCAGCAACTGGCTGTGCTCGGCGATCTGCACTGCGCCTGGCGCTCGATCCAATGGCCCGAGCTCCCATTGACGGTTGTAGGTGCGCGTCCCTGCAGTGCAGGTGGAGGTTTTCACCTGTCGAAAGCGGTTGAGGCGGTGTACGGCCCGGTGTCGCTTGAAGCCTCAGCCGATCGGATCGTGAAGGCCGCAGCCGTTGTTCCCACCGACCAGCCCTTGATCGTGATGGCCCACTGCGGACCCTCGGGGTTGGGATCCGATGCCGCCAGTCCCTGCGGGCGCGATTGGAAGACACCGGCGCTCGACTGGGGAGATCAGGATCTGGCCCTCGCCTTGGATCGCATGGCCAAGAACCGACCTGCTGATCTGGTGATCTTTGGCCACATGCACCATGCCCTCAAGCGCGGCTCCGGTTTCCGCCAGAACCTGCTGCGTCATCGCCATGGAACCGCGCTGATCAACGCCGCCTGTGTGCCGCGTGCAGGGTTTGATGGGCACGGGCGGACGCTGCTGCACCTTTCCTGGGCTGAATTCCAGGGCTCCCGTCTCGCTCTGCTCGCCCATCGCTGGTACACCCCCGATGCTGAGTTGATCCATCAGGAGCAGTTGCAGATGGATGCTCCGCTGCCGTGCTGATCTATTTCTGCAGCAGCAGCCATGGCTACGGCCATGCCGCCCGAGATGCGGCGGTGCTGCAGCGGCTGCGCCGCCTTCGTCCCGACTGGACCTTGGTGATGAGCTCGGGTCTGTCCTCCCCTGTGCTGAAGCTGCTGTTGGGGGATGCAGCAATTCAGCAACGTTCCTGTCAATGGGATGTGGGCATGGTGCAGGCCGATGCGCTCGGTGTGGATTGTGCTGCCACCCTCAGCGCCTTGGATCAGCTGGAGCAACGGCTGCCGCACCTGATCGAGGCTGAGGCCAACTGGCTGGCGTCGCAGGGGCAGCCGGTCTTGATCGTCGGGGACATTCCCCCGGCCGCGGCCGCCTTGGCCCAGCGCCTCGATGCACCTCTGGTTTGGATGAGCAATTTCGGATGGGATGACATCTATGGCCCGTTGGGGGCTGCCTTCCAGCGCTGGGCTGATGCTGCCGCTGAGGCCTATCGCAGCGGTGATCTGCTGCTGCGCTGTCCATTTGATCTGGCCATGAACTGGGGTTTGCCTGAACGGAGGCTCGGGTTGGTCTGCGCCAGCCCGCGGTCCATCCCGGCGGATCTTGATGCTTCCCTGGATGCCCAGGATGGTCCCCTGGTGATGGTGGGTTTTGGAGGCCTTGGCCTGTCCATCTCTGGGAATCTGTTTCGGCTTTGGCCCAACCACCATTTCCTGCTTCCGGCCTCTGCCGTTGCTTCGCATGCGCCTGAGTTGGCAGCCCTCCCCAATCTCACGCTTCTACCGGATGGGCTGCGTCCCGTTGATGTGCTCGGCCGTTGCTCCCGGTTTCTGGGCAAGCCGGGTTTCAGTAGTTTCTGCGAGGCGATGGCCCACGGGGTTGGGATGCATGTAGTGGAGCGCAGTGGCTTCGCTGAAGCTTCGGCGTTGATGGGTGGTCTGCGTCGCCATGGCCAGCACCGATGCCTCAGCCGTCAGGACCTGGACACCGGGGCATGGCAGCTGGACCAGCCGTTGCTGGGGCCAAGCGACGCCGCTCTTTCTGCATCAGGGGCCTCAGAAGCCGCTCAAGCACTGGTGAATTGGTTGGCAGATCACTTTTAATTTCTGGTATTTAACAACACCTTTTTGAACTGATTTGTTTCCACGTTGACGTCTTAGCCGATTATTTGACTGGCATATATACCTATTGCTTTGAACCTTCTGTTCGAGAAGGTACGTCGGGCGGATTTTTTTCCGCTTGAGCATTTCATCCGCTTCTGATCTGCTCCTCGCCCTCTCGAGGGCATGTTCTTTGAACGCTCTTTATGGCTATCTCTGCATTCATCGGTCGTCAGACGCTCTCAGCGGCCGTGATCGTCGGAGTGCTGCCTGTTCTCAGTTCCCCACTGCCCGCCCAGGCGAGCTTGTTGCCCCCTGCCTCGCGGGCGCAGTTGATTCATACCTCTGATATCCAGCCCAGTCGGGCAATTCCCTATGTGATCACGCCCGAACGTCGGGCGATGCTGAACACGATCCGCTTCGCTGAAGGCACCTGGAAAGGTGGCCTGGATGTGGGCTATCGGGTGATGTTCGGAGGTGGCTTGATGCCCTCCCTTGCCCGTCATCCCAACCGGGTGATCTACAGCTCCCGCTATGCCAGTGCAGCTGCCGGGGCCTACCAGTTCATGCCCTTCACCTGGAACCTGGTTCAGCGCAGCATCGGCGTGCGCGGGTTCGGGCCTGAGGCTCAGGACCAGGGTGCTTTGTTCCTGATTCAGCGGCGCAAAGCCCTGTCTCTGACCGACACCGGTGTCCTCAGCCCCGTTCTCGCAGCCATGCTGGCTCCCGAGTGGGCATCATTTCCCACCCTTGCCGGTCGCAGCTACTACGGCCAGCCCGTCAAGAAATACGCGCGACTTCGCTCGTTTTATGACGTGAATCTTGCTGAGTTGCGTCGACTGCGTGACGTCAAGCGACAGGCCTTGGTGGCGCCTCCGCCGGCGCTGTGCACCGGGTCACGCATCGAATGCGCCACCCGGCTCTGAAAAGCGTCGAGAACTTCTAAGTCCCTCAGCCTTCGGCGTCGTTCTGAAGCTTTTGCCCGACGGTGGCCTGGGCAATCAGATAGGCGGCGATTCCACCGGCCAGGAAGCCAACCCCATTGCGCAGCAGGGGCATCACCTCTGAGGTGCGTGTCACCACGGGGGCGACTCCAAAGACGCCGAACAGCATCACCCACAGCGGTGAAAGCAGCAGCAACCAGGCCCAGGCGATGGTCTCGCCCTCCTTCCGGGGGTAGGCCGCAAAGCCAGCAATCAAGCCGCCAAAGATCGAGGTGGTCAGGGTCCACAGCCACTGTTCCTGGGGAAGACCAGGCACCACCTGACAGCCACCCCGGTCCAGACAGATCTCCACGGCATTGAGGGCATCCAGCACGGCTCCGTCTTCGCCGTGGTCCTTCACGTAGTACTGGTTGCCGTAGCGGGTCTGCAGCTCCACCCAGTAAGTGCGCGGCATCATCGCGAAGTAGGCATCACCAACGTTGAAGTTCAGCAGGTTCCCGCCACGGGGGTCGGCCACCAGCAGCAGGCTGCTTTCATCCAGCCCCCAGAACTCGCGTATGGCCAGGCCTGGTGTGCGCTCGTACTGGGTTAACACCCGCATTTTCCAGCCGGTGCGTTCCTCCACATCTGCCAGGGATGCCTCCAGCTGGGCCCTCTGGGTGTCGCTGAACACCTTGGCGAGGTCGATCACCGGGGTGGGGTGATCCGGCAGCAGCTCCGGGTTGTCGTAGGCCGTAGCCGGGCTCACCAGAACACCCAGGCTGATCAGAGCCACGACGACGAGGCTCCACAGATGTCGGATGTGATGTGTTCCCATGGAACTGCTGCAGCGACCGGCATTCTCTCCAATGAAACCGATGGCTGCGTCCTGTCCTGACTGGTTGGCAACGCATCTGCATCAGGCAGGGGGTGCCATTCCGTTTTCCCGGTTCATGGATCTGGCTCTGAATGAGCCGGAGCACGGTTACTACGGCTCAGGCCGCGCACGCATCGGCGCCCAGGGTGATTTCGTCACATCTCCCTCCCTGGGCAGCGACTTTGCAGCCCTGCTGGCGCCCCAACTTCTGGCCTGGCTGGCTGCGATTCCCCAGACGGATCCTGATCAACGCCTGTCGATTGTGGAAATCGGCCCTGGCGAAGGTCATCTGGCCCGGGATCTCTCTGCTGTGTTGCGTGATGCGGCTCCAGAGCTGTTGGGCCAGATCGAGATGGTGTTGGTGGAGGCCAATCCCGGCATGCGGCGGCGGCAACAGGCCCTGCTGCAAGAGGTGGATGATCTGCCGCTGCGTTGGTGCTCTCTGGACGAGTTGCGCCGCGATCCGGTTCATGGGGTGGTGATCGCCCATGAGTTGCTGGATGCCCTACCGGTGGAGCGATTGATCTGGCGGGAGGGATCCCTCCAGCAGCAGTGGGTGGCGCTTGATCCAAATGGTGGCCTGCGCTCGACGCATCGGCCTTTTCCGGATCGGTTGCACCAGGAGATCAAGCGTGTGTGCAGCCAAGGCGGCATTCAGTTGCCGCCCCCCGATGCCGAAGAGGGGTGGACCACGGAGTGGAACAGTGCACTGCCCGACTGGTTTGCTGCTGCGGCGGCTGCCGTGGATGCGGGCGTGCTGCTGGTGATTGATTACGCCCTGGAGGCCCAGCGTTATTACACGGCCCGGCGCTCCGACGGCACCTTGATGGCTGTTTGTGCTCAGCAGGCGGGTCTGTCGCCCTTCGATCAGCCAGGCGAGCAGGACCTCACGGCACACCTCTGCATCGAAGTCGTGGATGAGGCGGCCCAGCGCAACGGCTGGCTGGTGGGTGATCAGGCCAAGCAGGGCGAAGCACTTCTCGCCTTGGGCCTTGCGCAGCGTCTTCATGGGCTGCAGCAACTCCCGGGCCAACACCTGGCGGAGGCCCTGCAACGCCGCGAAGCTCTGCTTCGGCTGGTGGATCCTGCGGGTTTGGGTGCGTTCCGCTGGCTCACCTATCGGCGCGGATTGCCTGAAGGCGGCTTCAGTCTTTCAGGCGCTCCAGGCAGCTCAGAATCTCGTCGCGACTGACGTCATCGCGAATCTCAACGGATCCGATGCCAGTGGGCATCACGAAGCGCAGGCGACCGTCGCGCACCTTTTTATCCCCCTGCAAGCTGTCGAGAACCGCATCGACGGAGAGATCGGGCCAGGCGGTGGGGAGTCCGGCGCTTTCGATCAGCCGGCGTTGTCGCTCGGCATCGTCGCGACTCCAGCTTCCCCGCAGCACGGCGAGTTCGCCCACCGCCACCATGCCAATGGCGACTGCCTCACCATGCAGCCAGGTGCCATAACCGCAGAGGGTCTCCACCACATGGCCGAAGGTATGGCCGTAGTTGAGGATCGCCCTTAAGCCACCTTCCTTTTCATCGGCGGCCACCACCCGGGCCTTGGCCGCGGCGGATCGCTGCAGGATCGAGCTCAGGCGTTCCGCTCCAAGTCCAGCGGGGGTGCTTGGGTCG
Organism: Synechococcus sp. MU1617; assembly: GCF_020514235.1. Taxonomy (NCBI): domain Bacteria; kingdom Bacillati; phylum Cyanobacteriota; class Cyanophyceae; order Synechococcales; family Synechococcaceae; genus Synechococcus; species Synechococcus sp. MU1617. The sequence continues at coordinate 42,361 of NZ_VTLB01000001.1, forward strand.
TCACAGGCCTCCAGTTCTTCGAACAGCGAGGTGTCGCCGAGGATTCCGTATTTGATCACTTCCGCCATGCCGGCTCGGAACTCGCGTTCGGGCAGTGTGTTGAGGGTGGAAGGATCGATCAGCACCAGGCGCGGCTGGTGAAAGGCGCCGATCAGGTTTTTACCGCGGGGATGGTTGACCCCGGTCTTGCCACCGATGGACGCATCCACCATGGCCAGAAGGGTTGTTGGAACCTGAACCACCTGGATGCCGCGCAGCCAGGTGGCTGCCGCAAAACCGGTCATGTCCCCCACTACGCCGCCGCCGAGGGCCACCATCAACGAGCTGCGTTCGAGCTTGGCGTTGTAGGCCGCATCGTGGATCTCAGCCACCGTAGCGGGCGTCTTTTGGTGTTCTCCGGCGTCAATCACCAACAGGTCAACGCTGAAACCTGCGGCCTTGAGGCTGTTCAGACAGGCGTCGCCATAGGGGCTGGCGACATCCGGATTGCTGACCACCAGCACACGCCGACCAGGCTGCACTCCGGCGCTCAGCATCTGCTGACCAAGCCTGGCCAGGCCGCCGGCTCCAATCACCACCTCGTAGGGATTGCGCTCCAGCGCAACGCGGATGTGATGCAACGGGGTGATTGTGGTCATGAAACCGTTGGAACCCACCTACTCTCGCAACAGTGTCGCTGGTCCTGTGCGCAAGAGATCAGTGCGCAACTCCCTTTCGGCCTGGGCGTTTCTGCTGCCGGCGGTGGTGTTGATCAGTTTGTCGGTGCTGGTGCCGGCCTTGATGGCCCTGGTGATGAGCTTCACCGCCACCGGGCTTGATGTCAGTGAGCCCTTGCGTTTTGTGGGTTTGGCCAACCTGGAGCGCTTGCTGTCCGATCCGATGGCGAGGCAGGTGTTGGTCACCACCTTCTTTTATCTGATCGGTGTGGTGCCGCCCATCGTTTTCGGGGCGCTGGCACTGGCGGTGTTGGTGAACCAGGGTTTGCCCGGTCGTTCCCTGCTGCGGGGCGCCTTTTACACCCCCGTCTTGGTGTCGATCGTTGTTGCAGCGATCGCCTTTCGTTGGCTGTACGCCGAGAACGGACTGATCAATGGATGGTTGAGCGCCCTGCTCGGCGATGCCTTCAGCCCGATTGGTTTTCTCACCACGCCGCAGCTGGCCCTTCCCGCCGTGATGTTGGTGACCCTCTGGAAAGGACTGGGGTATTACATGGTGATTTTCCTGGCGGGTCTGCAGGGCATTCCCAAGGAGCTCTACGAAGCAGCGGAGCTGGATGGCAGCGAGGGCTGGAGAAAGCATCTCGACATAACCCTGCCCTTGATGGGGCCCTACGTGACCTTGGTTGCTGTGGTTTCGTCGATCGCGGCAACCAAGGTGTTCGAGGAGGTGTTCCTGATGACCCAGGGAGGTCCTGCTGATGCCACGCGAACCATCGTTTATTACGTGTACGACCAGGCCTTTGCTGAGTTGGAGATCAGTTACGCCTGCACCTTGGGCCTAGCCCTGTTCCTGCTCGTGTTGCTGTTCACCATGATCCGGTTGGCCTTTGCCGGCGATCGGCCGCTGATCTGACGCTGTCATCGACCCTGCAAAGTGGCAAGCTGCGGAAGTCAGCTCGGACACGATGATCGGCGTTGTGGGAGGTGGTCAGCTGGCACGGATGCTTGTGCAGGCCGCCGCGGAACGCCAGGTTCCGATCGCCGTTCAAACCTCCAAGCCAGCGGATCCCGCCGCTGGCTTGGCCTCGCGTCTCGTCGCAGCGGATCCGACGGATGTGGCTGGGACCCGGGAGCTGGTGGTGGGCTGTGACGGCATCACCTTCGAGAACGAGTGGGTGAACATCGATGCCCTTCTGCCGCTGGAGCAGCAGGGGGTTCGTTTCCGGCCGTCTTTGGCTGCGCTCTCGCCCCTGGTCGACAAACTTTCTCAACGTCAGCTGTTGGATGACCTGGCGATTCCCAGCCCGCCTTGGTGTCCGCTGAGCCTGATTTCGCCCGCTCAACCGGCGCTTCCTCAGGGCTGGACCTTCCCCGTGATGGCCAAAGCCTCCCGCGGGGGATATGACGGCAAGGGCACGCTGGTGTTGCGTGACATCGATGCCCTGGCGCAGTTGTTGCGCGCCGTCCCAGCCGACGATTGGTTGCTGGAATCCTGGGTGGACTACGAGCTGGAGTTGGCTCTGGTGGTCAGCCGTGATCAGCGCGGCCGGATCCGTCATTTCCCCTTGGTGCAGACCCACCAGCACCAGCAGGTTTGTGACTGGGTTCTGGCACCGGCACCGGTGGATCCCTCGGTTGCGGCCTTGGCCTACAACGTTGCGGCATCGCTGATGACGAAGCTTGGCTATGTGGGGGTGTTGGCTCTGGAGTTTTTCTACGGGCCAGCCGGCCTGCAGGTGAATGAGGTTGCCCCTCGCACTCACAACTCCGGTCATTTCTCGATCGAGGCCTGCACCAGCAGTCAGTTTGATCAGCAGCTCTGCATCGCAGCCGGGCTGCCTGTGCCTGATCCCGAGCTCAACAGCCGCGGTGCCTTGATGGTCAACCTGCTCGGTCTGGATACGGAGCGCCATGCTCCTTTGGATCAGCGGCTACAGGCTCTGGAGGCCATGCCGGGACTTCACCTGCACTGGTATGGCAAGTCACCGGAAACACCGGGGCGCAAGTTGGGGCATGTGACGCTGCTGCTCGAAGGCGACACGGTCTTGAAGCGGCGCGATGAGGCCGAGTCAGCGCTTGCCGCCATTCGCCGGATTTGGCCGCTCGAAAGCGAGAGTCAGGACTAGGCTTACAAGTGAACTGCTGTGTTGGTGACGGCCTTTTCTAGTGCTCTGATCTGACTCTCTTTCGACTTGGGGAGACTGTCGTGACGGTGACGTAGACCGGCCATGCAGCCGGAAACGAAGCCCCACTTTGTTGCCCCTTCTGGTTCTTCCAGGTCGACCACTTGGGCTCGCACGGCATGGCGGTTCACCCCTTTCATGCCAATCGGTTTCGTACTTTTCAGGTCCGAGAAACTCCAATAAAAAGTCCCATAGCTTTGAACAGTGGGGTTTATTGATTTCAGTGATCTTGGCCTGTAGTTCTGAAGCGATGGGTATGGGTGGCTTTCAGGTTCTTGCCCACACGTAGATGGGCATCAGATATCCCGCTGGAGATTGCAAGTTGTTGACGCGAGGAGGCATAAGTGGCTGTGTCGGGTCACTTAGACAGGTTGAGGCCATCATTGGGTGATGACAAATAAATCGAAAAAGTTGAGGAATGCTAATCAGGCCTGCTCCGTCCCGCCGCTGCACAAGACGTACATCGAGAGTATTAGACAACGCTTAGGTTAAAGCAAGTACCAAATGCTCTGGATCACCTTCGCTAGAGGTGTGCTGATCAGCTACTTCCTGGCGTTCCTGTTTCACAGCTAAATGGACTCCACTCAAATGCTTGTAGAGAGGCTCGTCGAGAAGAAGATGCAGAATACTGGAGAGTCTCAGTCGGTAGTTACTGCAAACATGATGGTTTCTTTTGTGAAGCTCAAGAGAAAAGAGAGCTAGTCAGGATAGGAGTATTTCAAGAACTGGCCTTACTGCTGACGTCGAATAGGTTTTATCTTGCTGCCAAAATGGAAATCTTTTTCACTTATTTTTTTCAGTTGCCAGGCAATTAATGCGAATAATTCTTTTCGAGATAAAATTGCAATTAGTTCGAATTGTACATGATACAGAATTGGCTATTTATTTGTTAATAGAATTAAAGTATTGGCCCGTCAGTAGGGCTAAGATTAATGCCGCCAATAGCTTTTAAATCTTGACCTATCCAAAGATTGTTGTCTATACATGCAATTCTGGGGGTTGTGACTTGCCGATAGCAAATGGAGCACAACAAGTCAACGCTCCTTCCATATTTAAGAGTGACAGGATGAATGCTAAGATTCCCAAAATCCTAAGTCATATCTATTTTCCAGATGCTCAATGGACTATATGGTGTGACTCAAATATAAAGCTCTTAATAACTCCGGAGGAATTGATCAGATTTTTTGATTTCCCGAATATTGGCGTCTACAGTCACTTCAAAAGGGATTCTATTAACGATGAAATATCTGCATTCGAAATTTCAAAAAAAAGATTCTTTTAAAAAATTAAATATGCATAGAGATTTGCCAGGAAAAGTTACTTACTGTACGATAATAATTCGCAGAAATACAGCTGAAGTTGCAGCTGCGAATAATGCGTGCTGGGCTGAATTAACAGCCAAAAGCAGTAGAGACCAGTTTAGTTTTCCCTATACAATGGGTCCTCTCGCAACGTATCGAGATATTCCTCATGATGAGGTTGATGCTCCAATACGTAATGCAAAAAATAAACATTTTTATCGAGTTAGGCATAAAAAAGAAATCAAACAATGGTTAATTGAGAATGGCTTTGTTGACAATACAAATATTAATGACACTCGGCTTATGATGTTATGCAATCATTTGTTCAAAGTAATCAGCTAGGGATTGAAGCCTCTTCCTTTGGCTCGAATAATCAAAAGTTGTATGTTGAATAATATGCATAGCTGCCATGGGGGATCGCTAAGCCGTACTTGATAGCCTAATTCAATGAAAATCATAGTAATTACGCCTTCTTGCCGTTAAAGCCTAACTTTAGCCCTGAAATTAATGTTGCTTGAATATGACTCATGGAAATTAGGATTTGGTGTTCAATTTGGCGTTGAAAAGTCTTAGTATTGAACGAATAGTCTGCCTATTATGAGGCCCCTTGTTTTAATTTGACTAATTTAGTCTTTTCATCTTATTATTAGTAAGACGTTTTAGATTAGATGTCCGTTTTGGTTTACCTCTTCCCTGGCTACCTAGCCTCCTAACAGATCCATTGAGATATCTTGTTTTAAGGGCAATATATTCGTAGACAAAGTCATGCACCTTGTTATTTCTTGTCATTTCAAAAACGTAGGAAGGAGAAAGGTCGAACCCCACTAGCCAAACAGTTTGTGGAGTTGTATGGTTTTGAGCATTTAAGGTTTTGCTGTATTTCCTCAATGCTGTAAATAATTCAATAACAAGAAAGCCTAGTGATGGTGCAGAGTATTTGCCTTGGTCCGACCAAAATGAATGCTCAGCATAGAATTTATTTACGCACAATGTTACTTCGTCAAGACAGTGAAATGCAACATCTTTGTTTTTTTTTATCACTGGCTCAACGAAGCTTTGAAAATGTGATACAGAGCAATTTCTGATGAAACAAGCTAGTAGATTAAAGTTGTAAATGTTGTGGGTTTTGTAGATCAATCGCAAGCTGTTGTCTACAAGGCAATTTGATCCAGCTATGAGTAAATGAGGAATCTTGTGAAGGCCTTGTTGTAAGAGGATCTTTTGGAAAGATGGGTTGGCGTCATTTAAAAAAATAAATATGGGCGCTCTCATCTCCTTTATTATGGCGACATCTTTTTGAGATAGTTTTATACTTCCATTGGAGATCAGAATATAATCTGAAAAGCATTCTATGCCTAGGCTAGCTCTCCATTCTGGTTGGCAAGATTTCTCGAAATGATGAGATAACATACTTTGTGATTCTTTTAGGTCGACTTCAAGCTTATTTTTTTGTAGATGCCAGTCTATGTACATTGATAATTGTTTTTGTTTCTCTGCAAGTGCTGAGTCTTCTGGTGAAGTTTCACTCCTGAACAATAATTTTTCACGAGCTAGTCGCGTTTGCCCAAGTGCAAGAAGATCAATAACCATCTGGTATCTAAATGCCTTTATCTCTTGATTTTCTAGTGCAAGATCAAGTAATTTGGCAGATGCACTTCGCCAGTCCCGTAAGCGACACTGGTGCGAAAGCCATTTCAAGAATGACTGAACAAGTCTGTGTGAATACAGCTTCATTTCTGTGCGTCGCTATAGGTCAAGCTACGTGTATAGGCCTTTCGAACTTATTGCTTGTTCGATTGGTTTGACTTGTTTTTTGTTGATGAGTGACTTGTATTTGTTCATTTTCAGTGTCTCGAGTGAAGCTGCTGGAATCTTTGCAAGTTAGAGTGTTTATTGATGGTTTAATTTGATTTTGCATTTTATTGTAATTTATGAGGGCTGTCTATTTCTGAATAGTTGAACTCCTGGAGCGCGTATTGGGCGAGGCATTTGTCTTTATCAGTGTCGCTCAGCGCAATGGTGGTCACGCTTGGATGCCAGTTTCGGCGATTGATCAATTCGTTGAATTCGGTCAGAGCATCTTCGAGATCATCGAAGCTTCCCATGCTCTCTATTGTTTGTTGCCCTTGTTTGACGGTAATTTCCAGGGGCATCGTTCATTCGCTTGAGCGATCAAAGGCTACCCCTCAGCCGTTGTGTAGTCGATGATGCTTACTACTGTGTGAACAAAGCTTGTCAGTGCTTTGGTTGTCCTTAGCTTTGGATCGGTTGCTGTATCGCGATGCGTGATCCCCGCCTGGATGAGCTAATCCAAATGGAAACCTGGGATTGGTGGAAAGCCCAAGTTTTTTATTTGCGTGAAAAGAAAGATTATGCTGACGCAGAGGCGCTTTTTATGGAATTCAAGATTCCTCCATCTGATTCCAATTATTGATGTCGTTGTGCATTGATCAATGCGAATTGAGTTTAAGTGAAGTCATAGTTCGGGATCTTTTTGCATCGCTTTAATTTTCATCGTTCAATGTTAACTTCATTCATCTCCCCTTTTTTTGGGGTAGTGGCAGGCGCACTGCTTGTTGATTGTTTTGGCAGCCCCGCCGTTGACGCTGTCTCCTTTCTGCCGGATGACGCTGAAGTCGCATGCCGGGCCATCCTTCCCCAATGTTTCCGCCGATCCGATTGGGCTGATCTCTGTGCCCGTGAACCCAGCGTTGCTGTTGGTCATCCTGAGGCCTGTCGTGATGCAGGATTCCAGCAACGCCAACCCCCTCAGGGGCGGTGATGCAGAACCGCCTGTTCCAGGTCAGGCCGACTCATCGATGTCACAACAAAGACCTCTTGAGCTGAAGTGCCTTTGCGAGCCACCAGCTTGAAACCCCCTTGGATCGGTGTGGACACCCGCAGCTGTAGTTCGGGACTGCGGCCACGCACCCGGCTGATCACGGCAGGGGTGATCGTCTGGATATCCGTCTCATGGGACAGGGCCTTCAGCCACGGGATTAAGCCGTCCACATAGGTGCTGTGGGTGATGACGACCCGGCCCAAAGCTGAACGAAAACCCGAGAACTGGTGAAAGTTAGCCACTTTGGCTATGCCAGAGAGAGCGCTCCGGGGCTGTGATGCTGAAATCAGTTGACACTCTCCGCCACGCGATCAGCGGACCGCTGGAGGATGCATGCGGCCCCCAGGCCCGCATGCTCACCGCTGAGGTGCACGGAACGGAGGTTCGGGGCCTGGCCTTGTGCCCTGGACGTGTGGTGCGTTTCGTGATGGACGAGCAGCTGCAGCGTCTGCAGGTGGCTGATCTGCTGCGACTCACCAAAGCAAGCCGTAAGCCTGCGGCCTGACTCAACAGCGTTCCAGAGGGGCCATTGTTAATCCTTCGGCCTGAAGCTGCTGGTGGTACAGCTCGGCCTGCTCCAGGGGGCCGCACCAGACTTCAGCCGAACCCTGCCCATCAATTCTGTTGGCGAGGTTCCAGGCATTGTCTTCGCTCATGCCAGGAATGATTTTGCGAAGGCAATCCACCACGTGCTGGAACGTGTTCACATCATCGTCAAGAACGATCACGCGAGCCTGGGGGTAACGCTGGGTTGTTTCCTGACGCTCCAGTACTGCTGATGAACCGGGGCTGGAGCTGGTCATGACAGTTGCCTCCGGACGGACGAAAAGATGCCGAACCCTAGGTAGGATCCCATCAGTCAAGCGGTCAAGCGCATGTTGTTCACTCTGGGTTGGGCGTCCTTGGCCGCCATGTTCAGTTTCTCCATCGCCATGGTGGTCTGGGGACGCAATGGTGACGGCACCCTGAACTTCTGATCGAATCTGTGCTTCAAGACGCACCACTTCTCAGCCAGACCCTGGCGGTCACGGCAGCAGTGCTTCTTGTCTTCGTCAGCGTTGCCGTGATTTATCTCTCAACGATCGAATGGAGGGACCGTCGACGCCGTCAGGGTTCAACCAAATCCTCCTCCTGATTGCGTCCATCCGACGCGAACTTGAAGAGCATCCCTGCACAGCCCTTCTTCTGGGGTTGTGCTTTTTTTTGCCCGCCCTGCTGCTCGGCACGTCCAGCCTGCTGACGCCTTCTCTGAATCGCCATGGAACAGCAGAGCTGTTTGAGCTCAGTCGGCGGGCTCGCTTGGTGCAGAGTTTTGAGGCTGATCCCTCTAGATCGGTCCCGAAGGTCTGGCAGAAGCGGCTTGGTCCTTCGGCAGCCCCTGATCGCTGGGCCCGTCATGGCCGCGGGCTCTGGTGGCTGATCTGGCTGGACGACGGGGAACCCCTTCTGGCTCTTCCGTCAGCATCGAACTCGTCTTCCCTGGATCTGCTGTTCGCTGATGCACTACACCGCAGCAGTTTTGATCAACTCCAATCGCTTCAGCCAAGGGAGCCTTCGGGCTTGGAGCAGAGCTGCTTGCAGCGGTTGACCAGCGGAACGGCCGTGTTGTGGCAACCGTCAGGCCTGGCCTCGATCAGCGGTTCTCTTTTCCCCGCCTTGGCAAGCGTGTCCCATGGCTGTTTGCGTGTTGCGCTGCAGGGCGATCGGCTGATGGCTGAAGGACCTGTGGCTTCAAGACCCTTCGCGTCTCTGCAGGCTGACCAGGCGAAAGGCCAAACCAATTCCGTTCGCTTTGATCCGTCGTCGGCCTATCTAGAGCTCAATAGCGTTGCTCTGCAGCCTTTGCTGGGATCCGTTTTCAACAATCCACTGATCGCAGAACAACTCGACAGCCGTTATGGACTTCCGCAGGAGTTGCGTGATGTTCTGCTCGCTGCGCCTGTCGTTTTGCGGGTGGACGTGCTCGAGGCTGGCCGCTTCCAGGCCTCTGTTCAAGCCAGGTTGATGCTGGCTGCTGATCAAACCGACTGGATCAAGCGAAGTCTTGATGCCGTTGCAACCGCCTTGTTGAAGCGCGGGTTTCAAATGGAGCAACGCCCCCTTTTGTCTTCGAATGGTCGACCATCAAACCGTGTCGCCAATGTTTGGCTCGATCCCCAGGGGCACCCTCAAGGTGGATGGTCGTTGAGCTCTGGAACGCAGGATCAGGTGGAGCTGCTGCTTGGCTTAGGGGACGTCCCGACCATCGGCCCCTCACCGTTGAAAAGGATGGGTCAACAGCAACTTCGCCTTCAAGGGAAACCGGATCAATTGGTTCGGCTGGGTTGGCTGGGACCGGGCTGGCCTCGGGTCATTGGTAACGCATCTCAACTGGAGCTTGAGATGACAGCACTGCCGAAGAATCAACAGCCCGGATGGCTTCGCCTTCAGCTGGAGGTGCCTTGAGCCTGCTCTGCCAAACGGCGCTCCTTCTTGCGCTTTTCAGCAGCGATCGTTTCGTTCAACAGTTCAACGGCCTGATCCATCCGTTCGCTGTTGGAGCTAAATAGCGTTAGATCCTTCTCGACGCGATCGCAGGGCAAACCGAGGCTTTCGGCGAGTTCCTTGCTTTGATTGAGAATGGCCTCAGTTTCCAAGCCGGTGGCATCCGCGGCAGTCGCCTTGAGAAGGCTCATCAGTCCGACGGCCATCAAACGTGAGTAGTGGCTGCCATCTTTGAGGCTGTGGGATGACAGCCAACTCTTCAGGCTCTCGAGATCCTTGCCTTTGGCTTGTTCAACCAGCGAAGCGTTGGTCTTACGCAGCTTTGCTGCGTCGAAGCCATTGCTGCTGCAGAGGGCATTGAACAGTGCGTCTGTCTGCGCTTCTGGCCGATAGCCCTTGGTGAAGGTGTTAAACACGCTGCACAGCCCGACGCTGAAGAGTTCGTTGGCTTCAAATCGACTTTGATGGCTCAGCAAATGCAGCTCCACCAGCAGCTCGTCAGCAAGGCGGCGGTACAGCGGCGCAATGACGTGGGGGAAGGCCTGATGAAACGCTCGTTTGCTGTCGGCGATGGTCTGACTTGCGGCCAACGTGCAGTCCCAGAATGAATGGCTGGAACCCTAGCGCCGCAGACATCGCCGTTAGGATTGCTCGACCCCGCTGATGCTCAGATGATCCCCATTGTGATTGAGGAGTCCGGCCGGGGAGAAAGGGCCTTTGACATTTATTCCCGGCTTCTGCGCGAGCGCATCATCTTCCTTGGTGAGGCTGTCACCAGTGACTCCGCCAACCGGATCGTGGCCCAGATGTTGTTCCTCGAAGCTGAGGATCCCGAGAAAGATATCTACCTGTACATCAACTCGCCCGGCGGTTCGGTCTACGACGGCCTCGGCATCTTCGACACGATGCAGCACATCAAACCGGATGTGCACACGGTGTGTGTTGGCCTGGCCGCGAGCATGGGTGCCTTCCTTCTTTGTGCCGGCACCAAGGGCAAGCGCAGCAGCCTGCAGCACTCCCGGATCATGATTCACCAGCCTTTGGGCGGTGCCCAGGGCCAAGCCAGTGACATCCGCATTCAGGCGGACGAAATTCTCTTCTTGAAGGATCGCCTCAACAAGGAGCTGGCTGATCGCACCGGGCAACCTCTGGATCGCATCCAACAGGACACTGACCGTGACTTCTTCATGTCACCCACCGAAGCAGTGAACTATGGGTTGATTGATTCGGTGATCGACAAGCGTCCCGTTCAGGCTGTCGCTTGAAGAAGGGGGGGGCTAAAAACATCCGTCCCAGCAAGATCTGTCCAGTCTGCGATCGCCCGTTTGAGTGGCGTAAAGCCTGGAGAAATTGCTGGGAGGAGGTTGTGTATTGCTCCGAACGTTGCCGTCGACGCAAGAACAAATCCAATTCATAACAAAGCCCCCGTCTGATTAAGACGGGGGCTTTTTTGGTTGCTGGGCCGAGGATCAGTCCAAGGTGACGACTGTGCGGTCTTTCTCAGGAACAGCGGTGAATTCAGCCACAACGGCCTTGAACTCATCACCATTCATGGTTTCTTTCTCGATCAGCAATTCCACCAGGCGGTCCATGGCTTCGCGGTTGGCGGCCACGATCTCCACAGTTTCGTCATAACAACGCTTCACCATGTTGCGCACTTGAATATCGATCTGTTGGGAGATCGATTCCGACACCTCACTGCGAGACATCAAGTCGCGGCCCAGGAACACTTCCTGGCTTCCGCCTTCGAGGGCAACAGGGCCGAGATCACTCATGCCGAGCCGGGTCACCATGTTTCGAGCCATCGAAGCAACTTGCTGGATGTCGCCACCGGCTCCGGTGGTGACTTCCTGATGACCGAACACCACATCCTCTGCGGCACGTCCACCCAGTGCTCCCATGATGCGCGCTTTGAGCTGGGCACGGGTGACCAGAGTTTGCTCTTCGTCAGGGGAGAACCAGGTGAGGCCTTGGGCCTGACCACGGGGAACCAAGGTGACCTTCTGAACAGGATCGTGGTCCTTGACCAGGGTTCCGATCAGGGCATGACCCACTTCGTGGTATGCGATCAGACGCTTGCTGCGACCGTCGGTGAGCGGACGGCCTTCCATGCCGGCGATGATGCGATCGACAGCGTCGTCGATCTCGCTCAGACCGATGGCGTCCTTGCGGCGACGGGCGGTGAGGATGGCTGCCTCGTTCATCAAGTTGGCCAGGTCAGCCCCGGTGAAGCCAGGGGTGCGGCGGGCGATGCTTTCGAGGGACAGCTCATCTTCGAGCTTCTTGTTGCGGCAGTGCACGTCGAGGATGGCGAGGCGGCCCTTGATATCAGGGGCGTCCACAGTGACCTGACGGTCGAAACGACCGGGACGCATCAGGGCTGAGTCCAGAACGTCGGGACGGTTGGTGGCGGCAATGATGATGATGCCGCTGTTGCCCTCGAAGCCATCCATCTCCGTCAGGAGCTGGTTCAGCGTCTGTTCGCGTTCGTCGTTACCGCCGCCGATGCCAGCACCGCGCTGGCGACCAACGGCATCAATTTCGTCGATGAAGATCAGACAAGGGCTGTTCTCTTTGGCCTTCTTGAACAGGTCGCGAACGCGGCTGGCACCCACGCCAACGAACATTTCGACGAACTCAGAACCAGAGAGCGAGAAGAAGGGAACTCCCGCTTCGCCTGCAATGGCCTTGGCAAGAAGGGTTTTACCGGTGCCGGGAGGGCCAACCAACAGAAGGCCGCGGGGAATCTGAGCACCCACGGAGGTAAAACGCTCGGGCTGCTTGAGGAAGGTGACCACTTCCTGAAGTTCCTGCTTGGCTTCGGTGACACCAGCCACGTCATCAAACATGACGCCTGTTTCTGCTTCCATCATGAAGCGGGCCTTGCTTTTGCCGAACTGCATGGCTTGGCCAGGGCCGCCAGGCATGTTGCTGTTGCGGCGGGCTAAGAAGATCAGGGCACCGATCAGCAGCAGCGGGAAGGCCAGATTGCCCAGAACCCCCAGGGCCGGAGGCGCTGTGCGGGGGGGATGAATATCGAAGCTGATGCCTTCAGTCTTCAGGGTGTTGATCAGCTCAGGGGCAAGACCGGGCAAATCGACGCGCAGGCGCTGGACGCGGTTGTCGAGATCGGGATCAACGGCTTCGATCACGGCGTTGCGGCCACCGTCGTAGATATCAACGGCTGTGACGCGGCCGGCTTCGACGTAGTCGAGGAAGCGGCCGTAGCTCATACGCGCCACGGCAGCATTGCGGGGAGCGACGGTGGTGCCATTGCTGTCTTGGCTGAGGCCATTGATGCCTCCGTTACTCACCACCTGCCAGCCAATCAGCAACACGACGCCGATTGGCAACAGCCAGAGGGCAAGAAGGCGCCAGCGCTGATTCATGAGCCGAAAAAATTCGTTAACTAGTGTAAAGGAGTTGGACTGATTTCTGAGACCCGAATCAAAGGCTTCTCAGGGCAACAATTGGATCGAGCTTGGCGGCTCGTCGGGCAGGTACGACACCGAAGAACAGTCCGATCGATCCTGAGAGCCCAACGGTGAACATCACTGTCGTGGCGCCGATCGCTGCCGGGAGTGGCGTGACCGCCGCCACGAGGCTCACGGTTCCAAGCCCCACCAGCGTGCCGATGGCGCCGCCCAGGCTGGCAAGCACCAGGGATTCCACCAGAAACTGCTGCAGCACATCAGTGCTGCGAGCCCCCAGGGCCTTGCGCAGACCGATCTCTTCGGTTCGTTCGCTGACGGACACCAGCATGATGTTCATGATCCCGATGCCGCCCACCAGCAGGGAGATCCCTCCGATGGCCCCGAGCATCAAGGTGAGTCCTCCGGTGATGGTGCTCACGATGGTGAGGGCATCCTTCTGGGACCGAACCACGAAATCGTCATCCCGGAGAATTCGGTGCCTCTGTCTCAGCAGGTTGTTGATCTGAAAGCTTGCTGCGTTGATGCTCTGTTCATCTCTGGCTTCAACACTGATGGAGTTGAGGCTGACGCCGTAAATCGGATCCCGACCGGTGATCCGGTTCACCATCGTTGTGATTGGGATGTAAATGTTTTCATCCTGGTTGCTGCCGAACACGGCCCCTTTGGGGGCCATCACACCGATCACCTCAAAGCTTTGATTGCCGATGCGCACCTGCTGGCCAATCGCTGAGCCAGTGGGGAACATCTTTTTGCGTAGATCAGAGCCGAGCACAGCAACAGCCCGTGCACCGGCTACTGCCTTGGCGCTGATGAAACGGCCCTTGGCCACTTCAAAGCTGCGAACCGGAAGGAACTCCGGTGTCACGCCGAAGACCGCACCAGTGGCACTGCGGGCTCCCGCCTGCACCACCTGATTGGTGTTGACCAGAGGCGCGACGCGTTTGACGCTGGGAACTTGAGCGGCGATGGCTTCGGCATCCTCCAGGACAAGCGTTTTGGGTCGGGTGACACCTTGGCGTCTGGTGTTTGTGTTGCCAGGGACCACAAACAGCACATTGGCACCGAGGTTGTTCAACTGCCCTTCAGCCAGCCCCTGGGCGCCACGACCAACCCCCACCAGGGTGATCACAGAGGCATTACCGATCACGATGCCCACCATGGTGAGCAGGCTGCGCAGACGGTTGCTCCGCAGGGTGGACAGGGCCATCCGCACCGTTTCCGTTGCGGGCATCCGCCGGTTCATGGTTTGGCGTCGTTCAGATCAGTGTCGCTTCAGCTTCGTTGCTAACGATGCTCACCTTGACAAGATCCGTGGATCCGGAAACGCCCGAATGGGTGCCTGCGGACTGAACCACAAGATCTCCCTCCTTCAGCAGATCCAGTTCTCTGGCCTTGACCATGGCGGCGTGGAAGGTTTGCGTGGTGCGTTCGCCCTGGGGAATCACCAGAGGGGTCACACCCCACACCAGCTGAAGACGGCAGGCAACGGTGCGATCGGGGGTGACAGCAAGAATCGGTGCCGCAGGCCGAAACTTGCTGACGTTTCGAGCCGTGGCCCCACTTTTTGTGAGGGGAAGGATCGCGGAGGCGTTGAGCTGGCTGGCGATGGTGCTGACCGCACCGCTCAAGGCATTGGGAACGGTGCTGGGCAGGTGGCTGTCGATCGAGCGTTGGGGATAGTCCTTTTCAATCCTTCGAGCAATGGTGGCCATGGTCTGAACGGCTTCCACGGGGAAATCCCCCACCGCGGTCTCATTGGAAAGCATCACGGCGTCGGTGCCATCAAGGATGGCGTTGGCCACGTCGCTGACTTCGGCTCGGGTCGGCCGGGGGCTGGAGGCCATGGAATCCAGCATCTGGGTGGCCGTGATGATGGGGATGCCCAGGCTGTTGGCCTTGCTGATCAGTTCCTTCTGCAGAAGCGGAACTTCCTCAGCCGGCATCTCCACTCCGAGGTCACCGCGGGCCACCATCACACCGTCGCAGAGCGGAAGGATCGAATCGATCTGATCGATGGCCTCAAATTTTTCGATCTTCGCCACCACAGGGGTCTCATGGCCCTGCTCACGGATCAGTCCGCGAATCTCTTCCATGTCGGAGGGATTGCGCACGAAGCTGAGTGCCACCCAATCCACCCCCTGGCTGAGGCCAAAGGCCAAGTCGGTCTTGTCCTTGTCCGTTAGGGCACGAACGGAAAGCTGCACGTCCGGGAAGTTGACGCCCTTGTTGTTGGAAAGAACACCGCCCACGGTCACGGTGCAATGCAGGGTCTGCTGCGCCTTGTCGACGGTATCGACCCTCATCTCAACGCGGCCGTCGTCGAGCAGGATCCGGCTTCCGGCGGTGACTTCGTCGGCCAGCTTGTCGTAGGTCACGGTTGCGATCGTCTTGTCGCAGCTCACCGGCCGTGAGGTGAGCGTGAAGGGATCGCCATTGGCCAGGGTGATCGGGCCTTCCGCAAACCTCCCGAGTCGGATCTTCGGGCCCTGAAGGTCTTGGAGGATGCCGATGGTCTGACCCAATTCCTCAGACACCTGACGAATCGTGGCGATGCGTGCGGCGTGTTCGCTGTGGTCCCCGTGGGAAAAGTTCAGCCGGAACGTGGTGGCACCAGCCTTCACCAGCTCCTTGATCCGCTGCGGACTTTCCGTGGCAGGGCCGATGGTGGCCACGATCTTGGTCCGTCGGTTCAGGTCGAACTGGCCCATATCGCGGCTGAAAATCCTTGCGGAAACTACCATCCGGGCGTTTCCCTACCGGTCCCATGGAGATGAATTCCTATCAGGACGCCGCCCGAAAGACGGCTGCCTACCCGGATGTGGGCCGTAATCCCATCTATCCGACCCTTGGTTTGACCGGTGAAGCCGGCGAGGTGGCTGACAAGGTGAAAAAGGTGATTCGGGATCGTGAGGGTGTTTTTGATGCCGACACCCGCGAAGCAATCAAGTTGGAGCTGGGAGATGTGCTCTGGTACGTGGCTCAGCTGGCCAGCGAACTGGGTTATGACCTGGATGAGGTGGCTGAAGCCAACCTGCAGAAACTGTCGAGCCGGGCTGCCCGTGGGCGCATCGGCGGCAGCGGTGACCAACGTTGATCTCCTGATGCTCCGACGACTCCTTGCCTTGTTGTGCAGCCTGCCTCTGCTGCTTGGACTGGCACTCCCTTGCGATGCCGCTGAACTTCAACTCACTGAGGTTCGCCTGGATCCCTGCGGAGAGCTGGACGCTGGTAATCAACCCGAACTGAGCCGGCCGATGGGTGCCAGCTGTTATGTGCTGACGGGAGACGTTGAGAACCGCGGCAAAAACAGCGTCATCGATACCGATGTGTACGCACGAATTCTTGATGCCAGTGGTGAACCCGTTCTTCCAAACAGAACCCGGGTGGGATCGATCGGGGATGTGAACCCCGGTCACTCCCCATTCGCTCTGCGAATCTCAGTGCCTGCGGGAACACCTGGACCGTTTGTGATCAAAAATCCCCGTGCCCGTGGGTTCAATGCCCCTGTACGAACCCGCGTTGATGCTGATGAGGATGATTTGCTGCCGTTGGAACGCGGCATCAATCAGCAGTGATCACCAGGTGGAGCCCGACATGTAGAAGGCGCTGATCGACTGCCCCACCAGGCTCTGCAACAGATTCAGGGCCAGGAAGGCCAGGATGGCGGAGAGGTCAATGCCCCCAAGTGGTGGGATCAAACCCCTGAATGCGTTGAGGTAGGGGTCGGTGATCGCACTCACGCTGCTCAGCACCGGATTGCCCCAGTCCAGGTTCGGGAACCAGCTCAGCAGAACTCGAACGATCAGCACCAATGAGTAGATCTGCAGGGTCTGGGACAGCACCTGCAGCAGGGTGACGGGTAGAGATTCCATGACGGGGGCTGATCTGCTTCGACTTTATGCAGCTTCCGTCAGATCGGTTGCCCCGAGATCAGGAAGCACGGAGAAGGTGCGATGGAATTTTTCGGTGAGAGTGAGCCAGTAGGACCGCCCCTCGCTCTGTCGACGCCGTTCGATGAATTCCTGCGCCAGCAGTTCCTTGATGTGGTCGTAGGCCCCCGAGCCCCGCAGATCCACAAGATCCGATTGAAGAATTCGCTTCTTCAGGGCAATGGTGGCAAGGGTTCGCAAGGTTGCCGTGGAGAGATTCACCGGCAGCAGGTCTTTGACCAGATCGCCCATGCCCGGCCTGAGCTGCAGCCCGTAGCGACCGCTCTGTTCAACGATCTCAAGGGCACTGTCCCTCTGGGCGTAAGAGGCCGTCAGGGCCACGAGGGCTTCTTCCACGGACCGGCGGTCTGAATCGGCAAGCTCGGTCAGTTCGCCGACGCTGACGGGCCGGCCCTTGAGATAAAGAATCGCCTCGAGTCTGGTGGGCAGGGATGCAGACGTCATCACAAGCCCTCGAGAGCACTCAAGTTACCGCCTGAAAACTCAGAGGAACAGGCCATAGGCCGGGTTGTTCGTTTCATCCCAGTGGCGATATCCCAGGGCATCGAGGAAGTCGGTCCAGCCCTCCTTCTCCTGTTCCGGCACCAGCACCCCCACAACAATGCGCCCTACGTCGGCGCCGTGGTTTCTGTAGTGGAAGATGCTGATGCTCCAGCCGGGGTGCAGAGCATCCACGAAGCTCATCAAGGCACCCGGGCGTTCGGGGAATTCGAAGCGATACAGCAGCTCCTTGCATTCCCCGGCACAGGCCGTGCGCGCTGAGGACGGCAGACGGCCCCCCACCATGTGGCGCAGGTGGACCTTGGCAAATTCGTTCTCACTCAGATCGAGGCAGGGGAAACCCCCACGTTCCAGTTGGTTCAGCAGTGAGGCACGGTCGCTTTCATCTTTCACCTGCACACCGATGAAGATCTGCGCCGTGGCGCCATCGGTCATGCGGTAGCTGAATTCCGTAAGACTGCGCTCCCGTAGCAGTTCGCAAAGCCGCCTCAGGCTGCCGGGTGATTCGGGAATTTCCACGGCCAACATTGCTTCTCGCTCTTCACCGAGCTCAGCCCGTTCGGCGATGAAGCGCAGTCGGTCGAAATTCATGTTGGCCCCGCAGGCCACCGCCACAAGATTGCTCCCCGCTAGGTGCCGATCGGCCACGTCCTGCTTGAGCCCGGCAACCGCCAGAGCACCGGCCGGCTCAAGGATTGAACGGGTGTCTTCAAAGACGTCCTTGATCGCGGCACAGATGGCATCGGTGTCGACCCGAACCATCCGATCGACGAACTGCTGAGCCAGCTCAAAGGTGTGTTGGCCCACCTTCCTGACCGCGACGCCATCGGCAAAAAGACCGACCTGTTCCAGTTCCACCCGCTTGCCTTGCTCGAGGGAGCGGCTCAGGGCATCGGCATCGACAGGCTCAACGCCGATCACCTCCGTTTCCGGCCAGAGCCGTTTGACGTAGGCGGCGATTCCTGCGATCAGGCCACCACCGCCCACAGCCACATAGATGGCGTTGGGTGGCTGCTCGGCCTGGCGCATGATCTCCATTCCGATGGTCCCCTGACCTGCGATCACCTCCGGATCGTCAAAGGGGTGGATGAAGGTGAGCCCCTCGGCCTTGCAGCGTCGCTGCGCTTCCGCGGAGCACTCGTCGTAGGTCTCGCCATGGAGGACCACGTCACCGCCAAGGGCCCGCACGGCGCGAACTTTCACCTCTGGGGTGGTGCTCGGCATCACGATCACGGCCCGACAGCCGAGCCGCTTGGCACTTAAGGCGACGCCCTGGGCATGGTTGCCGGCGCTGGAGGCAATCACACCGCGCTTCAGCTCGTCGGCACTGAGCTGGGCCATGCGGTTGTAAGCGCCGCGCAGCTTGAACGAGAACACCGGCTGGAGATCCTCACGCTTCAGCCAGACCGCGTTGTTCAGCCGGCGGCTCAGATTGGGGGCGTGATCCAAGGGGGTTTCCCTCGCCACGTCGTAGACGCGGGCGCGCAGGATCCGCTGCAGGTAATCGGTCATCCCACCATTCTTCCAAGGGTTCGATCCAGACAGGGGCCGGGTCGGTTCCCGTAGATTGCACGTATTGGAGTTGTCGGTGCATGCATCTCGGAGATCTGAAGCATCCGAATGAACTGCACGGACTCAGCCCGGCTCAGCTCGAGGATGTGGCTCGGCAGATTCGTGAGCGGCATCTGCAGGTGGTGTCCACCAGTGGTGGTCATCTGGGTCCTGGTTTGGGAGTTGTGGAGCTGACCCTGGCGCTATACCAGACGCTCGACCTCGACCATGACCGTGTGATCTGGGATGTCGGCCATCAGGCCTACCCCCACAAATTGATCACCGGCCGGTTCAACGAATTCGATTCCCTGCGCCAGCAGCACGGGGTCGCGGGTTATCTCAAGCGCTCGGAGAGCGACTTCGATCACTTCGGAGCTGGCCACGCCAGCACGTCCATCTCCGCGGCGCTGGGCATGGCCATGGCGCGGGACAACCGGGGTGAGTCGTTCAAATGCGTTGCCGTTATCGGTGATGGAGCCCTGACAGGCGGCATGGCTCTGGAGGCGATCAACCACGCCGGACACCTTCCCAACACGCCGTTTCTGGTGGTGCTGAACGACAACGACATGTCGATTTCCCCGCCGGTGGGTGCGCTGTCGAATGTGTTGAACCGTGCGCGGCTCAGCCCACCGATGCAGTTCCTCTCAGGGAGTGTCGAAGAAAGCGTTCGGCACCTGCCCTTCATGGGTGGTGAGATCCCTGCGGAACTCAACCGCCTCAAGGGGAGCATGCGTCGCCTCGCGGTTCCGAAGGTGGGTGCTGTCTTCGAGGAACTGGGTTTCACCTACATGGGGCCGATCGACGGCCATGACATCGGTGAAATGGTGCGCACCTTCCAGGCGGCCCACCGTGAGGGCGGCCCTGTGTTGGTGCATGTGGTCACCAAAAAGGGCAAGGGCTACCCCTACGCCGAGGCCGATCAGGTTGGCTATCACGCCCAATCGGCGTTTGATCTCGGCACCGGCAAGGCGATTCCGTCCTCGAAACCCAAGCCCCCCAGCTACAGCAAGGTGTTTGGCCAGACCCTGGTCAAGCTCTGTGAGCAGAACAGTCGGGTGATCGGCATCACCGCGGCCATGGCCACCGGTACCGGTCTTGATCTGCTTCAGAAGGCTGTTCCGGACCAGTACGTGGACGTTGGTATTGCTGAGCAACATGCCGTCACCTTGGCGGCTGGCATGGCCTGCGAGGGTTTGCGCCCTGTCGTCGCCATCTACAGCACCTTTTTGCAGCGCGCCTACGACCAGTTGATCCACGACGTTGGCATTCAGAAGCTGCCCGTCACCTTCGTGCTGGATCGTGCCGGCATCGTCGGTGCTGACGGCCCGACTCACCAGGGTCAATACGACATCAGCTACATGCGGGCCATTCCCAACTTCACGGTGATGGCGCCGAAGGATGAGGCTGAGCTGCAGCAGATGTTGGTGACCTGCCTGCATCACGACGGGCCCACGGCGCTGCGGATTCCCCGGGGCTCCGGTGAAGGCGTTCCGTTGATGGAAGAAGGTTGGGAATCGCTGCCGATCGGCCGCGGTGAACTGCTGCGGGAAGGCAACGATCTGATGATCGTGGCCTACGGCTCGATGGTGGCTCCTGCCCTAGCCACAGCAACGCTCTTGGAAGAAGCGGGGCTCTCCACCACTGTGATCAATGCTCGCTTCCTGCGGCCCCTGGATCAGGCGCTGATTCATCCCCTGGCGCGACGCATCCCCCGCGTGGTCACCATGGAAGAGGGGGCGCTCCCCGGTGGCTTTGGCGCAGCGGTTCTTGAGTCGTTGATTGATCAGGACATCAACGTGTCGATGCTGCGCATCGGTATCCCCGATCAGCTGGTCGATCACGCCACGCCGCAGCAGAGCAAGGAGGCCCTCGGCCTCACTCCTGCGCAGATGGCGGAACGCATCCTTGAGCGCTTCAGCAACACCTCTGGTGATCTGCCATCCACCGCTTCGATCAAGGCCCTCCAGGCCTAAGGCTGAGGAATCGGTGTCGGTTCTGATCGTTGGCGCGGGGCCGTCCGGTGCCCGTTTGGCGATTCAACTGGCGCGGGCGGGTGTTGAGGTCACCTTGGTGGATCGCTTGGCCGATCCCCATCGCCATGCCTATTCCAGTGGTGCTTTGCCATTGGACGCTGTTCGTCGGCTTGGTCTGCCGGATGAAGCCATTGCCGCCACCTGGCAGGGCTGGCAGCTGCACGATCCCTCGGGTCTCGTTCATCAGTGGTGGTCTGCCGGCGATCTGGGGGTGGTGCTCGACTTTGGTCGGCTTCGGTCCTGGCTCTGGGAGCAGGCGCGTCGCCATGGGGTGGAGTTGATTCAGGACTGCCGGGCTGCGCTGAGCTCGCTTTCGGCCGAAGGGGCCAGTGTCCGGTTGCAGACCCGCGATGGATGGACGTCATTACGCTCAGCTCGTTGGCTGATTGATGCCACGGGTGCACGCCGAGATCTGCTGCAGCAGGCCGGCCTCAGCCCCAATCCGGAGGATCCATTGCTGCAGGGCATCGGCGTTGAGTGGTTGCTCCAAGCCGACGACCGTCAGTCCGCTGCCTGGCGGGATCGGATCAGTTTCTTCCTGGGCACCGCCTGGATCCCCCACGGATACGGCTGGATCTTCCCGATGCAAGGGCAACGGCTGAAGGTGGGCGTCTGTCACCTTCCACCGGCGGATCGATCGACTCCCGGCAGCCTGGCTAGCCCCCTTCAGCGCTTGATTCAACGCTGTGGCTTGAGCGCCTGCCCGGTGCTGGATCGCCATGGCGGCCCCGTGTCCAGCAGCATCTCACGCACCGAACCGTTAGCGGCCGGGGCGCTGCTGGCGGTGGGGGATGCGGCCAGTTCCGCCAACCTGCTTGGGGGAGAAGGGATCCGCCATGCCATGGACAGCGCTGATCAATTGGCCGATCTGTTGATCGCTGAAGGGATTCGGGGAGATTCCACGACGATGGCCCGTCGATACCAACAGCAGCTCAAGGACCAGCGGAGTTGGCGCTGGTTGGTGTCTGGCCGGCTGGCGCGGCGCACCTGGTGGGGACTCGACAATCCAAGGGCGGATCGGCGTCTTCAACGTCTGATCCATGGGCTTTCTGTTTCAACAGAAGCCCCAGCTCTGTCTGAGCTGTTGTTCGACTACAACTTCGAGCGTTACGGCCTTCGTCTGCTGCCGTATCTGCTTTGAGCCAAGAGTTGTTTCAGGGAGGAGACTGGCTCCTCCCTCAAGTCATGTGCTTCAGAGCACGCCGCGGGCGGCCAGACCCTGGATGGCGCCGATGCCGATGATGTGGCCCAGGCTGGTGGTGCCGAGCAGGGCTGCGTGGCCCATTCCGCCGAAGAAGGAAGCGTTGGGGAGTCCAGCACCAACGTTGGGGTGCTTGATCGTGGCCTTGCCGACCATGATGGCAACCACATTGCAGAGGATCATCACCAAGGCGACCTTGGGAGACCAGGACACGGTGGCGGGAGCGATCGCGAAAAGGTGGGTCAGCATTCGAGCCAATGAGCGACACCTCATCTTCCGGTGATGGAGACGCCTTGCCTGACTCTCTTAAGAGTTGTTCACCCTTTTTTGGTGGTTGGTAACAACAGTCCGATCACCAAAACCGTATTGCTGAGGGTGAGAAAGGCTTCTGCCCCACCATGCAACCAGTCGATCTCCACCAGTTCGGCGGAGCAGCAGCGCAGGGCGGCAATGGCGGCACCAATCGTGACGGCCACAAACAGAAGGGTGAGCTGGAAGCCCCGTTCCGCCATCAGCGGAAGCGCCTCACTTTTCCTGAGCCAGTACAGAAACAGCAGATAGGGGATCAGCGAGGCCGCGAACAGCGGTGCGGGATCGAAGTTCATGGAGCGCTGACTCCGTCCACCACTCGGCGTCGTTGGAGCTGCCAAGCCGCAAAGGCCAGGGTGCAGTTGCCGATCACGGTGAACAGGGCCTGAAGGGTGACCAGGCCCCTCAACGCTTCGCTGTTGTCAAACAGATGCCAGGTGCAGGCGGCCATTGCACTGACGAGGGCCGGAAGCATGGCCCAGGCCATGCCCGGCAGCCCGCGCCGATGCATCAAGACGATCGCGACGCACCACTCGACCACGGAGGCGACGTGGATCCACCAGGTTCCGAGTGACAACGCGTGCATGCCCTGAATCCTAGGAATCGGTTGATAATGCCCGGAGTGAACAGGCTGCTGTCCGTGGTCCGCCCCACTGCGCCTGTATTGCTGCTTTGCGGCTACTACGGAGAGCACAACCTTGGCGACGACGCACTGCTTCAGGTGCTGCTGTCGTCACTTCCCCAGCCGCAGCAGCTGCTGATTACCGCCCGCGATCCGGCACCCGTTCTGGCTTTGGCTCCGTCGGCGCAGACGGTGAATCGTCGTTCCTTGCTGCTTTGTCTTCGTGCGGCCCTGCGGGCGGATGTGCTCGTACTTGGTGGCGGGAGCCTGCTGCAGGACAGCACCAGCTTCAGCAGCCTTGTTTATTACTTCCTGCTGATGGTGGTTGCCCGCCTCGGTGGCGCTGAGGTGGTTCTTTGGGGGCAGGGCCTTGGACCCTTGCAACGTCGGATCAGTCGGCTATTGGTTCGCATGGTTTTGCCCTTCTGCAAAGCAGCGAGTTGGAGGGATCAGCGCTCCTTTGATTGGGCCCAGTGCTGGGCCCCAAAGCTGCCGATGGTCCTGGCCGCCGATCCGGTCTGGCAGATGCCGGCGCGCCCTTGGCTCGGTGGAGACGCCATCGTGATCAGCTGGCGTCCAACACCTTTGCTGGATCACTTGGGCTGGCGTCGCTTGACGGAAGCTCTGGATCTGCTTAGTGCCGACTTGGCGGCGCCGGTGATCTGGCTGGCGTTCCATCACACCCAGGACGCACCGCTGCTTCAGCACCTGAGTGATCAAGGTCTGCTGCCGGCGCGATTGAAAGCGCGCAGCTCAACCCTGGTGCCCCAGTCCTTGGAGGCTGTGTCCGACTTGGTGCAGCGGGCGCGCCTCGTGCTGCCGATGCGCTTGCATGCCCTGATCCTGGCCCGACTGGCCAACAGCCCCATGGCTGCCCTCAGCTACGACCCAAAGGTGGAGGCAGCAGCGGCTATGGCCAACGTGCCTTGCACGCCATTGCGGTCCCTTCCCTCTGTCGATGATCTGTTGAGCCTTTGGCGGCCAGAAGTGGATCGTCCAGCGGATCCTGATCAGACCGAAATCTTGCGTCGCCAGGCGTCAGCGCACAGCGAGCTTCTCAATCGGATGGCAGCCGAAGGCCGCTGACGGCATCAAAGTGGTGCTCGCAAGCGCTGGGCCAACTGACGCGTGGTTCAGCCTCAATTTCTGTTTCTCCGGGGCAGACCAGCCGCAGGTCGCCGCGATCGCAGCGCACCAGCAACATTTGGTTGGCTCCGAACCATTCACGGCTGAGGATCGTGCAGGGCGAGCCATCGGGATCGAGCCGCACGTCGTCAGGTCGGATGCCCGTGATCACCCCGTCCTTGGCTGGCAGCAGGTTCATCTGCGGGCGGCCGATGAACTGGGCGACAAAGGTGCTGGCCGGTTGCAGGTACAGCTCACGGGGCGTTCCGATCTGTTCGATGCATCCCTCGCGCATCACAGCGATGCGATCTGCCAGCGCCATCGCCTCCTGTTGGTCATGGGTGACATAGACCACAGGCTGTTCACCGCCAATCATCAGACGGCGCAATTGAGGTCGCAGGTCCTCGCGCAACTGGGCATCCAGATTGCTCATCGGCTCATCGAGCAGGTAAACGAGGGGATCTCGCAACAGGGCGCGGGCCAGGGCGACGCGCTGGCGCTGTCCGCCCGATAGTTGTGAGGGCCGTTGCTGGGCCTGCCCGCTGAGCTGCAACACCTCCAGGACGCTGCGGATCCGTTCATCGCGGGCACCGGCGGTGCCGCCCCGCATTCGCAGCCCAAGTTCGAGGTTCTCCCACACATTCAGATGCGGGAACAGGGCATAGCTTTGAAACACCATCCCCACCCGGCGACGTTCAGCGGGCACGTCAACCATCTCCGCACCATTGATGCGAATCGACCCTTGATCGGGGTGATCGAGTCCGGCAATCAGACGTAAGGCCGTGCTTTTCCCACAGCCACTGGCCCCAAGCAGAGCGACGCATTCGCCATTCGCCACATCGAGACAAAGCTCGTTGAGAACCTGACGCTCGCCGAAGCGCTTGTTGATGGCCCGAAGTTGCAGTGTCATCCCTTGATGGCTCCGTTGGTGAGTCCACTGACGATCTGGCGCTGGAACACCAACACCAGGACCAAAAGAGGAATGGCACCAAGCACGGTGGCTGCCGCGTAGGTGCCGTAGGGGACCGAATAGGTCGATGATCCCGCAATTCGTGCCATCGCCACCGGCAATGTGAGCAGATCGCTGCGGCTCAGCCAGGTGAGGGCCACGGGATATTCGTTC
The DNA here is from genome assembly GCF_020514235.1 of Synechococcus sp. MU1617. Taxonomy (NCBI): domain Bacteria; kingdom Bacillati; phylum Cyanobacteriota; class Cyanophyceae; order Synechococcales; family Synechococcaceae; genus Synechococcus; species Synechococcus sp. MU1617. Next base: position 67,679 of record NZ_VTLB01000001.1, read on the forward strand.
CAGGCAAACAGGAAAACCAGGATTGCCGTGCTGGCGGAGGCCGGTGCAATCAAAGGGAGAAGCACCCAACGCAGCCGTTGCCACAACGACAGACCCTCCAGTTTTGCTGCGTCTTCGAGATCGTTGGGCAGGGCTTCAAACGCTGCCGTGAGCAGCAGCAGGGCCAGGGGCATCGACAGAGCGCTGTAGGGAATGGCGATGGCGATCAGGTTGTTGCCCAGCGCAAAGGTGCGGGCCAGTTCGAGCAGCGCTAGGAACAGAAGCACATAGGGAAACAGGGCGGCTCCCACCACGGCGGCCCTGAGGCTTCCCTTCCACCGATCCGGGAGTTTGGCCATGCCGTAGGCGGCTGGGATGGCGAGCATCAAGGTGAGCAGTGTGGTGAGGGAGGCCACAAAGCTGCTGTTGAACAGGTAACGCCAGAACGGTGGATCGGTGCTGAGCAGATCCCGGTAGTTGTTGAGCGTCCAACGGCTCCAGAAGCTCAGTTGGTCATTGACCAGGGCATCTGCGGTGGTGAAGGAACTCACCAGCTGCCACAGCATCGGACCCAGGGACCAAACCAACAGCAGTGCAATCCAGAGGGAGCGTCGTGTCATTGATCCACGTGTCATCGATTCATCCGTCATCGGTCCAGGGGCCTCAGCAGACCGGAGCTCCTCAGCAGCAATGTGCCAGCCAGGATCAGCGCGGTGAGCAGCAGAAATCCTGCGAGCATCACCGTCGCGCTGTAGCCGAAATCAAGGAAGCGCATGCCGTTGAGGTAGGCATAAAGGGCGATGCTTTCGGTGCTGCCTGCGGGACCACCACCGGTAAGCACCTGCACCAGATCGAACACCCCGAAGGCCTGGGCCAAGCGGAACAGAAGGCTCAGCAGGATGTAGGGGAGCAACAGCGGCAAGGTGACCCGGCGAAGGGCCTGAAGGGGCGTTCCCCCTTCCAGACGAAAGGCGCTGTAGAGGTCCTCGGGAATGCTCTGGAGCCCCGCCAGAAGAATCAGCGTGATGAAGGGCGTTGTTTTCCAGACATCAGCAAACACGGTCACCAGCCAGGTGATCGATGGGGTGGACAACAGATCCAGGGAGTTGAGGCCAAGGCTTCGTGCCAGCACCTCGATCGGGCCATAGGGGGTGTTGAAGATCCAGCGCCAGCCCAGGGCCATCATCGTTGTGGGCAGTGCCCAGGGCAGCAGGGTCAGGGCACGAACGGCGCCTCTGCCACGCCAGCGCTGATGCAGGAGCAGCGCAATGGCCAGGGCCAACAGCAACTCCAAACCCACGGAGATCAGGGCGAATCGCGCGGTCTGTCCGGCATCCAGCCAGAAGCGCTGATCAGCCGCCAGTCGCAACCAGTTGGCCCCGCCATTGGCCACCGGTTCAAGGCCCGTGAGAACGGAATCAGCGTGGAAGCTCAGCCAGGCGTAGCGAAGCATCGGCCAGCCGAAGACCACCGCAATCAACAGCAGCGCCGGAGCAGCCAGGAGCATGGTCATGGCGTGGCTCCCGCAGCACGCAGCAGGGTCTGACTCCGTTGCTGACTGGTGGTCATGGCCTCATCGGCGGACCCGGCATCGGTGAATAAGCCATTGAGTTCCCGCTGCACCACATCACTCAGCTGGGCGTAAAGCGGGGTTGGCGGACGAACCACCGCATGGTTCAAGGCCATCAGCAGATCCGGCAGCACGGGGGAGGCCTTCAGCATCTCCGAGTCGTTGAACAGATCCGCCTGGATGGGGGTGTAGCCGTTGTTGAGAAAGCGCGCCCGCTGGGCGGCTTCGCTGGTGAGATAGCGAATCGCTTCCACCGCTGCCTCCTGGTGCTGCGATTGCCGCATCAGGCTCAGCCCCCAGCTGCCAAGGGTGGCTCCGGGACGTTCACCCGGTTGGGCCACCATCAGGCTGATGCCGACGTTGCCTTTCACCTTGCTGTCGTCCTTCTGCAGTTCAGCCCAGGCGTAAGGCCAGTTGCGCATCAGAGCGGCATCCCCGGCTTTGAAGGCCTGAAGCGACTCTGCTTCGGCGTAATTGGTCACGGCGTAAGGGCTGACGCCTTTGCGAATCAGATTGTTCAACCATGCCGCCGCGGCCGTCGCCGCAGGCGTATCGAGCTCCATGGTGTTGGTGGTGGTGTCCATCCAGTCACCGCCGAAGCCCTGCAGCACTTCAAGAAAGTCGCAGCTCAGACCTTCGTACTGACGCCCCTGCCAGACAAAACCGTTGGCAACGGCTTGGCTTTGCACCAGCTGTCCAGCAATGTCCACCAGCGCGTCGGGCGTTGTCGGTGGCTGATCCATCAGATCCGTGCGCCAGTAGAGCAGCCCCACATCGGCCACCAGGGGCCAGCGGTAGAGATGTCCGTCGTAGTCATTGCCGAGCCGTGCCCCTTGCACAAGCTGTTCTTGATCGCCCGGATCAAACCAGGGATCCAGCGGTTCCAGCCAACCGGCGGCGGCATATTTCGGCAGCCAGGTGACATCCATCAGCAGCGCGTCGAACGGCGCATCTCCAAGAAGAAGACTGCTGATCGCCAGGTCTGAAATCGATTCCGTGTTCAACGGACCTCGAATCAATTTGAGATGAATCCGCCCGCGATGCTCGCGGTTGAAGGCCTTCACCAGATCAGCACTGGCGTCGGTGAAGGACGAGGGCATGAGGATGCTCACCTCCTCCGCTCGCAAAGCGGCTGATCCAACCAGAGCTCCCAGGGCCATCACCAGAGCCAAGGCGCCGCCTGCGAGCCAGCGGCGCATGTTCATTGCGGGGTCGAGGAGGACAGACCAGAGATCTGTTCATCAGCCCAGTCGCGAACCGTGTAGCTCTCCACGGCATCGGTCATGCGGCTCATTCGGTCGCGTTGTTCGTCTTCATCCATTTCCAGTGCCGATTCGATGGCCTCATCCATGCGGCGATTCGAATACGGGTTGGTGAGCACAGCGCCATCGAGCACAACCGAGGCTCCGGTGAATTCCGAGAGAACAAGAACGCCGCCACGGTTGCGTCGAGCAGCGGCATATTCCTTGGCTACAAGATTCAGTCCATCCCGCAGCGGTGTGATCCAGCAGACATCGGCATGGCAGAACCAGGCGATCATTTCGTCGTAGGGGATCCGGCGGGTGGAAAAGCGGATGGGGACCCAATCAATCTGGCTGAAGCGGCCATTGATTCGGCCGGCCATTTCTTCGATCGAGCGTTGGGTGTCTTCGTAGATCTTCATCCCACTGGCAGCGGCCACACAGGCCAGCATCAGCACCACCTGCCCATGCAGATCCTTGCGTCGTTCCAAGAGACGTTCAAAGGCAAGCAGCAACTCTTCGTTCCCCTTGGTGTAATCCACCCGACTGGCGGAGAGGATCAGCTTTCGGCCTTTTTTGGTGTCTTGAACGATCAATTCACCATGGCTTTCAACAGACGGGCTCCAGCACAACTCCTGGATCAGATCTGGGGAGGTGCCCACCGGAGAGCTGAGTAGCTGAACGGTGCGACCGTTGTGCTCAAGGTGACTGGTCACCGTGCCTTCCGAAAGGGCGGTGCCGACCTCAATGAATTTCTTATCCACCGGGACTTTGGGCCCACGTTTGGCGCCAACCAGGGTGATGGCGGCACGGGCAAAATTTTCTGTGTAGCGGGGAATGTGGAAGCCGACGACATCACAACAGAGCAGGCTTTCCAGAATCTGTTCTCGCCAGGGAAGGATGGCGAAAACATCATTTCCTGGAAACGGAGTGTGATGGAAAAAGGCGATTTTTAGGTCGGGACGTTCTGCTCGGATGTATCCCGGAGCCAACCAAAGGTTGTAGTCATGCACCCAAACTGTTGCGCCTTCAGCGGCTTCCGCACAAGCCGCCATGGCAAAGCACTTATTGACTTCTTCAAAGATTTTCCAATTTGCATTGTTGACATTGAAGTAAGTTGGGAATGTATGAAGAATCGGCCAGAAGCATTCTTTAGAGGTGATGTGATAAAAACTGGAAATCTGTTCATCTTCCAGGGGGATTCTGCACAGAGTAAACGGCGAAGGGTTGTCCATCTCAAACCGTTCTGTGCCCTCATTCGACTGATCGTCGACGCGTCTCCAGGCAATCCAGGTTCCTTTTTCGCAGCTGCGAAAAAGATTGCGAAGTGTCGGAATAATTCCGTTAGGGCTTTTCTGATCGACCCATATTCTTTTCCCGTTCTTGTCTTTTGATTCGTCGAACGGAGTGCGGTGGTAGAGGATTACAAACGAACTCTGACCCACAACCATTTATTTGAACAACACTTCGTTCGTTCCACCATTCAGCAAAAGGCCTTTTTTGTCAAACGGTGGCTTTGTTCTGAAAAGACGTCAACGAATCCAGCACCTCCCGGGCGTGACCGTTGGGTCGAACCGCCACCCACCGCTCACGCAAGACCCCTTCGGGATCGATCAGGAAGGTGTGGCGTAGCGAGTACGGCGCCATCCAGGACCCGTAGGCCTTGCTCACGGTTCCGTCGGGATCGGACAGCAGGGGGAAGCTCAACCCCTCGCTTTCACAGAAGGATTCATGGTCGTCAACGCTGTCAGCGCTGATGCCGATGACCTCGCCCCCGGCCTGAAGGAAGTCGGCGTGGAGGCTTTCGAAGCCCCTGGCTTCGATTGTGCATCCCCCGGTGAAATCCCTTGGATAGAAATAAACCGCCAGCCAACGGCCGCGGAGATCACGGCTGCTCCATCGCTTCCGGTCGGGTTCGGACTGGCTGGATCCGGGCAGATCAAAATGGGGAACGGTCGTTCCCGTTTCCAAAACAACACCCCCGAGGGCCGAAGCCCGCGAGGGTGAAAGGGTCAGGGCTGTAAGGAAAAGGCCGGACTTGACTAGTAATTCCCGCCGATTCACCCGTTCAAGATCTCAGATCTTGGCCAGGTTAATGCCCAGAGACTTGGCGTAGGGGCCCAGGCCTTTCTTCTGGATGGTTTTCAGAGCGCGCGTGGTGACACGCAGCTTCACCCAGCGATTGCCTTCTGCCCACCAGAGCCGACGCTGCTGCAGGTTGGCCTGCTGCAGCTTCTTGGTGCGGATGTGGGAATGGCTCACGGCCATGCCGTTGTTGGCGCGAGTACCGGTGAGCTGACACACCCGTGACATGACGATGTCCTTCTACTGAGAGGTTGTTTGGAGCTGAGAAACCAGTTCCAAACAATCAACTTAGCAAAAGGTCTTCAGCTCAAAGTCCTCTCTGCATCAGGGCACCCATCAATTCAGCGCTGCGGGTCTGGAATCCGGCCAGCTCATTGGGCTCCAGCCCCCCCACGCCCAGCCGTGCCATGTCATAGAGATGGCACGCCACATCCTCGGCCAGGCTTGCGGTTGGAGACGTTTCCGCCGCTCCCACCAGCACGCCCCCGGCACGCAACTTGAGCATCCCCTCCACAAGGGGGTGACGACGGTTCACCAGCAGAACGTGATGCTCCGGAAGACCTGGCAGGCGTTGGTCCATCAAGGCGCCCATGTCGTTCAGCCGGCGCATTTGTTCCGGCAAAAGGATCATCGCCGGCGGTGCCCCTTCGGCTTTCAGTGCCTGCACCTGAACGGTCACCTTGTCGTTGGCCAGAGCTGCCTTGATCAGGTCTCGCAGTCGGTCGGACTCCGTGGTGCCGTCTTGATCGGCGAGTTCGGCGTCGTTGTCCTTCAGGCTCTCGTCCAGTTCAGAATCGACACGTTGGAAGGTGAGTTCCTCATGGCGATGCTCCAGCCACGGGATGAATTGGGTGTCGATCACCGTCTCCAGCTTCAGCACCTCCGCGCCTTGGGAGGTCCAGAGGTTGAGTGCTCCAGCCTGGGCAACGTCATCGGTGCTGTAGAGCACGCGCTTGTTCTGATCAGCGGCCAGTCGGCTGCGGTATCCCTCCAGGGTGGTGAAGGCACGGCCATCGCAGGCGATCGGGTCAGCGTCGTTCCCTTCCCCTGCAGCAGCGGTGGTGGCGAACAGGATCAATTCCGACACTTGCTCGGCGAACTTCTCGTCTTCCATGGCGCCGATCTTCACGAAGGGTGCAAGGGCATCCCAAGCCTCGGCGTAGCCCTTGGGATCCTCCTTTTTCAGGTTCCGCAGCCGGTCGGAAACTTTCTTGGCGACGAAGTTGCCAATGGAGCGAACGCGACGGTCGGTCTGGAGAGCACTGCGGCTCACGTTCAAGGGGATGTCGGGTGAATCGATCACCCCCCTCAGGGGCAACAGGTAGCGGGGAACGACTTCCTTGATCGAATCGCTGACGAACACCTGGTTGCAGTACAGCTTGATTTCCCCCTTCTCCCAGTCGGCACGACCGGTTTGCTTGGGGAAGAAAAGAATGCCCTGAAGGTTGTAGGGATAGTCGGTGTTGAGGTGAACCCAAAGCAGGGGGTCGCCCTGGAAGGGATACAGGTAGTGGTACAGATCGATGTAGTCCTGATCACTCAGATCTCTGGCGCTTTTGCGCCAGGGGGCATCCATCTTGTTGATGGTTTCCCCTTCCAGCTGCACCGGTACTGCCATGAAGTCGCAGTAGGTGTTGATCAGGGTGCGGATCCGAGCCGGTTCGAGATATTCGAGCTCGTCCTCCATCAGATGAAGGATCACGTCTGTGCCGGGCTGCTCTTTCTCGGCGGCAGTGAGGCTGAAGTTCGGGGAACCATCACAGCTCCAGCGCACGGCTTCAGAGTCGGGCCGGGCTGAACGGGTCAGCAGCTCCACCCGCTCGGCCACCATGAAGCTGGAATAGAAGCCCAGGCCGAAGTGGCCAATGATGGCGTCGTTTTCCTGCTTGTACTTCTCCAGGAAATCCTCGGCACTGGAGAAGGCCACCTGATTGATGTAGCGCTTCACCTCATCGGCGGTCATGCCGATGCCGTTGTCGCTGATGGTGATGGTCTTGGCTTCCCGATCCACCGTGATCCGGATGGCGCCGTCGTCCCCTTCGCTGCAATCGCCAGCCATGGCGGCCATCCGCCGCTTGCTGATGGCGTCCACGCCATTGCTGACCAGTTCCCGCAGAAACACCTCATGGCCGGAGTAGACGGCCTTCTTGATGATCGGGAAAATATTTTCGGTGTGGATCTGAATCTGACCCTGTTCCTCCAGGACCGCCATTCCTTTGCTGCGAAAAACCAGACACTAGAGACAGGCTTCACCCTGGCTCAACGGCTGTTTCAGAGGGGTCTCCGTACCTTGTTCTGGCTCAGGGCGACTTCTGGAGGTCAGGACGCTCTTCGGCAACGATGGCACCTTCAACGGGACACACCTGCAGGCAAATGCCGCAATCGATGCAGGTGTCGAAATTGATCCAGTAGAAGTCGGTTCCCTTTTTGTTCTTTCCTTTGCCTTGGTCAATACAGGCCACTGGGCAGGCATCAACGCAGTCAGCGATGCCCTCGCAAACGTCAGTGACGATGGAATGAGCCATGGAGGTCCTGCTGAACAACGGGATCCTAAGGATCGAGCCAATCCAGCTCCAGATCACCCTGGGCCTTCGCCTGCTGTTCAGCCTCCTGCTTGGACGCCAATGCTTCAAGGGCCATCACTGCTGGTCGTCCCTGCTCATGCCAGCTGCGCTGGCGCTCCATGGCGGATTCCAGATTCGAGGCCGTTGAAAAAGCAACGAGAACATCGGACTGCTGTTGTTCGGCAGCATCCAAGTCCGAAATCAGTTCGCGGATCGGATCGATCGCCAGACTGAATCCAGCGCCAAAGGCCCGGTCACCCGTTGCGCCGCAACGGCGCACCAGATCGTCGTAGCGGCCGCCGCGGGCAATCACCACTGGTGAACTGCGGCCATCACAGACCAGTTGGAACACCAGGCCGGTGTACAGCTCGAAATGGGGTTGGAAGGTTGGGTCGAGCTGGATGGTCACGGCCTGCGCTTGAGCAGCCGAGGCGAGATGGACACAGAGGCGACGCAACTCGTCGAAAACCGGTTGTTCCCCGCAGATACTGGTGAGCTGCGCCAGCACCTGGTCGGGGGTGCCGCGGCATTCCATCAGGGAGAGCAGCCTGCTCTTCTCAGCGTCGGCGAGATCGAAGCTCTCGATGGCCAATCGGTCGAAATCGATCAGTGCCGTGCGGATCTGATCGCGCAGCGCGCCGCTGAACGGACGGAGCACCAGATCCATCAGGGCGGTGTGGCCCAGCAGCAGCCTCGGCTTCTGACTGGCCTGCAGCCCCAAGGTCTGAACGGAGGCCATCAACAGGCTGAGCAGTTCCATCTCCGCTTCACTGCCACTGACGCCGAACAGTTCAACGCCGCTCTGCAGGTTTTCTTCGATGCACTGTCCCCCCTCATCGGCGGAACGGGTGCGAAACACCGTCCCGGAGGCCCAGAGCCGCAGCGGTCTCTGGCGATCTGCAAATCGGGTGCAGGCGGCTCTGGCGATGGATGCAGTCATCTCAGGTCGCAGCCCGAGGGGGTCATCCGCCACCAGACGAACAATGTCTGAACTGTCGATGGCACCGCCGGCCATCAGGGTGGCCAGGCGTTCCACCCGGGGTGGCGAAACCTCGTTGTAGCCCCAGAGGCGGTAAACCGACGCCAGACGTTCCGTCAGCTGTCGGTTGGTCTCCACCTGACGTGGATTCAGATCCTTTGCGCCAGCTGCAGGTTGCAGCGCCATCTCACATCCTCACGGCCACGCCTCAGGATCCCATGGCCGTGACCTCGGGCGCACCGAAAGCGGCTCCAGGCAGTGGTTTCACTTGAGACAAACCATCGATGATCGCCGCATGCAGGCTGGCGCCAGCGGCAACGACCCGACCACTGGAGAGGTCGAAGGGTCGATGGCCATATCCGGTGACGGTTCCACCGGCCAGATCCACCAACGCCACTCCAGCTGCCAGATCCCAGGGCGATAGGCCCCGTTCCCAGTAGCCGTCCTGGCGGCCAGCAGCCACAAAGGCCAGATCCACAGCTGCAGCCCCGCCACGGCGCACGCCGTGGGTGCGATGGGTGAACCAGCAGAACTCGGCGTAGTTGTTATCGAGTCGGGTGTGCCGGTCGTAAGCGAAACCGGTCACGAGCAGGGAGTCCTCGAGCCGAGCGCAGCTGCTCACCTGTAGGCGGCTGTCGTTGCAGAACGCTCCGATCCCCGGTGCCCCCCAGTACAACTCTTTGAGAAAGGGCACAGCGATGGCCCCGAGAATCGGTCTCTGGCCCAGGGTGAGCCCGATCGAGGTGGCAAAGAAGGGATAGCCGTGGGCGAAGTTCGTTGTCCCATCGAGGGGGTCAACACACCACCTCAGGCCGTCCTGCTGTCCGGCTGCCCCGCTTTCCTCTGCCAGCACAGCAATCTCAGGGGTCTGCTCCGCCAGCAGCTTCAAGACGATGCCCTCGGCCGCAACGTCGGCATTGGTGACCAGGTCGCCGATGCGGCCTTTGCTTTCGATGGACGACAGGCGTCCGTAATGGCGCATCAGTTCTTGGCCGCCGGCATCGGCCGCTGAGCGGGCCACGGCGACAAGTCGCTCTAGATCGCCTGGGGTGAGACCGCCATCGCGGGCGGCCTGGCTGCAGATCGATTCCTGCATGCTCATTCCTCCTCGAGGGGAATGCGAGCGGTGACGCGCCCTTTGCCGAAGTGGCGTCCGAACTGGAGCTCGTACACCTCATCCTCATCCTGGGTTTCAGCTTCCAGGGGGGCGACGGCGCGGGCCACGCAGAGAAGGCCGTAGCCCTGAGCCCTCAGCTCCTGTGACAGACCCATGGCTTCGCGCTGGTCGAGGCTGCCGCTCTGCACGCGAACGGCGCACTCAGTGCAGCATCCGTTCCTACACGAGAAGGGAAGCGGGTCGCCCTGCTCTTCGAAGCTGCGCAGGATGTAGTCCCCTTCAGGGACGTCGTGGGTGATGGTGCGACCCTCCTGGCGCCAATGAATCGTGATCCTGTGGCTGGGACGCATGAAGGTCAGCTGGCAGTGCCCTGCTACATTCTCACCTGCCCCATTTAGCCGGTGGAGAGCTGGCCGAGTGGTCGAAGGCGCAGCACTGGAAATGCTGTATAGGGGCAACTCTATCGAGGGTTCGAATCCCTCGCTCTCCGCTTCTCCGGTCCTTCAGGACCGGATTTTTTTTGCCCATTTGAGGTCTGTACGTCAACCATGGTCTTGGCCGGGGTGAATGACAGACGATCAGCCGAAACGACCAGCGACGTAGTCCTGGGTGGCCTGCTGTTGGGGGGCGTTGAAAATCTTGTCTGTGTCGTTGAATTCCACGAGGTAACCCACCTTTCCGGTTCCGCCTTCAACCGCCTCTGCGTTGTAGAAGGCGGTCATGTCGCTGACGCGAACGGCCTGCTGCATGTTGTGGGTCACGATCACGATGGTGAAGCTCTTCTTGAGCTCATGCATCGTCTCCTCGATCTTCAACGTTGAGATGGGATCGAGGGCTGAACAGGGCTCATCCATGAGGATGACCTCCGGCTGAATCGCAATCGTGCGGGCGATGCAGAGGCGCTGCTGCTGTCCGCCGGACAGCGAATACCCGCTCTCATTCAGCTTGTCTTTGCACTCATCCCAAACCGCCGCCTGGCGGAGGGAACGCTCAACAAGTTCATCCATGTCTCCCGTGTAGCCGTTGATGCGAGCACCGAAGGCGATGTTCTCGTAGATGCTCTTCGGGAATGGGTTGGGTTGTTGGAACACCATCCCAATTCGGCGGCGCACTTCCACGGGATCAATCCTGGGCCCATAAAGGTCAACGCCCCCAAACAGAATGCTTCCCTTCAGTGAGCAGCCTTCGATCAGATCATTCATCCGATTCAATGAACGAAGCACCGTTGACTTTCCACAGCCGGATGGTCCGATGAAGGCTGTCACCTTGCCTCGGGGAATCTCGCAATAGACGTTTTTGACAGCTTCGAAATTGCCGTAGCTGATCGTGACGTTCTGCAGGGCAAGGGCGATGTCTGTGTTGTAGGACTCGGTGGCTTGGGGCTGTTGAAGAGTCGTCATTGTTTTAAGTAAGAAGCGGTTTATTTGGCAGCAAATCGCGCCAGCCAGCGAGAGAAGAGGTTCAGGGCCAGGATCATCACCACGAGCACAAACGATGCGGCCCAAGCCAGCTCGTTGTGAAATTCGTAGGGCATGATCGCGAAGTTGTAGATCATCACCGAGAGGGTCGCGATTGGAGCGAAGATCCCTTCCGGCGTGAGCAGATCCGACCAGAACGGTGAGAACAGAGCGGTGAAGATCAAAGGAGCTGTTTCCCCTGCTGCTCGGGCGATGCCAAGCACAACCCCTGTGGCAATCGGGGTTATTGCTGCAGGGAGGGTGATTCGAACAACGGTGACAAACCGGGATGCCCCCACGCCGAGGGCACCACGCCGGAGATCGTCGGGCACCAGCTTCAGGCCTTCATCAGTGGTTTTGATCACTGTGGGAAGCATCAGCACCGCCAGTGCCATGCCTCCGGCCGCGGCGCTGTAAGCGTTCCCGAACAGAATTCGACTGGTGACGATCGTGCCGTAAATGAAAACGCCAGCAATGATCGATGGCACCCCGGCCAGCACATTGGTGCCGAAGCGGATGAACTGAGCGAACCATCCCGAATGGGAGTATTCCGCCAGAAAAACGCCGCCACCGACGCCCACCGGAACGGCGATCAGTGCAGCGATGGCCGTCACCACCAGCGTTCCAACGATTGCATTGGCGATGCCACCGTCTTCGAGGCCTGGTGGAGGAGGGAGTTGCGTCAGCAGGGCCAGGCTGATCTTGCCCCCCCCCTGCACGAGCACGTAACCCAGCACAAGGATCAGGGGTAGGACAGCAATCGTGGCAAACAGGGCTGCCAGAAACGAGAGTGCCCTGCTGCTGATGTTTCTGCGTTGAAGGGGTTTGTAGCTGAGGTCAGATGCTGACTCGGCTTGGTTGTGGGTGAGTGTCTGTGTCATGTCAGTACTTCAGGCTCAAACGCTTCACGATCCACTGGGCAAAAATATTCACGCACAGGGTGAGAACAATCAGCACGAACGCTGCGTACATCAGTGATGACACCTGTGAGCCATCCGCCTCACCAAATTGATTGGCCAACATCGCCGCGATGGTGTTGCCGGGGGCCAGCAGCGACACGCTGAAGTTGTTGGAATTGCCGATGATCATCGTCACGGCCATGGTCTCGCCCATGGCGCGGCCCAAGGCCAACATCACACCACCAATGATTCCGGAAATCGCTGCCGGGAGAATCACATTGATGATGGCTCCCCAGCGGGTTGTGCCCACCCCATAGGCCGCCTGGCGGAGTTGCGGTGGAACCTGATTCAGGCAATCACGGGAAATCGCCGTGATGATCGGCAGGATCATCACCACCAGGATCAACACCGCAGGAATGGTGCCAGGACCCATCGGCGGAGTGCTGAACAGGGGGAACCAATTGAACAGCTGATAGAGAAGTTCAAGCCCAGGCCTGATGAACGGTTCCATCACAAAAATGGCCCAGAGGCCAAGCACCACCGATGGAATCGCCGCGAGCAGTTCCACCATCAGGCCGATCACGTCCCTGATCTGCTTGGGGATGATGTTTTCGGTGATGAAAATGGCTGTGCCAACCCCGAGGGGGACCGCGATTAACAACGCCAGCAGTGATGTGATCAAGGTGCCGTAGATCGCAGCCCCGGCCCCGTACTGATCGTCCACCGGATTCCAGTCCGAGGTGACCAGAAATTGCCAGCCATAGCGAGCCATGGAATCCAGGCTCCCCTGGAAAACCACAACAAAAATGGAAAAGAGAACGATCGCCACGGCGGAAGCCATGGCGATGGCGAGGTTTTTGAAACTGTTGTCCACCAACTTTTCCGCAGGTGGACGGCTTCGGAGCAAGTAACGACTGTCCGGGTCGGACATGCAGCCAATGGCGCGCCCCTACAACGTATGACCCGAACCGCTGGAGGTCATTAAGAACGGCTTAAGCGGGGGACTGGAGCCGGTTTGGACCTGCCGTTAGCGTGGGGATCAAGTTTTCAGGGATATGGGGCGGATCGTCGGAATCGATCTGGGGACCACCAATTCGGTTGTCGCTGTGCTGGAGGCAGGTCGTCCCCATGTGATCGCCAATGCCGAGGGCGGACGAACCACCCCTTCCGTTGTCGGATACACCAAAGATCAGGAACTGCTGGTGGGGCAACTGGCCCGGCGCCAGCTGGTGCTCAGCCCCCGCAACACCTTTTCCAACCTGAAGCGGTTCGTTGGTCGTGACTGGGACGAACTGGAGGACAGCAGCTTGTCTGTGCCTTACACAGTGCGTGCCAATGACCAGGGACAGGTCCGGGTGCCCTGCCCGGTGACCGAGCGGGAGTACGCCCCTGAAGAACTGGTGGCCAGCATCATTCGCAAGCTTGTCGATGATGCGTCCACCTACCTGGGTGAACCGGTGGAAGCCGCGGTGGTCACCGTCCCCGCCTATTTCAATGATGCGCAGCGACAAGCCACTCGCGACGCCGGACGCTTGGCCGGGATTTCGGTGGAGCGCATCCTCAATGAGCCCACGGCGGCTGCCCTGGCCTATGGATTTGATCGCAGCGCCGTCAAGCGGGTGCTCGTCTTCGACCTGGGTGGAGGCACTTTTGATGTGTCATTGCTGCGCATTGCCAACGGGGTTTTTGACGTCAAGGCGACCAACGGCGACACCCAACTCGGCGGTAACGACTTTGATCAGCGCATCGTCAACTGGCTCGCCGATGCTTTTGAAGCAGAGCACAAGGTTGATCTGCGGCGCGATCGTCAGGCGTTGCAGCGGTTGACGGAAGCCGCTGAAAAAGCGAAGCAGGAACTCTCCGGCGTGCTGAGCACCCCAATTTCGCTGCCGTTTATTGCCACCGGCAGCGAGGGTCCGCTGCACATCGAAACCCGCTTGGATCGCGCCACCTTCGAAGGGCTCTGCCCCGATCTGCTGGATCGTCTGCTGAGTCCGGTTCAAGCGGCCCTGCGCGACTCCGGCTGGGCGGCCGACGACATCGATGACGTCGTGCTGGTGGGTGGCGCCACGCGGATGCCGATGGTGCAGCAATTGGTGCGCACCCTGGTGCCGATCGATCCCTGCCAATCGGTGAATCCCGATGAGGTGGTGGCGATCGGTGCTGCCGTTCAGGCGGGGATCCTCACGGGCGAACTCAGGGATCTGTTGCTGAACGACGTCACCCCGCTGTCGCTCGGACTGGAGACGATCGGTGGACTGATGAAGGTGCTGATCCCTCGCAACACCCCGATTCCGGTTCGCCAGTCCGATGTGTTCAGCACTTCGGAAGCCAATCAGTCGTCCGTGGAAATTCATGTCTGGCAAGGGGAGCGCCAGATGGCGACGGACAACAAATCCCTCGGTCGTTTCCGTCTCTCCGGCATACCACCGGCCCCGCGGGGGGTGCCCCAGGTGCAGGTGGCCTTTGATATCGATGCCAATGGCCTGCTGCAGGTCAGTGCCACCGACCGCACCACGGGCCGCAAGCAGTCTGTGTCGATCCAGGGCGGCTCGAACCTCAATGAGGAGGATGTGACCGCTCTGTTGGCGGAAGCCGAAGCCAGGGCTGATGAGGACAGGCGCAAACGCAACCAGATCGAGCGCCGCAACAGGGCTCAGACCTTGCTTGCCCAGGCGGAACGGCGGCTGCGGGATGCCTCACTCGAGCTGGGGCCCTATGGAGCTGAACGTCAGCAACGGGCCGTTGAAATGGCCATGCGTGACGTGCAGGATTGCCTCGCCAACGATGACCTTCAGGAGCTTGATCTCTGCGTGAGTGGTCTGGAGGAGGCGTTGTTCGGGTTGAACCGTCGTCTGTCGGCGGAACGTCAGGCCGATGGCAGTCCGCTTCAGGGCATTCGCAACACCCTGGGCTCGCTCAAAGATGAGCTGTTTGCTGATGACTGGGACGACGACCCCTGGGGTCCTCCCAGCCGTCCGGGTGAACGTGGCCGTGGTCTGAGCCGTCGTGACCCTGCACCTTGGGACGATGACATCTACCGCTGAGCCTGATTACTGGTCTCTGCTGGGGGTCGATTCCGACTGCACGGATCAGCAACTCAAACGGGCCTTTCGCCGGGAAGCACGCCGCTGGCATCCCGATCTCAACAGCAATGATCCCGTTGCTGAGGAGCGCTTCAAGTTGGTCAATGAGGCCTATGCGGTGCTCAGCGATCCCCGCCGGCGCCAGGCCTGGCAGCAGGGGGGTGGATCCAGGGCGGATGTCGCCGATCCTTTTGCCCAGGGCTTCCCTGATTTTGAGGACTACCTCGATGTGATCTTCGGCGGCGGATCAGGTCGATCGGCCGCTCAGGTTGAGGAAGAGCCCGATCCACCCTTCCGAAGTCCAGTGTCGGCACCGCCGCCACCGCCGCCGGTGCGTGCTGTGGAAGATCTCGAGTCAGTGGTTCATCTCACCCCGGATCAGGCGCTCCAGGGAACCATGGTGGAACTGACGCTCGATGACGGCACGATGATCGAGCTGAATACACCTCCCTTGGCAGGAGATGGCTGGCGTTTGCGGCTTGAAGGCGTTGCCCCCGGTGGCCGTGATCATTTCCTGCAGCTTCGGGTTGTGACTGACGATGGGCTGCGGATTGACGGTCTGCGGGTGTTGTACAAGCTGATGCTGTTCCCGCCGGATGCGGCACTGGGCTGCGCTGTGGATGTGCCGACCCTGGATGGACCCGTGACGCTGCAGGTGCCTCCAGGCTCATCCAGTGGACGTTTGCTGCGGCTGCGGGGGCGCGGGCTGCAGCTGGATGACGAGCGCGGGGACCAGCTGGTGGAGATTGTTGTGGTGATCCCCTCTGATCTGGGGGATGCGGAACGGGCCCTGTACCGGCGGCTTCAGGAACTGGCGAGCGAATCTGAGCAGGGTGGTTGACGATGGGTGAGACTCCGGTCCGGTTGATCTGACAGTTGTTCCCGATGCGCGTCCACGTCCTGCTCTTTGATGCCGGTACGGATAGCGAAGGCATCCACTCGCTTGAAATCTCCGGACGGACCGTGGTTCTGTTGTTTGAGAATCCCGACGATGCCGAGCGTTATGCCGGTCTTCTGGAAGCCCAGGATTTTCCTGTCCCCACGGTGGAGGCCCTCGACCGTGAAGACGTTGATCTCTTCTGCCGTGAGGCCGGCTACGAGGCTCGCCTGATCGAGTCGGGTTTTGTGCCCAGCAATGACGAGGAGCGTCTGTTCATGGCACCGCCCCAGAGCAACCGCGATGTGAGCAATTGGCAAGACGACGCTGGTTCTGACGACGCGATGGCTGGGCAGCAGGCCGTGGAGCCGGCGCGCCAGGGGCTGGAGACCGAACCGGAGTCGAATCCTGAACTGGATGAGCTGCGTCGGCGCCTGGAAGGGCTGCTCTGAGCCATGGCCGTGTTTGACCCCGATCTGCAGCCCTCCAGCGACCGCGGCCATCTGCTCACCGAGCAGAGCAACCAGCGCAGTTCACGCCTGGATCAACTCGACACACTGGCGCTGGTTGAGTTGTTTGCAGACGAGGATCGTCGCCCTCAGGAAGCAGTCGCCGCGGTGGCCCCAGCCCTGGCCCAGGCGGTTGATGCTGTTGCCGAGCGCCTCCGTGCCGGTGGCCGCCTCTTTTATCTCGGTGCTGGCACCTCCGGACGGCTTGGAGTGTTGGACGCCGCGGAATGCCCCCCCACCTTCTGCAGTGATCCCCAGCAGGTGCAAGGCGTTCTCGCCGGTGGCTCCGCAGCGCTGCTGCGCAGTTCTGAGGGGCTTGAGGACATTGAGGCCGCCGGTCGCGCTGATCTCGAGGAGCGAGGCTTCTGCTCCAAGGACTGCCTGGTGGGCATCGCTGCCGGTGGCACCACCCCCTATGTGCGCGGTGGACTGGCGTTCGCGACAAACATCGGCGCCCTTGCCATCGCTATGGCCTGCGTTCCGACGGAGCAGGCCCCTCTGCCCTGCGACATCGACATCCGCCTGCTCACAGGCCCTGAGTTGCTGACGGGATCCACAAGGATGAAGGCTGGAACCGCCACAAAACTGGCGTTGAACACCCTCTCCACCGCCGTGATGGTGAAGCTGGGCAAGGTCTATGGCAATCGGATGGTGGATGTGGCCGCCAGCAACAGCAAGCTGGTGGACCGCTCATTGCGGATTCTGCGTGATCTGGCTGGCGTGGAGCGGGAGCGGGGGCTGACACTGCTGGAGGACGCCGGCGGATCGGTGAAACTCGCCTTGCTGATGGCCGCTGCGGCGTTGTCGGTGGATCAGGCTGAAGCTCTGCTGCAGCATCACGACCAACAGCTGCGTCCAGCCCTGGACGCCTGCGCCGCTCAGCTGGCGGAAGCCTGATTGAACGGTCCCCAGTAGGGGGTGGTGAACAGATCGAGGTTGGAGCGGGTCTGCGCTGGCACCTGATCCTTGGGCGTGATCAGGGCATCGGCGAGGGCTGTGTGGGCTGGCGAGGCGGGGGGCTCGTGCTTGAGCCGCTGCATCAATCCACTCAGGATCGGTTCGGTGGCCGAGGCATTGGCCTGGAGATTGCCGATCACCATCTCCACCGAGACGGCGTCGTGGTCCTCGTGCCAGCAATCGAAGTCGGTGACCATGCTCAAAGAGGCATAGGCCAGTTCTGCCTCTCGGGCTAGGCGGGCTTCGGTGTGATTGGTCATCCCGATCACCGAACAGCCCCAGGAGCGGTAGAGCTTGCTTTCGGCCCGGGTGGAGAAGGCGGGTCCCTCCATGCAGAGATAGGTGCCACCGCGGTGCAGCCGTCGACCCTCCGGCAACCCCTGCTCGGCGGCATCGGCCAGCAGGGCACTCAACTGGGGGCAGAAGGGGTCCGCAAGACTGACGTGGGCCACGCAGCCATTGCCGAAGAAACTGGCGGGTCGATCACGGGTGCGGTCAATGAACTGATCGGGCACGACCATGTCGCGCGGTTGTAGATCCCCCTGCAGCGATCCCACCGCCGAGAGGGATATCAGCCAGCGCACCCCCAGTGAACGCATGGCCCAGATGTTGGCTCGGTAGGGCACTTCACTGGGAAGCAGATGGTGATGGCGGCCGTGGCGGGCCAGGAAGACGGTCTCGACCCCCTCGAGCTCACCCAGTCGCAGTTGATCGGACGTTGCCCCGAAAGGGGTATCGACCGTGCATTCCTCCACTTGGCGCAAGCCGGGGATCGAATAGAGGCCACTGCCGCCGATCACACCAACGCGGGCTTGGGAGAGGTCGGGCATGGTCGGCGTCTCTTTACACTCCAATTTTGCTCGCGCCACCATGACCAAGGCCTTGATGGACACTGAAGTAGGCCTGATCGAGCTCGAGCTGTTCGAAGCCGATGCCCCGAACACCGTCGCCAACTTCGTGAAGCTGGCCAAGGAAGGCTTCTATGACGGTCTTTCCTTTCACCGCGTCATCCCCGGCTTCATGGCCCAGGGGGGATGCCCTAATAGCCGTGAAGGCGCCCGCGGCATGGCTGGTACCGGAGGCCCCGGCTATCAGATCGATTGCGAGATCAACCAGCAGAAGCACCAGGCCGGCACCCTGGCCATGGCCCACGCCGGTCGCAACACCGGTGGCTCGCAGTTCTACATCTGCCATGAGGGCCAGCCCCACCTCGATGGTGTGCACACCGTGTTCGGTCACACCGGCAACATGGATGTGGTGCTGAAGCTCGCCAACGGTTCCAAGATCAACAAAGTGACGATCCAGGAAGGCTGATCAGCTCCGGGTCCAGTGCAGCAGTGACGGGCCGTTTTCCAGCAGTCCGTCACTGCCCAAGTTGATCAACTCATTGAGTTGATACTCCACCCGTTCGAGGGTCTGGGGCGGGTGCAGGGCCATCCGTTCTGTAGGAACGCGCATCAGACCCACACGTTCGGTCGCTGCTAGGGCCGCCAGGTTCTTGAGAAGGGGGGCTGCATCAGCACCGTCGGGAATCAACTTCCAGACAAATTGCGGTCGATCCCAAAGCGCTAATAGGCGTGGTTCATGCAGGGCCTCGAGGCTGAAGCCCTGGCGTTGGGCGATGGCTTCCACTTCCTGGCGAATGGTGGGCCAGCTTTCCGGGCCCACATTCACCGCAAGGGCCAGCACCACGCAGGGACTCTCAGATTCGAACAGATGCCCGAGCTTCTCTCGCTTGGCTGCTAGATAGTCGGCGTTGTGGGCGCCGGGGTCCATCACCAGCGGCACCCGCTCCTCCACCTGCAGGCCATAGCCGCCGAGGCCGGCGATCTTGCGAGGGTTGTTGGTGAGCAGCCGCAGCCGGTGGATGCCGAGGTCGGAGAGGATCTGCGCGCCAACGCCGTAGTTGCGCAGATCAGCCGGGAAGCCGAGCCGCTCATTGGCTTCAACAGTGTCGAGCCCCGCTTCCTGGAGGCTGTAGGCCTTCAGTTTGTTGATCAGGCCGATGCCCCGACCTTCCTGGCGCAGGTAGACGACCACACCCTCGCCTGCCGCCTCGATCTGGCGCAGGGCCGCCTCCAGCTGGGGCCGGCAGTCGCAGCGCAGTGAGCCGAAGGCATCCCCAGTGAGGCATTCGGAATGCATGCGCACCAGCACGGGTTCCCGCAGGGCATTGGGCTCGCCCTTGATCAGGGCAACGTGTTCGGAGCCATCCAGTTCGTTGCGGTATCCCACCGCCTGAAAGCTGCCGAAGCGGCTGGGCAACTGGGCCTGAGCCATGCGGCGGACGAAGCGCTCGTTCTCCAGCCGGTAGCGGATCAGGTCAGCAATGCTGATTAGCTTCAACCCCCAGCGATCGGCGTAGCTGCGCAGCTCCGGCAAGCGAGCCATGGAGCCATTGCTGTTCTGGATTTCACAGATCACTCCGGAGGGGCTGAGGCCCGCCAGCTGAGCCAGATCCACGGCGGCTTCGGTGTGACCGGCCCGTTTGAGCACGCCGCCCGGTCGGGCGCGCAGGGGAAAGATGTGCCCGGGGCGGCGCAGTTCCGCTGGCCGTGTGGCTGGATTAAGGGCCACCTGAATCGTGGCAGCGCGGTCTTCGGCGGAGATGCCTGTGGTCACCCCATGCTCGATGCCGGCATCGATGCTCACGGTGAAGGCCGTTTCGTTGGCATCGGTGTTGCGGTCCACCATCAGCGGCAGATCCAGTTCGTCCAGCCGCTGCCCCTCCATGGCGAGACAGATCAGGCCCCGTGCCTCGGTGGCCATGAAGTTGATTGCTTCCGGGGTGGCGAACTGGGCCGCGCAGATCAGATCCCCCTCGTTCTCCCGTTGTTCGTCGTCCACCACGACAACGCACTCCCCATTACGGATCGCCGCAAGGGCGTCGCTGATGGCATCGAACGCGATGGGTTCGTTTGCTGGGTCGAGGGAACTGGGATTCAGGAGCCTGGTCGCCGGGAGATGACTTCATTATTGATCTCTGTACGATCGATCGTTGGCTGATTGGTTCAATGGCAGGCAAGACAAAGTCGGCGGTTGAAGCGATGGCAACGGTGCAGGGCGGACGGGTTGCTGTGATCGGCGCCTCCGGCTACGGCGGCCTGCAGACCATCCGTCTGCTTCAGGGCCACCCTGGACTTTCCGTCAGCTTTCTGGGTGGTGAACGCAGTGCTGGTCAACGCTGGAGCTCTGTCTGTTCCTTCCTGCCCCTGCCGGACGACCCAACGGTGGAATCGGCGGATCCGGATCGAATTGCGGCCTGCTCCGATTTCGCAGTACTGAGCCTCCCCAACGGCCTGGCTTGTCAGTTGGCACCACAACTGCTGGAGCGGGGTGTGCGGGTGGTGGATCTCTCCGCCGACTTCCGCTACCGCTCTCTGGAGCAGTGGCTGAAGGTTTACGCCAAGGAGGCTGGCTCCCTCAACCGTCAGGACGCTGAGCTCTGCAGCAGTGCCGTCTACGGCCTGCCGGAATGGAACGGCCCCGCCATCGCTGACGCGAAGCTTGTTGCAGCTCCCGGTTGCTTCCCCACCGCCAGCCTGCTGCCTCTGCTGCCGTTCCTTAAGCAGGGTCTGATCGAGGCGAGCGGCATCATCATTGATGCCAAGACAGGCACGTCCGGCGGGGGTCGGGTGCCGAAGGAGGCGATGCTGCTGGCGGAGGCCTCGGAATCCATCGCGCCCTACGGCGTTATCGGCCATCGCCACACCTCTGAGATCGAGCAGATGGCGATGGAGGTGGCTGGCCAGGAGGTGCGGCTTCAGTTCACGCCACACCTGGTGCCGATGGTGCGTGGTCTGCTCTCCACGGTTTATGCCCGCCTGCGCGACCCCGGACTCACCGCCGAGGATTGCACCACGGTTCTGGATGCGATCTACCGCCACCACCCCTGTGTTGAAGTGCTGCCGGTGGGCACCTACCCCGCCACCAAGTGGGCGCGCCACACGAACCGTGCCCTGCTGTCGGTTCAGGTGGACAACCGCACGGGCCAGCTGGTGTTGATGAGTGCCATCGACAACCTGATCAAGGGCCAGGCCGGGCAGGGCGTGCAGTGCCTCAACCTGATGGCGGGTCTCGCCCCGCAGACGGGGCTGCCTTTGCAGCCGTTCTATCCCTGACGCCAGGTTGGCTTCAGGCCAGCCAGGGCCCTAGGCAGGAGCAGATGTTCCTGCTCCTGAATGCGTTTGGCGAGCCTGGCGTGGTCATCTTCTTCGAGGACGGGAACGGCGGCCTGGGCCAAGATCGGTCCGGCATCCAGCTCCTCGGTGACGATGTGCACCGTGCAGCCGGTGATCTTCACCCCGGCCTTCAGGGCCTGCCCGATGGCGTCCAGGCCACGGAAGCTGGGCAGCAATGAGGGGTGAATGTTGATCAGCCGTTCGGAATAGCCGCTGACCAACACATCGGTGACGATCCGCATCCACCCCGCCATCACCACCAGCTCCACCTGGTCGGCACGAAACAGGCGCACCAATTCGCCGTCCAGCTCGCGCCGGTCCTTGATCAGGCGATGGTCGAGCACCGATACGGGAATGCCGAGACGCTCCGCACGCTGCTGGGCACCACAGCCCGGATTGTTCACCACCAGCCTCTGGATCCGCGCGTTGAGGTTCCCCGCCTGAATCGCCTGGGCCAGGGCCTCGAAGTTGCTGCCGTTTCCGGATGCCATCACCCCCAGCTGCAGCGGGGCCTGGTCAGCTCGATTGTCGTGGCTAGGGTCAGTCAAAGCGGGGTTCGGTCTATGTCCCATCTCTCCATCCTGCCGACTGTCTTCACCGACCTCGAGCGTCTGGTTCAGGCCCTTTGTGATGAGGGCTTCACGGTGGAGCGAACGACCGAATTGCAGGGATTCGCGGACGACTCCCACGCCGTTGATGTGCTGGCGTTTCAGGGCTCTGCCATGCCCCTGGGCTGGACCCAGCGAGAGAACGGAACGATCGTGATGCATGGCGATATCCAGCGAATCAGCCGCCAGCCGGGACTTGAACAGCGCTTGCAGCGGGTGACCCGCCGCTACGCCCTGCTCCATGCCATCGACCAAGTGCACCTCGGTGACATGGGTTCGGCCGACCTGATTCTGCAGACCCACTGACGTGTTCGAACCGGTTCAGATCCGGCTCGATCTGAGCCATCCCCAAACCCAGACCATCGCTGTGTCCATCCAGTGGACACCGCAGACCCAACGCCAGATCTTCCGACTGCCGGTGTGGACGCCGGGGTCGTACACGGTGCGTGATCATGCCCAGCACCTGCATAGCCTGCAGCTGCATGCCAACGGTGAGGAGCTCCCGCTACGTCGGATAGCGCCGCACCAATGGCTCTGCGATCTGCCGGATCTCAGCCCGCTCACGCTCAACTATCAGCTTGAGGCCCGAGATCTGACCGTCCGCACCGGGTTGCTGGATCCCGATTTCGCATCGCTCTGCCTTGCCGCTTTGGCGATGGAGATCGACGGCTGCCGCTGGTCGCCGCACCATGTTGCCGTCACGGCTCCGCAGCACTGGAGTGTGCATCTGCCGCTGGAGGCCAGTGCTCAGGGCTGGGTGGCTGCCGATTTCGATGCTCTCGTGGACAGCCCGCTGCATGCGGGGCCCTTTCAGGCGGAACCCTTCACAGTGGAGGGCAAGAACCATGAGCTGCTGCTAATCGGCACGCCGCCGATGGGTTGGCCGCCGAGCTTCATCAGCGACATCGAGAAGGTTTGCAGTGCAACCTGTCGCTTGCTGGGAACGCCACCTCCGGCGGGGGATCGGTACCAGCTGGTTCTGCAACTGCTCGATCAGGGCTATGGCGGCCTAGAACACGATCACAGTGCTGTGCTCCAGTTCAGTTGGGCGGCCCTTGCCAAGCCCAAGGGCTACCGGCAGCTGTTGCAGCTGATCGGCCATGAATACCTGCATCAGTGGAATGTGCGGCGGCTGCGTCCTGTTGAGCTGCGTCCTTACGACTACGGGCAGGCGGTGATCACCGAAGGCCTCTGGTTTGCCGAGGGAATCACCAGCTACTTCGACCTCAGCCTGCCCCTGCTAGCGGGGTGTTCGGATCGGCCGACCCTGCTCAAGGATTTGGGGGAGGAGCTGTCCAGCGTGCTGATGTCACCCGGCTGTTCGATCCAGTCGCTGGCGGCCAGTGCCCGTGAGGCGTGGATCAAGCTTTACAAGGCGACGCCAGCTTCGCGGGACAGCCAGATCAGCTACTACCGCCTTGGTGCTGCAGTGGCCTTCTGCCTGGATGTCCGCCTGCGGCAGCGCGGCCACTCCATGGCCGCGATCCTGCGGGAGTTGTGGCATGGTCCCGGCCGTCAGGCCCGTGGCTACAGCCGTGATGACATCAAGGCCGCCCTGGCTCGATGGGATGCCGATCTTGCGGCGGATCTGGATCAATGGCTGGACCAGCCCGAGGCCCTTCCCCTCCTTGATTGCGTGGAGGCCCTGGGGCTGCGCATGGACCCTGTGCCGCTCAAGCATCCCGACCACGGACTCACCCTCAAGGATGCTGACGGTGCCGCTTTGATTCAGAGGGTGCGCCGGGACAGTCCCGGCCAAGGGGCTGGGCTTGTGGTGGGTGATGAGCTTTTGGCGATTAATGGCTACCGGGTGCGTCGCAGCGGTGACCTTTCAGTTCTGCTTGAGAAGCAGGAGAGTGTGCGCGTCACCTATTCACGACGCAGCCTGCTTAAGGAGACCCAGCTTTCCCCTGGCACCGGTGTGGACCATTGGGTGTTGGATTGGGATCCTGGGTGCACAAGGGAACAACGGCAGTTGCGGGATCGATGGTTCGAGATCGTTTAAGCCGTTGCTGGAGCGGTGTCTGGAACCGCGTTGATAAGAACCGTTCGCTCGCGATCAGCGTTGCTGCAGCGGGGGCTTTGGCTCTGGGACTGACCGGCTGGGTGTTGATGGATCCAGGGGAGCTGTCCCCTGTGGTGATGGAACGCGGTCGCCAACGGGAAGACAATCCCTCCTCATCGTTGCCGTTGCCGCCGAAGTCGCGCTCCTGGCGGTCGCCACTGGCCCGCCAGTGCTCGGGTGTGGACACCACTTTGCGGTCGCGTTTGAACCAGCTCGAAGCCCGCTCGAGTTCCTGGCGGGCCTTCGTGAAGATCGATCCCACCAATTTTGGTGATCGCTATGACAAGGACGCCTACGGCCGCGTGATTGATGCCACGCCGCGGGTGGTGGTGCTGCACGAAACCGTCTATTCGCTGAGCTCCGCCTTGAACACCTTCATGACGCCGCACCCGCGGGATGAAGATCAGGTGAGCTATCACACGTTGGTGGGCCAGGACGGGCGCGTTGTTGATCTGGTGGACCCGTTAAGTCGTGCCTACGGCGCGGGTTACTCCGCCTTTCTGGGGGAGTGGGCGATCACCAACAAGAAGCTCAAGGGCTCCGTTAACAACTTTGCCTTGCACCTGAGCCTGGAAACCCCGCCGTCAGGGGCGAATGCCTATGGCTCTCATTCGGGCTACACCACCCAGCAATACGACGCGTTGGCCTTGGTGTTGTCCGGTTGGATCCGCTCCTTCAATCTGCCGCCGGCGGCGATCACCACCCATCGCCATGTGGATCTGGGCGGAGAACGCGGTGATCCACGCAGTTTTGACTGGTCGAAACTGCAGACGCGACTCGCGGCCCTCGGGGACCTCTGCGTGACCTGAGGCGTCGTTAGCGTTCAGCATCCTGTTCAGTGCGTCGTTGACAACGCTCCCCAGCGAAGATCTCGATCGGATCATTGAAATGGCCTGGGAAGACCGCACTCCATTTGAGGCGATCGAATTTCAATTCGGACTCTCCGAGCCGCAGGTGATTGCTGTGATGCGGCAACAGATGAAAGCGTCGTCGTTCAAGCTCTGGCGCAAGCGGGTGAGCGGCCGCAAAACCAAACATGCCGCCACCAGCCGCTCCGATCGGTTCCGGGCGAGCTGCCATAAGTGATTGCATCCTGCGTCGGTTCAGCGAAGGACGCCGCGCAGGATTCCCTCCACAAGACCCACCGGAATCACGCCTGTTGGGGCGATGGCAGGCGAGCTACGGAAACTTGGTCCTGAGATCAGACCTGCAGCCATCTGACCCATGGCTCCACCCAGAGGGCCGAGATCAGCTCTGGATTGGGGAGGAGCGGTGAAGGCCCTGACGCAGCCATAGAAATCCCTAGCGTCTTTGCACTGGTCAGCCACCTCGGCATCCACCTGAGCCAATGCTGCGGTTGGGAACAGCAGGCCAAACGCAAGCGGTATCAGGAGTTGTTTCATCGATCTTCTGAGTTGGATCGATTCTTCAACAGCCAGGGGGCTTCTGCCTCCCCCAAATGGGGGAGGCCTGGATGCTCAGAACTCACTCAACTGAGGGATGAGGAGATGAGCGATTGGATTGGCTTCCCCTAAAAGCCAACTCCTCTCCGTGGATTTTTAAACAGTGATGTCTGGATTCGGTTGATGACCGCCGTAAATCAACCCGTGCAGTTCAGGGTCCTGCATGTAGCCCAGCACCCGAGCCGGGTAATCCAGTTTTCCGTTGTGCAGGTAGGTGAGGGTGGCGATCGCCTTGGCATCGAGATACGAGCGACTTGCTTGCAGCATCAAGTTGTCCGGTAGGCCCAGGGCCAACTTCAGCCGTTGGAACTTCGCCGCCAGCAAGGTGATGTTCATCTCGGGGTCCAGCAATTGATTGCGGGCCCAGGTGATTTCTTCCGGCGTTGGTTTCTCGGAAAGTCGCTTCTGATGAATCAGCTCAGCAATGCCGAGCTGCGCGAGACCATGGGTCTTCACCAGGCCGGAGTGGGCGATGAAGGGGAGGCTCTCCCCTGGCTTGGAGTGCTGGATCTCGTCGAAGAGAACGGCCGTGATCAACATCGGATTCACCTGATGCGCCGTTGCTTCGCGCAGGATCACCGGTTTCAGCTTCCGCAGGCGATTCAAGGTTGATGAGCGCAGCGGTTTGAGCTGATCGACGCTGCTTGTGAACAGCTGGGCCAGCTGCGTCTGGGGGCCGTGCACCCCGAAGCGCCTTTGGAGCAGCTTCAGTTCTTCCGGGGTGAAGTCGGTCGGCTCTAGCCTGTCTTCCACCACCACAGGCAACTGATCCTCAACCTCAGCCACCGGCTGTGACCACTGACCGACCAGGAAGAGGCTCGCTGCCATCGCCAGTAGCCCAGTGGTCAATCGCAGTTGCTCAGCCATGGGGGCTGGAAATGGGGTCAGCGGAATGTGACATGAAACTAGCCGGGGTGTCCTTTTGCGTGGGCATCCCGTCAGATTCTGGATACGTTCAGCAAGACCGCATCGTCCGCCAGGCATGAGCTTTCCGGATTTCAACGCTTCCGACGCTCATATTCAGTGGCAACGCTTCTGCGACCTCGGCTGGTATCACGATGATCTGGGCGTCTGGCTCGACATCAGCCGGATGCACGTGAACGCCGCAGACCTGCAGGCTCTGCAGCCTCGGATGGACAAGGCTTTCGCTGCAATGCAGGAGCTGGAAGCCGGTGCAATCGCCAACCCAGATGAGCAGCGCCAGGTGGGTCACTACTGGCTGCGCACCCCCGAACTCGCCCCCTCCTCAGAGCTGCAACAGCACATTTCCAGGGAAATCGATCTGATCGCAGCCTTCGGGCGCGATGTGATCAACGGAACGATCAAGGCGCCCAACGGTGAAACCTTCACCGATGTGCTCTGGATCGGCATCGGCGGCAGTGGTCTTGGCCCCGCCTTGATGATCAAGGCCCTGCAGAACCCAGGCGAGGGTCTCCCGTTTCATTTCTTCGACAACGTCGACCCCGACGGGATGAGCAACGTCCTGGCGGGATTGAAGGGTCGTCTTGACCGCACGTTGGTGGTGACGGTGAGCAAGTCGGGGGGCACCCCTGAACCCCACCTCGGATTGGAGCAGGCCCGCCATCGCCTTGTGGCCGCTGGTGGCCAGTGGGCCGGTCAGGCCGTTGCCGTGACGATGCTCGATAGCAAGCTGGATCAGCAGGCCCAGGCCGAGGGGTGGCTCAAGCGCTTTGACATGTTCGATTGGGTGGGGGGACGCACCAGCATCACCAGTGCCGTTGGTCTGCTGCCCGGTGCCCTGATCGGTAGCGACATCCGCGACTTCCTCACCGGCGCATCTCAGATGGATGCCGCCACCCGCGCAGCGGATCTACGCCGCAATCCAGCGGCCCTGATGGCCGCGTCCTGGTATGTGGCCGGTGGGGGGCGAGGTCAGCGTGACATGGTTGTTCTGCCATACCGCGATCGCCTGGAGGTGTTCAGCCGCTACCTCCAGCAGCTGGTGATGGAATCCCTGGGCAAGCGCCTGGATCGCAACGGTGAGGTCGTTCACCAGGGCATCGCTGTTTACGGCAACAAAGGCTCTACCGACCAGCACGCCTATGTGCAGCAACTGCGCGATGGTGTCGACAACTTCTTCGCAACGTTCATCGAGGTGCTCGAGGACGCGAGCGATATCCCCACGATTGACGGGGAATGCCCTGGCGACTTCCTCGATGGTTTCCTGCAGGGCACCCGCTCAGCCCTCACCGAGGGTGGGCGCCAGAGCATGACGATCAGCATGCGCCGCTTTGATTCACGCCGTCTCGGTGCATTGATCGCTCTGTTCGAGCGCGCCGTCGGTCTCTATGGCGAACTTGTGAACATCAACGCCTACCACCAGCCCGGCGTTGAAGCCGGCAAGAAGGCGGCGGCGGCGATTCTTGGCCTGCAAGGCCGTGTGGAGGCGATCCTGGCCGACGGTGTGGCCCGTTCCGCCGATGAGATCCGCCTGGCCCTCGGGGATGGCACCGACGAATCCATCTTCTGGATCCTGCGTCACCTCACCGGCAACCAGCGTGGTTTCAGTGCCCAGGGCGACTGGAGCCAGCCCGCCTCGATGCGCTTCAGCAAAGGCTGATCCCGTCTGGGATCAGGGCACCAGGTTTACAAGTTTTCCGGGGACAACAATCACCCGCCGGGGGGTGGCGCCCTCTAACCACTTTTCGGCCACGTCACTGGCCAGGGCCAGCCGTTCCAGCTCCTCCTTGCCGGCGGAGGCCGGAACCTGCAGTTTGCCCCGCACCTTGCCCTTCACCTGGATCACCACTTCAACGCTGTCTTGCACCAAAGCCGTTGGATCCAGCACCGGCCAGCTTTCACGGTGCACGCTGCCGCTTCCCCCCAGACGGCTCCAGAACTCCTCTGCCAGATGCGGCGCGAAGGGAGCTAGCAGGCGAACCAGTCCCGAGAGAGCCTCCTGGAGCACAGGAGCACTGAGGGCATCGATGCCCGTGGAGCTGATGGCATTGGAGAGTTTCATCAACTCGGAGATCGCCGTGTTCAGCTGAATCTCGTCACTGAGATCCTCGCTGACGGCTTCGATGGCCAGGTGTAGCGCCCGGCGTACGCCGCTATCGGCATCGGTCAAATCGGCTGGCCGTTGCAGCGGCTCGAGTGAGTCGATGCGGCCAGCACCCGCCTCAACAAGGCGCCAGAGCCGTTGCAGGAAGCGGAACTGGCCTTCCACATCGGCGTCATCCCATTCCAGATCCTTCTCCGGCGGTGCCTTGAACAGGATGAACATCCGGGCCGTGTCTGCGCCGTAGCGATCAATCACCGCCGCGGGGTCGACGCCGTTGTACTTCGATTTCGACATCTTCTCGAACAACACTTCGAGCTTGTCGCCGGTGTTGGGGTCGCGAGGATCCTCCGGATCTGCCACATCCGCTGGAGCGATGTACTTGCCGGTGGTCGCATTGCGGTAGGTGATGCCCTGCACCATGCCCTGGGTGAGGAGCCTTTCAAACGGTTCGTTGATGTCGATCAGACCGCGATCCTTCAGTGCCTTGGTGAAGAAGCGCGCATAGAGCAGATGCAGGATCGCGTGTTCAATGCCGCCCACGTATTGCTTCACCGGCAACCAGCGGTTTACCGCTTCCTTGCTGAAGGGTTTCTCGGTGTTGTGGGGATCTGCAAACCGCAGGAAATACCAGGAGGAACACATGAAGGTGTCCATGGTGTCGGTTTCCCGCTTGGCCGGCTTGCCACAGCAGGGGCAGGCCACATTGACCCAGTCGCTCTGTTGGCTCAGGGGCGAACCGCCCTTGCCGGAGAGATCAATGCCCCGAGGCAGTTCCACCGGCAGCTCTTCGCGCGGCACAGGTACAGCACCGCAGTCATCGCAGTGGATGATGGGAATCGGGCAGCCCCAGTAGCGCTGGCGCGAGATCAGCCAATCGCGCAGGCGATAGGTGACCTTGCTGCGGGCCCAACCCTGCTCGGCGCCGTGGCCGGTGATGGCGCCCTTGGCCTCGGTGGAGGCGGTGCCATCGAAAGCACCTGAGTTGATCAGTGTTCCGGCATCCGTCCAGGCCTGGCCTGCAGCGATGGCTTCAGCAGCTCCCTCGGCGTCAATCACCTGCTGGATCGGAAGTCCATTCGACTGGGCAAAAGCAATGTCGCGCTGGTCGTGGGCCGGAACGCCCATCACGGCGCCGGTGCCGTACTCGGCCAGCACATAGTCGGCGATCCACACCGGCAGCACCGCTCCCGTCAGGGGGTTGATCACGTGACTGCCGATGGGCACCCCCCGTTTGGGCCGGTCATCACTGGTCCGTTCGATCGTGCTGAGTCGAGCCACCTCCTTGCGGAAGGCCTCCACCGTGTCTTTTTGTTCAGCGCTGGTGAGGCTGTCGACCAGCTCGTTTTCCGGTGCCAGCACCACATAGCTCGCTCCAGCGAGCGTGTCGGGACGGGTGGTGAACACGGTGATCGTCTGATCCTCTGCACCATCAACGGTGAAGCTGATTTCCGCGCCTTCGGAGCGGCCGATCCAGTTGGCCTGCATGGTGCGCACCCGTTCCGGCCAGCCCTTGAGGGCATCCAGGTCGTTAAGCAACGGTTCGGCGTAGTCGGTGATGCGCAGGAACCATTGGTTCAGCTGGCGTTGTTCCACCAGGGCGCCGGAACGCCAGGAGCGGCCGTCACCGTCCACCTGTTCATTGGCCAGCACGGTCTGGTCAATGGGATCCCAGTTGACGGTGGCGTTCTTGCGATAGGCCAGCCCCCCTTCAAGGAGTTCCAGGAAAAGCCACTGGGTCCAGCGGTAGTAGTCGCTGTGGCAGGTCGCCTGCTCGCGGCTCCAGTCGATCGACAAGCCAAGCCGATCCAGCTGCGCCCGCATCTGATCGATGTTGCGGTCGGTCCACTCGCCGGGATCAACATTGCGTTCGATCGCCGCGTTTTCCGCGGGGAGTCCGAAGGCATCCCAGCCCATCGGATGAAGAACGGCATGGCCCCGCATTCGTTGAACCCGGGCGATCACATCGGTGATCACGTAGTTGCGCACATGGCCCATGTGCAGGCTTCCCGAGGGGTACGGGAACATCGACAGAGCAAAGAAGCAAGGCTTCTCACTGCTTTCTTCGGTGCTGTCCACCCCATCCGCCTTCCAGCTCTCCTGCCAGCGCTGCTCGAGCGCAGCGGGGTCATAACGACCGCTCTGGGCACTGGCGTCGACGGCAGGGTTGTCAGCGTTCACGGAACCAGCGCTCGGCAAGGTTGCGATCGTGCCACATGCCTGGTGTTCAGCCGAGGGAGCGGATCACGCTGATCTGACGACGGTTGATCAACACGGGCCGGCTGCTGCCCGCACGTTCGATGGCCAGAAATTCAGGGTCCTGCCAGATCAGACGGCCCTCGATGGTCCCTTCTCCCACCACCGCAATGCTGAGGGGAAGCTGTTCACGGATCCAGCTCTGCAGCAACCGAACCCCCGGAAGGCTTGGATCGAGTGGAGATGTCTCCATAGGATTCGGGGGCGATACCGGCCACGTATGCTGCAGTTCAGCAAATATCAGGGACTTGGCAACGACTTCCTGATCGTTGAAGGCCGGCAGGGACAACTGCCAGATGCCATCAGTAATCCCGATCCCGCCTGGGTGAGGCGCATCTGTGATCGGCGCTTCGGCGTGGGCGGCGATGGCCTGATCCTGGCGCTGCCCCCTCAGGCGGAGGGAGAACTGCGGATGCGGATTCTCAATGCCGATGGCAGTGAGGCCGAAATGTGTGGCAACGGCATTCGCTGCCTGGCCCGCTACCTCGCCGACACCGACGGTGATGGCCCCGGCCGCCGTTGGGACATCGAAACCCTGGCGGGAATGATCCGGCCTGAACTGATGGCCGATGGCCAGTTGCGGGTGGACATGGGCCCGCCCTTCCTCACCTCCGAGGGCATCCCCACAACCCTGATGCCCGAAGAGGGTCTGCCGCAGGGGGTGTTGCTTCTGGAGGGCGAGCAGCTGAAGGTGGCGGCCGTTGGCATGGGCAATCCTCATGTGGTGGTGCCCGTCGACGACCTCGCCAGCATTCCCTTTGATGCCTGGGGTGCTGCTCTGGAAGTGCATCCGGCCTTCCCGGCCAAGACCAACGTTCATTTCCTCCAGGTGCACAGCCGTGAGCGGCTGGAGATCCGGGTCTGGGAACGGGGCGCAGGCCCGACCCTGGCCTGTGGCACCGGTGCCTGCGCCACCTTGGTGGCGGCGGTGTTGTTGGACCTCGCCGATGACTGCGCCGAGGTGCTTCTGCCCGGTGGTCCGTTAATGATTGAGTGGCGCGATCGCACCGGTTCCGTGCTGATGACTGGACCCGCTGAATCGGTGTTTGACGGGGTGCTGACACCCGATTTGGTGCCGGCAGGTTCCTTGACGGCGTCGATCAGCGAAGCCACTGCCGCTTCACCTGCGGAGACGGCCGCAGCCGACTTCGATTGCGCAAAGGATTGCGCTGACCAGTGTCAACGCCCCGACCGCTGTCTCCGCGATGAGGCGCAGCAAAAGGTGCAGGCCTTCCTCAGCAGCACCTCCCTCGACTCGATGCTCAATCTCGCCAGTGAGTCCCTGGAGCAGCGCACCAAGGCGCGGTTTGAGCGTGGAACGCCCTGAGCTCTATCTGGATGCTGCTGCCACGACACCGCCCCTGCCGACGGTGATCGCGGCGATGCAGCAGCTCCAGCAGACAGCCTGGGCGAACCCCAGCAGCCTCCATGGGGCAGGGTTGGCAGCTGCGGAAGCCCTCGAGCGGGCTCGCTGGCGCATTGCCGAGCGCTTTGCTGTCACTCCTGATCAGTTGATCGTCACTTCAGGGGCGACGGAATCCGTTCACCTCGCCCTGCTCGGCAGTGCCACCGGTCTTGTCCCTGGCCGGTTGGTGATCTCTGCGGTGGAGCATCCGGCGGTGGTCGCTGCGGCACACCAACTCGAAGCGTTGGGCTGGACCATCGCTGAATGGCCCGTTGATGGCCAGGGCGTTGTGCGGCTCGATCAGCTCGATCGGCTGTTGTCCGCTCCAACCCGGCTGGTCTCCCTGATCGCAGCCCAGGGCGAGGTGGGTGCGTTGCAACCAGTGAGCAAGATTGCAAGGGCCTGCCGCCAGCGCGACATCGTGATCCACAGCGATGCCACGCAACTGGTGCCGCAGGGTTGCTTCTCTTTCGAGCGGCTTGGGGTTGATCTGCTGACCCTCTCGGCCCACAAGTTCCGTGGTCCCCGGGGTGTGGGTCTGCTGATTCGTGGCCCTGGTGTGGCGCTTTCGCCCCTCCAGGGCGGTGGCGGCCAGGAACACGGCCTGCGCTCCGGCACCGAACCCGTTGCTTTGGTCAGCGGCATGGCCGAAGCCCTGATGGCCCTCCCCAGCTTTGACCCCGTCAGCCAACCCGTCCCCCCCGGCTGCTCGCCGCAGATCCGTCGTCAACGGGATCAACTGCTCGAACGCTTACTCGATCTGCCCCAGCTTCAGCTCTGCGGCCCTCCACTCGATCAGCGTCTGCCTCATCACATCGCGCTGCTAGCAAACTCCGCCGATGGTCAGCCCCTACAAGGACGCGATCTCGTGCGACGGCTCGCAGCGGCGGGAGTGGCCTGCAGCAGTGGCAGTGCCTGCAGCAGTGGCAGCAGTGCTGACAGTGTTGTGCTCACGGCCATGGGAATTCCCGGGCCTGCACGCCAGTCGGGCCTGCGGCTGACCCTTGGCCCCTGGCTATCGGACCAGGATCTCGACGCCGTTCCCGGCCGTTTTGCATCCGTGCTGGAGGCATTTCCCTGACATGCTTTGGCGATGACTCAATCCAACGCTCCTTGTCTCGATCTACCCGCGGATCTGCTCGCGGCCGAGGAGGCCATGCTGCAAGCCGCCCTGGCGGCCGTTGGATCCGGCGACGGTCAACGCTGGGCCGCAAGCCTGCGCTTTGAGGGCCTTCGCCTGCTCCCGGTGGCGGTGCGTCTGGCCCGCGCGCTGATCGCCGCCGGTCAGCAGCTGTTGATGGTTTGGCCCGATGCCGGTGCTGCCGCCCTGGCCAGGCGTGATGCGGAAGACCTCAAGGAGGTGATCTTCGATTTCAATCAGCTCAAACGTGCGGAGAGCGACTCTCCCGACACCCGCCTGCTGCTTGCGGTGAACCCGTCCCCTGCCGATTACGAGGAGTTCCAGGCGTTGTGTGAGAACCACGCTGGAGTGGTTTTGATGCTGAATGGTCGTCTTGAAGATGCCGCCGTTGGCATCGGGAGCGTGGCCCGCGAGCGCCGTAAGGGTTTCGTGGCCAGCTGGCAGCAGGCCTATTGGCTTCAGCCCCTGGAGGGAGGAGCACTGATGCGCTGCTTCCCCGATGACTGGCGTCTCTATCGCCAGGATCCCGATGGTTACAGGCAACTTGAGGTGCTTCCCGAACGTCCGGATCCGGATACCACAGCTGCGCTTCTGGCCGGTGAAGATCCTGACAGCATCAAGCAACAGCTTTCCGGTGTCGACCGCTTCCTTGATGGTCTGCGCAATTGAGCCGCGCCTGGCTTGATCCAGGCTCAGACTCTCTATAAGGTTCGAGCCCAGGCTCCGTATCGATAGTGCTCCCCAGGCTGCGATCCCTTTCACCCATCGATGCCGTGGCCGGAGTCGTTGCTCTGGCAGCGCTGGTTGGGGTGATCTGGTCCCCCAAGCTCTCCAATGCAGTCGCCAAGGCCACGGGTGCCGTTAAGCCTGTGCAGGTCAGCGTTGATGTGCATCGCCTCTACAGCGCTGATCCTGAGCAGCTGTTGAATTCAGCCCGGGAGGAAGCGGCCCTCAACATCGTGATCCGCAATCAACCGGCAGGTCGGGTGACCCTGGTGTCGGTGGTTGACCTCACCAACCCTCTGACGGCGGTGCAGCCCGATGGCTCGGTGGTGATCGCGGATGCCCCCAGCACAGACCTGCCCCGGCATGCCCGTTTTGTGATGGAGGCCCAAGCTGAGATCAAACCCTCCGGCGTTGTGATCGGTGGCACCAAGCTCAAGGTGGGAGTTCCCGTTGAGCTGGAAGGACGCCTTTACCGCTTGAACGGTGTTGTAAGTGGAGTCATGCCTCTGTGATTCGCTCTGCCCTGGTCTCCCTGCTGGTGCTGGCGCCCCAGTTGCCCCTCAGGGCCGCGCCTCCACTGTTGGCACCACCTCCTGTGGTCCAGCGTCAGGGCCAGGCCATGCTCAGCGGCGGTGCGCTTTGCCCTGCTCTGCAGACGGCCTTGGCATCAGCGGTGGGGACGGAAGAGCGGCTCTGGAGCGTCAGCGTTCTCGATCAACGGGGACAGCTGCTGGCTGATCTGAACGGGGGGGTCCCCCGGATTCCTGCATCGAATCAGAAACTGGTCAGCACGGCCTTTGCCCTGGATCGCCTCGGTCCCGACTTCCGTTTGAAGACGCAGCTGTTGCGTCACCCCGATGGATCACTGGAGATCGTGGGGGAAGGCGATCCCGACCTCAGCATTGCCGAGATCCAGAAGTTCGCCATGGTGGCTCTCGGCCAGGGGGGCTCCCGCAGCACCACCAGCCTCGCCGCAACACCTGTTCAGCTGATGGTTCGGGAAGAACCGCGTCAGCGCTGGTGGCCAGCCGATTGGGATCCTGCAGATCGGTCCTACGCCTATGGCGCACCGATCACCCGTCTCGCCCTCACCAGCAATGCTCTGCACATGGCGGTGATGGATCCAGCGGCACGGCTGCAGCGCATCCTCAACTCCACAGTCCGCCAGCAGGGAGGTCAGATCCATCTTCAGATGGTTGATCAGCAGACTCGGGAAGCGACCCTTGCGCGGAGTAGGGGAGCGAGTGTGGTGTTGTACAGCGAGGATTCTGCGCCCATGCACGCCTTGCTCAGCTTGGCCAACACGGAGAGCCATAACTTCACCGCTGAGGTGCTGATGCGGGAGGCGGCCGATGTGTGGGATGTGAATCGTGCATCCGTCGCCACCACCCGCTGGTTGCAAGCCCAGGGGGTCCCGATGACGGGACTTCGGCTGCGGGATGGCAGTGGACTTTCACGGGGCAACCGTCTCACCAGCCGTTCATTGTCCGTGCTGCTTTGGCGCATGGCGCAACACCCCCTGGCGGCCTACTACCAGGCCTCGATGGCGATTGCTGGCCAGAGGGGAACGCTGCGCAACTATTTCCGCGGCAGCTCGCTTCAGGGTCGCTTCTGGGGCAAAACCGGCACCCTCAGTGGTGTTCGTTCGATCTCGGGCATTCTTGAGACCGCCGATGGACCGCGTTACGTGAGCATGATTGCTAACGGGTCCTACGCACCCAACTCCGTGATGGGCCAGATCCTGCTGGCCAGCCAGCGGATTAGCCGTTGCCCCGCATGGACCGCAGCCGGGACGCTGCCCGGTGGGCCCGACTGAACGGCACTGTTTTGGCGTCGTCGGCAGCGTTGGCGGAAGGGGTCGCTGAGCGGATCGTCTGAATCTTGGAGAGCTCCTGACGGCCGGCCATCACCACCTGGGCCATTTCCTTGAGGCGCACTTCCAGCTCACCCAGCGTCTGTTCGGCGTAACGGTTGGCGCCGTCCTGAACTCCGGCGGCCTCCTGGCGGCTGCGTTGGATCAGAGACTCGCATTGCTGTTGGGTCTGCTGGCGGAACTGCAGCGCATCGCTGTGAATCCGCTCGGCCTCGTCCCGGGCTTCCTTCTGAAGCCTCAAGGCTTCACGGCGAATCGTCTCCAGATCCTGCAGTGCATGCTGCCGGTTGGCTTCATGTTGCTCAGCGTGTTGGCGCTTGAGTTCCGCCGCGTTGGCCTCGATCTTTTGGATTTGCTGTTGGGCCTGTTGGCGGCTGGCTTCGAGTCGCTCAGCGTGTTGACGCTTCAGCTCAATCGCCTCCTGATCCAGTTGTTGGCGACGCTCCAGGCCTTCCTGCTCCAGCTGCTGGCGGCGTGAGGCGAACTGCTGCTCCAACTGGGCCAGCTTGCTTTGCATCTCCTGTTCCAACTTCGCCCCCTGCTCCCGCGTTTTCTGCAGGAGCTGCTCACACTGCTGGCGGGCCTGCTCACGCATCTCATTCACTTGCCGTTCCGCTTCCTGGCGAATAGCGGCGTTGTTCACCAGCTGCTCGCGCTGACGCTGGGCCTGCTCAACGATCTCTTCGGCGTTCCTGCGGGCGGTGTTGATGAACTCGTCGCGGCGGTCCAGCAATTTGACCGCCCGCTCCAGCTCCTTGGGCAATTCCTCGCGGACGGCATCCAGTAGTTCAACGGCATCGGTTTCGTTGACCAGACGTCCGCCGGTGAAGGGCATCCGACTGCCCTCCAGCACAACTTCCTCCAACTGATCGAGTTGATCGAGAACGGAGAACCGGACGTCGTTCATCTCAGCTGGCGTGGAAAGCCGAATTAAAGAGCCTGTTGAGGTCCTTCGCCACCTCTGGAGGGACCATGTGGTCGATTGATCCGCCAAAGCGGGCCACTTCCTTCACCACGGAGCTGCTGAGAAAGCTGTGGCGTGCCGTGGTGGCCATGAACACCGTCTCCAGATCGTCCGCTAACGAGCGATTGGTGTGGGCGATCTGCAGTTCGTATTCAAAGTCACTCATCGCTCGCAAGCCCCTCAGGATCAGGTCGGCGCGATGGGTGACGGCACAGTTCACCGTGAGGCCATCGAAACTGATCACCTCAACTCCGGAGAGATGGCGCGTCGCCGTGCGGATCTGTTCGATCCGTTCCTCGACACTGAATGCAGGCCGTTTGCTCGGATTGCTGAGCACCGCAACGACCACCTCGCCAAACAGGCTCACCGCCCGCTCGATCAGGTCCATATGACCGTTGGTGAGAGGGTCGAAACTGCCGGGGTAGAGCGCCCGCATCGGGAATCAGCGATGGGCGGATCCTATGCAGTGGATCGCTGTTTAGATTTCAACCAACGCATTCGTGCCATGAGCCTCGACGCTGACGCCAAGAAGGTCCTGCTTCGCAAGATCCCCCACGGTCTCTTCATCTGCGGCGTGCGCAACGGCGATGAGGTCAACGGTTTCACCGCCAGCTGGGTGACCCAGGGATCGTTCGAACCACCGTTGGTTGTGAT
This sequence comes from Synechococcus sp. MU1617, assembly GCF_020514235.1. NCBI lineage: Bacteria > Bacillati > Cyanobacteriota > Cyanophyceae > Synechococcales > Synechococcaceae > Synechococcus > Synechococcus sp. MU1617. The sequence goes on from NZ_VTLB01000001.1 coordinate 105,357, forward strand.
GGGCGTTCGGGCAGACAGCAGCAGCCACGCCATCATCGAGGCCACCGGCAAGTTTTCCCTCAATGTGCTGCGGGCCGATCAAAAGGACCTGGCGGCGGTGTTTTTCAAGCCCCAGAAGGCGCTCGGTGGTCGCTTTGAAGCGGCACCCTTCGAAGAAGGTGAGCTTGGCCTTCCCCTTCTCACCGATGCCGTCGGTGGTGTGGAGTGCGAGCTCGTGGGTTCGATCAAGCACGGTGACCACACCGTCTTTGTCGGCGAAGTCAAAACGGCGCGTCTGATTGCCGATGGCGAGGCCCTGAACCTGGCCAGCACCGGCTGGAATTACGGCGGCTGAGCTGGCCTGGTGGATGCCGCCTCCGGTGCACCGCTGCTGACGCAGCCCGAGCGTCTCGAACGCCGCCTCAAGGAGATCCCCGCTGAGCCGGGTTGCTATCTGATGCGAGACGGCGACGACCGGATCCTCTACGTCGGCAAGTCGAAGGCGTTGCGTAGTCGCGTGCGCAGCTATTTCCGCAGCCGCCACGATCTGTCACCACGGATCCGGCTGATGACGCGCCAAGTCTGTGAGATCGAGTTCATCGTCACCGACAGCGAGGCGGAGGCCCTCGTGCTCGAGTCGAACCTGATCAAGAACCATCAGCCGCATTTCAACGTGTTGCTGAAGGACGACAAGAAATATCCGTACCTCTGCATCACCTGGAGTGAGGCCTACCCACGGATTTTCATCACCCGTCGCCGCCGCTTCCGCAGTCCCCTTGATCGCTTTTACGGGCCCTATGTCGATGTCGGCCTGCTGCGCCGCACCCTGTTCCTGGTGAAGCGGGTGTTTCCGCTGCGCCAACGACCACGTCCGATGTATCCCGACCGGACCTGCCTCAACTACAGCATTGGCCGCTGTCCGGGGGTCTGCCAGGAAAAAATCAGCTCAGAGGACTATCACCGCACCCTGCGCAAGGTGGCGATGGTCTTTCAAGGCCGCAGTGATGAACTGCAGCAGCTGCTTCAGGAGCAGATGGAGCGGTACGCCGAGCGGATGGACTACGAGTCGGCGGCCCGGGTCCGGGATCAACTTCAGGGGCTGGATCAGCTCACCGCCGACCAGAAGATGAGCCTGCCGGATTCCTCCGTGAGTCGGGATGTGCTGGCCCTTGCCTTTGATGAACGGTTGGCGGCCGTTCAGCTGTTTCAAATGCGCGCCGGGAAGTTGGTGGGACGTCTCGGCTACACCGCCGACGCCTCAGGCCTGGAACCTGGACTGATCCTGCAACGGGTGATTGAAGAGCACTACAGCCAGGTGGATTCCGTTGAGGTTCCCCCCGAGCTGTTGGTGCAGCACGCTCTGCCCCAGCAGAAACTGATGGAGGACTGGCTCTCGGAACAGCGGGAGCGTCGGGTGCAGATCCACTGCCCCCAGCGCCAGCAGAAGGCCGACCTGATCGAACTGGTTCAGCGCAATGCGGAGTTTGAGTTGCTCCGCGCCAAGCAAGGCCAGGAGAAGCAGTCGTTGGCCACGGAGGATCTGGCGCAACTGCTGGAGTTGCCGACCCCGCCCCGGCGGATCGAGGGGTACGACATCAGTCACATCCAGGGCAGCGATGCCGTGGCCTCCCAGGTGGTGTTCATCGACGGATTGCCCGCTAAGCAGCACTACCGCAAGTACAAGATCCGCAGCAGCAGCATCCGCGCTGGTCACAGCGACGACTTCATGGCGATGGCAGAGATCATGCGCCGCCGTTTTCGCCGCTGGGCTCGGGCCAAGGCGGAGGGGGTGGATGTGGGTGCCCTGCGTCACAAAGGCGGCAGCGCCTTGCAGACCGATGGCCTCAACGACTGGCCCGATGTGGTGATGATTGACGGCGGTAAAGGCCAGCTCTCAGCCGTGATGGAGGCCCTGCGGGAGCTGGATCTGCACGAGGATCTCAACGTCTGCTCCCTCGCCAAGCAGCGCGAAGAGGTGTTTCTCCCCGGCGAAAGCCAGCCGCTGGAGAGTGAACCGGATCAGCTCGGGGTTGTGCTTCTCCGCCGCTTGCGGGACGAAGCCCACCGTTTCGCCGTCAGCTTCCACCGCCAGCAGCGTGGTGAGCGGATGAAGCGTTCACGCCTGTCGGACATCCCTGGGGTCGGTCCCAAGCGGGTCAAGGATCTATTGGCTCACTTCCATTCGATTGATGCCATCCAGCTGGCATCGCTTGAGACCCTGTCCAAGGCTCCTGGTGTCGGCCCGGCGCTGGCCCGCGACATCCACGATTTCTTCCACCCGTCGGAGGACGGCACCGACGCTGATGCCATGGCTGCTTTAGAAGGGCAGCCTCAGGAACTCTCCGCATGATCCGTCATCTCTGCATGGCTCTGGCTGGAGTGCTTCTGCTCGCCACTCCGGTCTGGGCGTCCCCCGGCCTGTGCACGGGGCCCGTGTGTGCCGATGGCATCACCCGCAGTGCCAAGAACCACTGGCAGTTGGTGCTGCGGCTCAACGATCAGCAGGGCCATCGAGAAAAAGTGGTGATGAATTGCCGGGCCGGCCAGCTGAGCCCCATGGCAGGACCCGTGGATCGCGCCTATGCCACCGCCCTGGGCCGTCGTGCCTGCCGCCTTGCTGGGGAGGACAGCTGACGGTGGATCTCAGTCTCGTTTTTCCCCATCAGCTGTTTGAGAACCATCCCGCGATCCAGCCGGGGCGAGCCGTGGCCCTGATCGAGGATCCGCTGCTGTTTGGTTCCGATCCCCGCTGGCCGATCCAGGTGCATCGGCAGCGCCTGCTTCTGCATCGGGCCTCGATGAATGCCTATGCAGAGATGCTTCAGGCCAAGGGCTTCTCTGTGCTGCGGATCCTGCAGGGCCAGGCGGCCAGCACCGCTGTGATCCTCGGGGGTCTGCTCGATCAGGGCTACCGCTCCTTTCATCTCGCGGATCCGGTGGACGATGTTCTGACCCAACGGATCTCCGCCTTCGCATCACGCCATGACTGCGGTCTGGAGGTCGTCCCCACCCCGATGCTGCTCACCCCAGAGGCCGTCATCGATGACCATTTTGGCTCCGGCAAGAAGCCCCTGATGGGTCGCTTCTACGAGATGCAGCGCAAGCGACTGGATCTGCTGATCGATCCGGATGGTGGCCCTGTCGGCGGCCGCTGGAGTTTCGATGCCGACAACCGCAAGAAGCTTCCCAAGGGAATCCTTGTCCCTGAGCTCCCCGCCGAACGTTCGAGCAGCTCGATCGCCATCGTCAACACCGCTCGGCAGCAGCTGATTGAGGAGGGGGTGGCCGGCATCGGCAGCTGGGACGGCTTCCATTACCCCGTCACCCATGGCGATGCAGCCCGTTGGTTGGATCAATTCCTCGATCAGCGGCTGCGCCAGTTCGGGGCTTACGAAGATGCGATCAGCACCCAGCACCAGGTGATGTGGCACAGCGTGCTCACGCCAATGCTCAACATCGGTTTGCTCACGCCGCAGCAGGTGCTGGATCGAACGCTGGAACGGGCTGAGGCCGGTGATGTCCCCCTCAATTCATTGGAGGGATTTCTACGTCAGATCGTCGGGTGGCGAGAGTTCATGGCCGCGATGTACCGGCGCCATGGTGTCGAGATGCGTAACGGCAATTTTTGGGGCTTTGAAGACCGACCGATCCCTTCAGCTTTTTACACCGCTTCCACGGGACTGCCTCCGATTGATGACGCCATCCGCCATGCCCTAGAGACCGGTTATTGCCATCACATCGAACGTCTGATGCTCCTGGGCAACGTGATGCTCCTCTGCGGATTCCATCCAACCCGGATTTACTGCTGGTTTATGGAGCTGTTTGTGGATGCCTACGACTGGGTGATGGTGCCCAACGTCTATGGCATGAGTCAGTTTGCCGATGGTGGCATCTTCACCACCAAGCCTTATCTCTCCGGGTCGAACTACGTTCGCAAGATGTCGGACTACCGCAAAGGCGAGTGGTGTGACACCTGGGATGGCTTGTTCTGGAGTTTCATCCATTGCCATCAAGACTTCTTCCGGCGCCAATACCGCCTGGCGATGATGGCCCGGAATCTGGATCGCATGGCTTCCGATGTTCTGGCGGCCCATCAACGCCGGGCCAGCGATTTTCTTGACGCTCTCACCTGAACCCTGCGTAAGGTCGCTCCAGAGCAGTTGTGTTGATGACGTTTTCGCCTGAGGCCTACCTCTGGTTCAAGACCCTGCACATCGTTGGAGTTGTGGTGTGGTTTGCAGGCCTCTTCTACCTGGTGCGCCTGTTCATCTACCACGTTGAAACCGAGGAACTGGCGCCGGAATTGCAGCAGCCGTTTCGCGATCAATACACCTTGATGGAGAAACGTCTCGCCAACATCATCACCACGCCCGGTATGGCGGTGGCGGTGTCGATGGCCATCGGGTTGCTGCTGGCCCAGCCCTCCTGGCTTCAGCAGGGCTGGATGCACGCCAAGCTCGCCTTCGTGGCGGCTTTGCTGGCCTATCACGTGTTTTGTTACCGGCTGATGGGCCAACTCCACGCCGGCACCTGTGCCTGGTCGGGCAAGCAGCTCCGCGCCCTCAATGAGCTGCCCACGTTGCTGCTGGTGATCGTGGTGATGCTGGTGGTGTTCAAAACACAGTTCCCCACCAGCGCAGCGAGCTGGTTCATCGTCGCCCTGGTGGTGTTCATGGCGGCGTCGATTCAGTTCTATGCCCGTTGGCGCCGACTGCGGGCCGAAGCCTCCGCTAAAGCTTGAGATGAGGGCTGAGATGACCCATCCGCTCAAGGCTGTTCTCGACCAGGTGGGACCGTCGAGCTGCCCCACCACGCACAACTTTCACTGCCATACCGTCTGCAGCGACGGCAGCCTCGAACCGCTGGCTCTGATTCAGCAGGCCACCGAGCGGGGGCTCCAGCATCTTGCGGTGACGGATCACCACAGCAGCCAAGCCCATCAGGAAATCCAAGCCTGGCTGAAGCAGCAGCGCGGCACCGGTGCGGTGCTCCCCACGGTCTGGAGCGGCATGGAAATCAGTGCACTGCTGAAGGGTTGCCTGGTTCATGTGCTCGCCCTTGGCTTCGAGCTGAACCACCCTGCGCTTCAGCCTTACAACCGTGGTGATGCCGTTGTCGGTGAACCGCTAAGGGCTGAGGCGGTGGTCAAGGCCATCCATGACGCCGGTGGATTGGCGGTGTTGGCCCATCCCGCCCGTTATCGCCTGGGTCATGACCTGTTGATCGATGAGGCGGCTCGTCTCGGTTTCGATGGCGGTGAAGCCTGGTACGACTACGACATGCAACCAACCTGGTCTGCCAGTCCGTTGATCTGCGAATCCATCGATCGACAGCTGAGCAACCTTGGCCTTTTGCGTACGTGTGGCACCGATACCCATGGAATTGACCTTTGCGGCCGCTAAGTTCATCCCATCTCAGTTCCGGTCGACATGGGCTTCTTGGATCGTCTGCTGAAAAAGGATTCCGCAGAGTCCGACTCCACGATTCAGCCGCGCAAGCCAGCGAAGGACAAGCCGGCCGAGTTCTTCCTCGATGCCGATTCCTCATCCTCACTGGGTGACGTGGACTACATGCGGGAGTCGAAGACGATTCGTCGCACCTTCCCCGGCACGGTCGACAGCCCCGGCACCAAGGAGCAGATCATGGAGGTGGCCGCTGAAACCGGGAAGCTTGAAAAGCGCAGCGAAGGCCTCGGTGGTGTTGTCAAAAAGGAAGAATCAATCAGCCTCAATGCGGGCATCCCTACACCGGTGAAGAAAACCTTCGCCGAGCAGGTGAGTACGGAGGAGATGAGCAAGCGCCTCAAGGGCACGGCCATCACCGGTGTGAATACACCCGCTCCAGCAGATGCTGCTCCCGTTGGACGCAAGGAAGAGCTCAAGGCACAGGAACAACCGGTGGCTAAGGCTGGTTCCGCTGCGCCTTCCTCGAAGCCTGGATCGATCGATCCCTTCCGTCAGATGGTTCGCGACCTCAACAAATAGGGCTTCCGCGTTCAATTTGGGCTTCGCTGCTGTTCACCAGCGTTTGCAGGTGCAGCAGCTGCTCATCAGTTGCTGAAGCCCAAAGGCCTCGATTCGAGGCCTCCAGCAGTCGTTCGGCCATGTCCCTCAGCACCCAGGGATTGCTTGCCTTTAGGAAGTCGAGAATCCGCGACTGACTCAGCCACTCATCACACAGCGCGCCATAGCACCAATCGGGAACGCGATCGGTGGCGGCGTCGTAGGCAAACAGGTAATCAAGGCTGGCCCCCATCTCGAAGGCCCCCTTGTAGCCGTGTCGCATCATTCCCTCGATCCAGCGGGGGTTGAGCATCCTGCTGCGCATCACCTTGTCCAGTTCCTTCTCGAGCCGATGCAGGCGAGGCCGCTCGGAGCGGGAATGGTCCCCGAACCAAAGCTGCGGACGGACTCCTGACACCTCCTCCACCGCGGCACTAAGGCCACCCTGGAACTGGTAGTAGTCGTCGGAATCAAGCAGATCGTGCTCGCGATTGTCCTGGTTGTGGAGCACCACCTGCACTCTGCCCAAGGCCCGCTCCAGGCCGGAACGATCGAGGCTGGGGGCGGCGCCACCGTCGTATGACCACTGGCTCCAGCTGAGGAAGGCTTGGCCCAGGTCTGCTCGGGATTCCCAGGCACCACTGTCGATCAGAGCCTGCAGACCGGCTCCATAGGCACCGGGGGCGGATCCATAGATGCGGCCCTGTGGTCCTCCTTGACGGGTGAGCTCGGCTAGGGGGTTGAGTTCATCCGGTTCATCGAGGGCCGCAATCATCGACTGGGCCTGATGCACCCAGCCCACCAATTGGGGAAATGCATCGCGAAACAGTCCGGAGATACGCAGCACCACATCCACCCGTGGTCGCCCCAGCAAGCGGGCTGGAATCACCTCCAGGTCCACCAGCCTTCGGGTGGGACCGTCCCAGACCGGTCGAACACCAATCAGGGCCAGCAGCTGGGCGATGTCTTCTCCGCCATTGCGCATCGTGGCCGTTCCCCACACCGAAAGCGCCAAATGGCGCAGCGGCTCCCCCTGCTCCAGCAGATGCAGATCCAATAGCTGTTCTGCTGAGCGTCGCCCCAGGTCCCAAGCGGCTTCCGTGGGCAAGCCCCGAAGATCGACGGAATAAAAGTTCCGGCCTGTGGGCAGCACATCGGGACGGCCACGACTCGGAGCTCCTGACGGTCCAGCAGCAATGCGCTGACCCTGAATGCCCCGAAGGAACGCCGCTTTTTCGGCTGCGGCACAACCGCTCAAGCGGGGCCAGAGGTCGTTGCGCAGGTTCAGCAGGCAGGGATCCTCCGGGTTCCAGGTCCGGAAGGGTTCCGCCAGCCCGTCGCACTGTTCCCCATGGACGACCTGACGGATCAACAGCTGAGCCTGCTGCTCAAGCCACGCACAACCATCCCCAACACGACGGCAGTCCGAGCCGCCCAGCACCCTCAGGTGGGTCTGGTCCGTCTCCGAGAGCTTGTCGCCTTCGTCCTGTTGCCAGGGGTCGAAGCCCAGACCTGCCTGCAGGGCCATGGCTTGCAGCAAGCCAGGCTGTCCCTGTCTGGGGGGACGGGCCAGGGCAACAAGCAGTTCATCGGCGGCTTTTGCCGATGGCGCAACACCGAACCGATGTAGGCCCGTGCGGATCTGCGATTCCTTCAGCTCGCAGAGATAGGTCTCCGCCTGATCCAGACAGCTCTCCAGCAGCTCCGGTTGCCGGCGAATGTCCTCTTCGCTGGGGATTCCTGGCCAGTTGAGGGACAGCAAGCTGGCATGCACCGACTGTTCCAGCACCTGGGCTCGCTGCCCCCCCAGCTGTCGTACCTCCACCAGTTCGTCGAGCAGTCCCTCCAACCGTTGCAGTGGTCCGTGCAACCCAGCACGACCCAAGGGCGGCGTGAGATGGTCCAGCACCACGGCGTGACCGCGACGCTTGGCCTGGGACCCTTCGCCGGGGTCGTTGACGATGAAGGGGTAGAGATGTGGGATGGGGCCGAGGGCCAGCCCGGGGCCGCAGGCATCGCTTAACCCCACTGACTTGCCCGGCAGCCATTCCGCACTGCCGTGCTTGCCCACATGCAGCATCACCTGGGTTTGATGCACGCTGCGCAGCCAGAGGTACTGGGCCAGATACCGGTGCGGTGGCGGCAGATCCGGTGAGTGGAGATCGGCGATCTGGTCGGCGTCATAGCCACGATCCGGCTGGATCAGCACCACCACATGACCGAAGCGCAGGCCGTGAATGGCAAACCCCTGGTTTGGATCCAGATCGCAGGCGGTCTCTGGAGGTCCCCATCGGGATTCGATCAAGCATCGAGCCTGCTCCGGAACAGTTCGCCACCACTGCTGATAGGTGGTGAGGGGCAGATGATCCAGTGGTGGTCGGTGCTGTCCCTCCGGTGCATTGGTGCGACCGGACAACAGCTGTTGCATCAAGCCATCGCCGGTATCCGGCAAGGCCTCCGTGCCCAGGTCATGGCCTGCGTCCGCCAGCCATCGGAGCATCCGCGCCGTGCTGTCCGGTGTATCGAGGCCAACACCATTGGCTACACGGCCATCGCGCACGGGATAGTTGGCTAACACCATGGCGATGCGCCGCTCGGTGCATGGGGTCTGGCGCAACTCCACCCAGTGCAGGCAGTGCTCGACCAGCCATGCCAGCCCCCGTTGATCCGGCTGCAGACAAGGAATAGCCGTGGCCAGAGGTCCGCTCGTCTGCCGGTGCTCACGAAAACCGCAGGGCCGCGTGGTGATCCGGGCATCCAGCTCCGGCATCACCACTTGCAAGGACAGGTCCATCGGATTGAGCCCCTGGCTGCTCTCCAGCCACTGGGCACGGCTGCGGCTGCTGCTGAGCAGTTGCAACACCGGTCGATCCAGCCGATCCCAGAGGGGGCTGCCCAATCCGGCCTGTTCGGCCTGCACTGAGGCAAAGGACGTGCCCGCGATCACGAGCTCAGCGTTTTGCTGTTCCAACAGGTCATGAACTCCGGCCTGTACTGCCGGGTCTCTCAAGCTGCTGACCCAGAGCAGGCAGGGTCGCAGTCCCTGTTGCCGAAGTGCGGCCGTGAGTTCATCCGCCAGGGCCAGATCTCCGGCCTGAAACTGAGCTCGATAGAGCACCACGCCAACCGCGGCCCCCGGTTCATCGCGCCAATCCCAGGGCATCGGATCGGGGCAAGGCACCACCGCGACGCTGTCGGGTGATGGGGGGGTGCCCTCCAGCAGGGCCTCGAGGGCCTTCAAGCACTGCCCCATGTTGTCGATGCCGCCTTCCCGCAGCAGTGCCGACAGCTGATCCGCCAGTTCGGGGCTGCAGGATCCCAAACCATGTAGCTCGTTGCTCTGATCGGCGGTTCCGGCAAGCACGATCAGTTGCCGCTGCGTCGCTTCGCCGCACCAGCGCTGCAGTTGCTCCAGGCCATAGCTCCAGTGCCCACGGCTGCCAAGCAGGCGCACCACAATCAACCTCGCCGCTTGGGCGGTGGTGTTGAGGTAGTGGTCCAGCTGGGCTGGGTGGTCAAGGCAGCTCAGGGGCAATGCCCGGATCCGATCGTTCCAGGCCGGGTTGCTCGCCAGGCTCGCGTCGAGGCAGCTGATGTCCGTGCCAGCGCTGGTGAGGAACAGCACGTCCGCAACCGGCTGCTCGACGAGCACCACATCTTCCGGTGGGTCTAGACCCGGACAGGTGGCAAGGCGATGCATGACCTCATTCTCCGTGTTTGTGGTGACCGGTGGTGAGAAGATTCAGCGGTCGGATCCATCACGGTGATGCATCAGTTCCTGCCCTATGCCTGGTTCCAGGGCCAGTGCGTTCCCTTCGAGGAGGCCAGGATCTCCATTGCCACCCATGCGTTGCACTACGGCACCGGTGCCTTCGGCGGCATGCGTGCCATACCCGATCCCGAGAACAGCAACACCATGCTGTTGTTCCGCGCTGATCGTCATGCCCGACGTCTCAGCCAGAGCGCCAGGTTGCTGCTCACGGATCTCAGTGAGGAGACGATCCTCTCAGCCCTCACCGCGATGCTGCAGGCCAACAAGCCTGACCAGCCGATCTATCTGCGGCCCTTCGTTTACACCAGCGATCTGGGCATTGCCCCGCGCCTGCACAACATTGAGACCGATTTCCTGATTTACGGCCTCCCCTTGGGGGATTACTTGTCCCCGGAGGGGGTGAGCTGCCGAATCAGCAGCTGGACCCGCCAGGAGGACCGTTCCCTGCCGCTACGCGGCAAGATCTCTGGCGCCTACATCACCAGTTCGCTGGCCAAGACGGAAGCCGTTCAGAGCGGTTTCGACGAAGCACTGCTGTTAAACAGTCGCGGCAAGATCAGTGAAGCCAGTGGCATGAACCTGTTCCTGGTGCGTGATGGCCAGCTGATCACGCCTGGAGTTGATCAAGACATCCTCGAGGGCATCACCCGCGCCAGCGTGATTGAGCTGGCCAAAGCGATGGATATCCCTGTGATTGAACGTCCGGTCGACAAAACCGAATTGTTCATCGCCGATGAAGTATTCCTTTCCGGCACGGCCGCCAAGGTGACGCCGATCCGTCAGATCGAATCCACGGTGCTGAATGCCAAGCGCCCTGTGATGGATGCGCTGAAGGCCAAGCTCGTGGGGATCACTGAAGGGCGAGACCCCGCCTATGAGCACTGGGTGACTCGAATTCCGATCTCCTGAAGGAACAGCCTGAAGTTCGTCCTGAGCTTTTCTTAAGATCGGTGCTTCTCCTGGGGTGAATGGATGGTGGTGACGCAGGCAGATCGGCAAGCCACCACCTCTGCATTCCTCAAGTACCTGCATGGGCCGCAGCGCCCTGTGTTGGTGTTCGACGGCGCCACAGGCACCAGTCTTCAGGGTCTGGGGCTGACCGCTGATGATTTCGGTGGTCCTGACCTGGAGGGCTGCAACGAGAACCTTGCGGTCACCAAACCGGATGCGGTTAAGGCTGTGCATCGCCAGTTCCTCGAGGTGGGCTGCGATGTCATCGAGACCGACACCTTCGGGGCTGCATCAATCGTCCTGGCGGAGTACGGCCTGGAGGACAAGGCCTTCGAGCTGAACAAGCGGGCAGCCGAGCTGGCACGGGAGATTGCTGATGAATTCAGCACCCCTGAGAAGCCCCGCTTCGTGGCGGGGTCCATGGGACCCACCACCAAGCTGCCCACCCTCGGCCACATCGATTTCGACACCATGCGGGACTCGTTCCGCGAGCAGGCTGAGGGACTGATCGCCGGCAACGTCGACCTGTTCATCGTCGAAACCTGTCAGGACGTGCTGCAGATCAAGGCAGCTCTCCAGGGCATCGAAGAAGCCTTTGCCGCCACTGGTGAGCGGCGGGCCCTGATGGTGTCGGTGACGATGGAAACCACAGGCACCATGCTTGTTGGCACGGACATCGCTGCCGTGGTGTCGATCCTTGAGCCGTTCCCGATCGACATTCTTGGCCTGAACTGCGCCACCGGTCCGGAGCAGATGAAGGAGCACATTCGCTATCTCTCCGAGCATTCCCCCTTCACTGTCAGCTGCATTCCCAATGCAGGTCTGCCAGAAAACGTTGGCGGTGTGGCCCATTACCGCCTTACGCCGGTGGAGCTGAAGATGCAGCTGATGCACTTCGTTGAAGACCTCGGCGTGCAGGTGATCGGTGGTTGCTGCGGCACCACTCCGGCCCACATCGGCAGCCTGGCGGAACTGGCGCAGGAGCTCAAGCCTGCACAGCGCCCCTCCCGCTGGGATCTCGCCAGCGCGGAAGATGTGCGCCCCAGCCTCAATTACGAGCCCGCCGCGTCATCGATCTATGGCGTCACGCCTTATCACCAGGACAACTCTTTCCTGATCATTGGTGAGCGGCTCAATGCCAGCGGCAGCCGCAAGGTCCGCGAACTGTTGGCAGAGGAAGACTGGGACGGGCTGGTGTCGGTGGCCCGTGGCCAGGTGAAGGAAAATGCTCACGTGCTCGATGTCAACGTCGACTACGTCGGTCGCGATGGCGAACGGGATATGCACGACTTGGTGAGCCGTCTGGTCACCAACGTCAACCTGCCCCTGATGCTCGACTCCACCGAGTGGCAGAAGATGGAGGCGGGCCTGAAGGTGGCAGGGGGCAAGTGCATCCTCAACTCCACCAACTACGAAGACGGTGACGAGCGCTTCTTCAAGGTTTTGGAGCTTGCCCGCCGCTATGGCGCCGCTGTGGTGGTCGGCACGATCGACGAAGACGGTATGGCCAGAACGGCCGAGAAGAAGTTCGCCATCGCCCAGCGGGCCTATCGCGATGCCCTGGAGTTCGGGATCCCGGCCCACGAGATCTTTTATGACCCCCTGGCACTTCCCATCTCCACTGGCATCGAGGAAGACCGTCTGAATGGTCGCGCCACCGTGGATGCCATTCGGATGATCCGGGAGAACCTCCCTGGTGTGCACGTGGTGCTCGGGGTCAGCAATGTGAGTTTCGGCTTGTCACCGGCGGCCCGGATCACCCTCAATTCGGTCTTCCTCCACGATTGCTGTGAGGCCGGCATGGACTCGGCCATCGTCAGCCCCGCCAAGATTCTTCCGTTGATCAAGATCAGCGATGACCACCAGAAGGTGTGTCGGGATTTGATCAATGACAACCGCCGTTTCGAGGACGGCATCTGCGTTTACGACCCGCTGACTGAACTCACCAAGCTGTTCGAGGGAGTCAGCACCAAGGAAGCCCGTGCTTCAGGCCCCTCACTGGCCGATCTGCCGATTGAGGAACGGCTCAAGCAGCACATCATTGATGGTGAGCGCATCGGCCTTGAGCCCTCCCTGGACGAGGCGCTGCAGACCTATCCCCCTCTGCAGATCATCAACACTTTCCTGCTCGATGGCATGAAGGTGGTGGGTGAATTGTTCGGCAGCGGCCAGATGCAGCTCCCCTTCGTGCTGCAAAGCGCCGAGACGATGAAATCCGCCGTGGCTCACCTCGAGCCGCACATGGAAAAAGGCGAGGGTCAGAGCACGAGCAAGGGCAAGTTCCTGATCGCCACGGTGAAGGGTGATGTCCACGACATCGGCAAGAACCTGGTGGACATCATCCTTACCAACAACGGCTTTGAGGTGATCAACCTCGGCATCAAGCAGAGCTGTGACGCGATCGTTGAGGCCCAGCGTGAGCATCAGGCCGATTGCATCGCCATGAGCGGTCTGCTGGTGAAATCCACGGCTTTCATGAAGGACAACCTCCAGGCCTTCAACGATGCGGGCATTGATGTTCCTGTGATCCTCGGCGGTGCGGCCCTGACGCCGCGCTTCGTGAATAAGGACTGCCGCGAGGTTTATGACGGCAAGGTGATCTACGGCCGTGATGCCTTCGCTGATTTGCGCTTCATGGATGCGTTGATGGACGCGAAGCGGAGCGACAACTGGAGCAACACCAAGGGCTTTCTGGCTGATGCCCCCCAAGGCGTCGGCCTGGATGAAGAGTCGACAACCTCCGAGACCGCTGAGGAGTCCTCCGCTTCTCCAACGGATGCTCCAGCAGCGGATCTGCCGCCGGTGAGCTCGGATCGTTCTGACGCCGTCCCTTCTGAAACCGCACCAGTGCCTCCCTTCCTCGGTTCTGCTGTGATCACCGAGGTCGACATCGACATCGCTGAGGTCTTCCACTACCTGGACCGCAATGCTCTCTTCGCTGGCCAGTGGATGCTCCGCAAAACCAAGGAACAGAGCCGGGACGATTACGAGGCGATGCTCGCGGAGAAGGCAGAGCCCGTGCTGCAGGAGTGGTTGCAGCGTTGTATCGACGAGTCACTGCTGACCCCCCGGGCGGTGTACGGCTACTTCCCTGCCGGACGCGATGGCAACAGCCTTCGGGTGTTCGATACCGATGGCAAGCGGGAACTCGGACGTTTCGAACTTCCCCGTCAGCGGTCTGGCAACCGCTACTGCATTGCCGATTTCTTCAACGATCTGGACTCTGATGGACGCCCTACGGACGTTCTGCCGATGCAGGCCGTGACCATGGGGCAGAAGGCCTCCGTTGTGGCTCAGGAGTTGTTCAAGGGCGATCGTTACAGCGACTACCTGTATTTCCACGGCCTTGCGGTGCAGATGGCCGAAGCGATGGCTGAATGGGTGCACGCACGCATTCGCGCCGAACTTGGCTTCGCTGATCCTGATGGCATGGCACTGCGGGATGTGCTGGCACAGCGTTATCGCGGTAGTCGTTACTCCTTCGGCTACCCCGCCTGCCCCAACGTGGCTGATTCCAGGCAGCAGCTGGAATGGCTCGGCGCCGACCGTATCGGTCTCAGCATGGATGCGAGCGACCAGCTCGAACCGGAGCAAAGCACCACAGCACTGGTGGCTCTCCACTCCCAGGCGCGTTACTTCAGCGCCTAAGCCCTGAGGAGCGTCCCATAGCCTTAGGCGCCCTGTTTCTGCTCACCATGGCCATTGCCGGACCGGATGGAGTCGATGCCGCCATCAAAGCGGGTGTCGATCTCGATGGAAGTCCAATCCCTGAAGCGATGCTCGCTCTCTACAACCAGGTGATGGATCTGGAAAGTCAGCGCACTCGCAGCGGTGTTCTGAAATCGATGCGCAACCGGGTGGTCAAGACCGGAGCCAAGCATTTCGACCAGGAAACGCTCAATCAGAGGCTCCAGGAGGCCGGATGGGACGGTCTGAAGGACAAGGAGATCTCTTTCTTCTACGGATGATCTCCTGCTGACCGAGACACAGCCTCTGCCGGGCTCATTCCTGGCAGAGCTTCTCCATAGTGTCGATCACCTCTTGCTGAAACGATTCCAGGGCATTGGACTCGCTCAGATCAAGGCCTTCGCCAGCAGCGTTCTGGGCTAGGTCCTGGAAATGAAAGGCTCCCTCTCCATTGGCCAGGAACTCGATCGCCGAGCTTTCGCCGCTCTCGCGAAACGCATCGCAGAGCGCCAGAAACGCGGCGTCTTCAGTGAACTCCCAATCCATCGAGTGGACATGACTGAATGACCTTTAACCCGCTCCCCCAGGGGTTCGTCAACCGTCTGAAGTCAAAATGTGCCAGTCCTTGGGCAGACTCCCCCTTAATTCAGCGCTCAGATGTCCAGCAATAGCCCCGAATTTCCGCAGGCCAGGAACGTTCTTGGCGACCTACTGCAAAGTTGCAGTTGCGAGCCGATGACGGGTTGGTACCGCAATGGTCTCTGCCAAACCGATCCATCCGATCTCGGCCAGCACAGCATCTGTTGCGTGATGACCGAGCAATTTCTCAATTACAGCAAGGCCCAGGGCAATGACCTGACCACTCCGATGCCCGCCTTTCAGTTCCCGGGCTTGCAACCGGGGGACCACTGGTGCGTCTGTGCGCCGCGCTGGAAGCAGGCCTACGAAGATGGCGTCGCGCCGTTGGTGCGCTTGGAAGCAACGGAAGACACGGCCCTGACCGTGGTCAGCCTTGAGCAGCTGAAGCAGCACGCTCACCAATCGATCGACTGACCGTCCCAGGCGAGAAAAGCCCCTGACTGTTCTGGGGTCTGTTGCAGCAATACCGCCACCAACTGCTGAGCGGCCCGTTCGGGTGAGAACAACTTGTCCGGTGCCACGAAGCTCTGGAACGGACGAGACAGGGCTGTGTCCGTCGTGCCGGGATGAAGCAGGCTCACGGTGGCCAACGGCCAGCGGCGGGCCCATTCAATGCTCAGACAGCGGAGCAGTTGGTTCTGAGCCGCCTTGGCCGCTCTGTAGCCGTACCAGCCCCCGGTGCGGTTGTCGCCGATGCTGCCCACGCGAGCGCTGAGGCTCGCAAAGTGAAAGGGTTGATCCCTTTGCAGCAGAGGTTCAATCGCTTTGGCCAGGAGGATCGGAGCCATGGCATTGATCCCGAATTGCTGCTCCAACTGGGAGCGTTCGACCTGTTGAAGACGTTTTTCCGGTTGAAGTTCAGGCCCATGCAGACGGCCGCTGCAGTTGAACACCAAACGAAGCGGCAGGCCCTCCGCACGCAAGCTCGTGTTCAATCGATCCAGATCGCTGTCGTTTTCGAGGTCAAGCTGCAGTGAGGATTCGGGCGGTCCATGACGTCCGGCCGTCAGCACCTTCAGATCAGGGCAGCACTGCTTTAGTTCCGCCGCCACTGCTGATCCGATCCCACCGGGGCCAACCACCAGGGCCAGGCCAATCCAGTCGGTCGAGGCTGCTTCGACCATGTGATCTTGCTGCGGAGTGGAGACCGTCTAGCGGAAATCAGGCATCATCGGCTGGAGGCTCTGTTGAGCAGTTCTGGTGCCGCTTCACCGTTACTTCTGGCCCCCTGCCGTGCTCGGAAGCCTGCTCATGGCCGCTTTGATCGGCTGGTTGGCTCGGCCACTCGCTCAGCGGCTTGATCAGCCCCCCTCAAGACTGCTTGAGCTGCTCGAGACCGATTCAACCGTTGGTTCGGGTGTATTGCCCAAGGTGCCGCCGGTTGCTGATCACGTGCCTCTGGAGATCCGCGTCGGTTTGGTCAGCCAGAGTCCCATCACAGCCTTCCGGCCAGGCCCCAACGTGCTGTGTCGCAACCAAAACGGCTCTGTGATTCCTTCTCAACAGCTGGGGAAAAGGATTGCTTCATCCACCCCACAGGAGATTCACTGCTCAGGCGGGCCTGTTCAGATCAACCAGCACCACTATCGAGGCGATGTATCACTGGTCAAAAGCCAAGGTGCTTGGCTCCCTGTGGTCTCCCTTGACCTGGAAACCTATGTGGCCTCAGTGGTTGGCGCCGAAATGCCGAGCCAGTGGCATCAGGAAGCCCTGAAGGCACAAGCTGTTGCAGCTCGCTCCTATGCGATGGCGCATCTCGCCAGACCCGCAACAACCGCTTATCACCTCGGGGACACAACCCGTTGGCAGGTGTTCGCAGGGGAGAAGAGCACCACACAGGCGAGTCATTCAGCCACTCGGGAGACTCGGGGAATGATCCTGAGTTACAGCGGTGGCATTGTGGAGAGCCTTTATGCGTCAAACGCGCAAGTCAGTGCTGAAGCCCATGGCCATCTCGGCGCCAGCATGAGTCAAACCGGGGCACAGCAACTGGCCCGCCAGGGACTGCCCTTCAATGCCATCCTCGGCAGGTACTACGCAGGAGCCTCGCTGGCACGGTTGACTTGGCATGACCAGTGAACTGCTTCGAAAAGCGACGGAGGTCACGGTTGCAGCGAGTGCATCCGGAGCGCTGGTGCCGCTCGACACCACGTTGACCCACCTCATGGGGGATGGAGGAAGCCGCTTTGAGTTACGGCATCTCCTCAGCGCCACACCAAAGCACCTTCGAGCTTCTGGTCCAAAGCCGAATCCATTTCTCCCCTGGGATCAACGTCTGGAGGTTGATCGGATTGGTGATTCCCACGTCGTGATCCTGAACAAATATCCAGTTCAGACCTCCCACATGTTGCTCATCACCCAGGACTGGCAACCCCAGACCGGTTGGTTGTCCATGGAGGATTGGCGGTCCCTCGCCCGGATTGATGCGACGACGACGGGGCTTTGGTTTTTCAACAGTGGTCCTGATGCCGGTGCGAGTCAGCCGCACCGGCATCTGCAGTTGTTACCCCGTGCAGCAGGGGAGCGCATCTGTGCTCGGGACGATTGGTTTCGACGCTGTGCTCAGAACACAACCATGTCTGCTCAGGATCCTCTGTTGCGCAGTTCACGGGTCGCAGCGATCAGTTCAATCCTGACGGGTGAAACGCTTCAAGAGCTCTATCTCGCTCTTGCAGATGACCTCGGTCTCGGACACCCCACCACCGACGACTGCCCCCGGGGGGCCTACAACCTGCTGCTCTCAAGGCAGTGGATGGCCATCGTTCGCCGCAGAAGGGAGGGGATACGTGGTTTCAGCGTCAATGCTCTCGGCTTCGCCGGATCCTTGTTGAGTACCGAGGCCTCCGATCGGCAATGGATTCAGCGTTCAGGACCGGAGGCCCTGCTTCAAGCCGTTGTTGACGCTGACGGGTGAAGCAAAGCTCCGTGACAAAGACGTCACCAACGACGCATTAGTGCAGTGGTGCCACGGATGCCGTGGCTGGCTTGTCTCTGCCAAGGCTGTAGGTGCACTCATCACCATCCATTGGACAAGACCTGCCTCAAGCGTCGAAATCTTCAGATCCAGGACAACCTGCATCTGGTTCGACCCATTGCCCGTCATTACGCTCAGCAGACAGGCCTAGAAAATGACGATCTCCTGCAAGTGGGATGTCTGGGACTGATCAAGGCCTGCAACCGCTACGACGCTCAACGGGGGGCACCATTTCCCAGCTTCGCCAAGCCGCACATTCGAGGAGCCATTCTTCATTTTCTTCGTGACAGAGTCGGTTTGATTCGACTCCCAAGGGCCGTTGAAGAACGGGCCATGCGGATGATGCGCAGCTCCGGAGGCTCTGTTCTGAGCCCAGCCGATGCCCTGGTGGTTGACCATTACCGCAACAAGCAGAACTGGGTGGAATTCAACGACGATCTGCTCAATGAAACGCTGGAAGGAATCGAGTTGCTTGAACGCTCGGAAGCCTGGAGCAGGGTGAAAAGGCTTTTCCGCAAACTTGAGAAAGACGACCAATGCGCCCTGCAGATGGTCGTCATCGATGGGATGAGTCTGAGGCAAACAGCTCAACAGCTCGGGATTTCAGCGATGACTGTTCAGCGTCGGGTTAAACGCGGCCTCAATAGCCTTTCGAGAGAGTTGAACGCTGTTCAGCTGGACGCCTGAGCGTCGCGATCCATTTGTTCTTGGAGCGTTTTGATGGCGGCATTGAGGGCCGACAGCTGCCGTTCTGCACCATCACGCCAGAACCGCAGCATCGACAACTTCCGTTCCTGATGCTGGCGGCGCAGGGCCGTGTGATCGGTGCTGGTGCTGCAGCAGAAAGGAGGAAGCATGTCAGCGGGTCGAATCCCATGAATCCTGACGGATTTCCACGTCTGGTGCGACTCTCCAATCACTTGGCTGTGGCAGAAGGTGGAACTACGGTGTGGGCTCACGACAGTCACACCGTGGTGTCGACGTCCTTGCGAACACCACAACAGCAAGCCGCATGAGTCTCAGGCGAGTCCCGGTATTGGTCTTGACCTGTGTCTCGCTTGCTGGTCTTGAGTTTGGATTGCAGTGCCGTGCTGACGCTTACGTCGCCTTGATGGCTGGTCAGCGCGCACGCCCCCTCAACGGAACGTTCAATAACGTCCCTGTGCTGCATTCCAATCAACCGGAGATCGTCACCGGACCTGGAATCCTGGTGAACACCGCTGCCGGTTCTGCTGTAGCAGCAGAGTCGAACCAGCCTCTTCGCAACGCCGCCTACACCTTCAATGGTGAGTTCGGCGTTCATATGCATCACAAGTACTACCCCCAAGACCAGGCAAAGCTCGGGGGACGACGATCCCGGGGCTTGATGACCTTGGCTCTGATCGCGACGAATCCAGGATCGACGCCGATCACGCTGGATTTCGACCGTGGTTCGGTCAAAAATAGTTTTGAAGCGCCGTATCACCCGAATCGCTTGATGGGGGTCAAACCCCTCGGGAAGCGCCCATGGAACACCGGTCCTGGCGATGCCACCGCCGTTCAACTGCTTCGCGGAGAACTGGATCGCAAGTTGCCCGAACGCGTCGTGATCCCTGCAGGAGGACGTCGTGTTGTGGTGCGCACTGTTCTCCCCGCCCGTGGCATTGCCAACGGCCTGTTGAAGGGACGCAGCAGTGGTCCGTTCACGATGGCTGTTGTTGCTGCTGAGCAAACAGCTCAGGATTCAGATCTCTTTGCGGTTCTGCAATCAGGGCGTCTGGCCCCGGGGCGGATTTACTTGAATCGGATTCGAGAGATTCAGCTGGGTCGCGTCTTCTCACGGGTGGCCGGCGTTGCCCTTGGCGATGCTTACAAGGCAGAGATCAGCCATGACCTCGACCAGGGTCCACTACATGTGCCCTTAACCAGCACGAAGCGGCATCACTTCGGCACCAGCGATGTTCAGGTCAATCCGTTGACCACACGGATGATCGATTCTGCTCTTAATAACGTTGGAACCTATGGGGTTCGCTACGACGTGACCCTGAATGTTTCGGGTACAGGGCCTCATCAACTCGTGCTCAGTCACCCGGTTGTGTCTGGCAAGAAGACCTTCACTGCCTTTCGTGGTTCGCTGCAGATTGCTCAGGATCGAACCCTTCAAGAAGTTCACGTTGGCATGCGCTCAGGCGAGAGTCTTGCCCTGGCTGATCTCAACCTGGCGCCTGGTACTCGCAAGGCGGTGAAGGTGAGTCTGGTTTACCCGGCCGATGCCACCCCAGGCCATCTCCTCAGTGTTGTTCCCGTTCAGCAGCTGGCCGTGCTTCATCGCCGCCAGCAACAGCAGCGAAACGCCCAGTTAAAAATTGCGGACACCAAATCAAGGAAGGTGGGACCGAAAACCGCTCCCCCACCTCCTGAGACAAAGCCCATTGTTGTGAATCCTGCTCCTGGGAAGCCAGCTCCTGTGATGCCTGCGGTGGTCCCCGTCACCACACCGCGCTACGGCGAGTTGATTCGATCTCAACAGCAATGGTTGCTGCAGCTTCAGGGCCGATAACCTTCCCGAAGGTGGATTGAACTTTTGAGCGGCGAGGACTCAAAACGTCAACGCATCTCCGTGGAGATGTCAGAGCCCATGGTCGCGTTGATTGACCAGCTCAAGGGTGAATACGGAGCACGTTCCCGTGGGCGCGTGCTCGAAATGTTGTTGCAGGATCTGATCGACCCTGGCGATTCAGCTTCGGATCCTGAGGTCACTCCCCTGAAGGACGATGCAGAACCAGCGTCCACCAGCAGGTCCGATGAGGTCACCAGTCTCGTTCTGATCTCAACGGGCAACCATCCGGAAGACATTGAAGAAACTCCAACCTCAGCGTCTGGGCTTTCCTCTGGGGGTGGTTCCTCGGGCATCGATCTGCCGGGGTTCGTCAGTAAGCGCACCAGTCAGCTCAAAGCGACTCTTCGCTCTTCTCAGCAACGGGAATCTCCGCAGACCGACCCCCTTGTCTCAACGGTGGATCCCGCTGAATTAAAGGAGGCCAGTGCTGCTGCTGAAGAGCACTGGAGGTCCCTGTATGGCCAAGCTCCGGGCCCAACAGTGATTGAAGCCGCCATGACCTGGTTGGCGCGTGATGTCTGGTCCACCACCGATGCGAGTGATGGGCGTCCATTCACTTGGTCTGCCGCAAATGCAGCCGTTGAGACGCTGTGTGCCGGGTGGGACTCCAGTGATCCATCTCTCGGGCGGGTGATGGTGGTGGCAGGAGCTCTGGAGGATCCCTTTGCCACGTCCTCATTGGCGGAACGCATGCCGACCCTGATCCGTCGCTTCGTAAACCGTTTCCGTCGCAGCCGGCAGGTCACCTCCTTCGAAACCCTTGAATCAACGATGACGGTTCACGGGGCTCTGAAGCTGTTGGGTCTGTCAACGCAAGCAGGTACCTCGGTCACCCTGAGCTCCATTCGGGAGGCCTACAAACAAAGGGCCCTTGAAGAACATCCCGATGCGGGTGGTTCCACCGATGCGATGCGACGACTCAATGAGGCCTATCGGTTGCTGCGTGAGCTGTACCGGAACCGTTGACCAGGTATCGCGTTCTAGATGCACTATGAGACTTGGGATGAGTCTTGTTTGAGACGTGTGCCTTATGACTCATGGCTTGTTCCGTGGCTGCGAACAATCAACCAAGCGCTCAGGGCCAGCATGACCACAGAGCCGCTCAGCGCCAGAAGATCGGTGGCGTTGTTCACTTCGAAGCCAATGGTCTTTTTGAACGCAGCGACAATCAGGCCGACAACAATCACATTGGACAGATTGTTTTTCAGGCTTTGCAGGCTGTTCACCGAGAGAATGTTGGTGTGCTGCTCTGCGCCACCCTCAATGCGTGGATCAAGGTCTGAGATCACCAGTTCATAGATGCCGTAGCCAAAGATCAGCAGGGCAATGCCGATCACGAAGTAATCAACCCCACCCACCATCTGGGCAATTGTCTTTGCAGCAACGCTCTTGGTGCTGAAGGGCAGCCGCATGATCACGAGAAAAGCGTTGAAGACTTCAATCGCCCCAATCACAAAGCAACCAACGCTTCCGAGCAGGCTCAGTACCACCGGCACAATGCTGATCAAGCGGAATTTCCAGATCAGCCGCTCAAACCGTCGTTCAATCCATCGCGCGGCCATGGTTCATTCCGATCAATGCCTGGCCCATAGTCTGACCAACGCAATCGCAAGTCTTGCCTGAGACACATAACGAGCCGCAATGTGAGTCTTGGCTGAGACAAGCGCTATTCATCAAGAATCCAAAAATGCCCTGTTTTGTTTGTTGCGTTCATATATTCCCAGGACGTTCTTCTTCACGTGAAAAAACCTTGCATGAAGGCGCTTGAAGCGGTCCACGGCCAGTCCAGGGGTCATCCGAGATCCCCAAAATGCAGTCTTCTTGGGAACTTTGAGGTCTGCGTACCTGCTGTAGACACAGGTACGCAATTTTGCTTGGTCTTTTTGGTGCTTCGAAGGCCTGCATGGGGCTCAGTCTCTTGCCGACCGTATAGGAATTACTGCGGGACTCAGAAGGCGTCTTGCCTTGTCACCCTGAGACTAGATAGATGCCTCGCAAGTCCCAGGTGAGGCTCGTATCTAGTCCTGTCGATGGTCTCAATCGAGAAAGGTTGACAATAAAAAACCGGGCTCGAAGACCCGGTTCTTTTGAGGACGTTGAGGTTTGAATCAGGTGGACGTTTGCATGCCCTGAATCAAGAAGTCGAAATAGGGAGACGTGAGCTTCACCTGCTGTTCCGAAAGCAGAGATAGGGATGCATCCTTCATGCACTTCATAGCTTCGACCATGCCAGGCATCGGAACACCGAGGCTGTTGTACATCTCGCGCGCTCCCACCAGCCCGATTTCCTGGATCATTTCGGTGCTGCCTGCAAGAACTCCGTAGGTGATGAGACGGAGATACCAGCTGTAGTCACGCAGGCACTGGGCCCGCTGCCGCTGACCGTAGGCATTGCCGCCAGGGGCGACGTACTCGGGTTTGCGACCAAACAGCTGCTTGGCGGATTCGTCGACGATCTTCTTTTCGTTCTCGGTCAGAACCTTGACCACAGAAACGCGCATGGCGCCTTGGTCGAGGAAATCCACCATGGTGCGGAGTTCTCCGCTGGTGGGATACCGCAGATCGTCATCGGCCTGGAGGATGAGATCCCGGACAACGCTCATGGAACTGGGCAGGCTTCGTGGAGTTTAGTGGTCTCGACCCGTTCACTAGACCCTTCACCGCCCGGGTGTTACGCCATTGCAATGGCAGGGAACCGAGAGCATGGACAAAGTCGACAGCCCGAACAGCAGTGAACCTCGGCCGGGGCTCACCATCGAGCTCGAGGCTGTTGACCTGGACCGCGACGGCAAGGGTCTGGCCCGTTGGAACAACTGGGTGATTGTTGTTCCCAATCTCTTGCCGGGGGAGCGCGCCACGGTTCAGCTGCAGCAACGCCAAAAGTCGCGCTGGTTGAGCCGACGGGTGGATCAGATCTCGTTTTCCGAAGATCGGCGCCGCCCACCCTGCATCCTTGCCGATGACTGCGGTGGTTGCACCCTGCAACGCCTGGATGACCCCGCCCAAACCCGTTGGAAAGCCCAGCAGATTCAACAGACCATGCAGCGAATCGGGGGCATTGATGTTGCTCCCGCGGCAACTCTTGTTGATGACGAACGCTGTTTTGGTTACCGCAATAGAGCCCTGATCCCGCTGAAGCGGGACCAGAACGGCCGGCTGAAAGCCGGCTACTTCCGACCGAAGACCCACAAGATCGTCAACCTGAACCACTGTCCGGTGCTCGATCCACGCCTGGACGCGTTGGTGGAACCACTCAAGCAAGATCTGGATGCAGGGGGGTGGCCGGCCGACCATGACCTGCTCGAAGCCCAGGGCCTGCGTCACCTCGGGCTTCGTCTGGCCAGCGCCACTGGCGATGTGCTGATCACCTTGATCAGCAGCCATGCCCAGCTTCGAGGCCTTGAGGACCTCGCGCAGAGCTGGGTGCAGCGTTGGCCCGCGGTGAAAGGGGTCTGTCTCAACCTTCAACCCAAGGCCAACAACCTGGTTCTCGGTCGAACCACCCATTGCCTGGCAGGTGTTCCCACGATCGAGGACAAGTTCTGCGGCATCAAGCTCTCCCTCAGCAGCACCACCTTTGTTCAGGTGAACACGCCGCAGGCGGAACGGATTGTTCAGCTGCTCAGCGACTGGCTTTCGCTTCAGTGCGCCGGCGGACGTGTGGTCGATGCCTATTGCGGCGTGGGGACCATTGCCCTGCCCCTGGCCAAAGCCGGTTTTGTTGTTCAAGGTCTGGAACTGAACCCTGACTCGGTGGAGCAGGCCCGGCTGAATGCCATGCACAACGGCCTCTCCTCCCGCTGTGCATTTCATGCAGGCGATGTGGCAGACCTCCTCGCTGCTCAGCTGGAGGACTGTCAGGCACTCGTGCTGGATCCACCGCGCCGGGGTCTTGATCGTCGCGTGGTGGACAGCATCCTTGAGCACCCCCCTGGCGTGCTGGCCTACCTCAGCTGTGACCCTGCCACCCAGGCGCGGGATCTGAAAGCACTGCTCCACCCATCAGGCCCCTACGAGCTGGAGATGCTCCAGCCCGTGGACTTCTTCCCCCAGACAACGCACCTTGAGTCGTTGGCGCTGCTGAAACGGATCAGCTCCTGAGTTCTGCCTGAAACTGCTTGCTCAAAGCGGCGCGCACCTTGTCGTGAACGGGCTGAATTTTGTCGTCGGTGAGGGTTTCATTCTTGCCGCGATAGCGCAGACGGAAGGCTTGGCTCACTTTGTTGTCGCCAAGCTGCTCGCCCTCAAAGCGATCCACCAGTTCCACCTGTTCCAGAAGAGGTTTACCCGCCTTGCGGATGGCTTGGATCAGATCGGCAGCTGCACTGGATCGGTCGACCACCACGGCAAGATCCCGCTCGCTGAAGGGAACTGTTGGGTAGGGCTTGAAGGACGGCGTCCAGCGGTTGCTGCGGGTGGCTGCATCCAGCAGTCGCACCAGATCGAGTTCAAACAGATAGGTGGCTTCAGGAAGATCAAGCTCCTCAGCCACGGCAGGGTGAAGTTGACCGAAACAGCCCAAGGGACGGCCTTCCAGTACCAGGGTGGCGGCCCGACCCGGATGCAGTCGTGCATCGTCGATCAGACGACGGTCTGACAGCTCCAGCTGCAGGGCCTCCATCACCCTGGTCAGAACGCCACGGGCCTGGAAATAGTCCGGTGCCTGTGGCTTGCCACTGGTTGCCCAGGTGGAGAGGCGTCGATCTCCGCAGATCACCCCACCCAGAACGGCGGTCTGGCTGACGGCTTCCGGGGAACCGCTGTAGGTGTTGCCGATCTCGAAGACGGAGCACCCCCGCTGGGATGCCTTCAGATTGCGAACACAAATCTGCAGGTGCTCTTCCCAGAGGTTGGTGCGCAGATGGCTTGTGTCGGCTAGCAAAGGATTGCTGATGGCGATGCGCTGTTCTTGCTCTGAACCAGGAACGAGTGACAGGGTCGTGACCTCTTGCAGCCCAGTGGCACAGAACAGCTGCCGCAGGCGCCGTTCTGCCTGCTGGCGCGGTGTGAGGGCACCGGGCTCCAACGGATCGGGTAGATGGGCCTCGAACCGATCGAAGCCCACAAGTCGGGCCACTTCCTCGATTAGATCAACTTCTCGCTGCAGGTCTTGCCGTCTTGAGGGCGGCGCAACCACCTGCCATCCCTGTTCATGGGCCGAGAGCTGGCAACCCAGGGCTGACAGGCAGTTTTCGATGCTGGAGTCATCCAGATCCTCCGGGCCATCAGCAGCATCGAGGGGTCCAAGCAGTTGATGCAGAGCACTGCGCCGCAACAGCACCGCTGCCGCTTCTGCGGGCCCGGTGCCGCCCACCCAACGGCCCTTCTCAGCACAGGAAAACTCCTGACTCAACAAGGCCGAGGCACGGGCCGAACATGGCAGGGTCATTTCAACAGGTAGCCCCTTTTCGAAGCGGCTGCTGGCATCGGTGCGCAAGCCCAGGGCCCGGGCGGACTGGCGAACCCGCGGCGCAGCAAACAGGGCGGATTCCAGCCAGATGTTCCGGGTTTTGGCGGTCACGCCACTCTCGAGACTCCCCAGCACACCTGCAATGGCCACAGGCCTGTCATGACAGGTGACGACCTGAACACGGCTGTCGAGGCTACGTTTCTGATCATCAAGGCCAACGAAGATTTCCCCGTCGCGAGCGGGACGGACAGCAAAGCTCTTCGCATCCACCGGTTGGCCGGTTAGTTGTTCCAGCGCATCGGCGTCAAAGGCGTGGAGGGGCTGCCCCTGCTCCAGCATCACCAGATTGGTGACGTCGACCACGGCATTCACGCTTTTCACACCACCGCGCTCGAGACGCTGCTGCAACCAGTTCGGTGAGGGCTTGGAGCCATCCACACCCTCGATCCTGGTGATCGAGTAGAAGCAGCCGTCCAGTTCTGTGTTCAGCGGAGTGGAGCTGGGATTCAGATCCAGCTCGGGAAGGCTCAGGCTGCCACCGGTCAGGGCTGCCACCTCGCGAGCGATACCCACCATTGAGAGGCCGTCAGGGCGATTGGCGGTGATGGCCAGCTCCAGAACGGTGTCGTCGAGTCCGAGCAGGGGTGCCACAGGCGCCCCGGTTGGTGGCAGCGATTCCTGAAGCTCATCAAGGATGGCGATGCCGTCTGATTGATCCGTGAGGCCCAGCTCGGTCAGGGAGCAGATCATTCCGTTGCTGGCGACACCCCGCAATTCGCCGGCTTTGATCGTCAAGCCAACGGCGGGGAGGGTGGCTCCGACCATTGCCACCGGAACATGGATGCCGGCACGAACGTTGCTTGCACCACAGACGATCTGAATTGGCTCCTGAGCTCCGACATCCACGCTGCAGACGCTCAGCTTGTCGGCATTGGGGTGTTTATCCCGCTCCAGCACGTGGCCGACCACAACGCCCTGGGCCCGGGCGCTGAGGTCATCAACGTCGTCCACCTCAAAGCCCGCCATCGACAGGCGCTCGGAGAGATCGTCCACGGACTCATTCACCTGGACCAGCTGTTTCAGCCAGGAGATGGATACCCGCATCGGATCTAAGCCAGACAGCGCGCGATCTTAGGAAGTCCCCCTGGATGAGCTGCTTAGGACCTGTCGGGTCAGGGGGTAAGCTCGATGTTTGTCAATTCGCTTCGCACCTGCGGCGCAACGTCCTTTATGGCCAAGAACAAGGGCGTCCGGATCGTGATCACTCTCGAGTGCACCGAATGCCGGTCCAATCCCGCCAAGCGTTCACCCGGCGTGTCTCGCTACACGACGGAAAAGAACCGCCGGAACACCACCGAACGGCTGGAGATCAAAAAGTTCTGTCCCCACTGCAACAAGGCCACGCTCCATAAGGAGATCAAGTGACCTTGCAGGTCCGTCTTTCCTCCATCCGTTCCTGAGTCATGTCCAGCTCCTTCTTCAAGAAGCGTCTCTCGCCGATCAAACCCGGTGATCCCATCGATTACAAGGATGTGGATCTTCTCAAGAAGTTCATCACCGAACGCGGCAAAATTCTTCCCCGTCGCCTCACCGGCCTCACCGCCAAGCAGCAGCGCGATCTCACCAACGCCGTCAAGCGTGCCCGCATCGTTGCCCTTCTGCCGTTCGTGAACCCCGAAGGTTGATCCTCGGGCGTTGAACAATTCCATCCAACCCGGAGACACCGTCGCGGTTGTTCTCAAGGGTTCTCCTCTTCTCGGCCGTCTTCTGTCCATCAAGGGCAGCAAGGCGGTTCTTTCTTTTGGTGGTCAACGTCGTGACCAGGGCCTGCCCCTGCGCGATCTGATTGCCATTGATCCTGAGCATCTCTTCGAACAATGTGACCTGCCTGGCCCTGAGCAGGTGCAGGACAGCGCGCCATCAGCACGGGCCGTCGTCGAGGCCTGGCAGCTGCTGGAAATGGATCAACCTGGGGGCATGGCTCGACTGAGCCTTTGTGAGCTGGGCGAGTTGGTGTTGACCCCGTTCGATCTCGCCGGTCTGGCAGCGCTGTGGGCCTGGCTACATGGAAGCCAACAGTTGTTCCGCTGGCGTCGAGACCGCTTGATCCAACCACTCCCCTGCGAGGAACGGGACAGCCTGCGGCGCCAACGCCGTGCTGAGCGGCAGGTGCAACAGCATGAAAAACGGCAGCTCGTGTTGCTGCGGGCGGAGCGAGGCCTCAGCGACGATGAACGCCTCGAACTGGGCCAGGTTTGGGATGAGCGCTTCAGCCACTGGATTCAGTTGCTGAAAGACAATCCCGCGGCGGTGGGCTCCGACCTGGATCTCCAGCAGTGGTCGGCACCCTTATCGATCGGATCCGATGCAGCCGATCTGCGGCAATGGTTGATCGTGCGTGGGTTGCTCGATCCCAATGAGCCCATTGGTTTGAGAGGCAGCGTCTGGTCTCGTCGTTTTCCCACTGATCTGGTGGAGGAAGCGAATCGCCTTGTTGCTCTGTCGAATGAAGAGCTGCCTGGGGATGAGCAACGCATCGACCTCACGCACCTGGCGACCTACAGCCTGGACGATGCAGGAACCCGCGAAATTGATGACGCTCTCTCCCTGGAGCGTCGTGACGGCGTTGATTGGATCTGGATCCACATCGCTGATCCCAGTCGGCTGATCGGCATTGACTCCCCCCTCGATCAGGAAGCCAAACGTCGGGCCACCAGTTTGTATTTGGCGGAGGGTGTGATGCCCATGCTCCCTCTTGAGCTGGCAGCCGGTCCCCTCAGCCTGCGGTCCGGGCAGCGTTGTGCAGCCTTGAGTGTGGCCGTCCACCTTGATGATGATGGTGCTGTGGCGGAACAACGGATTGCGCGCAGCTGGATCCGACCGCGCTACGGCCTCACTTACACCGATGGTGATGAGCTGATCGAGTTGGCTCCCCCAGGCGATGAAGCCTTGTCGGATCTCTCGCGACTCTTGATTCAGCGCATGCGCTGGCGCCGCTCCAAAGGGGCCGTGATGTTCGACCGACCCGAGGGCCGCTTCCGCCGCAGCGATGGGACGTTGACGCTGCAGGTGATTGACCCGTCACCCTCCCGCCTGATGGTGAGTGAAGCGATGCTGCTGATGGGCGCTGTTGTGGCCAGCTTTGGGAAAGAGCACAACCTGCCACTGCCCTTCCGCAGTCAGCCTGCGGCGGAGCTGCCCTCCAGCGATGAACTCAATCGAATCCCCGAGGGCCCAGCCCGTGATGCGGCGATTAAGCGCTGTTTGAGCCGTGGCGTGCAGGGAACGCGACCCATGCCCCATTTCAGCCTCGGGCTTGAGGCCTATGTGCAGGCGACATCACCGATTCGACGCTATGCCGATCTCGTGGCCCACCGCCAGATCATTGCCCAGCTTTCGGCGATTGCGCCGATGGATGAAGAGCATCTGGGTGAAGTGATCGACGATCTCGATGATCCATTGCGCCAATCCATTCAGATCAGCCGGGAGGATCAACGCCACTGGCAGCAGGTGTGGTTCGCTGAGCATCAGAACACCGTTTGGTCGGCCGAATTCCTGCGCTGGTTGCGGCCGCAGGATCGATTGGCCCTGGTTTATGTCAGCGACCTGGCCATGGATCTGGTCGGTTGTGTGACTGCAACAGCCGCTGAGCCCGGCGACGCTCTTGAACTCAAGGTGGGTCGTGCTGACCCCGTACGCGGTGAGCTGCAGCTTCAGTTGTCCTGATCCAGAACCCCTGTGATCCGCACCCACGGACCCCATGGATTTTTTACGCCGCGCAGACTCACCCTTTGGCCGGCGTGATCCGAGGCGGAAAGCCAGCGGTGAATGGCGGGTTCCAGCGTGATCAGGGGCGAGAGTCCTTCTGCGGTTTGCAATTGATAGCCCTCCTGAAGGTTGCCTGTGAGCACGCCACTGAGACCGACCTCATGAGGCTGGTTTGGCGCCTGGTTCACGCCGGGGGGAATGAGCGTGCTGGCCCGTGGGCCTGAAAGGCAGCCCTTCGCATCCAGGTGTTCAGGTCGAGCCAAGCCCTGCTCCTGAGCTGTAACCCAGTGCGGATGCCAAAGCGGCCAGTCCCAGATCGGGAGCACTGCCGCAGGGGCTTGGGGCTCGTGGATCAGTGCTGACTGGATGGCATCAACCGCCAGATCACCAACGGCACAGCCCTGGCGAACGGCCATGGCCGCTGCAAGACCCGCCACCTGGCCCAGATTGAGGATCAAAGGCTGCAACCGCGTTGCCCCATTGGCCATATGGCTGACGCTGAAGCCTTTCTCCGCCATCACAAGGTTGGGAATCGATTCTGAGATCAAGGCATCGAAGGGGATGCAGAAGGGCGTACCGCTCCAACGCCCTCCCCAACGCACACTTTTCTGTGCGAGGGGCCAGTCCTCACCGGGGTAGTGATGGTCATTGGCGTAGGTGCCCACAGCGATGCTGGTGCAGCGTCCCTGGGCATCAACCGGTAGAGGTCCCCGCTGGGCTCCCTTGGACATCGGCAAGAGGTCGCATTCCGTGACCGTTGATCGACCCATCAGCCGCCGACCTTCCCGCCAGTACGGCATCAACGCCAGGCTGGGGTCTTCACCTGGAAAAGCGTTCCCTGCAGCGATCCAACCACCGCTGCATTCCGACAGCGCCGCGAGGAAATCCTTGCTGTGCCCCTGCATCTCTTGAGCCAGCTCTGCACGAACCTCGGCATCCGCACTGAGAGCTCGATCGAGACCTTTGTGCCAGTCGTTGCCCTCCAGGGGCCAATTCAGCATGACCAGGCCGCTGGGCAGACGGCCATAGGTGATGGTTTTCTCGATGCCGAAGCTGGCGATGCTCTGATCAAACGGAATCCGCGGGATCGCATCCGCGCGCTGCGGATCGAGATCCCCATGCAACTGACCCATCACCACCCAGGTGGGTGACTGAATGGGTTGTTCTTGAAAGAAGGCTTCGCTCTCGAGCCTGCACTGATCGGGTGCACTGGGTTCATCCCAGATCTCCTT
The DNA here is from genome assembly GCF_020514235.1 of Synechococcus sp. MU1617. Classification (NCBI taxonomy): domain Bacteria; kingdom Bacillati; phylum Cyanobacteriota; class Cyanophyceae; order Synechococcales; family Synechococcaceae; genus Synechococcus; species Synechococcus sp. MU1617. The sequence continues at coordinate 136,370 of NZ_VTLB01000001.1, forward strand.
TGCTTCCCAACCCCAGCGGAAAGGAGCCGAGGACAGGGCAAGCAGATCACCCAGGTCACTGCCGTCAACAAACACATCGGCGGAGAAGGTCTCGACACCATTTGCGCTGTGGATCTCCACGGAATGGAGGCGGCCCTGCTGGCCGTGAACCTGCTCGAGCCTGCTGTGGGGACGCCACTCCAGCTTGGGCTCGGCAGCCACCCAGCGTTGCAGGATCCGTTCGGCCGTTTGCGGCCTGTATCCGAAACAACTCACCCAGTTCTGGTCGAGCCCGCTCGGCTCCTCCAACTCCAGCTGCCGCAGAAATGCGCCCCAGATCCCGGTCTGCCAACAAGTCAGTTCATGGCCATCCGGGGCGCAGACTCCTGCCGAACTCACCATGCCCCCCAACCAGGGGCCGGGAGTGAACAGTGTCGTGTCAGCTCCTGATCTTGCACTCTGCAGAGCAGCAGCGACGCCTCCGCAGCCACCACCCCAAACCACCACGTCGCGTTGGGTCATGGCCAGGGTGGTTTGGCTTGGAGCGCAATGGGCATGCTCGTTAGAGTCTGTCGTCGCTGCGGTGCAGCGGAGTTCGAACTTTTCTGATGCCCTACACCCTTACGACTCCGCTCTATTACGTCAACGATCGTCCCCATCTGGGCAGCACCTACACGACCCTCGCCTGTGACGCCCTGGCTCGCTTCGAGCGACTCCGGCTGGAGACGGTGACCTTCGTGACCGGTGTTGATGAGCACGGTCAGAAGATTCAACGCACGGCAGAACGTCAGCAGCTGAGCCCCCAAGATCATTGCGATCGCGTCAGCAGCCGCTACCGCGATCTCTGGAATCAGTGGGGGATTTCCCACGATCGCTTCGTGCGCACCACCAACCCGCGCCACTTGGAGTTGGTGGAGCAGTTCTACGAACGGGTCAAGGCATCCGGCGACATCGTTGTTGGCAAGCAAACCGGCTGGTACTGCGTTGATTGCGAGGAATACAAGGACGATCCGGCCGAAGCCCAGTCGCCTTCCTGTTCGATCCACCGCAAGCCTCTGGAATGGCGCGATGAGGAGAACCTCTTTTTTCGGCTCTCCCGCTATCAATCCGCGATTGAGGAGTTGGTGGCTCGGGATGACTTCATCGCGCCTGCCAGCAGACGACAGGAAGTGCGCAACTTCGTCGGCCAAGGCTTGCGTGACTTCTCCATTTCACGGGTGAATGTGTCCTGGGGTCTTCCAGTACCCGACCATCCCGGTCACACCTTTTACGTCTGGTTTGATGCCCTGCTGGGATATCTCACAGCACTTCTCGACGACGGCGAAGCGGTGTCACTGGACCGGCTTGCCTCTTGCGGTTGGCCCGCCTCCGTGCACGTGATCGGCAAGGACATCCTTCGCTTTCATGCTGTCTTCTGGCCTGCCATGTGCATGTCTGCAGGACTGCCGGTGCCGCAAAAGGTGTTTGGCCATGGCTTCCTCACCCGGGAGGGCCAGAAGATGGGCAAATCCCTTGGCAATGTGTTGGACCCGGAATTGTTGCTGGAGCGATGCGGCACCGATGCCGTTCGTTGGTATCTCCTGCGCGACATCCAATTCGGAGACGACGGAGATTTTCAACAACAACGCTTTGTGGATCTCGTCAACAACGACCTCGCCAACACCATCGGCAACTTGCTTAACCGCACCTCGTCGATGGCCCGCAAATGGTTCGATGACGGCGTTCCCCCGGCAGGAGCAGCCTCAAGTGCTGACCATCCCCTGGCTATCAAGGCTGCGGAATCCGTCAGCACGGTGATTGAGGCGATGCCGCAGTTTGCGTTCAAGACAGCCGCCGAGTCGATTCTTCAGTTGGCAATTGCCGCGAACGGCCATCTCAATGACACAGCTCCCTGGAGTCGCATGAAGGAACCCGGTCAAGAGGCGAGCGTTGCCGAAGATTTGTTCGCAGTGCTGGAAACCACCCGGATTGTTGGCCTTCTGCTTGCCCCGCTGCTGCCCGACCTCAGCGAAAGGATTCTTGCCCAGCTCGGGCAAAGCTTGGATCAAAACAACTGGTCGAATCAGCTGAATTGGGGCAGGCTGAGCGGCGGTTCTGCGCTGCCGAAGCCAACACCGGTGATGCAGCGGTTGGAACTGGATGAACCCCTCTAAACAAAGCATGCTGGGTCGGTTGTCGCGTAGTGGTTTGACGGCTGCCCTTGTGGCGAGTGCATTGCTGACCGCTTGCACGACACGTCGGCCAATCACGGTTGAACCCACGCCTTCCTTCGTGTTTCGATCGCTGGATTTGAGTCAACGGACCGACGACGGCAACCGTGACTGGGATCTCAGCAGCCCCGAGGCGCGTTACGACCTGAGCAGTCGAACCATCCGTGCACGACGTCCTGAGGGCGTTCTCTATCGCGACGATCAACCGCACTACCGGATCACTGCTGATCTCGCCACGGTGTTGAGAGATGGAGAGCTCGTCGTTCTTGAAGGATCGGTTCAGCTGCGGCAGTTGAACCAACGGGGGCTGACGATTGAGGGAGACAATCTGATTTGGACGCCATCGCAGTCGCGGATGGTGATCAATCAACGGCCAACGGCCAATGATGGCCAGACGCAAATTCGATCCCGCGAGCTGGCCTTCCAGCAGGACACCGAGGTGCTGGTGTTCAGCGGCCCGACCCAGCTGAACCGTGTTGATGAAACAAGTGCTGCTTCAACAGTGGTGCGCGGTGGCAGCGGAACCTGGAATCTGAAGAGCGGTTTGATGCAGGCGCCTGGTCCGGTGGAGGCCGTGCGCAGTGATGGCCGAACGCTCAACGCATCGGGCCTGGATGGCAATACCCGCAAGGGTTACCTCGACCTTCAACAACCGGTCATGCTTGTGCTCGAAAACGAACGGGGAAGGATCACTGCCGGACGGACGCGTTGGCTGTTTTCGGCGAAGCAACTTCAATCCGATCAACCCCTTCAGGCTGATTTGAAAAACAGCAAAGTGCAGGGCGGGGGATTCAAGCTTGATGAACGCACTGGCACTGTGATCATTTCCAGGGACTGTCGCGTGGAGCAGAAGTCGGAAACGCTTACGGCTCGCAGGTGTGCATGGAACTGGCGCAGTGAACGGGTTGTGGCTGATGGTGATGTGGTTCTTCAGCGAACCAAGCCTGAGCAGATCACGCGGGCATCACGCATGGAAGCCAAGCTCTCTGATGATGGCGAGATCCGTTTCGGCCAATCCGGAGCGAGGGTTGAATCCAGGATCAAGCTGAGTCCGGCAGCACAGGAGAAACCTCGCCGGCCCCAAGTGTCGTTCTGAGCCGCTGGGTCCAGCCCTCAATCCATCGTTCATCCGATCGGGTGAAACATCGCGGTGACCAGCCCCCCACGATCACGGCTCCTTCGTTGCCCATGGGGCATACAACGATGGAAGGGAGTGAAGGCAGCATCGCGTCGAATTCCGCCCGGCCCGGAAACAGTGTTGTGTTCACCAGTGAGATGGTTTGGTCACGTTCAAGGGCCCGTTTGGTGATCGGCCCTGGCTGAAACGAGTCCTGACTGATTAGGCCTCGACGCAACACGACCTGTTGGCGCCACAGCACGAGCACCGATGCCGCTGGCGTTGCCGTCAGCAGCATGTGGCTGCCCCAGGCCAGCTCCTGTTGTTGGTCCTTACTGAACTGATCCGCCATCACCAGTCCCTGCTCTCCCTTCAACGGAACCTTCTCCGCTGATTTGGGATTGGCCCTTGTCCAGAGCACAGCCACCAACATCAACCCAACCGCTGCCATCCCCGCCAGAACCTCTGCTCTTTGCAGTTCGGGTGTCACGGTCTCCGCTAACCCAGCATTGGTCACGGTCAGACCCAGCAACAAGAGCGCACAGATCAGAACGGCTCGGGCGGGACCTGGCATCAAAGAAGGTTGCTGTCAGAACGCAATCATCCTGCTCAAATACGGACATGTGCGTCTCTGCCATGACGACTCCCGAGGCTTTTGCCGCCATTGCCCTCGCCGCCGTTGCCTGTGATGGAAAGCTGGGGCGGGATGAAGCGCATGCCCTGCGCTGTCAGCTGGAATACCGATCGCTCTACAGCGACAGCTCTGAAGCTGCGATGGGTGAATTGTTTGATCGCCTGCTGCTGCTGTTGCGGGAGCAGGGCGTTCAGGGCTTGATTGCCTCTGCCTTACCGCAGCTCAATCGAACACAGCAGCAGTCGGCCCTGGCTGTGGCCGCGCATCTGGTGCATGCAGACCGCAAGATCACAACGGAGGAGACCGACCTCTTGGATCAGCTCACCCGTCAGATGACGTTGCCCGACAACGAAGCCTGCATGGTTGTTGAGGCAATTGAAGCCCTTAACCGCGACATGCTGGACAGCTAACGGCAGACTGAGGGAGTCATAACGCTTGAAGGGATGCCTCGTTCCGCCAGACGCCTGTTGGCCAGCCTGCTTAGTTTCGGGTTCTGTCTTCTCCTCTGCGCCCCTGCCAGTCTGGCGATCTCACCTGCCGCGTTGGGTGGAAGCCTGCCGGATGCACTGGTGATCGACGATGCCGACGTGTTCAGCCGCGCCAGCCGTGGTGAATTGGAGGTGAAATTGCGCAGTTTTGATGATCAACGGGTGGACGCCCGCTTGATCACGCTGCGGCGATTGGATTACGGCATCAACTTGAACAGCTTCGGTGAGGAACTTCTCGAGACGTGGAGCTCCCCCAGCGGTAATCCCCTGCTGTTGATGTTGATCGAAACCTCCAACAAGCGTTCAGCCGTGGTCGCAAATCAGGAGCTCGAAGCACAACTTCCTGCAAGCCTGCTGAAGAGCACCGCGCGGACAACGATGACGGTGCCCCTGCGGGAGGGCGATCGCTATCGCCAGGCATCTGTTGATGGCCTCACTCGACTTTCAACTGTCCTCTCGGGTGGGGAAGATCCTGGTCCTCCGAAGGAAATTGAACGGGTCACTCTGCCCACCAACATTCCCACCAAGGCGGAAACCGCTGAGAGCGATGCCACCAAATGGGTGATCATCTTGTTGGTGCTTGGAACCATCATCCCGATGGCCACCTGGTGGGTGTTCTCGCGCTGAAGACCTAACTGCGATGAGCCGCCGTAACTGGATCAACCTGTTCAGCAACAGCCAATCCATCGAACTCTCGAGTGATCTTGAGCGTGGATACGAGGCGGCTCTTCTTATCCAAAGCCTGGAATTGGAGTACTACGGCGACCGGCAGATCCGGCCGGACCTCAAGCTCTCTGTGCCGCGCTCTGTTCAGGCCACGATTCTGCGTCGCTTCAAAACGGCGCTGGCCATTTGCCGTAATTCAGCAGCCAATCTCTCGGAACAACGGGGCCAACTGGATTCCCAGGAGCTGCGTCAACTCCAACTGATTGAATCCGTCGTGAGCCGCTATGGATCGCGACGATCCAGCAGTTCACCGTCGATCAGCCGCTCACCGGATGCCCTGCCCCGTTCGCTTCTCGGTGTCTTCGACAGCATTCGACTTCAATTGGATCCTTCGACCGAGGACAACTTGGTTGCCGGCTATCGACGCCGAAGGGACAGCACGCTGATTTCATTGAGGGTCCTGCTGCTTCTCGTTCTGGTTCCCTTGCTGGTTCAACAGATTGCGGGGACCTATTTGATCTCCCCTGTGGTGAATCAGTTTTCACCTGAACTTCCTTTCTTGAGTTATCCCAAGCCTCAGTTGGAAGAGAAGGCAGCTGAAAAACTTCGGGTCTACAAGCAAGAGCTGGAATTCGATGCCTTCCTCAAAGGCGACCAGCCCCTGGCTGATGGCGCCCTGCGCGACAAGCTCACCGAAAAGGCAACGGAACTCAAGCAGGATGCCGATCAGGAAAGTCTCAAGGCAATTAAAAATGTCTTTGCAGATTTGGCCGGCCTAATCGCTTTCACCGTGGTGTGTTTTATGAGCCGCGATGAACTGCGGGTTCTTCGAGGATTTTTGGATGAGGCTGTTTACGGGCTGAGTGATTCCGCCAAGGCCTTCGCCATTATCTTGTTCACTGACATCTTTGTTGGATACCACAGCCCGGAAGGTTGGTCGGTGCTGCTGGAAGGAATTGCCGACCATTTCGGCCTTCCCTCCAGCCAGAGTTTCGTCAATCTCTTCATCGCGACATTCCCAGTGGTGTTAGCGACGATCTTCAAATATTGGATTTTCAGGTATCTCAACCGTGTTTCTCCGTCTTCCGTCGCGACGCTGAAGGGGATGAATGGCGGTGGTTGATCCCACGTTCCATCTGGAGCCACCCATGGCAGGCCAGACCAGCCGCTTAATCCTGGTCAGCGGACCAGCCCGCAGTGGCAAGAGCCGTTGGGCTGAGCATCTTTTGCTTCATCACCCTGTTGTGACCTACATCGCCACCGCTGCCACCCGACCGGATGACCCTGATTGGCACAAGCGGCTGGAGGTCCACCGGAAGCGTCGACCCGACCACTGGAGCCTCGCTGAATGCGGAGCAGACCTGGTGAACGTCATCGACAACCTTGCTCCAGGCCAATCTGTTCTGATTGACGCGCTTGGAGGATTCGTTGCCCATCACCTCGACCTAAATGCATCGGAGTGGGAGCACCTCTGTGAACGGCTGATCGCCTCGATCAGGTCATCGCATTGCACTTTTGTTCTGGTGATCGAAGAGACAGGCTGGGGCGTTGTCCCCCCAACACGCATCGGTGGCTTGTTTCGGGATCGTCTTGGAAGCCTTGCCCAAGCACTTGACCGTGTCGCCAACGCCGCCTGGTTGGTTCTCCAGGGTCGCGCTCTGGATCTTCATGGCCTAGGCCAGCTTGTGCCATGACTGAGTTTGCCCCCCTGCGTATTGCCCTGTACGAGCCCCAGATCCCACCGAACACCGGCAACATCGCCCGCACATCGGCAGCCTTCAGCATTCCACTGACCCTGATTGAACCTCTTGGATTCAAGGTGGATGATCGGAGCGTTCGCCGTGCCGGTCTTGATTACTGGCCCCACGTTCAGCTTTCAATCGCGTCGAACTTCCCCGAGTTTCAAGCTGAGCTCCAACCTGAGCAGAGGTTGATCGGTTGCAGTCGTCGTGGTGGCTCATCGCTCTCGTCGTTCACCTTTCGACGAGGGGATGTTCTGCTGTTTGGCCGGGAAGACACGGGGCTGCCGGAACCGGTGCGCAAAGCCTGCGACAGCATCCTCACGATTCCAATGCCTGGAGCTGCTGATGACGCTGGCCAGGGGGGCGTACGCAGCCTCAACCTTTCCGTCGCTTGCGCATTGGTGACCTACGTCGCTGGAGAGCAGTTGCGGTTGTGGTGATCTCACCACTGCTCCAAACCCCCTTGCGCCGTGATGTTCGGCTCGTTACCTTCAACGCGTCTCAGGGTTTTCATGCGCGCATCGCTTGCTCTGGCAGCTGCAGTAGCCCCTGTTGTGTCATTGGGTCTGTGGAGCTCCCTACCCGGTATTGCCGATAACGCCACCTTTGAACTTGCCGAGCTGCCTCCCCTGCCAGCTCTCGAGCTTTCTGATTCCATCGCCGCCGGCAATAAAGCCAAAACGACTGCCTCCGTTTGGTTCAAGGTCGTTCGGGCCACGTCACTGAGGCGTTTCTCTGAGCTGTTCAACCTTGATCCTGAGGTTCTGGCCACGTTGAACAACGTGCCTTACTCCCATGTTTTTGAAAAGGAGAGTTGGCTCTCTCTGCCTGGCTCTGCGCGGGCTGTTGCGGTGACGCTGTCGTCACTCAAACGGACCAGTGAGCGTCAGACGCTTCCAGTTGCTGCTCCGCCACCGGTCGGCACCCTTGCCAAAATCCAGAAGGGTGATTCTTTGGCTGCTTTCCTTAAGCGTCACGGTGTCACCCAGGAACAGCTCAAGACTTGGAATCCTGGGCTTGATGTCAGTGGTTTGACTGTTGGCCGGGAGCTCCAGATCGCTCAGGCTTCCTCAGGGCAGTCACTTCTTGCTGTTCGTCCGCTTCGGAGTGGAGGTGCTGCTTGGCCAGAGCAAACTCTGCTGCCTATCGCCGACCAGCCCGACCACCTCAAACCCCCAATCGTTGGTTACCAGTGGCCAACCAAGGGTGTTTTTACCTCAGGTTATGGATGGCGTTGGGGTCGGATGCATAAAGGGATTGATATTGCCAACAACACCGGAACCCCTGTCCTTGCAGCGCGTGATGGGATCGTCTCCTTCTCAGGCTGGAGCGGTGCCTACGGTTATCTGGTCGAAATCGCCCACAGCGATGGTGAATCCACGCGTTACGCCCACAACAGCCGCCTTTTGGTCAAGAAAGGTCAGGTTGTACCCCGTGGTGCTCGAATTTCATTGATGGGAAGCACCGGACGCAGCACCGGACCTCACCTTCACTTTGAAATCCGTCGCGCCGGTGGCGCTGCTCTCAATCCCCTGGTCAAGCTTCCGGCACGAAAGGCCTGAATCAATCAAGCTCATATCCAAGCTGGTAACGAGCAGGCTGCTCCCCAGCTTGAATCAATGAATGTCAGAGGGGAGACTTGAACTCCCGACCTCAGGGTTATGAATCCTGTGCTCTAACCAGCTGAGCTACTCTGACGCAGGCCCTTCAGGCCAGTGTCCATCATACATCTCAGGGGTTCAGCCTCAGCGCATGTCGATGGCATTGAGGCGGTCGCGAAAGGATCTCGGCTGGTCATCCTTGATCAGAGGCGTCTCTGTCTCAACAACGGGTGTCGGTGCAGGTAAAGGTGCTGGCTCGGCGACTCGTGAGGGCGACGACCGTCGGCTTGCTCCGCGATTCCCTCCCAAGCTTTTCAGCTGCCCTGTGCGCTGGTCTCGATCCAGAGGTTTCTTGCGCAGATCTCCTTTCAGCTGGTTCAGCAGACGGAAATGTCCAGTAGAGCTGAACTTGCGCAGCAGAGCTGGGTCCCAGCTGGTGAATCGATCAGTCATCGTCTGAGTTTATGGCGACGGAGGGCGGCATCCGTGATAGGTTGAAACATGAAACTGGAAGTCGATTCGACTACGTGTTAAGTCGATTGCGGCCTTCAGCTCACTCCTTCACCCCCCGATCATGACCGACACCGGTTGCTTGCGTGTGGGCCAGCAGGCCCCTGATTTCACAGCCACCGCAGTGGTGGACCAAGAGTTTAAGGAAGTCACCCTGTCCCAGTACCGGGGCAAGTACGTGGTGCTGTTCTTCTATCCGCTGGATTTCACCTTCGTTTGCCCGACTGAAATCACGGCCTTCAGCGACCGCTACGCCGATTTCTCCAGCAAGAACACCGAAGTCCTCGGCGTTTCCGTGGACAGCCAGTTCAGCCACCTGGCCTGGATTCAGACCCCTCGCAATCAGGGCGGCCTGGGCGATATCAACTATCCCCTCGTTGCCGATCTGAAGAAGGAAATTTCCACGGCGTACAACGTCTTGGATGATGCCGAGGGTGTTGCCCTGCGCGGCTTGTTCATCATCGACCCCGATGGTGTGATCATGCACGCCACCATCAACAACCTGCCCGTTGGCCGCAACGTGGATGAGACTCTTCGGGTTCTGCAGGCCTTCCAGTACGTGCAATCCAACCCCGACGAGGTTTGCCCTGCCAACTGGACTCCTGGTGAAAAGACCATGAAGCCTGATCCCAAGGGTTCCAAGGAGTACTTCTCCTCCATCGGCTGATTCTTCAATCAACCAAATTGGTATTTTCTTAAGCTCTGCCCGTCAAACGGGTGGAGCTTTTTTTCATGAGTTGATCCAAAGCGAGATCTAAGTCCTGGTCCATCGCAATCAACCGACCGTCACTCACAACAATCCTGGCCAAAGAGGGCAGCCCCACTTTCCTGGTACGCAGATATACCGGTTCCACGTAAAGGAGTCCAGAGCCAACGGGAAGCACAAGAAGATTGCCTTGAACGAGTTCTAGATCGTCCTGATCCCAAAGGCCAAACTGCTCGCTCACATCTGGATCCTGATGAATAAGAGCCTGAACTTGTTCCGGGCCGAGGATGATTTTGTCTTTGGGAAAATCGATTAATTCCAATTCACCGTAGTGATCACCGTCGTTTCGAGCCACCAACCACGCTGTGAGATTTGGCCGGGCTAGGGGGGTAAGTGGTTGGAGTAAAAGAAATTCGGAATTGTCGTTGCCTTGAACCTGTGCCGTGATGTGATAAGGCTCAACATCAATTTTTTGTCCCCCATAGATCTCACTGGGAACCTGCCAAACATCATCGCCGTTGTAGAAGATTTGGGGATCGGTAACGTGATATCGCTTCAGCTGATTCACTTGAACATTGAAGAAATCCTCAGGAACTCTGCGGTGGTCACGAACGAGTTGCGGCATCGCCTGCATTGGTTCAAATAAATCTGGGAAGATGCGAGCCCAGGTGCCCGCAATCGGATCGTCGGGTTCTGAAATGAAGAACTGAATGCTGCCGTTGTAAGCATCGACAATGGCCTTCACTGAGTTTCTTAAGTACCGATCAGGATCATCTGGTGAGACCGCTGCGCTGTAAGCCAGGGTCGTGCTGTGGGTGTACCCCTCAACGACCCAATACTGATGTTGTTGGCGTTGATCCGATGTCGCTTTGGTCGTGTTGGAACTGTCCTGATCAGAATTGGGAATGGAAATCAGATAGGGCTCACCACGAAAATCAATGAAGGGTGCTATCGCTTTGACACGGCTGCGCACATCACGCCTGATAAGTAGTTTGGAATCAACGTTGATCGCATTTGTGAACAGCAATCGAGGTTCACGTAGATAAACCGCTGCTGCGCATCGTTGAAGCCAAGATCTAATTGATACACCGCCTGATCCATGATAGTGCGTCATTACATTGATATCGCCTTCGGGGTAATCAAATTCTGCGATATCTGTTGGAGCGATGGCATAGGGCGAAGGAAGCATCCCGTAATAGAGCGCTGCATCGCCGACAGGGATTTGATCCTGAACGTCAGATCGTTCAATACCCAGTGCTGGATTTCCAGCAATTTTTGTTTCCGTGCCGAGACCTTTGATGAAATAAGAAGGGAGACCATCGTCCCTGCGTTCATTCACCGGACTAACGGTGAAGCCGTAGCCGTGGGTGAAGATGAAATGACTGTTCTGCCAGGTTTTAGAGCGACGCGGCAATGCGGATTGATCCAATTCGCGCGCCGAGACAATCACTTGCTGGGACGAATCGCTGTCTTGATTCAGCGGATAACGATCAACTGCTGCATTGGAAAAGCGGTAGTAGACCCTCAGCTGTTGCAATTGGCGGTTTGCTTCAAGCAAAGGACCGCTGTCCCAGAGGCGGACATTTTCGAGAGTGCTGGCGCCTTGCTCACGATCAGCGGCGCTGAACCTTGAGGGGTCATCGACTTGACTCTTGATTTGATCCAACTGGAAGCCCCATTGCGTGGCCTCAATGGCATTTTTCAGATAGCGCTCTTGCAAGGCAAATTCCCTTGGCCGCACCACGAGCCAGCGGGTCAGAGGTGTGGCGACCATTTCCAGCACCACGAGCGTCGCCAAGGTCAATGCAAGTCCCTGACGCAGTCGCCGCCGACAGGGCAACAGAACAGCTAGCGCAATCAGCACCAGTAGGAGCGTGGCGACTGCACGCAACGGCAGGGTGAGGTGGGCCTGTAGCCATCCCGCCCCGGCCACAAGGCCGTGTTGAGTCCACAGGAGTTGATGCCTGGATAACCACACCAGACCCGCTGCTCCAAGCAGCAGAAGCGCTGACAGGGACCTGATCAGCTGAATCTGTCGCCGCGAAAAGATTGGACTGGCCCAGTCAGAGATTGCTTTTGAGCCAGCCACAAGACGCCAGAGCTCAAAGACGAGGGTGAATGCTGCGCCCAAGATCAACAGTTCCAGGGCCAGATGCAATCCGGCAAAGCGCCCCAACCCGAAGCTCAGATCGGCTGCGAGTAAGGGGTCTTTCGTGGATTCATCAGGAATCAAGAGGGCCAGCGACCAGATGCTCCAAGCGCGGCTCACGACAACAACCAGAGACCCTGCAACGATCCGTGCCAGCCATGGCCTCAACCGCGGCCAGGCCATCGCCAGGGCTATCGCTAACGCCTGAATGACTCCTCTAGCTGAGCCGATTCGAACATTTGGCCCAAGGTGTGGTCGCCACTCACCCAGCTGAAACGGGTCATGGATGGCCAGCGCCAAGAGATCCAGCGTCAGCGAGGCAGTGACAAGCACCACAACAGCACTGATCAACAGAGCGAATCCGTAGGACCATCCGGTCAGGCAGATTCCCTGGGATGAGCTTGACGTCTGTTGTTTGAATTGCCTGGACCAGGCCCGGGCTGCCAATAGCGGCAGCATGGCCAACCCAGCGAAGAGAAGCTGAAGAAGCCAGCGCTTAAGAAGAACGTCAGTCCAGGCGAACTGATCGAACCAGAGCCACTCGATCTGCATCCGGGCTGCAACAACAACCAGCGGCAGCAGAAGGAGAAGGCGTCTCATGGGAGGCCAGCGATGTCGCGGAACCGATCACCGTTGATCGTTTCCTCGGCAATCAAAACGTCCACCAGTTGATCCATCAACTCACGGCGTGGCTCCAGTAGAGCGATGGCTTGCGCCAAAGCACTCTTGGCCAGCTGGCGGATTTGAGTATCGATGGCCTGACCTGTGGATTCGGCGTAACTCGGCCGTTGGTTGAACCAGTCGCGTCCCAGAAACACCTCCGTACCGGGGCCTTCAAGGGCCATGGGCCCGAGGCTGGAAAAGCCGAAGCGCGTCACCATCTCCCGTGCGAGTTGAGCCACCATCTGGAGATCACCACTAGCCCCTTGGGTGATCTCGAGCGATCCGAAAACCACCTGCTCTGCTGCCCGCCCACCGAGGGCGACCACAAGATCAGCCAGGCAAGACGAGCGGGTGATCAAACCGGAATCCAGCACTTCCTCATCGGGCATGAAGCGGGTGTAACCACCGGCTCCGCCACGGGGAAGAATCGTGACCTTGTCCACCGCGTTAGCCGCCGGCAGAAGACTGGCCACCAGGGCATGGCCCACTTCGTGGTAAGCGATGAGCCTTTTTTTGGCGCTGTCCTGCAAGGGGCGATTGCTGAGCCCCATGGTGATCCGCTCCAAGGCCCCTTCAAGCTGGAATTGACCGATCCGGAGCATGTTCTGGCGGGCCGTGAGGATCGCTGCTTCGTTCAGCAGATTGGCCAGATCAGCACCGGAAAAACCAGGGGTGCGGCTCGCCCAATCCGATAGCGAAACCGAGTCATCGAGGGGTCGTGTTCGCGCATGTACGGCGAGAATGGCCTCGCGACCTTGGCGATCAGGAAGACCAACATCAATTCGCCGGTCGAAGCGACCCGGACGCAACAGTGCGGCGTCCAGCACGTCGGCACGGTTTGTGGCCGCCAGCAGGATGACGCCCGAGTTCTCCTCAAAACCATCCATCTCCGTCAGGAGTTGGTTGAGGGTCTGTTCGCGTTCATCGTTGCCGCCGCCGATGCCAGCACCCCGCTGGCGACCAACTGCATCAATCTCATCGATGAAAACGATGCAGGGGGACTTTTCTTTGGCTTGGCGGAATAGATCGCGAACCCTGCTGGCGCCAACACCCACGAAAAGCTCAACAAACTCTGAGGCCGCGATTGAGAAGAACGGCACGCCCGCCTCCCCTGCAATCGCCTTGGCAAGAAGTGTTTTCCCAGTTCCAGGGGGGCCCACCAAGAGCACGCCCCGCGGGATCTTGGCGCCAAGACGAATAAAAGCCTCAGGCTGCTTAAGGAAGGTGACCACCTCCTCCAGTTCAAGCCGCGCATCGTTAATGCCGGCCACGTCTTCAAACCGAATCTGCAGGTCTTCCTGTGGCTTCAAGCGAGGTTGACTTCGCCCAAAACCCAGAGCCCGATTCGCCATCTGAGCTGACCGCTTCAGCAGGAGCGATAGGCCGACCAGCACCAGCAGAACCACCACCAGGGTCCCGGCCAGTTCGCGCCCTGCTTGTTCACGGCGGATATCAACAACTGTCAGAGGCGTGCCAGAGCTCTCTGCCGCCCGAAGGATTTGGTTGTCGTTGGCGAAAACGGGAACGGTGACCCGTCGCCCATCGTTGTATTGGACCCTGACTTCCCTGCTGCCCGGTACGAGATCCAACTGCTTGATCTCTTTTGCATCAATATCTTTGAGCAGGGTGGAGTAACTCACCGTGTCCTTCTTCGTCCAAAAACCCTGAATCGAAGAAGGTTGAACCTTCTGAGGGGCCGCGGAACCACTGGAGCCGTCCGAACCTGGTGCCACGTCATCGCTGCGCTTCACGGAGCCTAGCGATTTGACGCAAGGGGGTTCCAAACGAGACAATCTCGGTTTGGAAATACATCAGGCGCAATGGCCGTCCCGAAGAAGAAAACATCCAAGGCCAAGCGCAACCAGCGCAGCGCCACCTGGAAGGGCAAGGCAGCCGTTGCCGCCCAGCGCGCCATGTCCATCGGCAAGTCTGTGCTGAGTGGCCGCGCCCAGGGTTTTGTCTACCCGGTGAGTGAGTCCGAAGACGGCGAATCCTGAATCGCACCCTGGAGGTGGATTCGTTTCAGGTTTCGATCTGGATCCACCTCCACAACAACATCCGCTCGCATTGTTTGAAAACTGCTCGATGGCAGCGAGCAGAGAATCATGCGGATGAATCGATCGAGTTCGGAACTGGAAAGCGATGCTCCCCGTTCCGCTTGAAGGGTGGCTTCCTGTTGCCGTTTCCAACGCCATTGAGCGTTGAAGTCTGTCGCCCGCAGTTGCCAGAGTTGATCGAAACAACTCCAGGTGGCTTCGTAGAGGGCGAGAACTGGTTGCAGCTTCTGGCGCCATTCCAACTCCTGCGGCGTTAGAGGAAACTCGAGATGGGGCTCATCTGCCGTTGGGTCGGCGTTTGATCTGCATCCCACAAACCAACCCTCAAAAATCAGCAGGTCGGCATCGCAACGGCGCCAACCGCTGCGGTCTCCACGTCCTTGTCGTTTGGCTTTGTCGAAGCAGGGCATCAAGACGTGGTCACCCTGGCGCCATACCTGAAGACACTCCTGCAGGAGCTCCAGGTCATGGCTGCCAGGAAGTGCGCGGGGCACACCCCAGGGGTTGCCGCTTATGGCCGCATCAAGCCGTTCGGCCTCGAAATAAAAATCATCCAGCGACACCACCTGGATGGAGAGGCCAAGTTCCTTTGCCGCTGCTTCAATCCATTGCCCCAGAGTGGTCTTCCCGCATCCCGGCAAAGCACTGAGTCCGAGCAGACGGCGTTCTCCCAGCCATTGATCTCCCAGGCTCAGAAGAGGCAGGCCAACTGACCACAGCCAATCCGGTGCAGCTCTGGGATGCCAGTGATCGAGGGCGACCCGGTGACGCCCGGAGTTGCGCTGCTGTGCAGACCAACTTGCGACGTCGCCCAAATCAAGATGCTGAAGCAACCGTTGCTGATCGCTGCTGGGAATGATGCGTTGGCCTTCAGGATCCAACTTTGAACGCCTCCAGAACAACCGCGTAAACAAATCCAAGCCGCAGGTTGTCGAGCCAGGGAAGACGACGGCGCCCAAGAACCATCAATTCACAGGCGATAAGGGCATAAAACGCCGTATAGGTCCTCAGCTGAACAGCATCCAGGATGTAAACGGGGAGGTTGCTGCCAATGAAAAATCCAAGCAGGAGCAGCAGCAACGTGGCGCTACGGCGCCACCAGGGTCCAGACCAAGACTGACGAATCCCTGCACCCCAATTGTTCTGAAGCCCCGCCAGACGTGTGCGCTGGATTGAGCTCATCGATCCGGCACCGACAGCATGGTCTCCAGATACTTCAGCGTCACTGCCCCCTCCTGGCAAGAGGCACCGGAAAGGACGGTTGCTGGTTGTCCAGGGTCTCCCAGGTGATCCAACACGGCTGTTGCCTCGTCAGCGGAATCACGCAAGGCTTCGGCATCCCAGGGGGAAGGGGTCAGCAGACAACGCAGACCTGCGGCTCTTGCTGCCGAGAGACCAGCGGCAGAATCTTCGACAGCAAGGCTGGCAGCACTGTTGGCCCCACTGCGTTTGAGAGCGAGAAGGTAGCCGTCCGGTGCTGGCTTGCCCGTAGCAACGTCATCCGATGTCACCACGCCATCGAAGCTGGGGATCTGTTTCTGGATTTGTTCCAGCAGTGCCATCACCGACGCCAATCCGCTGGAGGTGACGATCCACTGCTGCACGCCGGCGCGGCTCAGCTCATGCAAAAGCCTCTTCACACCGGGGCGGAGATGCACGTGTCCTTCGCGGACCCGTTCCAGGTAATGCAAGCGTTTGCGATCACGCACCTGGTCCAGTTGGTCCTGGGTGAGGGTCACCCCACAGGCTTCAGCGTGAAGCTTCACCCTGCGGAGTCCGCCTGGAATCGCCAGCAATCTGTTGTAGAGCGCTTCATCCCAAACGAAGGGGAGATCCAGCTCCTTGAAGGTCATGTTGAAAGCCGGTCGATGACCGCCCATTTCCGTGTCGGCCAAGGTGCCGTCCACATCCCAAAAGACCGCTGAAAGTCTGTTCACCTTGAGCAGCAGCAACGGCACAATGCTGGGACATCACCCCCTGTTGCGTTCCCTTGCCGGCTGTTCCGCTCCATTGGTCCTGGTCCCTTCCAGCCGTGGTGGAACCATCCCCATTGCGAGGGCTTGATTTGCCTCTGGCGCTGCGCTGTGTGCTGCGGCGCAGGGGATTCAGCTCCACATCCGAGGCCGAGAAATTTCTCTCCCCTGGTGATCTGCCACCCACCCACGATCATTTCCCCGATCTCGAGCAGGCCTGTGCCCGTCTGGTGGCGGCCTGCCGATCCCGTGAGCGTGTCGCCATCTGTGGTGATTACGACGCCGATGGCATGACCAGCACAGCTCTGCTGTTGCGGGCGTTGGCCCCGCTGGGCGCTGAGCCGGAGCCAGCGATTCCGTCGCGGATGGAGGAGGGATATGGTCTCAATCCCGCCATGGTGCAGCGGCTCTACGACGATGGAGTGAGGCTTCTGGTCACCGTTGATAACGGAGTTGCCGCGAGGGAAGCCCTTGAACTGGCAGCGAGTTTGACCATGCAGGTGATCGTGACCGATCACCACACCATCCCGGCGGAGCGGCCGCCCATGACCGCACTCATTCACCCGGCCACCACGCCAGAGGACTCGCCCTACCGCGGACTGGCCGGCGTGGGCCTGGCCTATGTGCTGGCCCATGCCGTTGCCGAAGTGCTGAACAAACCAGAAGCGATCCGCGTTGCCCGTGATCTGTTTTGCATCGGCACGGTGGCCGATATGGCTCCTCTGGTGGGGGCAAACCGCAGTTGGTTGCTTGAGGGGCTGAACCACCTGCACCGCTCCGAGTGCAAAGGCTTGCAAGCACTTCAGCGTCTGGCCGGTCTTGGAGAACGCCCGCTGACGGCCGAGGACATCGGGTTTCAGCTTGCACCACGAATCAATGCTGTCGGTCGCCTCGGCGAACCGAGGCTCGTTGTGGACCTGCTTACGGCTGAGGATCCTGATTCAGCGATGGCCCTGGCACGCCGCTGTGATGATTACAACCGCCAGCGTCGGGATCTCTGCGATGCGATTGAAGCGGAGGCCGTGGCTCTGGTGGAAGCGGAGAGCGCTGACAACCTTCCGTCTTTTCTGCTGCTGGCACAAAGCCACTGGCACCACGGGGTGATTGGCATTGTTGCTGCCCGTCTGATGGAGCGTTATCACCGTCCCACCGCTCTGCTAGCCGGTGATGGTGATGGAAGCCTGCGCGCTTCGGTGCGTGGGCCCAGTGGCTTCGCTGTGGATCGTGCCCTCTGCAGTTGCAGTGATCTGTTGACCCGCTTTGGAGGCCATCCCGCTGCAGGGGGGTTCACCGTGAAAGCGGAGCTTGTCCATGCCCTGCATGAGCGCCTCTGCGCCGAGGCCGATGGTTGGCTGATGACCCAGGCTCAGGGGCGTCCCGTGCAACCTGACGCTCTGCTGCAGTTGAAGGATGTGAACTGGGATCTGTGGCGCCACCTGCAATCCCTGGCCCCCTTCGGCATCGGTCATCCGAAACCGCTCTTCTGGACGCGAGGTGTGAGCGTTGAGGAGCGGCGGGACCTCAAGGGTGGACATCTGGCCCTGACGTTGCGCCAAGGGGACAGTGAGCGTCGCGCTATCGCCTGGCGATGGGATCCATCGGCGCCCGTCCCTGAGTGCTGTGACGTGGCTTACAGCATTTCGATCAACCGCTGGCAGGGTGAGCAGCGTCTCCAGCTGGAACTCAAAGCCATCCGCGCCCATACGGAGGTGGTGTTGATCGACCGCGGGTCACGGCAGTACACCGCCCGCTGGACGGAAAGCTCAGGGCTGACGCTCACCAATGGTGATGGTGAAACGCTTCAGGCGAGCGTTGAACAAGAAAGATCCCTCACCAGTGACAACGACCTGACGAGGGATCAGCGGGTGATTCAGTTGATCGAGGAAGCCTGTCTGGGATTAGGGCTTCGCCCTTAAGGCGATGCGATCAGAGCGCACCGCGGCGGTAGAAGAGGATGAAGATGACAGCGGGACCTGCAATGGTGATCATCGCCAGGGCGGCAAAGTTGGCGATCAGGTGAATGTCAAAGCCCATGGCGATGCAGCGCTGTCCGAAATCGTTACGCCTCCCAGGCTACGGGGCTCTGTCCCGACAGCGACGGATTGGTTCTGATCTCTGTGATGGCTTGTCACAGCTTCAGTCATGAGCCGAACGACGCCGCAATGGACTTGTATCAAGCACTGCGGAGCCTGTTGCCGGCTCGCTCCGGAAGAACGGGCTGACGCCCTGGCGGCCTTGAGCGAAGAGCAACAACGCACCTATTTGGCCATGGTTGGTCCCGACGGCTGGTGCATTCACTACGACACGGGCAGTCAGCGATGCACGATTTATGAGGAGCGTCCTGACTTTTGTCGTGTGAGTGGCCTGGGCCGTCTGTTTGACGTTCCCGATGATCAGTTCGATGCCTTTGCCATCGCTTGTTGCCAACAGCAGATTCGCAGCAGCTATGGCGGTCGCAGTGGCGTGATGCGTAGGTTCAATCGCGCTCAGACCTCTGGAGGCTCTGTTGATGAGTGAGCAAACCAGCCCTGAGTCGCGCAGCTTTGCTGCCGTTCTGTTCAGCACCTTCACCACGGTTTTTATTGCTGAACTTGGCGACAAAACGCAGTTGGCAACGCTCTTGCTCTCGGCCCAGTCGGGCTCACCGGTTCTGGTGTTCATTGGTGCCGCTCTAGCGTTGATTGCCTCCAGCCTTGTGGGCGTTCTCGTGGGTCAATGGTTGGCCAAAACCCTTCCGCCTGAGCGTCTTGAACTGATGGCTGGAGTGCTGATGGTGGCGCTTGGCATCTGGCTGGGTCTCCAGGCTGCCCGCTCCCTTTGGCTCAATGTCGCGAGCTGACGATGGATTTTCCACTTCTGATTTCAACCTTCTTGACCGTGTTCCTGGCCGAACTCGGTGACAAGACCCAACTCGCCACCGTTGCCATCAGCGGCACGTCCAATCGCCCCCTGGCTGTGTTTCTGGGCTCATCATCCGCGTTGGTTCTTGCCAGTTTGCTCGGGGCCTTTGCTGGTGGATCCGTTGCGACGGTGATTCCCAGTGACTTACTTCAGCTGTTGGCCTCGCTGGGTTTCCTTGTGATCGGTGGTCGTTTGCTGGTTCCTCTGTTCCGTGAGACAGAACCCGCCGCGGACGGGGATCAAACTCCTGAGTCCTAGGGTGGGCTTTGGAGGGCTGACTCCGCATGGCCTGCTGAACAGCGTCGGCCGCCCCTTCCGTCTCTCCCGGCCCTGATGGTCGGTTTCTGCGCACGCCACGATGAAATTCACGGTTGCCGATCTGCTGGATCAGCTCTCGACAGAGCATCCATCCGAGCCAGACCAACTGGCCAAGATCCTCAAGCTCAGCAACAAAACGGATAAAGCATCACTTGAGTTGGCCGTTTCATCACTCGTGAAGATCGGTGTGATCGAACAGACGAGTGAGGGAGGTCTCACACGACCCCAACAGAGTGACCTGATTGATGCCCGCCTGCGTTGCAGCAGCAAAGGCTTCTGCTTCGCTATTCGCGATGACGGCGGCGAAGATATCTATATCCGCGACCATCAGCTCAACCACGCCTGGAATGGCGATCGTGTGCTGGTGCGGGTGACGAGGGATGGTGGACGCCGCCGCTCACCAGAAGGTGGCGTGCAATGCATCCTTGAAAGGGCCACTCAATCGCTCTTGGCTCAGGTGGAGCAGCAGAGCGAGCAGCTGCTGGCCGCCCCCTTGGACGACAGGGTGCTCGCTGGTATTGAACTTCCAGCAGAGGACTTAAAGCATCTCCCCGGCGATGAAGTCTCCAGCGTTGTCGAGGTGCGCATCGATCGCTACCCCTTGGCGCAGCATGCTGCCGCCGGTCATGTTGTGCGATCTCTCCCGCTCAACGGCGGACCTGCAGCAGATCGAGACCTGTTACTAACCAAGGCTGGGCTTCAAGACCGTCCGGCTGCACCCCGAAGCTCTGGCAAAAACCCTGCGACCAAGGGCCGGGTTGATCTCACGGAGCAACCTTCGTTGCTTCTCAAGGGATGGACTCAGGAGGATGCGCCGGGGTTGCCTGCCGTGCATGTTGAGGCCATGGACGGTGGTTGTCGCCTCTGGGTCCATGTGCCCAGCGTGGGCGAGCGGATCGGGATAGGCAACAGCCTTGATGCCTGCCTGCGCGATCGCGGCGAAGCGCTTTGCCTCGGTCAAGTCTGGCAACCCCTGCTGACTCCGGCCCTCAACAAGGCCACCAGCTTCTCCGCTGGGTCCGAGGCTGACGCCATCAGCGTTCGGCTCGATATCTCAGCCAACGGTGAGGTGAGCAATTGGGAGTTCATGCTGAGCTCGGTGCGTCCCGTCGCCGACGTCTGCGCTGAGCAGTTGATCGCCCTTGCGGAACGCAAACCCAAGGCGCGCAGCATTCCTGCGGCGCTCAAACCGATCAAAGACCAGCTCGGTCAGTTGGAGACCCTGCGGTTCTGCAGCACCCTGCTGTTGGAGCATGAGCGCATCAACGGGGTTGTGCAACTCAATCTCTGCCCTCCACAGCTGGAGGCCCTTGGTGACCTGCGCAGCGCAGATCCATCCGGTTTGCGGCATCGCTGGGTTGATGCGTTCAACCCGTTGGACCCCCATGCGTTCCTTCAGCCTCTGTTGAGGGCTGCTGACCGTGCATGGACCGCCCAACGACTCGATCTGCAATTGCCTGGGATCACCATCGAGGCGGATGAACCTGATGGCAGCGTGCTGACCGATGTGGCGAAGACAGCCATTGCCTTGGATCTCCCCCTTGAGCTGGATGACGACGGCAGCCCATCAGCTTCGGAACTGATTCAGGTGTTCAAAGACAGCAGTCAACGCCGGGTGCTTGAACAGCAGCTCAGTCACGCCCTGCCACAGCTTTGCCTTGTGGCATCGAAAGAAGCCACCCCGGCGTCAGCAGTTTCCGATGGGGAGGAGGCTGCTTTGAGCAGCCCCAAGACTTCTCTTACTCCATGGACTTGTGCCACCCAGCACTACGCCCATCTGGTGAATCAACAGGTGATCGTTGCGCTGCTGACCGAGGCCAAGGATCGTCCAACCGTGCGTCACAAGACGCGCCTGAAGCTTGGGCTTAAGGGTGCCGGTGCTGATCTCACATGGCCCCTGTTCACGGCATCCCAGGAAGAGAAACTGAACGGATTGGTGAACGAGCGCACCGTGCAGCGGCTCAACAGCCGTCGACGTCAGGTGTTGGAACTGGAAAAGGATCTGCTGTCGATGATCCAAGCTCGTTCAGCCCAGCCCCTGATCGGCCAACAGGTGGAAGGCCACATCAGTGGTGTTCAGAGCTATGGCTTCTTTGTTGAAGTTGGTGAGAGTCGTGTTGAGGGGCTGGTTCATGTGAGCTCCCTCAACGATGACTGGTACGAATACAGATCACGCCAGAATCGCTTGGTCGGGCGCAAGAACCGTCAGACCTATCAACTCGGCGACACCGTTCAGGTGCGCGTGATCAATGTGGATGTTCTGCGTAACCAGATCGACCTCGAGGTCATCAGTCAGGGTTCCAATGGCTCCAGTGAGCCTGAATCTTCGGAACCTTTGCCCGTGGCCCTCAGCGAGCGCTGAGTGATGCATCCCTATGTGCTTGCCGTCACCGGTGCATCGGCCCAACCACTGGCCGAGCGCGCCCTACAGCTGCTGTTGCAGAACGGGCGCGCGGTGCATCTCGTGCTCAGCCATGGTGCCCATGAGGTCTTCCGTGCGGAACAGGGCCTGTCCATTCCTGTGGATCCTGTCAAGCAACGCGAGTTCTGGAGAGACAGGCTTGCAGTGGAGAGCGGCGAACTCACCTGTCATCGCTGGAATGATCAAGCTGCCTGCATCGCGAGTGGGAGCTACAAAACCCGGGCGATGGTCATCGTTCCCTGCAGTATGGGTACCGTCGGGCGGATCCATGCCGGTATTGCAGCTGATCTGATCGAACGTTGTGCAGATGTGCATCTGAAGGAGCGCCGTCCTCTGGTGATTGCTCCGCGGGAGATGCCCTTCAACCTCATTCACCTCCGCAACCTCACCGGCCTGGCTGAGGCTGGAGCAACCATTGCCGCTCCCATCCCGGCGTGGTATACCCGGCCCGATTCGTTGCAAGAGATGGTGGACTTTTTAGTGGTGCGCTTGTTCGATGGTCTGGAGGAAGACCTCGCACCCCTGAAACGCTGGAACGGCCCCCTGGAATGAGCATGTTTCAGCGGCTGCTCCTGATTCCCTGCCTGGCGCCACTGCTGGCCTTGCTGGTTCTGTCCGCCACCAACGTCGGAGACAAGACCCGGATCCGTCTGCTGGTGTGGACAACACCTCCGCTCCCCGTTGGGGCGTGGACAGCAATGGCTGGCGTTGGTGGTGCGGCCGGAGCGGCTGTCGCAGCTTTTCTGGTATCGCCAGTGGAGCGTCCTCTGAGTCGCCAAAGGCGTTCCCCCGTTCAACCGGAGTTGGATGAGAGGGGCTACGCGGCCAACGCACCGACACCCAGATCGAGCGCAAACCCTGGCCCCGAACGAGATGTGAGAGAGCCGGCTCCAACGGTTTCTGTGGCCTACCGCGTGATTCAACGCCCTTCATCAGCCCCCCAGCAGCCAGAAGCTTCAGCCGTGGCCTCCGCCCCACAGGACTTGAGTGATTGGGGAGATGATCCGGAGTCGAACTGGTAAGCAACGCACCAAGCTGCTTACAGTTGCGCCAGCAATGCTTGATCGGTGAGCGAAACCCCAGTCGAGAAGCCGTCTTCAGGTCAAGACGCCCCCGCCAAAGCGGCGCCAAAAGCCAAGCCTCCCAAACCGGAGGACAAGCCCTTCCCTGAATTCATCGACACGCTGTTTCTGCCGGCCGTCGCCAAACAGCTGGCCGAACACGACATCAAAGCTGATCGGCTTGAGCGCGTGGACGGGCAGCGTCCTGTCGTCGGTGGTGAATGTCCGATGGTGGTTGGCGAATTGCCTGGGGGCCGCCGCTTCTGGGTCTGCTTCTCCAAGGCCGACATCAACAGCACCAAGGTGATTGCCCTTGCTGATCCCGGTAGTGAGCCAACGCTGCTGGAGAGCTTTCTGATCGATGAGAAGCGAATGTCCTTGCCCCTTCTTGTGTCCCGCCTGTTGCAACGGCTTAACGGCCAAAAGTGGCTGGGAGGTAACTAACCGACGGCGTTGGCCTCGGGAGTCGGGCTGACAGGCCTACATTGGCAGGATCGTGAACCGCAACTGATGGTCCCTCCCACCGCCGTGGCCGAAGGCAGCGCTGTAGCCATCAAGGATCCTGTCAAGGACACAATCCTGACCCCTCGCTTCTACACCACCGATTTCGAAGCGATGGCGGCAATGGACCTTCAGCCCAATGAGGCTGAACTGGAAGCCATCTGTGAAGAGTTCAGGAAGGATTACAACCGACACCATTTCGTTCGGAACGAAGAGTTTGAAGGCGCCGCTGACAAGCTCGATCCGGAAACACGCAAGGTGTTCATCGAATTCCTCGAGCAGAGCTGCACGTCGGAATTTTCAGGATTCCTTCTCTACAAGGAGCTGAGCCGCCGCATCAAAGCCAAAAATCCGCTTCTGGCGGAGTGCTTCGCTCACATGGCTCGTGACGAAGCTCGCCACGCCGGTTTCCTCAACAAGTCGATGGGCGACTTCGGGATGCAGCTGGATCTCGGCTTCCTGACGGCCAACAAGGACTACACGTTCTTTAAGCCGAAATTCATCTTTTACGCCACTTACCTGTCTGAAAAGATCGGCTATTGGCGTTACATCGCCATTTACCGTCACCTCGAAAAGAATCCCGACAGCAAGATCTTCCCGATCTTCAATTTCTTCGAGAACTGGTGTCAGGACGAAAACCGTCATGGCGATTTTTTCGATGCCTTAATGAAGGCTCAACCGGACACGGTTCGTGGACCGATCGCCAAGCTCTGGTGCCGCTTCTTCCTGCTGGCGGTTTTCGCCACAATGTATGTGCGTGACGTGGCTCGCAAGGACTTCTACGAGGCTCTCGGATTGGACGCTCGCACCTACGACAAGATGGTGATCGAGAAGACCAATGAAACCTCTGCGCGCGTTTTTCCTGTTGTTCTTGATGTGAACAACGACAAATTCTGGACCCGCCTCGAACGCCTTGTAGCGAACAATGCCGCCCTCGAAAAAGCTGATGCCAGCGGTGCTATTGCTCCTGTGAAGCTGCTGCGGAAGCTGCCCTTCTGGATCCGTAATGGTGCCGAAATGGCCAAGCTTTTCCTGATGCCTGCGGTCGACAGCGAACGCTTCCAGCCTGCCGTGCGCTGAGGGACTACCTCAGCTCAACCGAGGAGATTTCTTGACCAACGCCTTTTCGAATCAGTGGCGAGGACTCATGGAGTCCTTGCTGCATCGCGGCAGTGCTGCAGGAGCCGACCTGGTGGAGGTGTTCCTCGAGCGCACCGATCACATCGGTTTGCTCGCTGAACAGGACCGGATCACCAGTGTCAATCCATCCTTCGCCCGTGGCGCTGGCCTAAGGGTGTTCCGTGATGGCCGGGATGGCTTCGTAAGCACCAACGACCTCAGCGAAGTAGGACTCCAGCGGGCCCTCGATCAGGCCCTCGCCATGCTCGGGCTCGAGGCTCAACAGCTCACTTCGTCGGCAACTTTTGAAGGATTGAAGCAGCTGACCGACCATGGTCTGACCAAAGCCGACTGGCTGGAACGCTGTCCATCCCTCGACCAGGCCAGCGAATGTCTGCTTCAGGGCACAACCCATCTCGATCGTCTCGGTCAGCACCTTCAGGTGCGCCGTGGCAGTTATGCCCGCGATTGGCAAGAAGTGTTGGTGGCTGCATCCGATGGCACCTTCGCCCGGGACATCCGCCTGCATCAATCGACCGGTCTTTCCGTTCTTGCCGCCGACGGAGATCACCGCTCCAGCATTGGCCGCCGCTATGGAAGTTCCGATCGTCCGGATGATCTTCGGGACTGGGATTCCGAGGCGAGTGCAGCTGAGGTCTGCAACAGCGCAGGAACAATGCTGCGTGCCGACTACGTGGATGCCGGACAGATGCCGGCCGTTCTTGCCAACCGCTTCGGTGGCGTGATTTTCCATGAGGCCTGTGGGCACCTACTCGAAACAACCCAGATCGAACGGGGCACCACTCCCTTCGCTGACCGCGTTGGTGAATTGATCGCTCACCCAGCTGTCACCGCTATCGATGAAGGGCTAAGTGGTGGATCCTTCGGTTCCCTCTCGATGGACGACGAAGGAATGGAACCGGAGCGCACTGTTCTGATCAAAGACGGCGTGCTGCAACGGTTCATCAGTGATCGAGCCGGTGAACTGCGCACGGGTCACAAACGCACCGGAAGCGGCCGTCGTCAGAGCCATGCCTTCGCCGCTGCGAGCCGGATGCGCAACACCTTCATCGATGCGGGCTCGCATACCCCCGAGCAGTTGATTGAATCCGTCGACCAGGGTCTGTATTGCAAGGCCATGGGTGGGGGAAGCGTCGGTCCGACAGGTCAGTTCAATTTCTCCGTTGAAGAGGGTTACCTGATCGAGAACGGCAAGCTCACCAAACCGGTGAAAGGGGCCACGTTGATCGGTGATGCCAAGGAGGTGATGCCTCGCATCTCGATGTGTGCCAATGATCTGGACCTGGCTGCCGGGTTCTGCGGTTCCGTCAGCGGAAGTGTGTTCGTCACCGTGGGCCAACCCCATATCAAGGTTGATTCGATCACGGTGGGGGGGCGTTGATGATGACCAGCAACAACAGCCTCAACGCCACAGATCTGAGGGATCGCCTACAGACCCTCGCCTCCCGCGAAGGCATTCGTCTCTGGGACCTTGGTGCCGCCTGCAGCGATGACTGCTCCGTTCAGGTGGATCGCGGTGAAGCCAAACAACTCAAGGCTTCGCAGCGGAGCTCAATCACCGTCCGGGTCTGGAACAACGATGGACTGGTGGGCATCACCAGCACCACTGACCTCTCGGATAACGGCTTAGAACAAGCTCTGGTCGGAGCACATGCGGCCAGCCGTTTTGGAAATCCCGAGGAAATTCCTCAATTCTCACCATTGGCAACAGCTCCACTCCCCGAGCTTGATCGACCGCTTCAACCACGCCAGGGAATCCTCCCCCTCCTGGACACCCTGCGGGCTGCGGAAGCAGACCTGCTAGGTCGCCACCCCGCTATCCAGACCGTTCCCTACAACGGACTGGCGGAATCCCTATCCCAGAGCCTCTATCTCAACAGTGAAGGAGCACTCCGCCAGATGGAGCGCACCCAAGCCAGCCTGTATCTCTACGCAAGAGCGGAAGAAACAGGTCGCAAGCCCCGTAGTGGAGGTGCTGTTCGTTTGGGTCTTGGCAGCAGCGAGCTGGATGTTCAAGGCTGCATCAGCGAAGCGATTGATCGCACCGTCAGCCATCTGAACTATCGACCGATCGAAACCGGGAGCTACCGGGTTTGTTTTACACCTGAGGCCTTTCTCTCGTTGCTCGGTGCCTTCAGCAGCATGTTCAATGCTCGTTCGGTACTCGATGGTGTGAGCTTGAGCCAGCGGGATTCGATTGGATCCGATGTGGCGGTTCCCTTCTTCAATCTCCACGATGATGGTCTCCATCCCGGCCACATCAGTGCTGCAGCCTTTGATGGCGAGGGAACCCCGACCCGGCGGCTCTCCTTGATTGAGGACGGAACTTTGCGGAACTTCCTTCACTCGGAAGCCACGGCGCGGGCTTTCGGTGTTCAACCCACAGGCCATGCAGGCCTTGGAGCCAAGGTTTCGGTTGGTCCCGACTGGTTTGTGGTTGGTTCCAACCCTCAGGTGAGTAGCGGCAACACCCTCGATCACAGCACCGAGTCAGGCCCCTTCGTTCTGATTGAGGATCTGTCAGCTCTCCACGCCGGTGTGAAAGCCACCCAGGGCTCCTTCTCCTTGCCTTTCGATGGCTGGTTGGTGAACAACGGCGAACGGCTGTCCGTTGAAGCGGCAACGGTTGCTGGTGACATCCGCTCCGTTCTCAACGGGATCGTTCATTTGGAAGCTGATGCTGAAGTCACCCACCGTGGGGTTTCCCCTCATGTGTGGGTGGATGGACTCTCCATCACGGGCGAAGCCTGACGTTGAAGATTCTGTTCTGGGGGACACCGGTCTATGCCGTGCCGACCCTTGATGCATTGCATCAGGCGGGTCACACCATCGTTGGGGTGGTGACCCAGCCTGATCGCCGGCGTGGTCGCGGCAAACAGTTGGTTCCATCACCGGTCAAGGCGAGGGCTGAAGAGCTGGGTCTTCCGGTGTTCACCCCTGAACGGATCAAACGGGATGACGCTTGCAAGGCTGAGCTTGATGCTCTCGGAGCCGATGTCTCAGTGGTGGTCGCCTTCGGTCAGATCCTTCCCAAGGATGTGTTGCAGCAACCGCCCCTGGGCTCCTGGAACGGCCACGGATCGCTACTGCCCCGTTGGCGAGGTGCGGGTCCAATTCAGTGGGCCCTGCTCGAAGGTGATCAGGAAACGGGTGTTGGAATCATGGCCATGGAAGAAGGCCTCGACACCGGACCTGTGCTGCTGGAGCAACGCATCCCGATCCAGCTGCTGGATTCATCCATCGCCTTAGCCGAACGGCTGAGTGCACTGACCGCAGACCTGATGGTGCAGGCCATGCCTTTGATTGAAGCGGCTGGCCCTGGCAGCGAAGGCGAGAGATTGGCAAGGCTCAACGTGCGCGTTCAGGCAGAGGAGTCGACCTATGCCCGCATGTTGGAGAAGCAGGATTTCCAATTGGATTGGTCAGCCTCTGCCCTCAGCATCCATCGCAAAGTGATGGGGCTTCATCCCGGAGCATTCACCCAATGGCATGGCAAACGTTTGAAGGTGTTGCGCACGGAGCCGTTGATCGAGCGCTTGCAGGATCAACTCAGCGCCGAGGTGCGCAACCTCGTGGGTCAATGGCCCACCGGCGGGCATCCCCCAGGGACGATCTTGGCGGTGATTGAGGATCTGGGACTTGTGGTGAGCAGTTCCGGCTGTCCTCTTCTGATTCGGGAGGCACAGCTGGAAGGGAAAGCACGCAGCACAGCACCCGTTCTGTTTCAGCAACTCAAGGCCACTCCAGGAGATCGCTTCGGCGAGGGTTGATTCAGGTTTCCGTGTACAACAAACGCGCTTGAGACCAGACCCGATCAAGATCCTGTTCAGAGAGTTGTAGAGCTTCTGGGAACATCGTTGAAAGCCATTGTTGGCGTTTCAACAGGGTGTCGGCCTCAAAAAATGTTTGCTGCGATGCGAGCACTCTGAATTTGAGGAATTCAAGCAACCTTGCGCGCAGGCGAATCGTATCCACGAGTTTGATTCGTCCGCCTTGATCTCGAAGTTGAATGGTGCTGCCGGGTTCAATCCCACTTAAATGGGGTGCAAGCAACTCCAACATTGTTGGAGGCTGCCAATGACGTTCCTTGGTCTCGGGGTGGGGGTAGTAAATCCAGCCATTCACAAACTCAGTTTCACTTGCTTTGATCTCCACGGTCCAGAACGAAAATGTTTCAGGGGGATGGAGTTCGGTCCAATGCAGCTTCTCGAACAGGTGATCTGGATCTGAGAGAGAAACCTCGAGCGGCGCAAAATCAATATTCAGCGTGCCGAAATAACAGCCGGACAGGTCGAGACCGAATGCTTTGAATGCAGGTACTTGCATTCGAATTGTTCCATCCGGATATGGAGATTCGTTGCTTGTTCCGGAGGCGACTCCATGGCCAGCACAGAGACGCCCAGTGAGCCAATCAGCGCTCACGGATTAACGAGTTCACGATGGCTGCAGCTCTCGCAGGGGCCTTCCGGCCACACGGCACAGCGAAGCAAAGGGCTGCGAGCATTGAACCGACATTTCGGGTCGCCGATCACCCAGCCGTGTCTCCAGGGTGTTGCGTCCGCGGGTCGAGCCTGGGGTTTCACCATCAAGGCCACCGATGCCATCACATAGCGACCGTTACGCAGGGCATAACGGTGTCGACGTTGCATCACAAGGAAGGATTGCTCTTCGACAACAAGCCAGCGTCCTGGTTGGGGTGGATCCTCAAGATCAATGCGATGGATCAAACGATCACCGCTGATATGGCGAAGTTCAACAAGCATGGCTTTCGTCCTGATCGAGATCGTTGCTGCGGATTGACATTCCCCAGCCAAACAGCATCAGCACCACCAACAGGGTGAGCCAATCGGGTTGATTGATGCTGGGGAGAACAACGTGAACAATCAGGCGCAGCGCCACAAAGGCAACAGCGAGAAATCCAGCCGTTTCCAGACGTGGATAGAGATCAAGCCAGCGGATGAACAGGGCGGACGTGAAGCGCAGCGCCACGATGCCAATGAAGGCGCCTGCGCTGATCAACAAAATTTGATCACTGATGGCCACTGCTGCGGCAACGCTATCAATGGAGAAGGCAAGATCTGTGAAGGCCAGCAGCAGAACAGTGTTGAGAAAAGGGCGTGAAAGAGCGCTGGATTCACTGCCCCCGATGGACTCCGCGTCATCGCCTGATCGATTGTTGAAGTGATCCACGACCAGCCACACCAGATAAGCGGCAGCCAATAACTGCACCCACGCGTTTTGCAACACCCACTGGGCAACAACGATTAAGCCGATCCGCAAGACCAGTGCAATGCCAATGCCCAGGTTGAGGGCAAGGCGTTCCTGCTCCGGTTGGCGGCTGCTGCGGGCGATGGCAGCGAGGGCCACGGCATTGTCGGCCGACAGGATCAGCTCCAGCAACACCAGAACTGGGAGCAGTGACACAACCTCTCTCCATTGATCGGCACCTTCGAAAAAATCCGAGAGTGAGGGAAGCGAAGTGATGTCCATCGCGGCAGCCTAGAAAGTGCAAGCGCTGTTCCATTGCGATGCAGATCCGGGCCGAGCTGTGTCACGTCGACACCCTGCGATGCATCGTGCGTGTTGAGGCCTGGCACGACGGTGCTTTGCTGGGCAGCGCCCTTGGTGAAGCCGCGACAGCGGAGGAAGCTGAGGAAAGGGCCTTGCAGCGCCTGAACACCAGGCTCGAGCCCACTGGGCGAACTCAACCCACACAGACTTCGGCTCGTTCCGAAGCCAAGGCGAAAGATGGGGACGCGAAGGCGGTTCCCGTCGAACGTCCAAGAAAGCTTGATCAGGCCGAGCCCGTTTCTGCCTCGTCCACTCCTGCCCCACAGGAGCTCCCCATCACAGCTTCTGACAATGCCCCCTCTGAAACTCCCACGGATCCTGATGATTGGAGTGATGAGCTGACCGCCATCGATATGGAAATCAGACGCATCGGTTGGTCTCGGGAGCAGGAGCAGGAGTACTTGACCCGGGCCTTCGGTCTTGGCAGCCGCCATAAGCTGACGCGCTATGCCGATTTGGTGGCCTATCTGCGTCAGCTGAAGTTGATCCAAGCCAACGATGATGCATCCACGGCACCGGCTCCTATCCGTCGTGGTGACCTGCTTCAGCAAGGAGATTCAATGTTGAAGCAGCTGGGCTGGAGCGCCGATCAAGCCCGGGCTTTTCTCCAACAACAACTTGGGTTGACCAGTCGTCAACAGCTGAGCGATGAACAGCTGCTGCAGTTCAACATGCTGCTGGAGGAGCAAGCTATGAAAACGGCCAGCTGACATTTTTAGCTGAGAAGGAAGTGCTGACAACCCTTCTCAGTGTTTAGGAGAAGGTAGTTTGCGTGCAGTTATGGCCTTTTGCAGCTGCTTCAAAGCCTTTTGCATGCAGGGTTAATCGTTTTTCGTTTTTCGTTTTTCGTGCGTGCGCGCCCTAGAGCCGCATTGCAGCCATCTCAAAGCCTTCAAGATCATGAACACCAACGTGCAGGAAGCTGAGCAACGGAAGCAGTTGCAGGCGATCCGAGCGCATCTGGTCAACCTTGAGGACGGCGCCGACCAGGCAATCGACGTCTAGTACAAAGATTGACTTAAGGATTCCTTGATACTCCAAGGCTTAACCAAGCAGAGCTAGGACAGGGGTCATTGGGTCTCATCTTGTGTCTAAGGTTTCAAGCTTTGACGAAGATGCTGCAGAAATTCCGCCTCTGAAATTCGAGACAGGGCTCGAGGGGAGGGAGGCAGAGCTCCTGAATCGATTTATCTGGGGGAGGATCATGGTCTTGCTTGAGAGCGGCAAAGAGCTCGAAGCAAACTCACTTCTTGAGGAGTTCGAACAGCCAACTCTTTGGGACGACCCTCTTCATTGATTGAGTGAAGGATGGCATCTGCTTCAGTCTTCTGAACTGCAATAACGCCGGCACCAATCAGGACTGAAAAACCAAATGATCAGCCGGTTAGTGAACCAGGCGAGCAAGACGCCCAGAGCTATCGAGACAGGCGATTCCACTACAGGTCTTCAGGAGACCATTAGCAAGAGCTGAATGCTGCCAATATGACGTGATGGTCAAAGGATGAAGAACAGCCCTCAACGGTCAGTCGCGTACTGGTTCGTCCTTGCCTTTGGGTGCTTCGACCTGAGGCTTTGCTGCTGACTTTGAAGCAAGAGAAGCCTCAAGACGCTGCAGTTGCGCTTCACCCAGTGCGGCAGAGATATCGAGAGTGCGGTCAGCCATCGATTGGCGTTTCCAAAAGCGGAGGAGCAGGGCCTAGCGCTGTCGAAAGGGGGCCTACTGATCTGAGAACGCATGAACCATAAGGAACTGAAGGCCGCAGGCCACGGAGTAGAAATACTTAGGGTCAGCAACCCCTGACTGCTCAAAGCCTGGGGGCAATGTGTGTAACGAGGTCAGCGCTGCCCCTCGCTAGAGCAGCGTTACTTGCTGCAACCCGAATCGTTAAGCCCTCCATGCTTATGTGACAAGTCAAACCTTTTGTCTCGACTTACCCAGACGGGACTCAATTAGCGACCTATTTGTTGGTTCAGTAGGGATTCAGAGCATGAAAGGCACCAAGACCAAACTCACAATCGCTCCAGAGGGCTTCGAGTACTACAGGGTTTGCGACCGAGAAGGTATCTGCCAAGTAGTCAGAGGCATGTGGGCAGCACAGCACCTCACAGAGGACATACGTGAGCTGAGCGCCACCAAGACAAAGTATTCAGAGGATTGGGTTTAGAGCCCTGAATCCGAAGTCATAAGAGAAGAAGTTCCTGGGGCTGCAATAAGCAGCCCTTCCCAAATGAACTTGTTTTTGTACGTGCAGGGCTAATCGTTTTTCGTGCGCGTTAAGTCTTACAGCCACATTGAAGCCATCTCAGAGGCCTTCAAGATCGTGCAAAGCAACGTGCTGGAAACGAGTAACGCAAGCAGTTGCATGCGATCCGAGGGCATCTGGACAACCTTGAGGACGTGGCATCACAGGTGATCGACGCTTAGTTCCTAGGAGTGGCCTACATCGAGGACCAATGCTTGATCCATTCTCTTTTCCTCGGCATTGAGGAAATCGGCCCACATCCCTATGAGGAAGCTCAGCGTCCCTAAGGCGCGAAGCTGCTCTTTCGAGCCAGGGCGGGTGTATTTGAAGTCCATAAACATACGATCGGCGACTGATCGCTGTTCCTGACATCGAGCATCAATGGACATCGTCAAGCCTCTGCTAACACGAACATAGTCGACTTTCGTTACATTCCGTAATGAGCTCACATTGCAGGTCCTTATGTCCATCTCCAGCCAAGACCTGATCATCGTCTTCGCAAGCTTCGGCGTGGCTCTCGTAGCCCTGAACCTCTACAAGCTGTCTCAGCCTGCAAAAGGCTGAGGCCTCAAACCCTTGGAACGATGTGAGTCACGAGGTCAGCTTTGACCCAGCTGGTGACGTGGTTATTCACATAGGTCACCTGGAAAAACAAAGGGGTCTTTGTGCTTTTGGCGCTGCCCATAACGTGAATCACGTCAGCCATATGCCAGGACCCGTCCATGTTCTTGATGATCACGGACATTCCCGCTTTGACGTGGTTAAAGATCGGATCCGGCTTAGGAGCTGCAACAGCGCTCGAGTAACCAGCTGACATACCACTTGAACCAGGCGCCTGTATTAACGCTTGGGAGGAAGCCAAACCCCACTAAGAGGGAATCAAGGTTCCTTTAAGGACGGTCACTCAGTGATTGATGACACGTGTTCTGTCTCCTAAACAGGAATAAAAACGAAATGCCGGCTGCATGAGGGTCAAGCCGGTGGCGGAGTTGCGTCCGTTTTCGCTCGACGCGATGCGACTCCGTCCGGGCAGCGCACCTAGCGATACATAGAGCAGCCATAAGCATCACTCACCAAAAGCGCGCTTTTTTGCGTGCAGATTGTCGAGGTTCGCTCAAAACCAAGTCAGCCACGCAATCTTTTGCTGCTGAAGCCACAGACGATCAGCTTGGCCAAATAAGCACTAACACTCAGGAATGGTCCGAGTTAGTGGTCTACAACGGATTTGCGGCAGGGACTGATACGGCGTCCATGCCGATTGCAGCAGAGTGAATCGTCTAAACACTCTGCGCATCCTGGCCATTTCCCCCGCTTCTTTCCTGAAGGGGGAGATGGCTCCTATGGGGCGATAACGAGCTTCCGTCTGCCCTGCGTTCAGAGCTAGTTGAGCGCTGAACTCAACTGCGGAAGTTGAACTCCAGCTTGTTTTTGGGCTTTTGATATTTGATCACATTCATCACCTGAAGACCGGTATTTTCGGACTTCCTTTCTTCAGCGAGCGCTTTAAGGATCATTGAGCCGGAGGCTTGCCAGTCGTGATTCACTTCGATCAGCTCCTTGGCTCGTGAATAATATTCGGCAGCCTGAGCCAAATGATTAGACTTTTGATTCAAAGCTTTTGATGATATAGCCGTTGTGATGGACTTCAACTCGTCTCGGTGAACTATACAGCATGCTTTTGCAATTGAAAGGTTCCTTATGCGGGGTCTCTAGCGGCGCGCTCTTTTGTAGAGGGCTTGATTTACGAGCGGAAAGGCATAGGGCATTTGGTTGATTTCATTCTTGATGGCTGAAAAGCAGGTGGCGGAGCCGTCCGAATAGCCATCTTCGAGAATGCTTGCTTTGGCCTGTTGAAGGGTTAATCCATCCCGCATTCCCGCTTCAAGGTTGAATGCCGCCTCATAGCTTTGGCAGCCACCAGATTGCGCTTGCATGCTTTGACCAAACAGCAACAGCGTCAGACCAGCAAGGCCAGCAAAACCCTTCCTAAGCAACCCGACTGACGGCATATAAGGTGATTGATTGGTCGACGGCTGCTTGATCTGGGCGAAGGTCTCACCCCTATTGCCCGCTCCCAGACATGTTGCCTTGAGATCATATTTGCCATAAGAGTTGCCTTCAAATCTCAACATTTTGAATCTTTAACTTTTCACAGTTCCAAGTTGCTGGCGCGATATATTTAGTCATGGGCGACCCTACACTTGTCATACGGCAGCTGATCAACGAACTTCGGGATGACATGTCCGAAGCAGGACGTGAACTGAGAAATCGGAACGCTTGGGATCTTCAATGTCCCGTCGTCATCATTGACGCCCGAACCGAACCCAACCGGGTTGTTCGAACGTCGGTGCGTGGCATTACCGGTGCCATAGCCACCAGCAACGTGATCGACGATCCGTTGATGCGCTCCTTTCTGGAGCGCTTCCGTGAGGTTGGTGCTGATCAAGCGCTGGACGAATTTCTGAGGGGTCCAGAGGCAGAACGCTTCGCGGAACTCTGGGACATTTACAACGACGAAGCCCAACAGCAGGGTTTAGCGGTCTGGTCCCACAGTGACGCCGCCAGATTTGTACTCAAGTCGAAAACCTGTTTTGGCGATGGTCAGTTGGCCTGTGTGGCCATCACTTCCGGCGGCCATCGCGATGCCCACGACGTTCTCACCTTTTCTGTGGATGCCTGCTGGTTGTCTTGAGATCCCGCTCGGTCTCAAACACACCAGAAATCAGGAACGAATCAGTTGCACAACAACCAAAAGAGCTGAAGCTGCCAGTGGCCAAAGCAACCAGGTCAACTGAGGAACGGTTAGCGCGAGCACCAGTCCGATCACAAAGAAAATCAGAAAACGGCCGAGGGTCATGAAGGCACCAATACCGAAGTATTGAACCAAAAACACCGCTCTAGGCCAGTTTTTCGTGCCTCGATCTGGGAGCGGGTTCTGGGTTGAACAGGATGGGGATCGATGAGACCACGAGCACTCCGCCAACTGTGAGCAACACCAGCAGCGGGATGGGCCGGACCAGCGGCTGACGCTGTAACGGTGTCGCGCAACTGGAGCAGAGCGGAATCACGCCTTTGGTGGGACGCAACACCAAGGCCGGGCCGCAACAGCAGGACGGACAGCGATAGCGCGGCATCGACCAGTGGAACGCAGCTTCTGGCACCTTATTGCGAAGATCATGGATTGCCGAGGCCTGCTCCATGCCGCTCCGTTCCCTGGTGACCAAGTTGCAGGAAACTGCTCTCACCGGTGAGCTTGATGAGCGCTCAAGCCGCGCTGAACGTCTGTTGATGCGCGGAGCAGGTCGTTGCAGCCGCGCTCTTGTGGCCAGTGCGCTAAGTCAACGACGGGGCGCACCTCTGCTGGTGGTGGTGCCGACGCTTGAGGAAGCAGGCCGCTGGACAGCGCTACTGGAATTGATGGGGTGGAGCCAAGCCAGCCTGTATCCCACCAGCGAAGGCTCTCCCTATGAACCTTTTGATCCCACGAGCGAAATCACCTGGGGGCAACTTCAAGTTCTGAGTGACCTGCTTGGGGAGCCCGACGCGTCGTCCTGGGCGATCGTGGCCACGGAACGTTGCTTGCAGCCTCACCTTCCCCCTCCGGATGTTCTCAAAAAGAAGACGCGCACCTTGCGCAAAGGGGATGAGGTTGATCTGGAGAGTCTTGGTGAGACGCTGGCTCAGCTCGGTTACGAGCGGGTCACAACCATTGAGCAAGAGGGGAGCTGGAGCCGTCGCGGCGACATTGTCGACATCTTCCCGGTGAGCAGTGAGCTGCCCGTTCGGCTCGAATTTTTCGGAGAGGAACTCGACAAGCTGCGGGAATTCGATCCCGCCAGCCAACGCTCATTGGACCCCGTCGATGCCCTTCGACTCACACCGACAGGATTTGGCCCTCTGATTGCGGACCAGCTCAGGGAGACGATGCCGGATGGACTGGAGCAATTGCTCGGTGCTGAGGAGACAGAGCAACTTCTGAACGGTGGAACACCGGAAGGCATGCGCCGGCTGATGGGGCTCGCCTGGGAGCACCCCGCATCGTTACTCGACTACCTCCCTGCCACCACAACGGTGGTGATCGATGAACGACGTCACGGCTTGGCCCACGGACAACAGTGGCTCAGCCATGTGGAGGAACACCACCGCGACATGGCCGCTGAGGCGGGCCTGGACGATGGCGAACGTGATCAGCTCTGGCCAGCGGTTCTGCACCGTGGGATTGAATCCGCCTACGGACTGACGAAGGTGTTCCATGGCTTTGACATGGCTGAACTGCTGGAAGTTGATCAGCACCCCAACAGCTTTGACCTCGCCAGCCGACCTGTTGCGGCTTACCCCAACCAATTCGGAAAGCTCGGGGAACTAATCAAGGGATTTCAAACCGACCGCACGGCGGTTTGGTTGGTGTCTGCGCAACCCAGCCGAGCGGTTGCTCTGCTGGAGGAGCACGACTGCATCAGTCGGTTTGTACCAAATGCCGGAGACAGCAATGCCATTGCCCGTCTGATTGAGCAGAACACCCCCGTCGCATTGAAGGTGAGGGGAACAGCAGAACTTGAGGGTTTGCAGCTGCCGGCCTGGCGGATTGCGCTGGTCACCGACCGTGAATTCTTTGGCCAACAGAGCCTCAGTTCCAGTGGTTACGTGCGCCGACGCCGCAAGGCAGCAAGCCGCACAGTTGATCCCAACAAGATGCGACCGGGCGACTTCGTGGTTCATCGGAACCATGGCATCGGCCGCTTCAAAGCCATGGAAAAACTCGCGATGTCAGGCGACATCCGCGACTACCTCGTTGTGCAGTACGCCGACGGAATCCTTCGTGTCGCCGCCGATCAACTCGGCAGTCTGGGTCGTTACCGCGCCACGACTGAAACACCCCCGCAGCTCAACCGCATGGGTGGAACAGCCTGGAACAAGGCCAAAGAGAGGGCCAAGAAAGCGGTCCGCAAGGTTGCCCTTGATTTAGTGAAGCTGTACGCAGAGCGGCAACAGGCTGCCGGATTTGCCTTCCCAACCGACGGACCCTGGCAGGTGGAATTGGAGGAGTCATTCCCCTATGAACCGACGCCGGATCAACTGAAGGCCACGGCCGACGTGAAACGGGACATGGAACGGCAGGAACCGATGGACCGACTGGTGTGCGGTGACGTTGGCTTCGGCAAGACCGAAGTTGCGATCCGCGCCATCTTCAAAGCCATCACCGCCGGAAAACAGGTGGCGATGCTGGCCCCTACGACGGTGTTGGCTCAGCAGCACTGGCGCACGCTGTCGGAACGATTCGCGCCCTATCCGATCAAGGTGGCTCTGCTGAATCGTTTCCGAACAGCATCGGAACGCAAAACCATTCTCGATGGTCTGAAGCAGGGAACCATCGACGCGGTGGTGGGAACCCACCAGTTGCTCAGCAAAGGAGCGTCGTTTCAAGAGCTTGGCCTGTTGGTTGTGGATGAAGAACAGCGCTTCGGTGTGAACCAGAAGGAAAAGATCAAAGTGCTGCGGAAGGATGTGGACGTTCTCACCCTGTCGGCAACGCCGATCCCCAGAACCCTTTACATGAGTCTTTCGGGCGTGAGGGAGATGAGCCTGATCACCACACCACCGCCGCTGCGCCGTCCGATCAAGACGCACCTCGCCTCTCTTGATCCGGAGGCGGTGCGCAGCGCCATTCGCCAGGAACTGGATCGTGGGGGCCAGGTGTTTTACGTGGTTCCTCGGGTCGAAGGAATCGAAGACGTGGCTTCGGGCCTACGGGAGATGCTGCCGGGCCTGAAACTGTTGGTGGCTCACGGTCAGATGGCCGAAGGTGAGCTGGAAAGCGCCATGGTGGCGTTCAATGCCGGCGAAGCCGACGTGATGCTCTGCACCACGATTGTTGAAAGCGGTCTGGACATCCCGCGCGTCAACACGATCCTGATTGAAGACGCCCACCGTTTTGGCCTTGCCCAGCTGTATCAACTGCGGGGACGGGTGGGCCGCAGTGGGATTCAGGCCCATGCCTGGTTGTTCTATCCCGGCAATGGATCGCTGAGCGACAGTGCGCGTCAGAGGCTTCGCGCCATTCAGGAGTTCGCCCAACTGGGCAGTGGTTATCAGCTCGCCATGCGGGATATGGAGATCCGCGGGGTCGGCAATCTGCTCGGCGTGCAGCAGAGCGGCCAGATGGAAACCATCGGCTTTGACCTTTATATGGAAATGCTGCAGGAATCTCTGGCTGAAATTCAGGGTCAAGACATCCCCAGTGTTGAAGACACGCAAGTTGACCTCCCCGTCACGGCCTTTGTGCCTGCTGACTGGATCACTGATCCCGATGAAAAAATCGCGGCCTATCGAGCTGCAGCGGACTGCCTGACGGCGGAAGCCCTTGTGGAGCTGGCTGCCGGTTGGGCCGATCGTTACGGAGCGCTGCCTGCTGCCGTGGTGTCACTTCTGCAGCTGATGGAGCTCAAACTTCTTGCGAAGCGGTGTGGCTTCTCGAGGATCAAACCGGAGAAGCCCAACGTGGTGTTCGAAACCCCCATGGAGGAGCCGGCGTTCCGTTTACTGCGCCAGGGGTTGCCCCAGCACCTGCATGGCCGTTTGGTGTATCAGGCCGGCAGCGGCATACAACACAAGGTGATGGCCCGAGGTCTCGGTGTTCTCCCCATGGAGAAGCAACTGGAACAGCTGATGGAATGGCTCCGTCTGATGGCAGCCCAGATTCCCGACGCCGATGGCAAAACCGAGTCACAGCGGCAGGCGGAGCTGCGGGTCAAGAACGCAGAGGTGGTTCAGGTCTGAGCTTTGAACCCAATTCTGAGAAAAACGTTACCAACCACGCAATTCTTCGTTACATTGGTCTGAACGAAATCCTTTGGACATGGGTGAATTCGTCGAGATCGGTGCTGGTGGCGTCTCTCTGGAACTGATCAGCGGCGTTTTCTGTGCCACGGCACTCGGTGTGTATGCCCTCTTCCAACCTGATGCCTCAGACGACGACGACTCCAACGGTGGTGGTGGCGGCGGATTGATGCAGCCGATCTCCTGATCTACTGCAGCGCGTAGCTGAGATTGGCCCGGCCCGGCTGATACGTGGTGCCCGTCTGAGGTCTGTTCAACTGTTTCAACAGGGTCCCCTCAGCCGTCCTGTACTGGCTGTCTTTCTCGGTTCCAAGGTCTTCAACCGAGAAATTCTTGAGCTCCTTCTCCGACATCGCTGCATTGATGTCCGGTTGGATCCCGTTCTTGTGAATATCAGTTCCCTTCGGAGTCAGATATTTGGCGATCGTGACCGTCAAACCGGATCCATCGGCAAGGCCGCGAACAGCCTGAACAAGACCCTTGCCAAAGGTCTTCTGACCGACGAGCTGCGCACGGGAATTGTCCTGGAGGGCCCCTGAAAGAATTTCGCTGGCACTGGCAGATCCTTGGTCAATCAGCACCACCATGGGTTTGTCGGTGATCGCATTGCCCGTGGCGCGCCTCACATCGCGGATTCCTTCACGGGTTCGGGTGCTGACAATGGTGCCTTCGTTGAGCCATTGGCGGGCGATGTCCACGCTGGCCTCGAGCAGGCCGCCTGGATTGCTGCGCAGATCCAGCACATAGCCCTCAGCAGCCTGCGATTCAAGATCCTTGATGGCCGCACGCATCTCACGCGTGGCGTTGGCATTGAATTGCTTAAGACGGATGTAGCCCACCTTGCGGCCGTTGGGCGCTGTGTTGAGCATGGCTTTCACGGCATGAATCTCAATCCGCGCCCGTTTCAGCGGCACATTCAGCACCTGACCCTGGCGCCTGAGTCCCAGCACCACATCGGTGCCCTCAGGGCCTCGGATCAACTTGACGGCGTCCTCGGTGGTCATGCCTTTGGTGGAGGCACCATCAATGGAGACAATCACATCCTTGGGCTGAACGCCCGCACGGGATGCAGGGGTGCCCTCAATCGGGGAGACAACAATCAGCTCCTTCGTGTCTTTGTCGAGACTGAGCTGGATCCCCACGCCCATCAGCTCACCGGAGGTGTCGATCTGCATTTCCTTGAATTCCTTCGGATCAAGGAAACGCGTGTAGGGATCATCAAGGCTGGCCAGCATGCCGCGGATCGCCTCGTAGGACTCGGCGCTGCCCCCATAAGACTTGCTGAGCAGATTGCTCCGCAATTGGCGCCACGTTCTTTCGTCGTAGGAACCCGTCGAATCCAGGTAATCGCGATAAACGATCTGCCAGACCTGATCAATCACCTCCTTGGGGCTGTCGTGGATGGATCCGCCGGAGGCCGATGGCAGGGAGAGGCCCGGTGAACTGATGCCCATGGCGGTGACCACACCGCCGACACCAAGCATCATCAGCAACGGAGTCGATCGGACCAAAGAACGCAGGCGCTGACTCCGAACCATGGCCCTTCAGGACTGATTCTTCAGCCTAACGAGATCAGGCGGGCTCCACCCAGCGACCGTCCTCTTTGATCAACTGGATCAGGGCTTCGACGCCTTCTGCCTCGGGCACCTTGCGGATTTCATCACGACCGCGATACAGCGAAATCACGCCCGGGGTTTTTCCCACATAGCCGTAATCAGCATCGGCCATCTCGCCGGGACCATTGACGATGCATCCCATCACGGCGATGTCGAGGCCCGTGAGGTGGGACGTGGCGTTGCGCACCTTATGCAGCACCTCCTCGAGATTGAACAGGGTGCGACCGCAGCTGGGGCAGGCGACGTACTCCACCATGGTCTTGCGCAGACCCAGGGATTGAAGAATCGAGTAGCAGACGGGGATTTCCTTTTCGGGGGCCTCCGTCAGTGAGACCCGGAGGGTGTCTCCCAACCCATCGGCCAGCAGGGTGGCGATGCCGGCGGTGCTTTTGATCCGCCCGTAATCACCGTCACCGGCTTCGGTCACGCCCAGGTGCAGGGGGTAGTTGAAGCCTTCCTTGTCCATGGTGTCCGCCATCAGGCGGTAGGCGGCGAGCATCACTGGCGCCCGCGAGGCCTTCATCGAAATCACGATGTTGTGGAAATCGAGCTCATGGCAGATCCGCA
Source organism: Synechococcus sp. MU1617 (assembly GCF_020514235.1). Classification (NCBI taxonomy): domain Bacteria; kingdom Bacillati; phylum Cyanobacteriota; class Cyanophyceae; order Synechococcales; family Synechococcaceae; genus Synechococcus; species Synechococcus sp. MU1617. The sequence goes on from NZ_VTLB01000001.1 coordinate 178,042, forward strand.
CAAATTCCATCGCTGATTCGACCATCCCCTCAGGGGTGTCGCCATAGGTGAACAGCATCCGCTCCGCCAGGGAGCCGTGGTTCACACCGATGCGAAGCGCTTTGTTCTGGTCCCTCAGCAGGGTCACCAGGGGCTCGAACGTTTCCCGGATGCGCTGGCCAATGGCGGCAAATTCTTCCGGGGTGAATTCCTGTCGATTCGGATCAGGCTTGTCGAAAATGAACAAACCGGGATTGATCCGAACCTTGTCGACGTGCTGGGCAACTTCCAGGGCGATCTTGATGCCGTTGTGATGGACATCCGCCACCAGGGGAACGGTGCAGCCGCGCTGGCGAAGCTCCTGACGGATCTGTCCCATCGCCTTGGCATGAGCCATTGACGGAGTCGTCACCCGCACAATCTCACTGCCTGCTTCGGCCAGGCGGATGATGCCTGCCACAGCAGCCTCGATATCGAGGGTGTCCTCGTTGATCATCGACTGCACCACGATTGGGTGCTCACTGCCCATGGGCACATCACCGACCATCACGGTGCGGGTCACACGGCGGTGGATCTGGGTGTCGTAGCGCCGATCCAGGGCAGTCATGGGGCCGGTGGTGAAGCGCGTCAACGTTCGCACAGCCTGCGCCGAACTGCGTCGAGATCCTGTCGGGTCAGATCCAGGGGGGCGCCGGCTGCTTTGGAGGGATTACGCAACAGGTATGAGGGGTGAAAAATCGGCATCACCGCCCGTTCATTCCAGATCTGCCACTGACCACGAAGCTGGGTCATGCCCCCCTTGATTCCAAGGATGGCCTCCACAGCAGTGGCTCCTGTTAACACGATCACTTTTGGGTTGACAGCAGCCAGTTGCAGGTCAAGCCAGAACCGGCAGGCAGCCAACTCAGCTTTTTTCGGTCGTCGATTGTTCGGTGGGCGGCATTTGATTGCATTGCAGATGTAAAGGTCATGCTCTGGATCCAGATCCACGTCCCGCAGCAGCTGATCGAGGGCACGTCCTGAACGACCGACAAACGGGGCGCCCTGAGCATCTTCCTGAGCCCCTGGTGCTTCGCCGATCAGCATCAGATTCGCCTTGGGATTGCCGCGACTGATCACGACGGCCTGTCGAGTGCTGGCGAGGTCACAAGCTCTGCAGGAACTGCAGTCCTCCAGGTTGGTGCCGGTCATGCGATCGAAGCGACAGCAACCAGGGGAGCCAGAAGCAACAGGGGATTGCCCTCCGGGTCGTGGATCCAGGCCTCAGCACCAAAGGGCTCAAGCCGCGCCTCCTCCAGAATCGATCCACCACGCTGCAGGGCGTTGCTGAGCAGCCGTTGCAGTTCAGGCAGGGGCTCCTGCGATGGGGGGAGTCTCAAACAGGGCGCCAGCGCTCGCCCCCGGGCAGGAAAAGAGCGCCGGCGTGAGGGCCTGTAGATCTCCAGCTGGGTGCCATCGCTGAATTGAACGATGCAGTGGTGCTCCGCTAGCCCAGGATTCAACTTGGCTTGAAACAGCTCGCTATAGAAGGTCGCAAGCCTGGCGCTGTCTTCTGCGGCCAGGACCCAGCTGATCTGTATCGCATTCATGGGCGCTGAGAAATCACGGTTGTCTGCGACACCATCTGCGGCAGGATGATGTCGTTTTAGACGCGCCGCGGGGAGGTGCGTTACCGATGCCGCGCCCGCCAGAACTTTCCGACCGGGCTGTCGCCCTGAAACCGTCACTGACGCTGGAGATCAGCGCCAAGGCAAAAGCACTGCGCGACAGCGGCAAGGACATCTGCAGCCTCAGCGCCGGTGAGCCGGATTTTGCGACGCCTTCATTCATCGTTGAAGCAGCCCAGCGCGCCCTTGGATCCGGCTTCACCCGTTACGGCCCCGCCGCCGGCGACCCCGATCTTCGTGCTGCTCTGGCCCACAAACTGAGCATCGAAAACGGGATCCCAACACTCCCCGAGCAGGTTCTTATTACCAATGGCGGCAAGCAAGCCATCTACAACCTGTTCCAGGTGCTGCTCAATCCCGGGGATGAAGTGCTGGTGCCGGCGCCTTTCTGGCTGAGCTATCCCGAGATGGCAGCCCTGGCTGGGGCGAGTACCAAGATCATTCCCACCAAAGCGGATGAGGGCTTCCGCCTCGACCTCGATCTGCTGGAGCAGCAGATCACGCCACGTAGCCGACTGCTTGTCATCAATTCACCTGGCAACCCCAGCGGTCAGGTGATGTCACAGGCCGAACTGAAGGCACTGGCCGCACTGGTGGGCCGTCACCCCCAGCTGATGGTGATGAGCGATGAGATCTATGAATATCTCCTGGCCAATGGTCAGCAGCACTTCAGCTTTGCGGCCATCGCCGAAGAGATCCGCGAGCGCTGCTTCACGGTGAACGGCTTTGCCAAAGGCTGGGCGATGACCGGCTGGCGCCTCGGTTATCTGGCTGGAGATGCTGCCGTGATCAAGGCCGCCTCAGCCCTGCAGAGCCAGAGCACAAGCAATGTATGCAGCTTTGCTCAACGGGGAGCCCTGGCTGCGATTGAAGGACCTCGAGATTGCGTGCGCGAGATGGCGCTCAGCTACAACCGCCGCCGCGCTTTGCTCACCGAAGGCCTGCAAGCCCTGGAGGGCATCACCCTGACTCCCCCTCAGGGGGCCTTCTACGCCTTCCCCCGCCTGCCGGACGGTGTCCCAAATTCAATGGATTTCTGCCGGCAAGCCCTGGAACAGGAAGGCCTGGCGATGGTTCCGGGCCTGGCCTTCGGCAATGACCGCTGCATTCGGCTCTCCTGTGCCGTAGCGGATGAGACGATCAACGATGCACTGAAGCGACTGAAGCGACTGCTTGATTCCTTCTGATCCAATCTGATCACATCCAATTTCTCAATGTCTGTACGAGAACGCAGGGCCGTGGTGGCCACCGGTTTAATTTCCGGCCTCGCCCTCACGGCCAGTGTTGCCAGCTGCGGAGCACCCCAGAACGACTCCAAACAGGTCGTTCTGCAGATCGGTGCTATTCCCGACCAGAACCCTGAAAAACTCAATCGCCTCTACGGCACTCTCTCTGAGGAACTCAGCGAGAAGCTGGAAATTCCTGTGCGTTATGCGCCGGTGAGCAACTACGCGGCCGCGGTGAGTGCCTTCCGCACAGGCAGCCTTGATCTGGTCTGGTTCGGTGGACTCACCGGTGTGCAGGCCAGGCTGCAGACGCCTGGAGCCCGGGTGCTTGCACAACGGGATATCGATGCGGAATTCACCAGTGTGTTCATCGCCAATGGCGCCAGCGGCTTGCGCCCCTTCACTAGTGCCGACCAATTGGTTGAATTGAAGGGACGCCGGTTGGCCTTCGGTTCGGAGAGTTCCACCTCTGGCCGCCTGATGCCCCAGTTCTTCATGGGAGAAAACGGCGTGAAACCTGAGGATCTGGCGGGGGGCGGACCTGGCTTCAGCGGTAGCCACGACGCCACCATTGCTGTGGTGCAGAGCGGTGCCTATGAGGTGGGCGCCTTGAATGAGCAGGTCTGGCGCAGCAATGTGGCGGACGGCCGCGTGGATCCCGACAAGGTGTCGGTGATCTGGAGGACACCGCCCTACGTGGATTACCACTGGGTTACGCGCCCCGGTCTGGATGAGCGCTTTGGCGATGGTTTCACCGACAAGCTCCAGACCGCGTTGCTGAACCTGTCGGCAGGCACAGAGAACGGCGCCACGATTCTTGAGTTGTTCGGTGCGGAACGCTTCATTCCCGCCAAAGACGAGGACTACGTGATGATCGAAACAGTGGGTCGCCAACTCGGAAAGATCCGTTGACGGCGCTGCTGGAGCTGCACCAGGCCTGCCTGGAGCAAAGGCTCCAACCGATCACCCTCACCCTTCGTGCGGACCAGCGTGTGGTTTTGCTCGGTGCCAGTGGCGCCGGCAAAACCACCCTGCTGAAGCTCTGCAACGGGGCCTTAAGACCCGATACAGGATCCGTGCACTGGTGTGGTCGCTCCCATCAGCAGCTATCGCGCAGGCAACGGCGACAAATCGGCACGCTTTGGCAGGACCTGCGCCTGGTGGAGGAATTGAACGTCATCCAAAACATCAACAGCGGTGCCCTTGGACGCCATGGTCTGCTCTGGGCGATTCGAAACCTGCTCAGCCCTCTGGACCAGAACACCTGTCTTGCGCTGATGAACCAGGTGAAACTGGAGGCCGATTTGCTTGAACAGCCTGTACGAGAGCTGTCCGGAGGCCAGCGTCAACGGGTGGCTCTGGGCCGTTTGTTGCATCAGCAGCCAGAACTCGTGTTGGCGGACGAACCCCTCTCCGCCCTTGATCCCACACTCGCCGAGGACGTTCTCAACACGCTGCTTCTATCGCCGGGCTGTCTGATCAGCCTGCACCGACCGGATCTGATTCATCGGTTTGATCGGGTTCTGGGGCTGCGTGATGGTGCCCTGGTGATCGATTCAGCTCCGGACACCATTCATCGGGATCAGTTGGAATGGCTCTACGCATCCGCCTGACACCAGCTCTGCCGCTGATCCCATTGCTGCCGGGCTTGAGTCTGCTGGGCGTTCTTCTGGTGCTGTTGCGCGATGGGCACGGTGGAGGACTTGCTCTTTTGCAACAGTTCGCCGCTGGGGCCGTGCAGCCCTCCATCGATCCGATCGTGCTGGGCAGCTTGCTCAACGGGCTCCAGATCACCCTGGTGATCGCCGTGATGTCCTGGGGCATCAGCAGCCTTCTCGGCGTCGGTCTTGGACTGCTGAGCTCAAACACGTTCTGGGAAATCCTGGTAGGCGTGCGTTGGCCTGCAGTGGTCTTCCGCCGTTGTCTGGCCCCCCTGCGAGCTGTGCATGAACTGATCTGGGGCCTTTTGCTGCTGCAGGTCTTCGGACTGAATGGCTGGGTTGCGGTCTGCGCCATTGCCATTCCCTACACGGTTCTGATGGCGCGGGTCATTGCCGATCAGGTGGATTGCCACGTTTCACCGGCCATCCCCGTACTTAAAGGAGTCGGCGCCACTCCATGGGCCGTGATGCTCACCGGGCTTGTCCCTCCGCTGGCAGAGCCGATCAGTGACCACATCGGCCACCGCCTCGATTGCGCGCTTCGTTCAGCATTGATTCTGGGCGTTTTCGGCCTCGGAGGGATCGGGACAGACCTCAGCCTCAGCCTGCGCTCGCTTCAATTTCAGGAGATGTGGAGTGGCCTGTGGTTGCTTGCTATCGCGATGGTGGTGCTCGACCGATTGCTGCGCACGCTGCGCAGTTGGTCACGCGTGTTGATCCTTCCTGTGGCCATTGCCAGCCCATGGGTTGCCTTCGGCTGGGGAACACAACTTGATCTGCAGCTGGTCTGGCCTGTTGGTGCGTGGTCGACGGTTGTTGGGAACCTCATCGACGGATCCGAGGGGTTCAATGCTGCCCTTGAGATCTCCTGGCCAGGGGTGATTGGATCCACGGTGTGGATCACCCTGATCGCCGCCTGTATTGCCACCGGCCTACCACCGCTGCTGATGTTGATCTGGCCCAGCCAGGCCAGCCTCCACCTGCAGGGAGTGGTGTGGGGTGCGTTGCGGCTGATCCCGGCGCCTCTTACCGCGTTGCTGCTACTGATGCTGGCCAAACCGAGCCTGGCACTGGCGGGTCTGGCCCTAGGGCTTCACCACAGCGGTGTGATGGGTCGGGTGCTGATGGACGACATCCGCAGCACGGGATTGCGTTCTGCTCAGACCATGAAGTCCTGCGGGGCCTCCGCCCGGGTGAGCTGGCTTTACGGGCCCCTGGCGGATGTAAGTCGCGCTTACCTCACTTATGCGACCTACCGATTGGATGTGATCTTGCGCGACACCGCCATCATCGGAATGGTGGGGGGAGCCGGCCTGGGCTGGCAGCTGATGGAGGCACTCAGCTCTTTTCATTGGTGGTTGGTGCTCTGGATCGTGCTGATCTCCGCGGTGCTCACGCTGCTGGGTGAGACCCTGGGGGAACGACTTCAGGGGAGCTGGAACAGCCGGGCCATGGCCTTATGAGCGGAGCGAACGACATCCCCCGTCAGCTGATCGTGCTCGGGGACAGTGGCGTGCATGGTTGGGGTGACCGTGAAGCAGGTGGTTGGTGCCAACGACTCCGCCTGCGCTGGATGAATCTGCCCAGCGCTCCGGTGGTGTACCCCCTCGGCGTGCGCGGCGATGGCTTGGAACACGTGGCCGCCCGCTGGCGCAGGGAATGGTGCTGCCGAGGTGAACTGCGTCGTCAAACACCGGGTGGGCTTCTGCTCAGTGTTGGGCTGAATGACACCGCCAGAGTTGGCCGAATCGACGGCAGACCCCAACTTGACGTGGAAGCCTTTTCGTTCGGCCTGGGGCAACTTCTTAATGAGATGACCCAGGAGATGCAGGTGTTTGTGCTGGGCCTCACAGCGGTGGATGAACACGTGATGCCCTTTGCCGGCTGCCTCTGGTACGCCAACAGCCAGATCGCGGCAACGGAAGCCGTGATGGCTGAACAGTGCCGTGAGGCTGATGTGCCTTTTCTGTCCATGCATCAGGAGATGCAGGAGCAGTCCGACTGGTTGACCTGGATGGAACCCGATGGAATCCATCTCAATGCCGATGGCCACCGTTGGCTGGATCAGCGGTTGGATCAATGGGCGCCTCTGCGGGACTGGGCCGGACTGGCTCCCCATAACACATCAACACCTATCAGCATGTAAACGAGCCCCCCAGAGGCGATTAATGTGTGGCTCTCCTGACATTGGTGATCAGACTTGGGACCTGACCGCTCTGTAGAACGTGCTGCCGGCCACCCTCCAGCCCAGCGCAAAACCACGCTCAAGTGGGACGAAAACGGTGAACTGACCGCCCTCGACATGGCCCGCATCATTGACCGCTTGACCCAGCCGGAACTACAGCGTTGCGATCTGGACCCCTCCTGAGGATCAGCTCGGCGCCATCGCCTGCTTCGCGGACTGGTAATAGCCAAGGTCGATGTCGGAACGACCTTCTGAATCCGCCATCGCCTCAACACGTTTACGCACAGCAGGCCGAACAAAGAAGGGAACATCCTTTTTGAGTGCTGCCAGAGCCTCTGGTTGCCAGTCCATCAATCCAAAACCGTTGCACCCATGATCCGGCACCAAAGTGCCGAACTGCGGCACCTAAGGGCCAACCGGTCCAAGGCTGATCGTTGAACCGTTGGATCAGTTGCACTGATCCCTTGATTTCTCAACGTCACCTGCGGCATGAGTCCCGTCGCGGGCTTCCGCCTTGCATTGCACGGCGCAATCAACAGGCTCTCAAGCACCTTGGCCTGGCCCACTGCGCGGCCCGTCGCCAACAGCAACGCGGACCTGAAGAGTTCGATGACCTGCTGCAGGAGTCCCGGGTTGGATTGATCCGTGGTCTTGAACGGTTTGATCGACAACAAGGCATACAACCCAGCAGCTATCTGCTGTCGCGGGCCACCGGCCAAGTCCTCCACTACCGCCGCGATCGATCACGCACGATTCGGATTCCCTGGCGGTTGCGTGATCTTTACGCAGCAGGGGTGAAAATCCAGCGTGAGCGCGAACAGAACCGGCTACCGAGCCTCAGCGATCAGGAGCTTGCCACCGAACTCTCGGTTCGCCCGGAACGCTGGGCCGCCGCCGTGCAGAGCCATGGGGCCAGCCAGGTCGTCGACCTGTTTTGCAGCCCTGGAGAGCCAGCAAGCTCCTGTGCGGAGGATGAACACCTGGACTGGTTGAGGAGCGTGCTGGACCAGGTGGAGGGCAAGGCCGGCATGGTGCTGCAAGCCCACTTAATCGAAGGCCAGAGCCTCAGGGATCTGGCTCAGGGCCTGAATTGCAGCCGCTCATCCCTGCGCCTTCATCTCAATGAGGGGCTTGAACTCCTACGGCAATGGGCCCACCGCGATGGCTTGATGCCAATCCATACAAGCTGATCAAAGCGACATCAGCAGCATCGCCAAAACTGCGGCCAAGAGGGTCTGGAGAGCATTGACCAGCTCGTTGCTCAACCAGGCCACGCGGTCCTGCACCAGAGCGCCGAGCAGGCTCTCGCCGAGGGTGGCCACCAGACCAACCATCATCACCAGCCCAGCCACAGGCCATGAGGGAACCAGCTGCAGGGCCAGCATCACCAGGGTCATGGCGATACTGCCGGCGGCACTGGCCAGGGTTCCCTCAAGGCTGATGGCCCCCTCCGTGCCTGGTGGAACCACCCGAAGGCTGGTGATCAACACCGTGGTGCGACCGAAACGTTTGCCGATTTCACTTCCGAAGGTGTCGGCCAACTTGGCGGCGAAGCTCGCAGCAAAGCCAACCAACAACAGTTGATGGGGCTCGACACCGGCACCGATGAGCAGTGCCAGGAAGGCTCCAACAGCAGCGGAACCCCAGACATTTTCAGGGCCGCGCTGACCACCGCGGGCTTCGGCAAGGCCACGGGTTTGCTTGTTTTGAAAGCCGATCTTGGTGACCAGGCTTCCAAGGCAGAGGTAGGAGACCACAGCCAACCAGCCCGACCAACCCAAACACCCCCAAAGGATCGTGCCCAACGCAGCCGCATGGACCCAACCACTCCGGGTGAGCACGCTTGTCCGCTGCGCCAGGGCAATCAAAACCGTGTTCACCACCAGGGCCTGAATCCAGAGTGCGGACATCACACCGTGTTGCAGTGCTCTAAGCATCTCCTGCCTGCGGCCATTGCAGAGGGAGAATCGGGTGCGTTCGTTCTCTGGTCGACCGGATGGTGTTCAACAGCAACAAGGGCTTTTTCCTCACCCTGGATGACTCCGCCGCTCCTGCCACCCTCGAGCTGCCTCAACAAGAGACTCCTGCAACCGAAGAAGCGCCGGTCGAGGAGGCTGTCGTTACTGCAAGCGCCGTAGCAACACCCGTCGCACCCTCAGAACCTTCAGCTGTTTCAAAGCCTTCTGCCACTGAGGCCGTTGTGGAAACCAAAGCTGAATCCAGCTCTCAGCCCGCAGCCTCACTCACCACTGCAGAAGCCATCGCCGCTGACCTGGCTGCGGCAGAGGCAGCCCGCCCAGCCGTGACTTATTCCACCTTTGCACCCGGCAACCTGATGCCCGGTGGAGGACTGCGCCAGCGCAGCCGTCGGCCTGGAGCAGCGCTGAAATCCTTCAGGGGCATCGCTCAGGATCTGTTCAAGAGCTGATCAGTGATCTAAAAACCCCGTTAAGGACAAAGTTTTTGTGGTTAAAAAATCGGGTCCAACTGGATTTCAAAGGTTAGAAAACATCCTGAAATAGTCCAACGTTTGAGTCCAGTGCTCCAAACGTCGTCCAAATCGTGTCGCCGTTCTTCGACCAGACAAAAATTCTGGGAGGGAAGGTGAGCGTTTAGCGGCGATAGGAAGGTGGAGCCCAGTCCTCAACATCATCTGAATCAAGGTCAGGGCACTGCTCTTCTAGAAATTCAAAAAAGTCATCGCCTGGTCTCCATCCACTGTCGAGAAGGTCAATGACGAATTACCTGGGTGGGAGTCGCCAAATTTGTGAATGCTTTCGCTAGCTGTCTTGATCAGTGTTCTTCTTTTGTTCAGTCAGACGCCCTAACCACCACGCCGTCCTTCGCTTGCGGAAATCAAGGTGTGTTGTCGTCTGTGGGGAGCACGCACCGCAGCGTCCTTGGCTCTTGGGGTAAAGGTCAACACGGTCAGGAAAAGGCCGACTTGTGAAGAGTCAGCAACTCAGCGGCCTTGGCTCTTGGGGTAAAGGTCAACACGGTCAGGAAAAGGCCGACTTGTGAAGAGTCAGCAACTCAGCGGCCTTGGAGTAACCGAACCCCAGCAATAGACGAAGGATTGACTCGAACCCTTCGTCTGTTTGAAAGGGCGAGGCGAGGCGAGTGGACACCGTCGTTCAAGCAGTCGCTTCTGTGGTGAGTAGCGGTTGAAAACGGGCACGAAAAAAGTGACTACCTGCGGAAGTCCCCTCGATAAACCATGGTTTTACCGCTTTGACTTGCACGCCTTTTTTAGGACTCCCCACACGAGTAACACCGCCAACACCAGTAGAGAAACGAGCATGTTCTGACAGTCCCTGCTGATGCAAGAGCGCAATCTCCAAGGTTTGGTGGGGACTTTGTTGGGTGCCAGTCAGTGCGTTCTTTTTGGACCGGTTTCAGATCATTGCGTTCTTTTCGTCCCAGAGTTTTGCTGTTTCAGAAACGCTCCGTCGCAACTGATTGGCTCAGGCAACTGCTAACTGCTCCCTCTTTGCCCCCCCCGGTACGCGATGGGTAGGAACAAACCAGCGCCTCGGACCTCCTCCCTGATGTAGCCCGTCAGACGTATCGGACTCAGGCAAGCGGCAATAGATTTGGTCAGTTTTGAGCCATCACAGCTCAACTCAAGACTTGTGGTTCAAAAATGCGCCAAACCACAGGGAAGCCACAAAATCCAGCGACGTTGTTGTCTTTGAATTTCCACTGATCTGTTCAAGAGCTGATCAGGCCATCGCGCCAACGAACCAGTTCCACCGCGCCTGCCACTGCTGCTGTTGAACTGCGAAGGATGGTTGCCCCCATCCGCACAGGCCGGACCCCTGCATCGGCAAAGAGGCTCTGCTCTGCTGAGGTCCATCCCCCCTCAGGACCGATCACCAACCAAGTGGGCTGAAGAGGATCGCCCTGTTGGCGCAAACATTGACCCAAAGATGGAGCTGCGGTCTCGCGGGTGACCCCTGCAAGGCAAAGACCATCCACCGCTCCGATCCATTCGGATAAACCGTTCAGCTCATGCAGCTGCGGCATCCACAAACGCTCGCACTGCTCCACCGCTTCACGAATGATCGTGGTCCACCGCTCCGGTCGATGGTCGGCCTGGGGAACACAGCGATCGCAGCGCAAGGGCTGAATCCGATCAATACCGAGCTCACAGGCCATTCGGACCACCTCATCCATCCCCCGCCGCATCAAGGCCACGGCTAAGCCCAACTGAGGTTGTGCCAAGGGCTCGATCAGTTGCGCTGGCATGTCGAGCGCAAGCAAATGCGGTTCCACCAAGGTTGCGAGCGTGAGGCGGCCGCAACCATCGGTCACATCCACTTGCTCGCCAGAGCGCAAACGCAACACCCTCCGCAAATAGTGCTGCTCTTCGGTGTTGAGCAGAACCGATCCACCCTCCTCCAGGCGATCAGGCGCCAGGAGTAAACGTCGGCGTTCAGCCACCTGCAGGGAAAACGCTGTCCGGATGATCTTCGATCGGCCAATTTTCATTGACCCCACCAACGACCAGCTCCTCGAGCTGAACTACATCAGAGTCCAGTTGACGCAGGGCATTGATCAAGACATCGATGGCGACACCATCCGACGTACCGAGATCCACCCAGCAGCGTCCCCAGTCGTTCTGATATTCGAGCTGTCCCATGTTGTGCATCAGGGCAGGCATCGCCGACTCAGCCCCATCGTTTTCGTAGGCCATCCAACTGAGATCGGAGCCTGCATCGTGAACCTGCAGGTTTTCTGCATTGAAGCCGCCCAAACGCCCAATCACGTACCAGCTGTCAAACACCCCATCCACGTAATTTCGCTCCCCCTGGCTGGGGGGTTCCGAGAAACGGATCCATAACCAGCAATTGAAGGGATCGACTTCACGAAAACGAATGTCCATGGGGCCATCGCGACACCTTCATCATCGTTCAAGCTGATCACATGCTCGAGCTCTCAGGAATCACCTATGCACCTGCTACGGCTGGCGCCCCCATCCTCGATGGCGTCGGTTTTCAGATGCAGAAGGGACGGCCGCTGCTGATCGCTGGCGCCAGTGGATCCGGAAAGACATCGCTGCTCGAAATCATCAGCGGCTTGGCGTCAGCCACATCCGGCAGCATCCGCTGGAACGGCAGCGCGATGAAACGGCGGCAGCTGCGCTGGCTTTGCGGCTTCGTCTTCCAGTTTCCCGAGCGCCATTTCCTCGGTCTGAGCATGGCTCAGGAACTACGGCTGGGCCATCGCCGGCTTGGTCATGAGCGCGAACAGAGCGTGCTGGAACGCGTTGGCCTCAACAACATCGCCTCCACAACGGCACCAGAACGACTGAGCGGCGGGCAGCAACGGCGGCTTGCCCTAGCGGTGCAAATGCTCCGCGGCGCTGAAGTGCTCCTCCTGGATGAACCCACCGCAGGGTTGGATTGGTCGGTGCGACGAGACGTGCTGGATCTGCTCGCCGGCCTGGCTCGCGAACAGGTGTTGATCGTGGTCACCCATGAACCCGAGCTGTTCAAGGACTGGGACTGCCAACGGCTGCGTTTGCAGGGCGGGCGGCTCGATCCGATGACTACATTGCCCTGAGCTTCCAAGGGGACATGGCCGACCGGATGGTTCGCGCAACCGCAGCTGCAGGTGGCATCCGGTTGGTGGCGGTATCGACAACCAACATCGTGCGTGAGGCACGAGAACGCCATGGGCTGTCGTTCATCACCAGCGTGATGCTCGGACGGGCCATGGCGGCTGGACTGATGCTCGCCAGTTCGATGAAGGTGCGCCACGGCCGCGTAAATCTTCGCCTCGGCTCCGATGGACCCATCAAGGGCTTGATGGTGGATGCCGGTCGCAACGGAACCGTTCGTGGCTACGTCGGCGAGCCGGCCCTCGAACTCGATCCGATTCAGGATGAAGCCGGACACTTCAGCTTCAACTTCAAGGAAGCCGCTGGCACCGGTTACCTCCACGTGATGCGTGATGACGGCAAGGGTGAGCCCTTCAACAGCACCGTTGAGCTCGTCAGCGGAGGCATTGGTGAGGATGTTGCCTCCTATCTGCTCCACTCCGAACAAACCCCTTCAGCTGTGTTTGTGGGAGAGCAGGTGAGCAGTGCCGGCATCCATGCCAGCGGGGGCCTGCTGGTTCAAATCCTTCCCAAAGCAGCGGAAGAGCCAGCCCTGGTGGAGCTGATTGAACAGCGTTGCCGCGAGATCACTGGATTCAGTCAGCGGCTGGCTGCAAGTGGAGACCAGCTTGAAGATCTGCTTCAGGATGTCTTCCCCGACCTTGACCCCAAACCACTCGACGACGCCGAGGCCAGTCAGGAGCTTCGTTTTTTCTGTCCTTGCAGCCGTGAACGCAGCAAGGCGGCCCTGCTCCTGCTGGGCAGGGAGGAACTCACCGATATGCAAAACAAGGATGGTGGCGCGGAACTGACCTGCCACTTCTGCAACAACCGCTATGACGTGAGTGCTGCGGAGCTTCAGGAACTGATTGATGGCCTGCCGTCGGCTGCCTGACTGAATTTCAGGCCAGGAACAGAGCAGCCGCCCAGAGCAGCAGTGCAGCAGGCAGGGCTTGAATCTGCAGAGGACTGAGAGCCAGCTGCTCAAAAGCAGTGGGAGAGAGCGCCAGGTTCAGCAAAGAGCCCACCGCCAAGCCGATGCTGAGCACCAGCAGCGTCCAGCCCAGGGATGCCAGTGGTCGACGGCCACGGCGAATCTGGCTGAGAAACACACCGATGGTGGCCAAAGCCAGCACCAATTGAATGCTGCCGGCGGAAAGCAGCAGCAGAGCAACGCCGACGATCCCCGCAATGATGCGTACGGAACGCCCCTGTCCTTCCACCAGGGCCCAGTCCGGCTTGAGGCCGGAAAGAGACTGTGAGGGATCAGGCAACTTGCTGCGGAGATTCGCCAACACATTGCCCATCGGAGCCTGTGCCGGCAACGAGGGCATTGATCCTGCCGTCGCCTCACGTTCCGATGCTGTGGCTGCAGCAGCACTTACCTGACCTTGTTGCCGGTCCCGAAGTCGAGCCATCAAGACGGCGTCGTAGGCCGCTTCAATCTTTGCCCGGGCCTGATCGTCACCGGAAACCTCGGACAGGCAGCGCGCCTTCGCCGCCTGAACCTGTTCAAACCCCGCATCACGGCTCAGGCCGAGGCGAGCAAATGGATCATCTGCGTTTGCATCGGGACCAGATTCACCCAGGGCTGCCATTGCGTCGATTGGGGTCGTTTGATGAGCGTATCGGGGCCTGTTCAGAAGAGGGGTGCACCGTGACGAAAACCCTCGCTTCGCTCAAGCCGGCTGCGACAGCTGAGGGCATCCACCCGGTTCATCCAGGAGCGACGTTTGATCAACGGCATCTGCGGAGGAAAGTGGTAGCCCTCGAGCATTTCCACTGATTCATCATCGCCACGAAAACACACGTATTCGGTGCCGCCGTCAGCGTTGTTCTTCAGCAGCCAGAACGTACTCACGAGAGTTGGACGCGCGGCATGATTCTGGCGAGAGAGCCGTGGAGGTGTGGATGAAGAGATCAGCCCTGTTCAAAGACTGATCGGCTCCACTCCGCTCACCACCGGCGCAACACTGCTGAGTTCAAGCTCGGGATGGTCCTCTCGAAGTTGATTGAGATTCCACTCGTTTTTGAACAGCAGCACAGGCCGATTCCAGGCATCACGCACGGTCTTGCAGTTGAAGATCCGCCCGACCTTCTCAAGGTCAGCCCAACCACCGCTGATCCAACGGGCAACCTGGAAACCCATGGGCTCAAGGCGGGTTTCAACGCCGTATTCGTTTTCCAGCCGGTGCTGCACCACCTCAAGTTGGAGTTGTCCGACGGCCGCCAGAATTGGGTCCCGCTTGCTCTCATCGGTGTCGTAGAGGATCTGCACAGCCCCCTCTTCCCGCAGTTCATTCACCCCTTTGCGGAAATTCTTGAAGGCTGAAGGGTTGGGGTTGCGCAGCCAACTGAAAATCTCCGGGCTGAAGCAGGGAATGCCTTCGTATTCCACTTTCGAACCCACATAGAGGGTGTCGCCAATGGAAAACATGCCGGGATTGTTGAGACCAATCACATCCCCCGGATAGGCGTCTTCCACGACGGCTCGGTCTTGACCGAAGAGCTTTTGAGGACGTGAGAGGCGGATTGCTTTGCCGGTGCGGGCATGCTTCACCGTCATGTCTTTTTCGAAACGGCCGCTGCAGACACGGACAAAGGCCACCCGGTCGCGGTGCCTGGGGTCCATGTTGGCCTGAAGCTTGAACACGAAGCCGCTGAACCCCTCCCGCAACGGGTCCACCAGGCCTTCGCTGCTGGATCGGGCAATCGGCCGTTGCGCCATCTCAAGGAAGGCATCGAGGAACGGACGGACCCCGAAATTGGTCATCGCCGAGCCGAAGAACACCGGGGTGAGCTCGCCGGCATGGACCATCTCGATATCCAACTCGGCGCCTGCAGCTTCCAGGAATTCCATTTCTTCAACAGCAAGATCCAGGAGGTCCTCTTCCACCAACTCCCGGAGGGCAGGGTCATCCAGGGAGAGACGCTGCTCACTGGCCTGTTTGCCGCGTTCAGCACGGCTGAACAAAACCACTTCCTTTGTGCGCCGGTCGATCACGCCACGGAATTGCTCCCCACTACCGATGGGCCAGTTCACGGCCCAGGGGGTAAGGCCGAGTTCCGACTCGATTTCATCGAGCAGGGTCAGCGGTTCCCGCCCCGGGCGGTCCATCTTGTTGATGAAGGTGAAAATTGGGATCTCCCGCATGCGGCAAACCTCGAACAGCTTTCGGGTTTGCGGCTCAAGACCCTTAGCGGCGTCCTCCAGCATCACGGCGTTGTCAGCAGCCGCCAGCGTTCGATAGGTGTCTTCGGAAAAATCCTGGTGACCTGGCGTGTCCAGGAGATTGATCGTGGTGGCGCCGTAATCGAACTGCAGCACCGTTGAGGTGATCGAGATCCCCCGCTGCTTTTCAAGCTCCATCCAGTCGGATGTCACCTTGCGCTGCTCACCCCGCGCTTTCACAGCACCGGCCTGCTGAATCGCACCGCCGTAGAGCAGCAACTTCTCAGTAAGGGTTGTTTTTCCCGCGTCCGGGTGGGAAATGATCGCAAAGTTGCGACGGCGATCCACCGCCGAGGCCAAAACCTGGGCTAGATCACCATCAGTGGTCGCTTGACTGCCGCTCATCGGATTTCAGGACTTCACCAAGCCTGACACCACCAAGTAACGGTCGTCCTCCACCGACACTGTCAATTGGTTGAGGCCCAGCTTGTACAACTCCTCAGTCACTTCCTGAGGTTCAAAGGCCGCCGCCAACGAAGCAGCGAAGTCGTGCTGCAACACCTCTGGCGCAGATGGCAGATGCTTGCGCAGCAGCTGTTGAAGTCCAGCATCGGAGGACGGACGCCGCAGATCCCGATGCAACACGCGACAACCCGGTGCGGCCAAGGCTCGGCTGACCTTCCAGAGGAGATCGGGTTGGTGTAGGTGATGCAAAAGGCTGTTGCTAACGATCAGATCGGCCTGCCCGAGGAGTGGACCACGAAGCACCTCCTGAAGGGTCTGACAGAGGAATGACATCTCCAGCTGCTGCTGCTGCGCCCGCCCCCTAGCCAGAGCCAACATCGATTCGGAACCGTCAATACCGATAATCCGAGCTTGGGGGAAAAGTCCGGCCAGCCGAAGGGTGATGTTTCCTGGGCCACAGCCCAGATCCACCACCAGTGGATCCTGGGGCAAAGGTGATGTGGCAAAGAGGAGACGCTGTATCGCTTCGATGGTGTCTTGATCGCCGGAACTGAAGTCGGCAGCGGCATAGGCCTGCACCTGTGCATCGCCGTTCATCAACTCAGGCTCCAGCCGCCGCTGCATCATTCGCTGCCGATTTGGAACTCAGTTTGAACGGGACACTGTTGATGGTGGTAAAGAGACCTTGCTCCCCCCATCTGTGGCGTTAGGGTTTCGATACTTGTCCTTTGCCCACGCACCGCACGTGACCCTCACTCCAAATCGTGTGGAGACCTCTGCGGGATCTGTCGCCGTGTTCGGCGCCTTCCCCGCAACGGCTCCTGCTGCCAACCCAGTTTTCTATCGCACCTACAGCCGCAAAACCCCAAGCGGCCGTGAGAGCTGGAGTCAGGTGGGTGCGCGAAACCTGGAAGGTCTGCGTCAGCTGGGCAACCTCAACGACGCGGAAGTGGCCCTGCTGGCTCGCATGCAGGCCGAGAAAAAAGCTCTTCCGTCAGGCCGCTGGCTCTGGATCGGTGGCACACGCTGGATCGAGCAGCCGGAAAACTTCTCGGGCTCATACAACTGCACGTCCACCAACCTGGTGGATTGGCAGGCCTTCGGTCTGATGATGGACCTGGCGATGATGGGCTGTGGCACCGGCGCCATCATCGAGCCGCACCTGATCGACAGGCTTCCAGTGGTGCGCAACACCTTTGAAGTCCTCGGCGTCAGCGACATCGGCATCACTCCTGCATCTGAGCGACAGGACGACTGCACCCACAGCATTGACGGCAACAAGGTGAGCATCAAGGTGGGTGACACCCGCCGTGGCTGGGTTGACAGCTACCAGCTGATGCTCGAGCTGAGCAGCGATGCACGATTCAATGGCGGTCCAATCCAGATCGAAGTGGACCTCAGTGATGTGCGTCCTGTTGGGGAAACGCTGAAGGGTTTCGGCGGCATGGCAAACCCCGTCAAGCTCAAGGATCTCTACGGGCGCGTTGCTCGGCTTCTGAACAAAGCCCAGGGCCGTCGGCTCACTTCGGTGGAGTGCTGCCTGCTGATCGATGAAGCCGCCGTCACGATCGTGGCCGGAAACATCCGTCGCAGCGCCGGCATGCGCCAGTTCGCTGCAGACGACCAGGCCGCTGCGTCCTCCAAGGACAACCTCTGGCAGCAAGACGAGGAGGGCAACTGGAGGATCGATCCCGAGCGTGATGCTCTGCGGATGGCCAACCACACCCGTGTGTATCACACCCGTCCCAGCAAGGACGTTGTGCACGCAGCGGTGACCAAGCAATTCCACTCCGGTGAAGGTGCGATCCAGTTCGCTCCCGAAGCGATCGCTCGCTCCAATGCCGATCTGCTCACCACCCCTGAACTGCGCACGGAGTTCATCGAGATCTACTGCGACCAGGGTCGCAAGGAAGCAGGTCGCTGGTTGTCCGACAACCATGGCCCCATCGGCGCCAACGAGCTGGAGCACCGCCTCAGCCGTTACGGCCTAAATCCCTGCGGCGAGATCCTGGGTGCTGACTTCCACTGCAACCTGGCCGAGGTGCACCTCAACCAGATCGACCCCAGTGACGAGGAGGGCCAGGCCGATGCTTTCCGTGCAGCTGGCCTGTCGGTTGCTTGTTTGCTCAACCACCGTTTCGAGGTTGAGCGGTACCGCCAGAGCCGCGAGTGGGATCCGATCGTTGGCGTCAGCTTCACCGGTCTATTCGACTTCTTTGTGCATGCCTTCGGAACGGATTGGCTGCGTTGGTGGGAAGCCGGCCGGCCTGATACCGAGGTAGGCCTGCACTTCAAGGAGCAGGAAGCCGCTTACCTGAGCCGGTGGAAGGAGATCGTCAATCAAACGGTCTGGGACTACTGCGACCGCCAGGGTCTGCGTCGCCCCAACCGCTGCACCACTGTCCAACCTGCAGGCACCAAGAGCCTTCTCACCGGCGCTGCACCTGGCTGGCATCCCCCCAAAGCCCAGCGCTTCATCCGCCGGATCACCTTCCGCAAGAACGATCCCGTAGCCATGGCCTGCATGGACTACGGCTACACCATCGTTCCCTCCCAGTCCGACAAGGATGAGGAAGGCCGTCTGCTGAATGACCCCTTCGATCCCCGCTGCACCGAATGGTTGGTGGAGATCCCCACCGAGGTGAGCTGGGCGAACCTGCCAGGTGCTGATGCCGTCGACATCAACGGCTTCAGTGCCATGGCGCAATTCGACTTCTACATGCAGGTGCAGCGGCATTACACCGCCCATAACACCTCCGCCACGATCGAATTCCGCGAGCACGAAATCGAACCGTTGGCTGATGCTCTGCATCAAGCCATGGAGAAGGGCGAGGGGTACATCTCAGCGGCACTTCTGGCCCGGTTCGATGCCAATGCCACTTTCCCCCGCCTGCCCTTCGAGCCGATCGATGCAGCCACCTACGAAGAGCTGCAATCCGCTGTGGTGAAGCGCCGCGTCAGCAGTGATTTCTTTGAAGCACTGCAGCGTTACGACCAGGGTGAGCTGACCGAAGCCGGCCCCGCTGGTTGTGATTCCGACAAGTGTCTGCTGCCTCTGGCCAAGCCGGAAAACTGAGCAGGGATCTCGTCCCGATACAGTTGTCGGGTGTCCCGCGGGGCACCTGACAACCTCTGGAGAGGTGGTCGAGTGGTTTATGGCTCTGGTCTTGAAAACCAGCGTGTCTTCACGGGCACCGTGGGTTCGAATCCCACCCTCTCCGTTTTGTACAACCCGATAAGACGATCACAGCGATCGATCGTCTTTCAATGAATCAGAGAATGTTGTGTGGCCGACGGTGATGCATCACCGGAGCGATTCGACCACGTCAACACCTTGACGGGTCCTTCCGTTCGCCTGAATACACAACCAGATTTCTTAAGAAAGAAATGGATTTGACCCCCGCCAAAGCAAGAGTCAAATACCAACACGTCGGACATCGCTCTGTCCGGCTTCCAAGCCCGTCTAGCGACTTGGCCACATCACTATGGGACGAATCGACCTGATTTTTGAAGGGGTTGCACTGTCATTTGATGACATCCACAAATTGCGCTCGAGACTCGAAATGATTCTTGCCTAGGTGGCCTGGGCGGAACTCTGGAATCGAAGAACCATCCCTCAAAAGACGAGGTTATTGGCGCGACGAAACACGATCAACCCGCCTGGACGGGGTTATCAATGCTGCTGCCGTCGAAATCGAAGATAAAAGCCGATTCCTCAGTAACGAGTTCACGTATCTCCTGCCGGGGGATATAGAGCAGATCAGTCTCGCCAGCCGTACAGGCCTCTGCATGGCTGCAGTAATAACAGGCATAGCCATAGCAAGGTTTGCTGACCCTCGGGTCTTGCTCGATCCCGTGCTCAGCCATCAAGGAGCGCACAAGGCGGCAACAAAATCGTTGCTTCTGGATTTGCATCAAGGCGAAATCACGGAGCACATCTTGCATGCTTCGGTTTAACGAAGCGCAGTAGGCCTTCAGCAGGGTGTGCTCTGATTCAGACAACCTGACGTTGACCACCTTGTCAGCCTGAACAGAAGCAGTGCCCATCAAATTCAGAGCGAGCGTAGTGACATTTTATCCACATTGATGCGAAATCTGCATAGAAGGGGCTTCGCTTGGGACATTCAAAGTCGATCCATCGAATCACCGAGTTGGCAGAACGGGGATACCCATGGAACAGCTGAATTGACGACACCAAGACACAACAATTACCGCCAGATCAGCAAAGCCTGCCGCTCCAGAGATGTGGTCCATGGACCGAGTGCACGTGCACCAGCCATTGAGATCGCGCAGCACGGCCAAGAAACACTGCCAAGCAACCTTGCAACAACCCACAAGACACCCACGAGATACTCTCTAGTTGCTTTTGGGTATCTCTCGGGTTACCTTTGAGATGCTCCGGCAGCAGACGGGTCATGATCAAAACCTCCACCCGCGA
Source organism: Synechococcus sp. MU1617 (assembly GCF_020514235.1). Classification (NCBI taxonomy): domain Bacteria; kingdom Bacillati; phylum Cyanobacteriota; class Cyanophyceae; order Synechococcales; family Synechococcaceae; genus Synechococcus; species Synechococcus sp. MU1617. The sequence continues at coordinate 198,437 of NZ_VTLB01000001.1, forward strand.
GACCCAGGTCAAGCTCACGGTCTCCGTTCCCCCGAGCCTTCATGTGCTGCTTCGCGGCTGGGCCCTGTGCGAAGGGCGTGAGCTCACCAGTGTTGTGCTCCAGTGCGTAGAGCTCTCGATTCGCCAACTCAAGAGCAATGGCTCCATACCCAACGCAGCCATCCGCGCCTACGAGGCTGCCTGTGATGAACGTTTGGCCGTGGGAGGGCTGTGATCGTGCAACTTGATCGGATCGAACAAGCGCTCCAGGCACCGGTGATGGATGCCGTGATTGCCCTGAGTGAAAGGGTTCAAACCCTTGAGGACAATCCTCAAGGAAGGATCTACACCGCCTATCGGGCCATTGATCAGACCCTCTCCCTTGGGTATTCCAGCAACATCGATGCAATCAGCGAACAGCTTCGCGAACGCGATTTCGTGGTGCTCGCGAGCCGTCGGGGTACACGCCGAGAGCAGAGGTTGCTGTTACTCACCCTCAAAGAGATCGGTATCGCCAGCAGCTACAACGAAAACTGCTTCAACGCATCGCCGAACACGGTGAACCATCTCAGGCACCTCGGCTGGCCCTTGGGCAATCTCAAGCAATTCGCCAACGGCACCAAGACGCGCAAACGCTTCAACCCGGGGCGCTGATCAACGATCGACAGCGTTTCACCATCGCTGCCACAGCAGCGGGATCGGCAGCGGCTCGATCTCCACGATCCATCGCACGGTACAGGTCGGCGATCGCCCAGGCCTTGGAGGCCGGTTCATTCAGATGGCGCGGGATGAGATGCAGATGAAGGTGCTGGGCCCCCTCACCAAAGGCAATCGCATACACGCGTTCGCATCCGGTGATCTGTTTCACGAACTCACTGGCATCGCAAACAGCGCGACCCCAATCAGAAGCCTCGACCGCCGTGAAATCCACAGGGCCGGAACAGTGCCTCAGTGAATCCAACAGAAGCCAACCAGGGAGAGGTGCTGGGTCGGGGTGATGGCGCAAGACCCAGAGTTCAGAACGTTGAATCTCATAACGCTCTTGCGCTGCGGGGTCGATATGCAGCTGACAGATGGCGCAGTTTTCCACGGGGATGATCTTCAACGACGAACGGCACCGCGGCCATTACCGATCAAACCGAAGTCGATGATCAGTCCGATCAACACCACCAAGAGGCCACTGAACGACGACACACCTCCGAACGATGCCGCAGCCCAGCAATAGCCGAGGGTTGTGGTGGGGAGAAACAGCAGGCCCAGGATGGGCAACACCGGATTGGGAACACTGGTGCCATTGAAGGGCTGCAGCACGAAGCTGCTGTTGATCACCCACATCAGCACCAACACAAGGCGTGGGGCCAGTAGGCCAATCGCCGCCAGAAGACACATCGCAGGGCACGGACGCTGAGTCATCCATAGCGACGTCATCTGGAGGCGACATGGTCCTAATGAGAAAACTCATGTTTCGAGCGAGCAATTCATCGCTAACTCGAAAGGAACGGCAGCGTTCGGCATCGACAACAGGCTGCTGGAGAGAACCGCAAGATCCTCGGGTTGGGTCATCGCAGAAGGCTCAACGGCCGTCACCGCGGAAGCCATATCGGTATTGACCCAACTTGGGCAGATGCACGTCACCCGAATCCCCTTGTCCCAACCTTCATTGCGCATGCTCTGACAAAGCCCCATTAAGGCGAATTTGCTCACGGGGTAGCCCGCCATTCGACCTTTGACGCGTTTACCACTCATCGACACCAGCACCTGGATTCGTCCATGGCCACTGGTCACAAGGAACGGCCAGGCAGCACGAGTCAGCCACCAGGGCCCCTTCACATTGATCGCCCAGAGTTCGTCGAGCTGCTGCTCCTCACCATCCGCAAACAGCAGCGGTGTTCGATGCAAAATTCCCGCGCAGTGAATCAGGGTGTCGATTGCACCCCAGTGACGAACTGTGGAGCCAACCCAGCTATCAGCACTGGCTGGATCGCTGGCGTCGTAGGCGTGATGCAACACCGTCTCGACATCCAGATCTGTTCCTCTTAAAGCATTTGGATCCCGCAGGCCAAGACTGAGGCGGTGACCATCAGTGAGCAAACGCCTGGCAATGGAACGGCCAATGCCACGACTGGCTCCAGTGAGCAAAACAGTGCGTTGCATCAAGGCGCATTGAGGAGTCGATGAATGATCAATTCTGGCGTTGTTGCATCCAGGAGGAGCGCGCGATTGCGCTCCGAGAGAAAGCCCGTCGAAACACTGTCATCCAGAAAGCTCAGCAACGCATCGAAATAGCCATTCAGGTTGAGCATGCCGATGGGCTTGGCATGAAAACGCAGCTGAGCCCAGGTCAAGGCTTCAAACAACTCATCGAGGGTCCCGAGGCCTCCGGGCATGGCCACGACTGCATCGGCCAGGTCGAGCATTCGCGCTTTGCGCTCGTGCATCGATCCAACAACCTCGAGATGGGTCAAACCGGCATGCACCACCTCATCGTTCATTAACGCCCCGGGGATGACCCCGATCACGTCCCCGCCAGCGGCCAAAGCGGCATCAGCAACAACGCCCATCAAGCCAATCCGAGCTCCGCCATAAACCAGGGTCATGCCCTGGGAGGCGATCAGTGCACCTAACTCAGTGGCAGCAAGCTTGAACAGGCTCGAGTCGCCGCTCGAGGAGCCGCAATACACAGCGATCCGATTCATGACGCCTCGCTGTGATCCATTCATCCTCACCTGCGATGGCTGATAAAAACGAGCCAAGCCCCGAGAATCACCAGGAACGGGTCCCGATGAAGATGACCTCGATGCGCCTTGAGCTGCTGAGCCGTCATCGGATTCGTGACCCAGGCCTCGGCCTAAATGAACCATCGGGACTGACGTTGAACAGGGATGGCTCGGCGCTGTACACCGTCAGTGATGACACCAAGGCGATTTTTCGTCTGGATCTCCAAGGCACGGTGTCAGTAAGCGACTCGTTTTTCATCGGTCTCGACAACTTGGAGGGCATTGCGATCCGTAGCGATGACAGCGAGCTGCTCGTTGTCCAGGAAGAGAGCAATTCTGTGGTGGTGGTGGATCTGAACAGCAGGAAGGAACGCTATCGACGCCCCCTCTCAGCGATGACCAACTTCGACACAATTGCGCACCACTTCCCAGACCCTCCAGACAACAACGGATTGGAGGGCATCACCGTGAACACCAGGAACAACCATGTGGTTGTGGTGAAAGAGTGCCAGCCCGGTCTGCTGATCGAGATCGATTCCTCACTCACGACAATCCTCTCCACAAGAGTGCTGCAACCCAGCCAAGAGTTCATCCATCCCGAATTAGAGGCCGAGAAGCTGGATTTCTCGGGCCTGAGCTACGACCGCAGCAACGACACCTTCTGGATCGTCAGCGACAAGGGGCGGTGCCTGTTCCAATACGACTGGACAGGCGACACTGTTCTCCAGCGCCTCGATCTCACCATCAGCTCGGGAGACAAGCCAAAACGGATCCGCAAACCGGAGGGTGTTGCCTTCGATCCCGTGCAAAAAAGGATGTACGTGGTGAGCGATCGGGACGCGGATCTCTACGTGTTCAAACTCCATGACGACTGCTGAAAAGCGCCGCGTTCTGATCACCGGTGCCAGCAGCGGCATTGGCCTTGAAACGGCAAAAATGCTGGTATCCCGTGGCGATGCACTCACCGTTGTTTGTCGCAATGCGGAGAGGGCCGATGCAACCCGGGCGGCGTTGTCTGATTCCGTTCAAACCTGTATTGCCGATCTGGCAGACCTTGCATCCGTCGCCAGGGCGATCGAAGAACTTTGCTGTGACGGGACGCCATTCGATGTAGTGGTGCTGAATGCTGGGTTGCAATACGCCGGCCATGGCTCACCCCGTTGGAGTGCACAAGGCATTGAACTCACCTTTGCGGTGAACCACCTCGCCCATCAACTCCTGGTGGAAGGATTGAAGGAGTACACCCGAGCCATCGTGATCACCGCCTCGGAGGTGCACAACCCATCCAGCGGCGGGGGAAGGGTCGGCCTTCCTGCCGGGCTGGGAGCGATGGAGGGACTTCACCAGGGACCTGGTGCCCCGATGGTGGATGCAGAGAGTCGGTTCAATGCGGATAAGGCCTACAAAGACAGCAAGCTCTGCAATTTGCTGATGGCCCAGGAGATCCATCGGCAGCGTCCCGGTTTGCCTGTTGTGGCGTGGAGTCCAGGACTGGTCATTCCTCGGACATCGGGCGGTTTTTTCAGAAACAGTCGCCAAGCCAATCCCCTAGGGCAGGCCTTGTTTGGGTTTGTTGCCCGAGATGTTCTGAGACTGACGGAGAGCGTTGAGCGAGCTGGAGGACTGCTTGTGCAGCTCATCAATGAACAGCTTCATCAGCCAGGCTTCAGCTACTGGAGCAATGGCCTGTTGGGCCCCGGTCGGCACCAATTCAAACCAACAGAACCATCCGAGGAAGCGAATGACAGCGACAAAGCGACGATGCTCTGGACGTTGTCGAACGATTTGATCAACTCTGCTCTAACGCCATCAATCTGATGCTCAAATTGATCAAAAAAAGCAAGCCATGATTTAATTCACCTTCTGGCTATCAAACTTATAAACACGATTGGGAATCACGCTGATGTTCACATCAAGATCGTTTAAGCCAAAGTCTTTAGCTCGTCTCTGCATTTTCTGATAAAAGTCGTCCATCAGTGATTGATTTAGAAAATCTTCTGGTGCATTCAAAACAAGATCAAGCCTTGCTTTGTTATTGACGACTATCACATTGCTGTACATCAGACGAACCCTCGACCAAAATCTTGGGTTGCTTTGGGCGATAGCTACACGTTTCAATTGGCCTGCCTTAAAGCGACCAAACACGGCATCCATTTCCTGCCGGATGCTGAAGTCGTGCAAGGCCGATGACAGCGGAATGCTCAGCAAGCCGAGTAATCCAAGCCAAACCAAAAGATTGCGCCAACACCTGCGGATTGAACCGTAACGCTGCAGCAAAAACACCACAAGGCTGGTGACAGTGATGCCGATCAGGTTCGCCAGAAAGAGCAGAAACGATCCCTCCGCAATCTGATTGGTGAGGCCCGCCACTGTTCCTCGCCCAAACACAGCAACCATTTCCGAGCCGAGGGCGAGGCCGATGCCGCTGACACAGAGGGGTGGCACAAGGGCAACAGCAATTGCAACCCCGGCAATCGAATTCGACAAGTGCTGGCGGGTCATCGAGAACGACCCGGCAACCGCTGCCGCAATAGCGATGCCGAGATCGATCAGGTTCGGAGACGTGCGTCCGGTGATCTCCGACTGCACATGGCTGATGCCGAGCCCCCAACTGAGCAACGATGCGGTGCCGACCACCGCCAACACGCCAAAGCCGATCGTGACAGCGGAACGTCGGATCAACTTTCCATCGCTGACTGCCAAGCCAAAGGCCAGGCTGAGGATGGGGTCCATCAGAGGGGCGACGATCATGGCCCCGATCACTACCGCCGTGCTGTTGGAAACCAGCCCGAGCGTGGCGATCACCGCAGAACTGATCAGAAGAATGAAGAAGCCAAGCGATGGCTTGGATGATGCGATCCGGGCTTCATAGAGCTCAGTGCGCGGAACACGACTTTCGAGATGAACCGCCCAATGCCCCGAGAGGGTTTCCAGCAAATGCCCCAGCACCTTGCACGTCTCCAGACCTCACATTCCCGAATTGTGCACAGAGTTCGGAACAGCGCAGCAGACTGCACAACGATCACCACCAAAAAATGACGGGTGTACTGGCGGCCCTCGGAGCGGCCATGGCCTGGACGGGAGCCAGTGCACTTTGGCGGTCGCTATCGGGGCGGATGACGGCGATCCGGCTCAATGCCATGAAAAACGGGCTGGCCAGCCTGCTGTTTCTGCCGGTTCTACTCACACTTCCGCATAACACCGAAATGCAGGCCGTTCTGCTGCTGTTAATCAGCGGCTTGATCGGCATCGCGGTCGGCGACAGCTTTTATCTCGGGGCGCTGCGGCGACTCGGCACCCGACGAACCCTCACTGTGGAAGCCAGCGGCCCGGTGCTGGCCAGCATCGCTGGGGTTCTGGTGATGGGAGACAGCTTGGGAGTGAAGAACGGTCTCGGCGCGCTTTTGGTTTCAAGCGCCGTAGTTCTCATTGCTTTGAAGGCGAAAAAGACGAACCAAAGCGACCAGGGGGGGATCGCTGCTGACCTCGGCCCCGGGCTGCTGTTGGCATTCTCGGCCGTGATCTGTGGGCTAAGCGGAGCCTTTCTGGCCCGTCATGTGCTGATCAGCAGCGACCTAACCCCATTGCAGACGGCAGCCATCAGGCTGCTGGGCGGATGGCTTGGTCTACTCCCCTTCCTCAACGGGATCTGGAGACAAACCAACCTGACGCGACGGGAGCAATGGAGGCTTGTGACCGCCACCGTGATCGGAACCAACGGGGGAATCTTGTTGCAACAAGTGGTGTTGCAGAGCATGCCCGTTGGAGAAGGGGTGACGCTGATGGCCACGGCGCCAGTGATGGCGCTGTTTGTGGGCCGAATGGAAGGAGACCCAATTCAGCTCTCTGGCGTGGCTGCCGCGGGGCTCGCTTTGGCCGGTGTGGCCTGCACCAGCCTCTGAAGGCTGGATTCCACTGCCGAAGCGGCAGCCTTATTCAAGGCCAACACCACCAGATCAGCACCACAGCCCTGATCGGGTCGCCAGGCATGGCTGGGAGCTGCTTCAAACCAGCTGTTCAACCGCGGACCCACCATTTGGATCTGCAAGGGAAGCATTTTGCTGGGCAACCAGACACGCCCCTTGAGTCGCACCACCTGGTGATCGCTGACGAGGCTGGGCAACAGATCCTCTAGGGCCTGGCGGTCCAACGCACCTTCGACACGAACATTGCTGCCGAGCATCTCGACATGGCTGTGGTCGTGATGGTCGTGGTCGTGATCGTGGTCGTGATCGTGGCGGGTGTGATGGGTGGGCTTGTGCTCCAGACCCAACACAACTGATGTCTCCACCTGTCCCTGAGACACCGGGAGCAGAGCGGTTCCCGGGCGGACTTTGTCCTTGATCCGCCCCTGCACCTCAGCCATCGCTGATGCATCCAGGCAATCAGCCCGGCTGATCAAGACCAGGTCAGCGGCCTGGAGTTGATCCTCAAACAAGTCGTCAATCGCTGTGAGGTGATCGAGGCTGGGATCCTCGGCACGTTGCCTCTCCAGCGCTTCAGCATCAGCCACTGGACTACCTGCAGCCAAGGCTTCACCATCCACCAGCGTCACCACACCATTCACATGCACACGGCTGCGGATGGCCGGCCAATCCAAGGCCTGGAGCAGAGGCCGTGGCAAGGCCAGACCACTTGTCTCGACAACGATCCCATCCAACTGATCCGCCCGTTCCAGCAACGTCTCCATCGTCGGGAGGAAGTCGTCCTGCACCGTGCAGCAGAGGCAACCGTTATTCAGCTCGACCAACCGGCCATCCACATCCTCCTCGGGACAGAAGCCACAGCTGCGAATCAGATCACCATCAAGCCCAACGCTGCCGAATTCGTTGACCATCACGGCCAATCGCTGGCCTCCGCGGGTGAGCAGATGGCGGAGGACCGTGGTCTTGCCGGCCCCAAGAAACCCGGTGATCACGGTCACCGGCAGACGCTTAGCCATGAGGATTAAGGGCGGCAGCCCAGGCTCTCACGGGTTGAGACGCCACTGATCGGGTTGGATCCATCCGCCCGAGCACAAAGGGCTCGCTGTTGCGGCAGATCGATCACGGCGTTGGTGAAATCAGCACCGTCGATCTGCGCGTCCGTGAAACGGCTCTGCATCATCATCGCGTTGGTGAAGTTGGCCCCCCGCAGATCTGCGCCCTCGAAGTGGCTGGCAAAGCCGACAACATCGGAGAGATCGGCATCTCGAAGATCGGCCCCCTGCAGTTGAGAGGTGTTGATCACGGCTCCGCGCAGGTCCGTGCCGCTGAGATTCACCTCACGCAAATCGGCCTTAAGGAACTCTTTTTCCTTGAGATCGAGACCGTGCATATCAGCGCTGATCTCCTGAACTGCGAATTGACCACGCAACTCGGGAGCGGTGATGGCCTGCACTGATTCAGACCAGAAAACTGTGCTGATCGCCAGCGTGATCACCGCCAACAGCGAGGCCATACGTCGAAGGGCGCCCATGAGACCGGTAATTTGAGCAATCACGTTATGGCAACTGTCAGCGGAGCGAGTCGATATGGCCATGAGCTTGCGGGTGGTGGTCCCACCCCATCCCCTAATCGGTCATTGGCTGACGATGCTGCGGCACCGGGAAACCCCTGCTGCCCTCTACGCCACCGCCCTGCAGGAGCTGGGCCGTTGGCTCACCTACGAAGCCCTGCGGGACTGGCTGCCCCATCGACGGGACATGGTGCCCGGAATCGATGGAGACACCGAAGGCACCATCGTTGAGTCGTCGGTTCCGCTGATCGCCATTCCAGTGCTGCCAGCAGGCCTTGAGCTTTGGCAGGGAGGACGATCCGTCCTTCCCGATTCCTCCCTAAGCCTGGGGTCATGCCCAGAGGAAATCGAAGCCAATGCCGGGGTGATTCTGTTTGTTGACCAGATCAGCGATGGGCAAGCCACCCTCAAGCTTCTGCAAGAGCTCCAAGCCAAGGGTGTGGATGGACGCCGGCTGCGAGTGATCACTGCGTTGTGTGCCAGTCCTGGACTGAAGCTTTTGGGTGAAGCGATTCCAGACCTAACGCTGCATACCGCCTGCATCGACGAAAGCCTGGGGGAGAAAGGCGAGATTCGTCCGGGAATCGGTGACCCTGTGCGACGGCTGAACTTCAGATCTTGAGGGCGTGACTAACCTTCAGGCAGGTTGATCGCACCCATGGCCCAGCAGCACGACACGGGCTCAGGCACCCTGGCAACTCTGGTCACCGGAGCAATGCTCGGTGCTGCAGGCCTGGCCTGGTGGCTCCTCAATGAAGCTGACAGGCGTAGGCGTTACGGCGCGCAGACGTCGATGTTGCACGCACCGCGGATGCAGGACGGTTCTGAAGTGCTGGACAGTTCAGCCAACGGGCACCTCGAGGAACGGGTGGAAAAACTCAACGCGGAGATTGCCCGCGTTCGTGCCCAGCTCGAGGGACTCGGAAGCGAAGGATGAGCGCTCGGTAGGTTGGCTTGATTGCCACTGGTCCGCTCCGTTCCATGCTTCGCTCCGACGCCGTCACCAAGGGGATTCAGCGGTCTCCCAACCGCGCCATGTTGCGGGCCGTTGGCTTTGGAGACAGTGATTTCGGCAAGCCCATCCTGGGCATTGCCAACGGCTACAGCACCATCACCCCTTGCAATGTGGGGCTGAACGACCTGGCCAAACGGGCTGAGGAAGCTGCCCGGCATGCCGGAGGCATGCCACAGATGTTCGGGACCATCACCGTGAGTGATGGAATTTCCATGGGCACCGAAGGGATGAAGTACTCCTTGGTGAGCCGTGAAGTGATTGCTGACGCCATAGAAACGGCCTGCAACGGCCAGAGCATGGATGGGGTGCTGGCAGTTGGTGGCTGCGACAAAAACATGCCTGGCGCCATGCTGGCCATGGCAAGGATGAACATTCCTTCGGTGTTCGTCTATGGCGGCACGATCAAGCCGGGCAAGCTGGGGGGCTGTGATCTCACGGTGGTGAGCGCTTTTGAAGCGGTCGGCCAACTGACCAGCGGCAAGATCGACGAAGAGCAGCTCACCGCAGTTGAAAAAAATGCCTGCCCTGGAGCTGGCAGTTGCGGCGGCATGTTCACCGCCAACACCATGAGCGCCGCCATCGAAACGATGGGTCTCAGCCTTCCCTACAGCTCCACGATGGCTGCGGAGGACGAGGAAAAGGCCGACAGTGCCGCTCGCTCCGCTGAGGTGCTGGTGGAGGCTGTGAAAGCCAACATTCGCCCCCTGGATCTGCTGACCAAGGAAGCCTTTGAGAACGCCATCAGCGTGATCATGGCGGTGGGTGGCTCGACCAATGCGGTGCTGCACCTGCTGGCCATCGCCCGCACGGCCGGCGTCGAACTGAGCATCGATGACTTCGAACGGATCCGTCAGCGGGTGCCTGTGATCTGTGACCTCAAGCCCAGTGGCCGCTACGTCACCGTTGATCTGCACAACGCCGGCGGCATTCCCCAGGTGATGAAGCTGCTGCTGAATGCCGGGTTGCTGCACGGCGACTGCCGAACGGTGGAGGGCAAGACCCTGAAGGACTTGCTGGCAGACGTGCCGTCGGTCCCCGCCGAAGGGCAGGACGTGATCCGCCCCTTAAGCAATCCCCTTTACGCCAAAGGCCACCTCGCCATCCTCAAGGGCAACCTCGCTAGCGAGGGCAGCGTGGCCAAGATCAGCGGTGTGAAGACCCCGGTGCTCACTGGCCCGGCTCGGGTGTTCGAAAGTGAGGAAGACTGCCTTGCCGCCATCCTCGACAAAAAGATCAAGGCCGGGGATGTGGTGGTGGTCCGCAACGAGGGTCCCGTTGGTGGACCGGGCATGCGGGAGATGCTGGCTCCCACATCAGCGATCGTGGGTCAAGGCCTGGGGGACAAGGTCGCCCTGATCACCGATGGCCGCTTCAGCGGTGGCACCTATGGCCTGGTGGTAGGTCACGTGGCACCTGAAGCTGCTGTTGGTGGAACGATCGGCCTGGTTCAAGAGGGCGACAGCATCACCGTCGATGCCGACCAGCTGCTGCTCCAACTCAACGTGGATGAAGTGGAACTGGAGCGCCGGCGGGCGGGATGGAGCAAGCCGGAACCGCGCTATCGCCATGGAATTCTCGGCAAATACGCACGGCTGGTTTCCAGCTCAAGCCGCGGTGCAACAACCGACCACGCCGATTGAATTCGGCGCAGTCAAACAGCCGGTTGAACCAAGGCCCGTAAACGCCGACCCAATGCCTCTAGGGGGGCGGCATCCTGTGGTGCCGCGCAACGCTGACCGGATCCACCATCCATCCAGACCGGATGGCGCCCGTGCCAGAGCATCGGGCGTTCCGGTTGGTCCCACCAGCTGAGCATCAGATTGATCTCGTTACCACTCCGGTAGATCTCCAGTTCAAGGTCCTGCTCGGAGCAACGCTGGCCTTCGCCATCGCGGCATTCAATCCGCACGTGCAGATCGTCGATTTGTTCGGGAGCTGAAGGATCGATCAAAACAACCGCATGGTTCCAGGGCTTGAGGCAAACGTCAGCCGCCTTGGCAATCAACACCAGAAGGTCCATGGGCTCAGGGCAAGGCGCGGATTGAGCGGATCAGCATCCGGATAGAGCCTGCGCGAAAACCCGGATTGAGATCCCCTGCATCACCAAATTTCGAGTGCAACACTTGAATGCGGGTGATGCCACTGGGGTCGAAGCGCAGCGGTAAGCCAACGGGTTTGGCCCTCACGGTGGGTCTGAGGTCGTCGAAAGACACCACCACAGGGGTCACGCCATTGGGTTGAGTTGGAACATCCACCACCCAGCGAAGACCACCAGGAATCAGTTCGGTGAGTCCCATGGCACCATCCCGGCAACCGAGGGCAATCTTCAGTGTGCGTCCCTCGCCTTCAACATCAAGCCGAAGTGCCGAATAGGTCGACAGATCGAGCGCGGGCTGCAGGCGGGGGGAACGGCAGCTCACGAAACCACCACCGGTTTCCACCAGGTCCCCCTCCAGCACGAGGCCATCAGGGGTCACGCGACAACCGGCACGGGATCGGCCGCCCATGATCGTGTCGTTCAGGCTGGCCCAGTCAGCAAAGTCGCTGCCCTGGAAAAGAATCTGCTCAGAGGCCGGCGGCTGCATCCTGATCGGCAAGGACCAGCACATCACTAGCAGGTTGAACCAGCCGAGCGGGGGTCCGATCGGAGGATTCGGAGGGATCCACCAGTCGCCGGAGGGCCTCCTGTTTTCCGGCCCCACTGACGAGGAAGATCACCTGACGGGCGGCACTGAGCACAGGAGCCGTCAAGGTAATTCGATCTAACCCTTTGCCACGGCCGATGGTCGTCCAGCGATCCAGCACCGCTGGAGCCTCCGTACCAGGGAAAAGGGATGCGGTATGGCCGTCATCACCCAGGCCCAGCAGCATCACATCGAACACCGGTGGGGCTCCTGAACAAAGCTGAGAAATCTGTTCAGCAAACGCCAGGGCACTGGCCTCAGGACTTTCCAGTTCCACGGTGGGCACCGGGTGAAAGGCGGCCGAAGCTCCAGGCCCGGGGGAGAGCAGGGTGCGTCGCAACATGCCGGCGTTGCTCGAATCATCGTCGGCAGCAACCCAGCGCTCGTCGCCCAGGACGACGTCCACACGATCCCAGGGCAACCGCTCCTGTCCGAGCAGGGAATAGGCCCTGGCCGGCGTGCTTCCACCCGAGAGAGCGATCTGGCAGCGGTCCCGTTGATCCAGTGCCAAGTCAATTTGGGCGGCAATTGTTTCGCAGGCCTGGCGGGCGAGGTCCTGGGGATCCTTGGCCCGCTCAATGCGGTAGTTGGTCATCACTCAACAGCTCAGCTGAGCCATTCGGTGTGGAAGGCGCCCTCCTTGTCGACCCTTTGGTACGTATGGGAGCCGAAGCAGTCGCGCATCGCCTGAACCAGGTTCTGGGGGAGACGACCGGAGCGGTAGCTGTTGATGTAGTCGAGGGTGCTGCTGAAGCAGGGAACGGGAATACCGGCCTCGGCGGCGCCGGCCACCACTTGAGCTAGCCCGGGCAGCCGTCTGTTGATCTGCTCAGCGAACCAGGGATCCACCATCAGGTTGGGCAGTTGGGGATCAGCATCGAAAGCATCCTGTATGCGCTTCAGCAGACGGGCCCGAATGATGCAACCACCCTTCCAAATCTGAGCGATCGATGGCATGTGGAGCTCATAATCGAGATCCTGGGAGGCGATGCGCAGCAGTTCCATGCCTTGGGCATAACTGGCGATGCAGCTCAGCACCGTGGCGTCCATCAACGGAGCCATGGCGTCATCAGGCGTCCCCAGATCAAAGTCCTTAACGGCAGGACCCTTGAGGATCGATTCCGCCGCCATGCGCTGAGGCTTCATCGAGCTCATCACCCGTGCATTGAGGGAGGCATAGATCGTTGGCACAGAAGCGCCCATCTGCAGCGCTGTCACCACGGTCCAGAGTCCCGTGCCCTTCTGGCCAGCCTGGTCGGTGATTTTCTCCACCAGATCAGTGCCATCGACGGGGTCCTTGGTGCGGAGACACACCTCAGTGATTTCCACCAGATACGACGACAACTCTTCTGTGGCGTTCCATTGACCGAGAACGTCGGCCATCTGCACACCGCTCATTCCTTTGACCCGCTTCATCAGGTCGTAGCCCTCGGCAAGGATCTGCTCGATCCCGTATTCGATCCCGTTGTGGACCGTTTTGACCAGGTGTCCTGACCCCCCGGGACCGATGTAAGTCACACAAGGTCCGTCTTCGACCTGCGCCGCCATCTTGTTCACGAGGCTCTCGATGGCCTCGTAGGAGGTCTTGGTTCCTCCGGGCATCATGCTCGGCCCCTCCAGGGCACCTTTGGCGCCTCCGGATACACCCATACCGATGAAGCCGAAACTCTTGCTCTCGAGTTGCTTCACCCGACGTTCGGTGTCGTGATAGTCGGAGTTGCCTCCATCAATCAGCAGATCGCCTTCTTCGAGATAAGGAGAGAGCTGATCAACGACGGCATCGACGGCAGGCCCCGCCTTCACCATCATCAAAATTCTGCGGGGTCGTTCCAGCTTGCAAACGAAATCTTCGAGGTCAGTGGCCCCCTGAATATTCTTGTCCTTGCCACGCCCCTGGAGGAAGTCTTCAGTTTTGGCGTAGGTGCGGTTGTAAACAACGCTGGAAAAACCGTTGCGCTCCGCATTAAGGACGAGGTTCTCGCCCATCACGCCAAGACCAATGAGGCCGAAGTGAGACTTGGACATGGCCTAATGGACCACTAACGATTGACCTCAGTGTGTTGATCTCGGCTGGTGCTGACTGCAAATCAACCAACAAATGTCAGGAATGAACCATCGGCTCAGGGAGACGGCGGCTCATTCACGCGAGCGCTTCCAGCGCTCAGATCACCGTTCCATCAGCGATGGTGGCGTTTTTCTGAACCACCACGATTCCGTTACGGATGTAGAAGCCCTGATCGGAACGATCGGCCTCCTCCACGTTGTCCTTGTTGATGATCGAGACACCCGAACCGATGCGGGTGTTCTTATCGAGGATGGCGCGTTTCACCGTGGTGCCCTTGCCCACGCCAAGAGGAATACCTCCTCGCTCCTTCAAGACGGCACGTTCGTCGGGCGATTCAAAGAAGTCGGCTCCCATCACCAGCGTGTCTTGAAGGACGCAGTCACTTTCAATCCGGCTGCGGACACCGAGCACGCAGTGGTGAATGCTGCAGGACTTGAGAATGGATCCCTCGCCAATGATGGAATTGGTGACCTGAACGTCCACCAGCTTGCTGGGGGGCAAGTAACGGGGGCGGGTGTAGATGGGGAACTTCTCGTCGTAGAAGCTGAAGGGGGGCGTGGGTTGTTGGGTCAGCGCAAGGTTGGCTTCATAGAACGCACCGATGGTGCCGATGTCTTCCCAGTAGTCGTCGAACACATAGCTCTGAAGCTTGTCGCCCCTCGCGAGAGCCTCGGGAATGATTTCTTTGCCGAAATCCTTGTGGGCGGGATGCTTGTCGAGCAGATCAAAGAGGGTTTGACGGCTGAAGACATAAATGCCCATGGAAGCCAGATAAGGCCTTTCCTTGGCTGAATCAGCACTCAGACCGAAGCGAGAGGTGTCAACAGCCATCTCCAGCAGCGAATCACCCTTGGGCTTTTCACGGAACTCCTTGATCGTGCCGTTTTCGTCGGTCCGCATCAGTCCGAAAGCCTCGGCCTGCTTGGGATCAACGGGAAGGGCAGCAACGGTGAGATCGGCGCCTGAACGGCGATGGTGCTCAATGAAGAGGCTGTAATCCATCCGGTACAGCTGGTCGCCGGAAAGGATCAGATATTCATCAACGTCCCATTCCTGGAACAACCATTGGTACTTGCGTACAGCATCTGCAGTGCCTTCAAACCAGGTGGGACTGTCAGGGGTCTGCTGGGCTGCGAGCACCTCAACGAACCCTCCACCGAAGGAATTGCTGAGGTTGTAGGTCTGGCTCAGGTGGCGGTTGAGTGACGCACTGTTGAACTGCGTCATCACGTACATCTTGTTGATGTCGGAATTGATGCAGTTGCTAATCGGAATATCAATCAGTCGATATTTGCCTGCCAGAGGGACGGCCGGCTTGGCGCGCATTTTTGTGAGCGGATACAGGCGTGTGCCTGCTCCGCCGCCCAGAATGATGGCCAAAACCCGCTTCATGCCGCTGTCCCAAATCGGCGTTGCCGCAAGAACTTACCGGAGTTTTTGGCTTCTCAACCGTCTTTGGGAAGAATCAGTCGAGATTACTGGGATTCAGTTCGCGACTGAATCGCTCAAGAGCTCAAGAGGCTTCCAAATCGAAGAGTCTTTCGACAATTCGAAGGGCCTGTTGACGATCCTGACGGGTCTGGGGAGCCCGCAGCTGGGTCACCGGCGTGTGGAGGATTTTGTTGATGATCCCTTTGCTCAAGGCTTCGACCACCTTGCGTTCCCGGGCTGAGAAATCAGGACCCATTCGGCTGAGGGCTTTCTGGAGTTCCTCCGAGCGGATCGACTCCATCGAGGAGCGCAGCTGGTTGATGGTCGGCACAGCCTCGAGGCTGTCCCACCACTCGAGGAACTGCTGCGCTTCCTGCTGAAGCAACTGCTCAGCCTCCCGGGCCATGGCCTGACGGGCTTCCTGGTTACGGGCAACGACCTCTTGAAGGTCATCCACATCGTGGGATTCAACGCCGTCCACATCGGCAGCATCAGCAGCGATGTTGCGCGGCACCCCGATATCAATCAAGCGAAGCTTGCTGCGCCGGTTCAGAGGAGCCAGACGCGCGGCATCGATGATCGGATCATCTGCGGCGGTACTGGTGAACATCAGCGAGCAGGTGCTCAGATACTGATCCAGATCCGTGAGCGGCCGGCACTGAACAGGAAGATCGGGGAAATCGGCCGACAGCTGTTCGGCCCGTTCAACGGTGCGGTTCAACAGAACAACACCCGAGGCACCTTTCGCCTGAAGGTGCTGAAGCAACAGACGGCTCATGCGCCCGGCACCGACAACGGCAATCTGCTCGCTTTCCAGGGTGACCAGCTGATCCAGTCCCCGGGATTGACCAAGCTTGAGCTGGGCGAGCTCAACGGCCGCTGAGCTGATCGAAACGGCCCCTGTTCCGAGGTTGGTTTCGCTGCGGACACGTTTGCCCGTGGTGACGGCCTGCGTGAGCAAACGATTCAGGATCGGACCCAGGGATTTGTGCTCCTGGCCGAGCCGCATCATTTTTTTCACCTGGGAGAGGATTTGACCTTCCCCCAGCACAAGGCTGTCGAGACCTGCTGCCACCCGCATCAGATGGTCGACAGCGTCTTCGTGGTGATAACTGAACAGGTGAGGGGTCAGCTCCCCTGTCTCAAGGCCGGAGTGACTGCTGAGGAAGTCGCTAACAGCAGACACGCCGAGGTCCGGATTGCGGACCAAGGTGTAAATCTCAAGGCGATTGCAGGTGCTGAGGATCGATGCCTCGAGCACCTGCTCATTGCCGCGGAGGGATTGAAGGGACGTCTCCATGGTCTGCTCAGGGATGCTGAGCCGTTCCCGGATCTCCACCGGTGCCGTGCGATGACTGAGGCCGACGACGGAGATATGCATGAAGACGTTCCTCTCAACCAGTGGGTGACGATCAGCTCAGAGCGATGCTCTGGGCGCCGTCTTTGATGTGCACGGTGTTGGTGAAGCGGCAGGTGTTGTCCAGATTGCTAATCACCAGGCTGCTAGTGCGGGTGCAGTCCTTTTCGAACTTAACGCCATTGAAGAGCAGACCATCAGTGATGCCGCTGCCAGCGAAACAAACATGCTCGCCGCAGGCCAGCTCCTCTGCTTCGTAGACCTTGTCGGGATCGCTGATGCCCATCTCAGAGAGACGCGCCAGGTTGCCCTCTTTGGTCATGTCAGCCCATTCGGAGGTCTGAGCAATCGCAGGGTCGTACACCAGTTGACCCTGGAAGTGACCACCAAGAGCGCGCATGGCAGCGGCGGAAATCACACCTTCAGGGGCAGCACCAATGCCCATCAGGCAGTGGGTTCCGGTGCCAGCAAAACCGCAGGCAATGGCGGCCTGAACGTCGCCGTCGGAGATGGGCTGGATGCGAGCACCGGTGGCACGGATCTCAGCGATCAGATCCTTGTGACGAGCACGATCCATCACCACGATGTTCAGCTCGTCGACGGGGAGACCCAGGCACTCGCTGAGGATCTTGATGTTTTCAGTGGCCGATTTACGGATGTCCACTTTGCCCTTGGCAGCCGGAGGAGCAGCCAGCTTCTTCATGTAGAAGTCGGGGGCGTTGAACAGACCACCGCGATCGGAAGCGGCGAGAACAGCCATCGAGCCGCGCTGGTTGAAGGCGCAAAGGTTGGTGCCTTCGCAAGGGTCGACAGCGAAATCCACGCCAGGGCCAGTGCCGGTGCCGACCTCTTCTCCGATGTAGAGCATCGGGGCTTCATCACGTTCCCCCTCGCCAATCACGATGCGGCCCTGCATCTGGATCTGATTCATGCGCTTGCGCATGGCATCGACGGCCAATGCATCCGCTTCATCCTTCAGGCCTTTGCCGGAGAGCGAGGCGGAAGCGATGGCGGCCTGCTCGACGATCTCGAGAATTTCCTGAATGAGGGTCTGATCCACGGGACTCCGGATGAGGTGGGACGGGTTGGCGAGATCTCCTGGACGGGCAGTTGGCCGTCGCCGCAGTGGATCTCGACGTCTGAGCGCGGCTCACTGTATCAGTGGTTGCAGGAGTCCCTAAAATCTCCCGGCAAATCGCGCTCCTCATCCATGAGCACCAAGCCCCTGGTGATCTCGCCGTCGATCCTGTCGGCTGACTTCTCACGCCTCGGCGAAGAAGTGAAAGCCGTGGATGAAGCCGGTGCAGATTGGATCCATGTGGATGTGATGGACGGCCGCTTTGTTCCGAACATCACCATTGGACCGCTGATTGTTGAGGCGCTGCGTCCGGTGACCCAGAAGCCCCTGGACGTTCACCTGATGATTGTTGAGCCGGAGAAGTACGTCCCCGACTTCGCCAAAGCCGGCGCGGACATCATTTCTGTTCAGGTTGAAGCCTGCCCGCATCTGCATCGCAACCTGGCTCAGATCAAGGACCTGGGCAAAAAAGCAGGTGCAGTCCTGAATCCCTCAACTCCGATCGACACCCTCGAGTACTGCCTCGAGCTCTGCGACTTGGTGTTGATCATGAGCGTCAACCCCGGTTTTGGTGGCCAAAGTTTCATCGAAAGCCAGGTCCAGAAAATCCGCGACCTGCGCCGCATGTGCGACGAGAAGGGCCTCGATCCCTGGATCGAAGTGGATGGCGGCATCAAAGCTGGCAATGCCTGGAAGGTGATCGAAGCAGGTGCCAACGCGATTGTGTCCGGCTCCGGTGTGTTCAACCAACCCGATTACGCCGAAGCGATCAAAGGCATCCGCAACAGCAGCAGTAAGGAAGCTGTTCTTGCTTGATCAGCAGGCCATCAAATGAGCACCAAAGCCCGGCAGCCAATGCCGGGCTTTTTTGTGATCACTTCAAGAAAGAACCAAGCCCTTGAGCAGTTTCATCATCTTCAAAGATTTGATAGCCACACTGATGCGATCAAGGGTCCGATAATCGTGGGATGAATGATGACGTCAAACTGGTTACAGCATTCCTAGCCCTAAATGCTGGCGTGATTTCATTAGTTTTCGCAGGTTATCTCAAAGGCAGCATGAATATTGGCGCCGTCCTGCAACATTTAGTTCAATAGATTTATTTGCTTCGTGCTACATCAGGCTTCGTATCCCCCTGCCACTTGAGTTGAAATGCGGATGACCAGCGCAGCCCCTCTGGACCAAACTGGAAATGTCGAAGTCGGAGGCGTCCAATGCGTGACGACAGTCCAACTGAGCAGGGTCTAGAAGCTGCCTGACTGGCCTGACTAGCCATACAGCCAGACGCTTCGTTCAGCTTCAAAGAACGCCAACAAGGAAGGTCATCCCGTTGCAGGGGTGGCCTTCCTTTTTGTCCGTTGGCCTGATGCACATCTTGAGAGGCCAACCACCCCCTGGATGGACATCACGCCAATCAGTGACGTTGATCACAGAACAAGATTGAAGAGCATGGAATTATTCCAGGACGCGATGGACCACAGGTCACGACGCGAGATTCACGCATAACTGGGAGAACAGCATTAGCAGACGAGGAATCCACCCACTTCTACGAGGTCTTGAACGGTCTCAACAGGTGACACCCTCAAGACCTGCCTCGCCGCTGTCTGGTCTGGAATCGGCACAACGAAAACGTTATCTGCGTTCGGAAGCTGAAGACGCCGAAGCGTTCCAACAACGAGTCAGACATCGCTCATCTCAGTGAGACCTTGTTGGCCCGCAGGTGCTGATTTGATTTGTCCTGGGGCTCAAAGAGGTTTGAGTTCACATCCCAGGGGTAATGGCGTGGGGGGAGAGTCCATGTGGACCTCGATCCCCCCTCAGTGATGGGGAGAGTCCGTTAGGCCTCGATCCCCTTGTGGCGGCCGCTTTCGCTGCCAGACCCACATCTCCACCATGCAGGACATCCACAGCTACAGGCATGCAGCTCAACAATCTCTTCCACTGTTGGTGTTCTGGTTTTACAGACTGAACCGGCGTGCGCCATCGCTGAAATGGGGGATCTGGGCCAAAGAATTAATCCCTCATCTGGGGGATTGAATCGAAGACAAAAAACTCATTACGATGAATACAACAAAAAAGCAATAAGTTCATGCACAGATGCATCCTGTCACAGATTCAACTGAAGTTGTCAGAGTCTTTCTCGTTCAGGAATGCAGAATGAATCAACAAAGCAACTCCTCCGTCATGAAGAATATTTTTTCCGGACTTATTACTGGAGTCGTGATGACGACGGTCGTGAATCAACCAGCCCTAGCCAACAACACATACTCCAGGACAAAGACTTGCTATCAGAATCAATACGTTGAGACTTACCATCCCGGAACCCGGGACAAGCCTGGGTACGTCAGCAGTCGAGAGGAAAGGGTCGAACGCCCTTGTCCCAAGACCCTGCATTTCCATGGGCGCAAAAGCCATAAGCACCAGCAGGGGCACCGCGCCCATAACCATCCAGATCATTCACCAACAACGTCAAGCGGAAAAACCGTCGTCGTGGACCATTCTGCTGTGGACAACAATTCCTGTTTGGAAGGAAGCCTCGCTGGCGGTGTTCTTGGGGGAGCCTTGGGAGGCGCACTCGCCAAAAAGGACAACTGGATCTGGTCGATTCCCGCTGGGGCCGTTGGCGGTGCCCTGGTCGGATGTCAGATCGATGGCGGGTGATCACCTCTCGAGTGCACACAGAAAACTGGTCAGAAAAACCAGCCGTAACTGTGCAAGCCAATGCCCAGCAGATTCACGCCGATGTAGCAAACAGCGATCACAACAAGACCCACCACCGCAACAAGAGCTGGGCGTCGACCCTGCCAACCGCGGCTGAGGCGGGTGTGCAGATAAGCGGCGTAGACCAGCCAGCAGATCAAGGCCCAGGTTTCCTTGGGATCCCAGCTCCAGTAGCTGCCCCAGGCTTCATTCGCCCAAACAGCACCACTCACGATGCCCACCGTGAGCATCAAAAAGCCAACTGTGATGGTGCGGTAGCTGAGGCTGTCGAGTTGTTCATTGGTGCTCAACTGCACCGATTGCAGCTGAACAGAACCACCGTTGGCGATCGAGGCAGCCTGACGAAATCCACCACTGCCAATGGAACTGCTGCGAAGTTCCAGAGCCTGGTCACGATCCGTGACCAACACCGCCAAGGAGAGCAGCGATCCCACCAGCAAGGCGGCATAGCTCACCATGATCACGCTCACGTGCATGACCAACCAGCTGGAGCGCAGGGCAGGAACAAGGGGCGCCGCCGATTGCAATTGATCCGGCAAAGCAAAGCTGGCAAAGGCAATGCAACCAAGACCCATGGGTGTGGCTGCTGCTGCCACGATGGGGGAAGGCCAGGCCCGTTCCACCAACAACTGGGTGAGGGTGCAGGCCCAGGCCAGAAAACACAGGGATTCGTAGAGGTTGCTGATCGGGAAGTGGCCGGATTGCCACCAACGCAGAATCAGCTGTGTCGTGAACAGCAGGTTGGCAACAGCCACCAACAAGCGAACCAAGCCTGCACGGGACTGACTGGACACCGCCCAGAAGGCCAAGGGCATGGCCAGCAACAGCAACACGAAACCAGCAAATCCAAGACTGGTGACCAGCTCAAAAGGCGTGTTCAGCACACCATTCCCCGAAGACACGCCGATTCTGCCTCGGCCAATCAGCGACTGGCCTGTTTCAGCAACAGACCACCAGCGCCTAGAAACAACATCACAGGCAGCCAAGCCGCCAGGATCGGCGGCAGGGTGCCCTTGACTCCCAGGGAACTGAAGCTGAAACCAATCACGTAATAGACAGCGATGATCCCGAGAGTGAGCACAAACGAGAAGCTTCTGCTGCTTCTGTAACTGGGCTGAGCGCCGAGGGTGGCTCCAAACAAGCCAAACACCAGACAGGCCATAGGAACCGTGAACTTCTCCTGGATCCGCACACGGATTTTGCGGGCTTCCTTGATGCTGCCGGCCTCTTCATACAGCCTCTGGGCTTGCAAAGCTTCGGCAACTGTCATGTTGACGGCATCCTTTTCAATCCCTGCCAGGCGCACCGGACCGGAACCGAGGGGATAGACGTAACGATCGAAATCGGCCTTGGTTGAGCTGCCGTTGGCGGCCAACGTCAAAATTTGGCCATCCAGAAAGTCCCAACTGGCCTGGCCCTCATTCCAGATGGCCCGATCTGCACGCAACATTTGGGTGAAACCGGATCGGGTGAAATCAAGAACAGTCACGTCCACCATTTCACCGTCCTGAAACTTCCTCGAATAGAAAAGTTGATTCAGCCCTTTACCGTCCTCTTCACCGTCGGAATCAAAGCGGGTCCCGAAACGGGGGTAAATGATGTCGCGTCCTGTCTCACTGGCAAGAGAACGCCCCAGTGACTTCTTGAGGGTGACCTCTGCATAGCGTTGGCTGCGGGGCACCACCACGTCGTTGAGGACGAAGGTGAACAGCGTCATCACCATGGACAGAGCCAGGGCCGCGCTAATCATCCGCACTGTGCTGATCCCGAGGCTTCGCAGAGCGGTGAGTTCACTGTTCGCTGACAGGCGGGTGAACACGAACAGCGATGCCATCAGCGTTCCGATTGGCACTGAGAAGGCCAACCAACGCGGAATGCTGAACAGCAGAACCTGAACTGCAATTGTGATCGGCAGGTTCTTGTCAACCATCTGCCGCACCAGTTCAAACATCACGCCGCCCGTGAGCAGCAGCAGGGTGAACAGGGCAATGAAGAACAGCAGCGGACCCAGAAGCTCCTTGAGCAACCAGCGATCCAGGAGATCCAGCCGCATCCAGGTGGCGCGTTTGAGACGATCCAAAATCACAGTTGGAATCCCTCCCCGAGGTAATAACGACGCACCTGTGGATCAGCCGCCACCTCCTCGGAATGTCCTGCAGCCAAAACCGCACCATCGTTGAGGATGTAAGCCCGATCAGTTGTGGCCAGGGTTTCTCGCACGTTGTGATCGGTGATCAGGATCCCCATGCCCCGTGAACGCAACTCCTCGATCAGCAGCTGAAGATCCGCTACCGCAAGCGGGTCGACGCCGGCGAAGGGTTCATCCAAAAGCAGATACGTCGGACCGTTGGCACCCGAAGCAAGCGCCCGGGCCACCTCACAACGGCGACGTTCACCCCCGGAGAGTTGGAAGCCACGTCGGTTGATGAACGCGGTGAGGTGAAAGTCCTCAATCAGCTGCTGGCGCCGATCCCGACGCTGCTCGGGACTGAGATCGGTCTGTTCAAGGGCAACATCAAGGTTTTCACGCACCGTGAGATTGCGAAAAACACTGGCTTCCTGGGGCAAATAACCCACCCCAAGCCGTGCCCGTTCGGGCATGGGCAGGCTGGTGACACGCTCGCCGTTCAAGGTCACCTCGCCCTGATCAGGGCACAGCAGACCGATCACCAGATTGAAGGTGGTGGTTTTGCCGGCTCCATTAGGACCCAGCAGGCCGACCACCTCGCCTGGGGAGAGCTTCAGATTCAAACCCTTGACCAACTGGCGGCCCCCAAGGGTGATGGAGACATTCGACAGTTCCAGGGTCATGGGGTTACCGGGTTTGCCTCAGGAGCAGGATCCAGAGCGGGTTGGCTGGGAGTGAGCGACCACTGACTGAACACCTGCTGGCCCGGAACGGGGCTGGCAATTGCGCGGCCTTCGTCCAGCAAATAGGTGAAGCGATCGGCGCGGAGCTGATTGCCATCGGCCTGGATCACATCCACATCACCACTCAGCACAATCCGGTCTTCCTCCATGAAGTACTGGGCCTGACGGCTGGTGGCCACCAAACCACGACCGGCATGCACCAAGCGAACATTGCCGCTGGCAGTGATCACACCCGTGCTGTTGTCGGCCGATTGCAGATCGGACTCAATCGTGATGACGCCTGCGTCAGCAGTTTGCTGAGCCTGAACCGCATCCAGAGGGCACATGATGGCCAGAAGGGGCAGAGCTAAAAAAAGGCCCCCGAAACGGAGCATCGCTTTACCTGCCACGCAATTTGCTCGAATTCGTTGAGATTACCGGCGCTTCAGCGCATGTACTCAAGAACAGGGACAGTGCATGACTCGGGATCCCCATCCTGCTGAAGGGCTTCAAGCCGTTGTTGCGTCGCTTGGCAGAGAGCATCAAGGTTGAGGCCCAGATCAGGAGTCCCGGGACGTTTCAGACGTCCAAGGGCTTCGCCGAAAAGAATCGTGGCACCACGACGATTGCCCCGTTGCAGATGCAGCTGGGCAACCGCCACTTGAAGGATTCCCTGCAGGCTGCGCCGCTCCGGATCAGCCGTTTCATGCCAGAGCTCTTCAAACAGATCGTGGGCGGCGTACCACTCACCGGCATTGAAAAGCTCCAGGCCCTGCTGAAAGCGGGGATCCGCCTGGGGCATCAGCGCTTGGACTTAGCCGGCTTCTTGCCAGGAAGTTTGCGCAAACGAATCGACTCTGGGGTGACTTCGAGCATCTCGTCTGGACCGATGTATTCCAGAGCCCGCTCAAGGGTCATCTGAATCGGTGCTTGCAGCGTATCCAATTCCTCAGCACCCGCGGAACGCATGTTGGTGAGCTGCTTGGTCTTGCAAACGTTGATCTCCAGATCCTGGGGCCGGTTGTATTCCCCGATGATCATGCCCTTGTAGACCTTTGTGCCCGGGCTGATGAAGAACTGGCCACGGTCCTCGGCATTCTTCAGGGCATAGAAGGTGGCCGTTCCTTCTTCGAAGGCGATCAGCACACCGTTCCGGCGGGTGTCGAAGTCACCCATCATCGGCCGGTATTCATAGAAGGAGTGGCTCATGATTCCTTCGCCGCGGGTGGCTCGGATGAACTCACCCCGGAAACCGATCAGACCGCGGGAGGGAACGATGAACTCCAACTGGGTGCGTCCATCAGCACTGGTTTCCATGTTCTGCATCTCACCCTTGCGGGTGCCCAGTTTTTCGATGCAGCTGCCAACCGCTGGCTCAGGGACATCCATCACCAGGGTTTCAACCGGCTCGCAGGGCGTGCCATCAATGGTGCGGTAGATCACCTGAGGCTGGGAAACCTGGAACTCATAGCCCTCACGGCGCATCGTCTCGATCAGGATGCCGAGGTGCAGCTCACCGCGACCACTCACAGCAAAGCGGTCTGGTGAATCAGTGTCTTCGACACGCAGAGCCACGTTGGTGAGCAATTCTCGCTGCAGGCGGTCACGAACCTGACGGCTGGTGACGAATTTGCCTTCCTTACCTGCAAACGGGGAGTCGTTGACGACGAAGGTCATCTGCAGGGTGGGCTCATCCACCTTGATCAACGGCAGAGCGGTCGGCTCATCGGGGCAGGCGATGGTTTCGCCGATGTTGACGTCGTCAAAGCCAGCCACGGCCACCAGGTCACCGGCGGAAGCCTCTTCGATCTCGACGCGCTGGAGACCCTCAAAGCCCAGCAGCTTGCTGATGCGGCCCTTCTTGACGCTGCCATCGTCCTTGATCAGCGCTGCGTTCTGACCCTGTTTGATTTTTCCGTTGTGAACGCGGCCAATGATGATCCGACCAAGGAAGTCGGAATAGTCAAGGGTGGTGATTTGCAGCTGGAGGGGCTTCTCCGGATCACCAACCGGGGGCGGAACGTGGCGCAGGATGGCGTCGAACAGCGGACGCATGTTGTCGCTATCTGTCTTCATGTCGGGCTTGGCGAAGCCCCCAAGACCGCTGCCGAACAAGTAAGGGAAATCGCACTGATCGTCGTCAGCGCCGAGTTCGATGAACAGATCGAGCACCTTGTCGACGGCGGTCTCGGGATCCACCCGGGCACGGTCGATCTTGTTGACGAACACGATCGGACGCAGGCCCTGCTCGAGGGCCTTCTTCAGCACAAAGCGGGTCTGGGGCATCGGCCCCTCATTGGCGTCCACGATCAGCAGGCAACCGTCGACCATGCCCAACACCCGCTCCACTTCACCACCGAAATCGGCGTGACCAGGCGTATCAACGATGTTGATCCGGGTGTCCTTGTAGGTGACTGCCGTGTTCTTCGACAGGATCGTGATGCCGCGCTCACGCTCTAGGTCGTTGGAGTCCATCACACAGGTGGGGACTGCCTCGTTGTCGCGGAAAATTCCTGACTGCGCCAACAGCGAATCGACCAAAGTCGTCTTGCCGTGGTCAACGTGGGCGATGATCGCGATGTTGCGGATCGCCTTGTTGTTGGCGCTCATGCGGGCTGACCGTACGTATTTGTGAAGAACGCCAAAGGCGCAGTGCGACAGGTTATCTCAACGTGAGAATCGACTGGTGCGCTCCGGACCCTTGCTGCGCAGGCTGCCGCGGGTGACGCCGAGCTGGTGGTGGATCTGCTCCTGGGACCAGACGTCCTGGGTGGCCATCCGACCCGCCAGAGCCTCGGCGTAAAGGCTGACGCGCCGACGCGTCGCAGCGGCATCTTCATCGAGAAGTTCAAGCCGAATGGTGCGCACGCCCGCCCTCAGCAGCGACGGAAGCGCCTCAACGCCCGATTGCGCCGTTCCATTGAAGAGGGTGTTGCGACAGCCCAGATCAGCACGCAGGGGATGTTCAACCCCGCTGCGATCCCGAAGGGTGACGTGGTGCTTCTCACAGGGACGACCGCAATCGGTGTGGTCCTTGCCGTCCGAGAGGAACGCACAGAACAAGCAATGCTCCATGTGGAACAACGGCATGTGCTGATGCAGGGTGACCTCCAGAAGCGCTGGATTAACGGCGGCGGCCAGATCCAGAAGTTGCTGAAGGTTCAGGTCGTAACTGGCCGTGAGTCGCTGCAGCTTCCAGTGGTCGCGATACCAGTGGAAACTCAGGGGGTTGGCGGTGTTGAGGGAAAAGTCGCCGATGCAGGGGGCCAGCGGCGTTAGCACCTCCAGCTGATCGGCATTTCTCACGAGGAAGCCGTCGGGACGGGCGCGAATCAGAGGTTCAAGGCTCCAGCGTTCATCGGGCCGTGTGATCCGTGCCCCGGCCAACCAAACACCTTCCGGCCAGCAGCCTCGACCGATCGCCACCGCTTCCCGCAGCTCCCGGGGCTGCTCGAGATCCGCCACCACCGAGCGAATCGGCAGGCCCGTGCCGGCGAGATCCACCAAGGCCTGCAACTGATCCAGGCTGCGCACCAGCACCACCAAGCCTGGCTTGGTCTCGCTGGGGGAAGCCTCAGCTGGGGGGCACATCTGGGCCAGCAGCTCTGTTGGGTCTGCCGTTTTGGAGGGTGCAGGGCCAGGGACTGAATCGGTGCTGTCATCCAGCGAGGCCTCCAACCGCTCCAGCAGGGCCCTGCGCATGCGGTTGAGTTCCGCCATAGGCAGAAAAAGATCGCCCTGCAGCTGGACCTCCAGATGCTGAAGCGACCAGCCGGTTCCCCCCAGGCGTCCCAATTGCTGCTCAAGCCGTTCCCGATCCAGGGGACGCTGCGAAGCGCTCTGCAGCGGAATGGTGCTGTTGACCTGCAGATCCACCCCCTGGGGTGCCAGCAGGTGCAACTCAAGCGGTGCATCCAGCCGACCGGACACCCGCAACGCCAGATTCCGAGAACGCGCCTCCACCCTGCGGCGGGCAGCACGCTGCCAACGGGACTGCCAATCGGGGTCACTGGTGAGCCAGACCGAAGCGCCAGGTCTCAAGCCAGAGCCATCCACACGCTCGGGCCCAAGGCGCAGCTTCCAGCGTTCGTCTCCCATCCGCTCACACACCATGATCCGACCACCGATCTCCCGAGGCGGCTGCAGGGGGTCAGACGACAGCTGTTCCAGCACAAGGCCCTGACCGGCTTGCAGCTGTTCCCGGCTACGCAGATGCAACCAACCACCCCGTTCCACCCGCAGCAACTGCCCCAGCAGCGGGCCCCGCTTCTTGCTCCAGCGGCCATGCACCAGACGGCGATGGTTCACCCCTTCCAGCCAACCGGTGGACAGACCTCGGGAAAATGCCAGCTCAAGCTGGCGTTGCACCTGCGGTGCCGAAGCGGGGGTCTGATCCAGTCGCTGCCGATAGGCGTCGGTGACGGCTGCCACGTAGGCAGCGTCCTTTAGGCGACCTTCGATCTTGAGGCTGGCCACGCCGATGCGCTGCAATTCCGGCAGCAACTCCCAGGCCGCCAGATCCTGGGGCGAGAGGAGGTAGCGCTGGTCTTCCAGGGAGTGGGGTTGACCATCCACCACCATTTCGTAGGGCAGGCGACAGGCCTGGGCACATTCACCTCGATTGGCACTGCGCTGCCCGAGGGATTCACTGGTCAGGCATTGACCGGAATAGGCGACGCAAAGGGCACCGTGCACGAACACCTCCAAGGGCATCGCAAGGTGCCGCTGGACCAGTTGTCTCTGCAGGCGCTCAAGATCACGCAGGGCCAGCTCCCGCGCCAGCACCACCCGTTGACAACCGAGCGCAGCCGCCTGGGCAATCCCCGCTGCACTGGTGATCGACATCTGGGTTGAGCCGTGCACACAGAGGTGGGGAACCAGCCGCTGGGCCAAGCGACAGAGCCCCACGTCCTGGACAATCACCGCATCCACCCCCGCCCGGTCTGCGGCGATCAACAATTGAGCCGCTGCCTGCAATTCATCGCTAAACACCAACACGTTGAAGGTGAGGAAACCCTTCACCCCCCGCTGATGCAGCCACTGCATCACCTCAGGCAGGTCATCCAGTCGAAAATTCTCAGCCCGCTGACGAGCGTTAAAGGCATCAACGCCGAAATACACCGCATCGGCACCGGAGGCGGCAGCCGCCTTCATCGCAGCCCAGTCGCCGGCGGGAGATAGCAGTTCGGGGACATTCAAGGGTCGCGCCTGGAGAACCGACTGGCCGGCTCAAACAAACGAAGTGCATCCGCATTGCCCTGGTAACGCCAATGCCAGGGTTCGTACATCACGCCCTGTTTGTTGCCCTTAGGAAAAGACAACACAAAGTGATATCGGGCCGCGTGATCCTGAAGCCAGCGAAATGCTTCGGTGTCTTGAAAGCTCTGGGAGAGGTTGGTCTCAGGAAAACGGCCATCGCCTAGATCAACGGCATAACCAGTGCTGTGCTCGGAGTACCCCGGTGGAGCCGACACCTGGGCACGCTCTTCTGCGGTCTGGTTCCGTTCGGAGGCCACATCAAAAAAGATGGATTCCTGGAGGGCCAGAGAGCGGAATCCACTGAGCAGACGCATATCGACCCCGTCAGCTGAGGCTGAACGCATCATCGTGTCGAGGGCGGCGGCGGCCTCCACATTCAGCTCAATCCCCGGTTCAAAGACGATGAGTTGATCGGCATCCGCCTCTCCATAGGGGAAGTGACCGAGGAGACGGCCATCGGCGTCGGGACGTTCACGAAAACCTGAAATCTCAAGGGTCTGCGTTGGCTGACGACGGGATAGGAAGGTTGGAAGCAGCATCACTGCAGCCAGGCTTCCAGCACAGACAAGAACAAGACCAAACAGCAGACCAGCTGCGCCATTTCCCTTGCGTTGACGCGGCTGTCGTGTTCGACGGGCGACCGGAATATCCTCCCGCTCGGTGCGTCGCGCAGAGGAGGCCCGAACCAAGGCGCTGATGCGTGTTGTTTCGATCGTAAAGGCAGCAGCCAGATCAACCCACAATGGTTGATGTGACAGTGATAGCTTCACAAAACAATCCAGCGGAGACGGGCTGAGATGTTGCGAGTTGCGGTGATCGGCGGTGGCCCCAGTGGCTCCTGTGCTGCCGAAATTCTGGCCAAGGCAGGTATCGAGACTTGGTTGTTCGAGCGCAAACTCGACAATGCCAAACCCTGTGGTGGGGCGATTCCGCTCTGCATGGTCGAGGAGTTCGACCTCCCCGACGAAATCATCGACCGCAAGGTCCGCAACATGAAGATGATTTCCCCCTCCAACAGAGAGGTGGACATCAAGCTGGATCCCCTCGGCTACGACGAAAACGCCTACATCGGCATGTGCCGTCGTGAGGTTTTCGATGCCTTCTTGCGCAACAGGGCCGCCGATCTGGGCACCACCCTGATCAATGGCCTGGTGCAGAAGATTGACACAGGCACAGACCGTCAGGGCCCGTACACCATCCATTACGCGGACTACAGCGGTGGTGGCCCCACCGGTGAGCCGAAGACCCTGGCCGTTGACCTCATCATCGGTGCCGATGGCGCCAACTCCCGGGTGGCGAAAGCCATGGACGCCGGTGATTACAACGTGGCCATCGCCTTCCAGGAAAGGATCAAGCTTCCTGCTGAAGAGATGACCTATTACGAGGATCTGGCTGAGATGTACGTCGGAACGGACGTCTCACCTGACTTCTATGCCTGGGTGTTCCCTAAATACGACCACGTGGCCGTGGGAACGGGAACCATGCAGCAGAACCAGAGCCTGATCAAGGGTCTGCAGAGAGGCATCCGCGAGCGGGCCAACAAGCGTCTGTTCCAGGGTGAAGTGATCAAGGTGGAAGCGCATCCGATTCCTGAGCACCCCCGTCCGCGACGGGTGGTGGGCCGCATGGCGCTTGTGGGCGATGCAGCGGGCTATGTCACCAAGAGCTCCGGTGAAGGCATTTATTTTGCTGCCAAGAGCGGCCGGATGTGTGCGGAAGCGATTGTTGAAATCTCCAACAACGGTGCTTCCATCCCCACCGAAAAACAGATCAAGTCGACCTACCTCAAGCGCTGGGACCGTAAATACGGTGCCACCTATGTGGTGCTCGACATCCTGCAGCGAATCTTCTACCGCAACGACGCTGCCCGCGAAGCCTTCGTGGAGATGTGCGATGACAAGGACGTGCAGAAGCTGACCTTCGACAGCTACCTGTACAAGCGGGTGGTGATGATGAATCCCTGGCAGCAGATCAAGCTCACCCTCCGCACCCTCGGCAGCCTGATCCGGGGCGAAGCCCTGGCTCCATCCGATTACAACCCTGTTCCGTCGGCTGTTGGTCGTTCAGACGGCGATTTCCTAGCGGAGGAAGCGGCCCAGCAGATCAAGGCTCAGGCCGGTGAATCCAAGGGGTCCAACTCCAAGGGTTCCGAGTCGAAGGAAAAGGCCGGAGTCTCCTGAGGGAGACCGGCCCATAACATCGCTGAAGCTGCTGGTTAGTTGCGCGACTCGATCGCTTTGCCAGCGGCATCCTTAATCCGCTCAATCCCTTGCTCAAGGTTCTTGGCGGGGGATGTTTCTTTTTTGGTCGTCGACCAGACGTTGATGGCGTAAACGGCGGCGGCAGCAAGGATCACCGCCGCAATCACGGTTCCCAGACCTTGGCCACCTTGGCGGATCACCACAGGCTGCTGGGTGGTGTTTGTCTCTTGATCAGGCATTGCAGCTGAATGGACTTGCCCCTGCTTAGCCGCAGAGGCCAGCACTGCCATTTATTTGGATTGAATCGATTCAAACTCAGCCAACACCGATGCCTGATTGCGCAGGACGGCCAACAGGTTGAGTCGATTGAGCCTCAGCGCGGAATCGTCGACCATCACCATCACGCTGGTGTCACCATCAAAGAAGGCCTGGAGAGCCGGGGTTGCTGCGACAAGCGCATCGGCGAGGGATTGATACGACCGCTGCTGAGCCAGTGGCTGCAGCTGCTCCAGAGCGGCGAACAGATCCTTCTCACTGGCTGACTCGAAGCGCTCGGGCTGAACCACATCACCGGCCACAAGCTGATCCCGTGTCAGATCACCTTTTTCAGCAAGCTTGGCTGCCCGTTGCACCACCGCCTGGACGGCATCCAGCTGACCGCTGTCCCGAAGGTCACGCAACAGCTGAATCCGCTGTTTCACATCCAGGGGATCACTGAGCAGACGCTGGCTGGAGACGGCATCACCAGCAACAGCCTGCACCAGATCGGGAGCAAAGCCGTCGTCTTCCAGTTGAGACACGATCCGCTGCCGCATCAGCTGACAGAGGTCGTTATGCAATTGGCTGGAATCCACCCCAAAGGCAGGGAAAAGGGAAGCCCACTCCGCCACGGCGTTGTTGAGGAACGCCATGAGGTCAAGGCGCCAAGCCATGCCCCAGAGAATCTGCACAACGCCATTGCCGGCCCGCCGCAGGGCATAGGGGTCGGAGGATCCTGTCGGCCGCTCTCCCTTGGCAAAGATGCTGAGCAGCAGCTCAAGCCGTTCCGCCAAGGCCACAACAGCTCCCGCGAGGGTTGCGGGCAGGGCATCACCGGCGCCCCGGGGCAGATAGTGCTCCACCACAGCGAGAGCGACATCGCGAGGTTCTCCCTCCTCCAGGAGGTATTTGCCCCCCATCAGGCCCTGAAGTTCAGGGAACTCGCCCACCATCTGGCTGACCAGATCGTTCTTGCAGAAATGAGCGGCACGCTGGGCCGCATCCGCCACGCTCTGATCAAGACCGAGTTGCTTCAACAGCAGCCCCGTCAGCCGCTCGATCCGCTCGGAGCGGTCCAGAAGACTGCCCAGCCCTTCAGCGAAGGTGACGCGATCAAGGGCTTCACGCCGAGATGCGCTGGATTGACGTCGGTCAACGTCCAGAAAAAATTCGGCATCCGCCAGGCGCGCTCCAAGCACGCGTTCATTGCCACGAACGATTAATGAAGACGCCGGGGCCAGGCCATTGCCCACCAACAGGAACTGGGGCCGAAGCACAGCCTCAGCGGTGAGACGGAGCGGGTCAGCCTCCAGGCCAGGCACCTGGAGTGGCACATAACGCTGGTGAGCCTGCATCACCGTGCTGATCACCTCCGGAGGAAGCTGAAGGAACCGTTCAGCAATGGTCCCCTCGAGAATCCTGGGATCTTCAACCAGGTCCACCAGTTCCTCGAAAAGAGACTCCGGACAGTCGGGTGTTCCATTGGCGGCCTGAGCCGACTGATCAAGGCTGGTGCGAATCCGTTTGGCCCGCTCCGCACGATCGACAACAACGCCGGCGGCGGCGAGGGTTTCACCAAACACCTCCGCTGATGCGATGGACAGTGGCTCGTCACCATGGAGACGGTGGGCACGGCTCAAACGATCGCTGCGGACCTCGGGGTCAGCGCCGTCGAGCACCACAGGGATCACCTCTGACCCCTTGAGAACTAGCAGCCAGCGAATGGGGCGGCTGAAGCGCTGGGCTCCGGTGCCCCAGCGCATGAACCGCCGGCCCTGGAGAGCATCAATCCATTGGGGAATCAGCCCCTGGAGTAGTTCAACACTGGCTTGACCGGGGGTGAGCACGGTTGCGAAGACGCAAGGCCCCTTCGGAGTTTCACGCTGCTCAAGGGCTGAGGGATCAACACCGCAACGCTTGGCGAAACCGATCGCCGCAGGCCCTGGGATGCCGTCCTTGAAGGCCTGAGCCACAGGAGGGCCCTTGCGGTCTTCCTGAAGATCGGGCTGGCGGTCCTCCAGCTCAGCGACAGAGACCACCAGACGCCGGGGGGTGCCGAACACCAACACCGCTCCATGGGCCAGCCTTGCCTCACGCAGATCACGACTGACCCGCTGCTGCAGCTGATCAAGCGCTTGCCTGACGAAATCGGCAGGAAGCTCCTCGGTGCCGATTTCCAGAAGAAAGGTTGCCGTCACGCCAAGGTCAGAGCCGAAAGCGACTGTATTGGAAGCCGTTTCGCTACGTTCAAATCAAGAAAACCTTTTCGGGGTGGGGGAAGGCTCCTTGGCAGTGGTGGAATCAGGAACTCAATCGCTGTCCAAGGCGGAGCAGCGCAAGCTGGATAGCGACCATCTGCGCGACCCGTTGTTGAGCGAGCTCAGCAACGACGACGTTCGCTTCACGGAAGATGCTGTTCAACTGCTGAAGTTTCACGGCAGCTACCAACAGCACCACCGCGAACTGCGCAAGACAGACAAGGTCCGCAGTTGGCAAATGATGCTGCGGCTGCGCAGTCCGGGCGGACGCATCCCCGCCAGGCTGTTCCTCGCCCTCGATGACCTGTCCAACCGCCTTGGGGATGGCACCCTGCGAGCCACCACCCGTCAGGCCTTCCAGATGCACGGCATCGCCAAGGCCGATCTGAAAGAGGTGATCGGCACCATCGTTCGCAACATGGGCTCGACCCTGGCGGCCTGCGGCGATATCAACCGCAACGTGATGGCACCCCCAGCTCCTTTTGAGAAAGGCGGCTATCCCGTGGCACGGCGCCTCGCTGATGAAATTGCCGATCTGCTCAGCCCCGAGGCGGCCGAGGGGGCCTATCTCGACCTCTGGGTGGATGGTGACCTGAGTTATCGCTTCAAGCCCAGCCGAGCCGTTCAGAAGACCAGAAAGCGCCAAAGCGAAGGCGGCGTTTTTTCCGGCAGCACTGAAGAACCTCTCTACGGGGATACCTACCTGCCCCGGAAGTTCAAGGTGGCCGTCACCGTGCCAGGGGATAACTCCGTTGACCTGCTCACCCAGGACATCGGCCTGGTCGCCTTCACCGACCCCTCCGGCGAACTGCGGGGCTGCAACGTCTACGTGGGCGGTGGCATGGGTCGCACCCACAACAAGGAGGAAACCTTCGCTCGCACAGCGGATCCCTTGGGTTACGTCGATGCCGCCGACGTTCTGGATGTGGTTCAGGCGATCCTGGCTCTGCAACGGGACCACGGGGATCGGGAGGTTCGCAAGCACGCCCGCATGAAGTACCTGCTGCATGACAAGGGCATCCAATGGTTCCGCGACACCCTGTGTGCGACCTACTTCAAGGGAAGCCTCAAGGGGCTGCGCAATGAGCCGAAGGCCAAGCTGTTGGACTACCTCGGCTGGCATCGACAAAAGGCTGGGATGTGGTTTGTGGGACTGCCCCTGCTCTGCGGTCGTCTGAACGGAGAGCTCAAGGCAGGGCTCAGGCAGCTCGTGGAGACTTACCAGCTGGAGATTCGTCTCACCGCCAATCAAGACCTACTGCTGTGCAACATCGGCACCTCCCAGCGCGCCAGCATTCGAACCCAGCTGGAAGCCCTTGGGTTTGAGGTGCCTGAAGCTCCAGCCCGCCTGGCCAGACATGCCATCGCCTGCCCGGCCTTGCCCACCTGCGGCCTGGCGATCACCGAATCGGAGCGCATCCTTCCGGATGTACTGGATCGCCTTGATGCCCAGCTGCGGCGGCTCGAGATTGAGAAGTCTCTTCTGGTGCGCATGACCGGTTGCCCCAACGGCTGCGCTCGCCCTTACATGGCTGAGCTGGGATTGGTGGGCAACGGGGTCAACCAGTACCAGCTGTGGCTGGGCGGCACCCCGAACCTCCAGCGTCTTGCGCGCCCGTATATGGAGAAACTCCCCCTGGACGATCTGGAAAAAACCCTTGAGCCGCTCCTCCTCAGCTGGAAAGCTGCGGGCGGACGACGCAGCTTCGGTGACCACATCGAGAAGCTGGGCGATCAGGAAGTGAGCGCGCTGTTGACGGCCTCGGCGTAGACCGCCACAGCTGCATCCTTTCGCCAGGCCCAGAGCTGATCGCCGAACGAGTAGTGCCACCACTCGTTTGGATGCTGAACAAAGCCGGCTGATCCCATCACTTCAGCAAGCAACTGCCGGCGTTGATGCCAGCGCCGAGCTTCGGAATCCTCCCGACCGGCGTAGTGCTGCGGTTCAGACACCGCACCAATGGCATCAATCTCTCCACCCATGGCCAGCGGCGTTCCATCGCTACTGCTGAGGGTGAGGTCGACAGCAGCACCGGTGCTGTGGGGTGGCGGTGTGGCGGGATCCCGACTGGGAGCGGCCCAGAACCGCCCCACATCGGCCAAAACCTGATCGAAGGCGTCCCCCGAGCGCACCTCCACACCGCGATCACGGCAGAGTTCAGCAATGCTGTGGTCCACCATGAAGGCCTGCACGGCGATCGGCCGCCACGCATCAAAAATGCTGAGTCGCAGGCTGGGGTCGTGCTCGATCAACCGCTGCTGAGCGTCAAGCAGGCGCTGAACGACCCCCAAACGCAATTGGAAAGGATTTCCCGACGCCCCATAGGGTGCCCCGAGCGTCATGTACGGATGGGGTTCCATCCGCAACAAATCGGGAGGCAGCAGTTGCAAGGGCTCTCCGCAATCTTCGATCGGAATTGGGCTCCAGGGGCGCATCGAAACTGCAATGGGATGGGTCAGTTCAAAGGGGTGCCGCCGCTGAGGCGACGCTGCTGTGCATCGAGGGTCTCGCGCAGCAACGGGTGCTGCTCGAGCTCGGGATCATGCTTTAACAGCCCCTGGGCAGCTGTTCGTGCGTCCTCCAGAACGGAACCATCATCAGCAAGGCTGGCAAGGGCCAGATCAGGCAGGCCCGACTGACGGGTTCCCAGAACCTGTCCAGGCCCGCGCAAGCGCAAATCCATCTCGGCGATCTCGAAGCCATCGGTGGAGCGCACCAGCACATCCAGACGCTGGCGGGCCAGAGGGTTGGAGCTGCCATTGATTAACAGGCAATGGGAGGCAGCAGCACCACGGCCGACGCGCCCCCGCAACTGATGCAGCTGCGCCAGGCCAAAGCGTTCGGCATGGTCGATCACCATCACGCTGGCTTCAGGCACATCCACCCCCACTTCCACCACCGTGGTTGACACCAGCACCTGGGTCTTGCCCGCAGCGAAATCGGTCAGCACCGCCTGCTTGTCGGCACTGGAGAGACGTCCATGCAGCAGACCAACTGCCAGATCAGGAAAAACCTCCGAGGCCAATTCAGCGTGAACCTCAACGGCTGAGCGAAGCTCGAGCTTTTCCGACTCGTCCACCAGAGGCAGAACGACATAGGCCCGCTGGCCCAGCTGCACCTCCTCACGGATCAATTCATAGGCCTTCTCCCGCTTTCCAGCCGTGAGCATGCGAGTGCGAATCGGTGTTCGCCCTGGAGGCAATTCATCGATCTGGCTGACATCCAGATCCCCATGGATCGAGAGCGCCAGGGTCCGTGGGATCGGTGTTGCCGTCATGGTGAGCAGATGAGGCTGCAAGCCCTTGTTGAGCAGGCGATCTCGTTGATGCACACCGAAACGGTGCTGTTCATCCACCACCACCAGCCCCAGGCGGTTGAACACAACCGGATCCTCGAGCAGAGCATGGGTGCCCACCAGCACCTTCAGGGAACCATTGGCTAGGTCATCCAGCAGCTCCCGGCGGCGGGGCCGTGGCGTGGATCCCGTCAGCAACGCGACGCTGACATGGAGCTGCGGCAACCAATGGCAGAGGTTGCGGTAGTGCTGCTCGGCCAACACCTCCGTGGGGGCCATCAGGGCCCCCTGCCAGCCCGAAGCAATGGTGCTGAGCAACGCTGCAATGGCAACCACCGTCTTTCCAGAGCCGACATCCCCCTGCACCAGACGGGCCATGGGTTCGGTGCGCGCCAGATCAGCTTCGATCTCCTGAAACACGCGTTTCTGGGCTGCGGTGAAGTGGAAGGGCAACAGAGCCATGAACTCCCCCACAAGCCCATTGGAACTGGACTGAAGATCCAGGTCCGGTCCCTTCCGGGAGCGCAGCGCCTGGCGTCGGCGCAACAGGCCGAGCTGCAGGAGCAGAAACTCATCGAACACCAGCCGGCGGCGTCCCTGATCGAGGCTCTCGCGATCCTTGGGCGCATGCAGGGCCTGCAGGGCATCCGCCAGCGTCGGCAGATGGAATTGCCGCTGCAGCGCGGCGGGGAGAGGATCAGACCAGGATGCCGCGAGGGGCAAGACCTGATCGATCAGGCTGCGGAAACGATCAGCTCCGACCCCTTCGGTGAGGGGATACACCGGGAGAAGTCGCCCGATGCTGGGGGATTTGACCGGAGACGAGGGGCTGTCCAGCACCTCGATCAATGGATCCTGAAAGGTGATGCCGTAGGGGCCGTCTTTCACCAGACCACTAACGGCCACGGTGGCACCAACGGGGTAGAGGCGCTGCTGGCCTTTGAGGTAGGCCGGAGAACTGAAGCGTTTGCCCGCCAGGAAACGGCTTACCTTCAGGCGACCCGTCGGATCCTGCAGCTGGAGCTCGATGATGGCGAGGTTGGTGTTCCTCGGGCTGACAAATCCGTTGCAACGACGAATCGTGGCAACGATCGTGGCTGTTTCCCCCGACACCAGCGCCTCAATGCGGCGCATCGCGGAGTAATCGACATGATCGCGGGGGTAATAGCGGAGTAGGTCACGCACCAGAAGTAGGCCGATCGAGGCCAGCCGAGCAGCGAATTTCGGCCCCACACCACGGATCTGGGTGATGGGACTGTCGAGCTGCAGCGGGGAGGAGGTCCGCTTCTGGGTAGACGCCTCCACCTTGAGGCGTGGCGGTGCCATGGGAGCCGAGGGTTCCAAGCGATGGCGCAGCTCATGCAGCCACTGACGGGCATCGGTGACCAAGCGACGGCGGGCAGGATCAGCGAGGTCCGGATAATCGGCAAAGCCTGAGCTGAGCTTGGACATTCGCTCATTGACACCCTGGGGAAAGGGCACTGCCGGTGGGGCGGCGAGCTGCTGCTGCAGGAAGTCGTGAAACCGCTGTTGGCGACCCTGCAGATTCTGAAAACCACGGTCAGCCTCCAACCCCAGCGAGCGCTGAATGGGAAGCATCCACGCGAGGAGCAGCGACAGCTGCTCGCCGGTCAGTCCCCGCTCAGCTGCTGCGTTGAATCGGATGGGGTCTGCCAATGGGTCCGGGCCTCACGATCCAGGGAGCGACGCTGCCAATGACGCTGCTGCCGCACCATTGTGAGCAGAGCATGGTGGTGAGTGCGCAATCGTTTGCGGCACTGACGCAGACGTGGGCTGTCGAACTCCAGATCGTTGCTGCGTAAGAGCACACAGAGCACATCCATGCCCTGGTCGAGCTCACCGACAGCCAGAGGGAGGCGCAGGCGAAGCACGTTCGTCGCGGTTGGCTGCGTTTCGACTTGTCCCTTCAAGACAGCATCAAGAAGGCTGATGGGCAGGAGGGTCTGGGCCAGCCCTGACCGCAGCATCTGCACATTCACAGCATGGGACAAGTTGCGAAGGCGTCGCTCAAGCGCCTGATCCATGGCGTGGATCCAGTGCAACAGCGCATCCGGCTCACTGGGGAGAAAGTGGTCGTTGCCTTCAACCGATTGATCCAGATCAACACCGTGCTCAAGGGGCTGTTGGGCCTGCTGCATGGCATCACCGGCCAGCTCGAACAGTGAGCGGAGCACATCCAGATCTCCGGGCGATTTGGCTTCCTCTGGTTCAGGGACCGGTTCCGTGACGGGATCCTGAGCAGCGCTGTCCTGGGGGGACTCAAGCGGTGAAGCCAAGCTCAACCGGATGGAACCACTGGGCTCCTCCCGTGGCAGACCAGGCGCCGGGCTTTCGAGTTCAGGCGCAGTGTCCTGGGCCTGGCGACTGAGCTTCTGAAGCATGCTTCGGCTGGCATGGGCCTGCTGACGCCGTTGCTCATCTTGCATCTGCCGCACCAGCTGCATCAGCTGCTCCACCGTGAGCAAGACGCTGCAGCGGTCAATCAGGTCGGTAACCGACGCATGGAAATTCTGACGGGTCGACTCCGGCAGCCGACTGAAACGGGAGGGATCAACCTCACCAAGAAGATTGAACAGGGCCTGACGGGTGGCTCCTTCCAGCAGCTCCCGCAGAACTTGAAGATAGAGAGCCTGCTCCCTGTAGAGGGCAATGGCCCTGAGCCGGCACAACCGTTGTAGGCGTGCCAGCTGTTCTGACGGGTCGTAAGCAGGCCTGACGTCCGGTTCGGACAAGGG
The DNA here is from genome assembly GCF_020514235.1 of Synechococcus sp. MU1617. Taxonomy (NCBI): domain Bacteria; kingdom Bacillati; phylum Cyanobacteriota; class Cyanophyceae; order Synechococcales; family Synechococcaceae; genus Synechococcus; species Synechococcus sp. MU1617. The sequence continues at coordinate 237,858 of NZ_VTLB01000001.1, forward strand.
AATCAGCCGGCGTTCTGCATGGACGCCACTTCAGCAGCGAAATCGTTGTCTTCCACCTCGATGCCCTCACCAAGGGTGTAACGGGTGAAACGACGAACTTTCACGTTCTCGCCGATCTTGCCGGCGGTTTGCTTCACCAGGTCTGCAACGGTGATGGAGCTGTCCTTGATGAAGGGCTGCTCCATCAGGGCGAGTTCCTTGAGGCGCTTGCCAATGCGACCTTCAACGATCTTTTCCTTCATCTGCTCAGGCTTGCCTTCGAGATCGTCACGGCCCATCTCGATCGCCTTTTCCCGCTCACGGATCTCGTCGGGAATCTCGTCGGTGGTGACGTACTCGACGTTGGGGCATGCCGCCACCTGCATCGACACATCACGAAGAAGCGACTGGAACATGTCGCCCCGTGCCACGAAGTCGGTTTCGCAGTTCACCTCAACCAGCACACCCACGCGGGCACCGGTGTGGATGTAACTGCCGATGGCACCCTCGGCGGCGGTGCGACCGGATTTCTTTTCAGCGCTGGCGATGCCTTTCTGGCGGAGCCACTCAACGGCCTTGTCGGCATCGCCTTCTGTGGCGGCCAGGGCCTTTTTGCAATCCATCATCCCTGCGCCGGTCTTGTCGCGCAGTTCTTTGACAAGCTTGGCGGATACGGCAGCAGCCATCGGTCGGAGCAGTGAGAAGGGAAATTAAATCGCCGCCGATTCCCTGTTTGGAATCAGCGGCGTGAACTTAGCGGTCAGAGGAGATCAGCCTTCGCTGTCACCACCACGCTGATCGTTGGAGCCATGGCGACCCTCATTGATCGCATCAGCCAAACGACCAAGGATCAGCTGCACAGAACGAACGGCGTCGTCGTTGCAGGGAATCGGCACCTCACAGAGATCCGGATCGCAGTTGGTGTCCAGCATGGAGACCAGGGGGATGTCGAGCTTGCGGGCTTCGAGCACGGCATTCGACTCACGACGCTGGTCCACCAAAACCACCACATCAGGCAGGCGACGCATGTTCTTGAGGCCACCCAGATACTTCTGGAGACGCTCGAGTTCACGACGCAGCACTGCACCCTCTTTCTTGGGGCGCATGGCGATAGCACCACTGGATTCCATCCGCTCAAGATCCTTGAGACGGTCGATCCGGGCCTTCATTGTGGTCCAGTTGGTGAGCATGCCGCCCAACCAGCGCTGGTTCACATAGGAGGCTCCGCAGCGGGCGGCTTCAAGCGCCACCACTTCAGAGGCCTGCTTCTTGGTACCGACGAAGAGAAAGCGCTTGCCGCTGCGGGCAGCAGAACGGGTCCACTTGTAGGCGTTGTTCATGCAGACGGCGGTCTGCACAAGGTCGATGATGTGAACGCCGTTGCGCGCGCAGTAGATGTAGCGCGACATCTTGGGGTTCCAACGACGGGTCTGGTGCCCAAAGTGGGCACCAGCCTCCATCATCTCGGCGAGGGTTACGACAGCCATGTTTTGAGGGTTTCGGGTTCGCCTCCACCTGCCAGGGACCTGAACAACCAACAAGAGCTGGTCTCACGGTGCACCCGAAACGGGCAGGTGTGCGGAGTGAAAGGACCTATAGAAGGTATCAAAACGTTGATCAGCGAAGTCCCGCCGCTCTGGCTTCACGGAACAGGGCGCGCACACCAATGCGATTGAGGGGCAAACGAAGCAGCTCCATCGCTGTTCCCTGATAGCCACGCCGGATCAGCCAGCGGAGCAGCGGTCGAAGGCTGGAGGGATTGATCAGCCCGCCGAGGTTGAGCACTTCCCAAAGGATGCGATGGAACCAGGTGAACTGGATGATCAGCCGCACCCGCCTGGTTGGATGTTTGCGGTAGAAGACAAGCCCCATACGGGCTCGTTCTCCCTCCACTTCCACAAGGCGGGGGATCTGATCGAGGGTTAGGGCGGGGTGCCAGTGGTAACCGACCGCGTCGGGACACTTCACCAACTCAACCCCCATTCGCCGCAGGCGCTCACCCAGTTCCAGGTCCTCCCAGCCGTACAGGCGAAAACCAGTGTCGAACAGGCCTGAACGCTCCAACACCTCCCGATCAATGGCCACATTCCCGGTGGCGAAATAAGCCCAGGACAAGTCACGTAATTTGTGGCGTTCCGTGCAAGGTGCTTCGAAGTTGGCGGTGTTGATGACAGCGCCATAGGTGAAGCAGAGCCGATCACCACGCCGGTGCCAGCACTGCTGCAACGCCCGTGCATGGGTGGCCAGAAAGGTCTCTGTGACCACCAGGTCGCTGTCGATGAAAACGATCACATCACCACGGGCGTGATCCACGCCGCGGTTCCGACCCTCCGCAGGACCACCATGCGCCTGCTCAATCAGGCGCACATGGGGAAAACGAATGGCTTGCTCCCTCAGCCACGACGGCGTTCCATCGCTGGAACCGTCGTCGACCACAACAACCTCGTAGTCCTGAAGAGCTCCAGCAAGCTGCTGATCTTCCAGTGCCGAGAGGCATTTCTCGAGGATCGGGCGTCGGTTGTAGGTCGGAATAACGACGCTGACGAACATCGCGACGGCCGATGCAGAAGGGAACCCAGCCTACGAACAACAAAAAAGGGGCCCGAAGGCCCCTTTTTATGGATGATTTGATCCGCTGATCAGTCGGCGGCACCACCGTTGTTGGCGGTTCCGGTCACACCATTACCAGCGCCTTCACCGCGGCCATCGTTCCGCATCTTGCGCTTCTTGAACTTGCGCGCGTAGGCGCGGTTCCGCTCCTGCTTTTCTTTCTTCAGGTTTCTGCGCTTGGCCATGCGGAACTGCGGGCTCTGATATCAAGAATCATCCTACTAAACAGCATTCATTAGACGCCCATCCTCCATTTGAAGCAGGCGATCGGCGACATCAACGATGCGCGGGTCATGGGTCACCATCAGCACCGCGCAGGATTGTTCACGGGCCAGTCGGCGAAGCAACTCCACCACCTCCCGACCCGTGCGGCTATCTAATGCAGCGGTGGGTTCGTCAGCAAGGAGCAGCCGAGGGTTTGCGGCAAGGGCACGGGCAATAGCGACCCGTTGCTTCTGTCCACCGGATAAGTCGTGAGGAACTTTGCCCATATGGTCCTCCAGACCGACGGCACGGAGCCACTGACGGGCTTCATCCCGACGAGCCCTGTAACTGAGATCAGGCAGAAGATCGGCTCCCATCTGCACGTTCTGTTCTGCAGTGAGGCAGCGCAGGAGGTTGTGGCCCTGAAAAATCATGCCAATGCGCCTGCGCACCTGCTGGCGGCACCGACGGCCGGCCCCATGAAGTGATTGACCAAGCACCGACACCTGGCCCTGCTGAACCGTCCGTAAGGCGCCGATCAAGGTGAGCAGAGTTGTCTTGCCACAGCCGGAGGGACCGGTCAGCAAAACCACTTCGCCCGGCTCAATGTTGAAGCTGATGTTCTGAAGAACCTCGCGGCGCATTCCCCCTTGGCCGAAGGCATGAGAGAGGTTGTCGACAACTACAGCTGCCATCAGAAGATCTCCGCAGGGTCTGCATCGATGAGACGACGCATGGCCAGGAAAGACGACAACATGCACATCACCAGGATCATCACCAGCACGGTCAACGCCCGGGATAGATCCATGCCGACGGGCAGCTTGGTGGCGTCACGAACGAACCAGTACAGCCCCTGACCGGCCAGGTAGGCGGGGACGTATCCCATCGCCGCCAGATAGAAGCCCTCACGGACCACCACCCCCAACAGATGACTGAGGCGATAGCCCATCGCCATCAAGGTGGCGTACTCCGGCAGGTGATCACTCACATCGGTGTAGAGCACCTGGTACACGATCACGCAGCCCACCACGAAGCCCATGGCAGCGCCGAGGGTGAAGATGAAACCGATCGAGGTGCTGCTTTTCCAGTAGTTCTGCTCGAAATCGATGAAGCCCTGCTTGGTCAGCACCAAAACATCTTTGGGCAGTCGCTGGCCTAGTCGGGACACCACCTGCTCAGGATCCACTCCTGGCTTCAACCGCACCAAACCCACTTCGATCGCCCCAGGCGGCTTCTGGGGCATCAGATCGAGGAACGTCTCAGTGCTCGTGAGCAGATTGCCGTCGGCACCGAAGCTGGTGCCCAGACTCACCAGGCCGGCGACACGGACTCGGTTGCCAGCGATCTCAGTTTCGACCACCCGGCCATCGCGATACCAATCGGCAATGGGTCCGAATTCGGGGCGTGACAGCTGATCAAACAGGATCCGCCCTTTCTGTTTGAGAGCATCAGTTTTTTCAGCCAGGGATGGGTCGACAAAGAAGGGGTCGTCGGGATTGAACCCCAACGCCAGGATCGACCGGTTGCGACGCGTTTCAGGGTTCCGCCAGAGCATCAGCCCCCAGTGCACCGGGGTCACCCCGTCGACATCGGAATCGGCCAGGGTCTGAACCAGCCGCCGCCTTGGAAAGGCTTCCATGCTCACGGAGCTGGCGGAGCGGGGACTGATCAGAACGACATCGGCATCGAACAGCCGGTGCGCCGTGACGCTGGCATCGAACAGACCATCACGGAATCCGAGCTGCATGAACATCAGAATTCCCGCAAAGCTGATGCCGGCAAGTGCCACCAGCAAGCGGACGGGCTGGCGCGTCAGCAACAACCAGGAGAGAGGAATCCGACGGCCCCGCCAGAACCGGTTCATGGATCGAAGCGGGCAATCACCTTCAAACCAGCCAGACGGCTGACCTTGGCGGCATCTTCAGGGTTAAGCACCACATCAACCACCACAACACGGGCATCCGCATCGCCGGTGGGATCGGTGGAAAGAACAGACCGTTGTTCCACCTGCGGGCTGATGCGCAGAACGCGACCGGCAAGTTCACCGCGGAAACCACCGTTCTCGCTAATGAGGCGCACGGACTGATCGAGGCGGATCAGGGAGATATCGGATTCATAGACCTCGATGCTGGCCTGCATCGCCTGGTTGGCCCCCACATCCATCACCCCATCCGCACCAGGGCGCTCGCCTGCACGGGCATGCAGCTTGAGCACAACACCATCAAGGGGCGAGATCAGCTGGCTCAGCACGAGGTCGGCCTGGAGCCCTTTGCGCTCCGCCCGGGCCTGATCCCGCTTTCCCTGAAGGCGCACCAGCTCTTCACGCTTGTTGTCCACCAGAGTCAATTCAGCTGCACCCCAATCAGCGGCTTTGCTGAAGCGCTCCACTTCGATGGTCTGAAGACGAATCTCCTGGTCGAGGCTGCGCAGCTGCGCATCGATACGCTCCAGATCAGCGAGGAGGCCATCCCGGTGATCGAAAGACGCCAACACCTGGCCCCGCTTGATCAGATCGCCCTCATTCACATTGAGGGCTGACACCCGGGGTGTCCCCGCCATACCCGCATTGGGAGCGGCCAGATTGCGGATGTCCCCGGCAGGCTCCAGCTGCCCCAGGGCAGCAACCGCTTCCGGACGAACCATGGGTGCAGGCGCCGGTTCAACCGGTTTGGGTTCGGGAGTCGGCCGCAGCAACCAACCGCCAATGACGGCAATGACCAAACTTCCAGCCAGAACAGACCAGCGCTTGGGGGTCATCAGAGTTCCGGTGGGTTGTCGAACAGAAGCATGTCGATGTAGCGATCGGCCCAGGCGGAATCGAAGGCCTTCTCGAGCACGCGGCGGGTCTTGTCGTTGCGTTTCTGCTGAAGGCAATAGTTCAACTGACCCTCGTACCGGCGGACTGTAGTGAGAGCCGATGAAGGTTCGGGAGTCGCTTCCATCACGCTGGTGGCCATCACCTGCAGGTAGTGGCTCACCAACTCCAAGAAGGCCGCTTCCTCGTCAGCACCATCGGGGCGGATGAAGCACACCTTGTTCGAGAAGATGACCGATCCCCAGGCCGGAAGGTCCCGAACCTGACGGAACGCAGGCCAGGGCTTGGCCTCCAGCCGCTGAATCAACTGCTCCGGCAGGGCATCGGAGGTGGGGGAAAGATCGACGATCGCGGCGGAAACGCCAGCGGGGCCCGTCACGATGTCGGCCCCGAAAATCGGCAGGTCGTAATGGGGATCGGGGAACCAGACGCTGTGGAGGATTTGCAGTCCGTTGCCGAGTCGCGCGACCTCCAAATGAAGTTTGCGAAGTCCGATGCAACGAAAAAGCTCGTTGCCGATCGATAGGCCTTCACCATCGAGTTGCCCCTGGATGAAGCGCAGATCCTCATCGCAGGGAAGGATCTCCAAGCCAGGCAATCCCGCCCAGGCACTACGGATCGCCGCCGCCAAGGCATGCACGAGGGGATGCTGTCCTGGCGGTGGCGCCAGCGGCTTGGGCTGCATCGAAGGGGCAGGGACAGAATGGAACTTTGCCACGCAGTTCTGAACCTTCCGTTCTCCGGTCCCCCACTGGACCATTGGACCCTCCCCAACGGAGTGGGCTGCGTGACGGCCGACATGCCGGATGCACCCCTGACCTGTCTCGATCTCTGGTGCCGTGCCGGCAGTGCCAGTGAACAGCCAGGGGAGGAGGGCATGGCCCATTTCCTGGAGCACATGGTGTTCAAGGGAAGTGAGCGGCTGCCCGCAGGGGCGTTCGACGAGGCCATCGAAGCTCTGGGGGGCAGCAGCAATGCCGCAACAGGTTTTGATGACGTTCACTTCCACGTGCTGACACCGCCGGATCGAGCCCGCGAAGCGTTGGATCTGTTGCTCGAACTGGTGTTACTGCCAAGCCTCGAGCGAGACGGGTTCAACACGGAACGGGGGGTGGTGCTTGAGGAGATCGCCCAATACGCCGATCAACCCAATGAGCAGGTGTTGCAACTGCTGTTGAGCAAGGGCTGTAACCAGCACCCCTACGGCCGACCCATCCTGGGTACCCCCCGCAGCCTGGAGGCCATGACGCCCGAAGCCATGCGGGCGTTTCACCAGCGGCAGTACCGAGGTTCCAACTGCTGCCTAGCGATGGCCGGGCCTGCATCAACTGAGCTGCGCAGTGCCGTGGGGTCCTCGGCTCTGGCTGGCCTCCTGGATGCCTCTGATCCTTCATCACCGTCATCCCCCCTGAGCGTGCGTCCTGGACGCGAGAGCGTTGTTGTGGACCGGCTTGAATCAGCTCGACTGCTGATGCTCTGGGAAGCACCCCAGGCCCAGGATCAGGGCGGAGTGATGGCGGCTGATCTCGCCACAACCCTGCTGGGGGAGGGACGACGCAGTCGTCTCGTGAACCGCTTGAGGGAGGAATTGCAGATCGTTGAAAGCGTGTCGATGGACCTCTCGGTTCTGGAGCAGGGAAGCCTGATCACGCTTGAGGTGATCTGCCCGGACGAGCATCTGGAGGCTGTGGAAGACGAGGTGAACCGGCAGTTACGTGCCATGGCAGATGAGCTCGTCAGTGATCAGGAACTGAAACGGGGCCAGCAGCTGGTGAGCAATGGACTTCGCTACTCCTTGGAATCGACGGGCCAGGTGTCTGGACTCAGCGCCAGCCAAACCCTCTGGGACCGTCAGCAGGATCTGCTCCACCCCCTGGCCTTCCTGCCGCCATGGACGGCAGAGCGGCTTCGCTCAGACCTCTTTCCCAGGCTGCAACCCGAACAGGCGTTTGTCCTGACCGCCCAAGCCAAGACGGAGAACGGATGAGCAACCCAGAACTGCTGATCGAACCGGTCTCCACCCCGGGGATTCTGGCCGCAAAACTGTTGCTTCCTTATGGCAGCGCCGACGATCCTGCCGAAACACGGGGAGCCCATGACCTACTGGCATCCCTGCTCAGTCGCGGCTGCGGCCAACACAACCACGTGGAACTGGCGGACCTTGTTGAGGGATGCGGAGCAGGTCTGCGCTGTGATGCCCAGGAGGACGCGCTTGTGCTGAGCCTGCGCTGCACGGTGGAAGACGCAGGGCAGCTTCTGCCCTTGTTGGCACAGATGGTTCGTTCCCCCCAGCTTGAGCCTGGCCAGGTGGCTCTTGAACGTTCACTCACGATTCAGGCCTTGCAACGGCAGCGGGAGGACCCCTTCCATTGCGCCACGACCGGATGGAGGCAGCTCACCTATGGCAACGGGGGCTACGGCCACGACCCCATGGGCATCGCTGAGGAGTTGGTTGATCTGGATCGCAAAGCACTTCTTCCCCTGGCGGAACGGCTGGCTGGGGCATCGAGCGTTCTCGCCCTGGCGGGCAGCGTCCCGCTCCAAATAATCGACAAGATTCGCTCGCTTGAGGACTTTCGCGACTGGCCACAGCGGAACAGCAAAGATCCTTCAGGCCGCCGCCCCTACGCCGAAGCGGTTGGGACCGAAACGATCCAGCTCGAACCAATGGACACCGAACAGGTGGTTCTGATGCTTGGGCAGGCGACGCTGGGACATGGCCACCCGGATGAACTGGCGCTGCGTTTGTTGCAGTGCCATCTGGGGGTGGGCATGTCGAGTCTGCTGTTCCAGCGTCTACGGGAAGACCATGGCGTGGCCTACGACGTGGCAGCTCACTTCCCTGCCCTGACGGGGCCGGCGCCGTTTGTGCTGATGGCCTCCAGCGTGGAGGAGCGCTCAGAGCTCGCTCTGGAGTTGCTGCTGAACATCTGGGATGAGCTGAGTGAGCAGCCCCTCAGTGAGGCCGCACTGGAGCTCGCACGGGCCAAATACATCGGTCAGCTTGCCCAGGGGCTGCAGACCTGCTCCCAACGGGCGGAGCGACGCGTTCAGCTGAAGGCTCAGGGGTTGCCCGACGATCATGACCAGCGCTGTGTTGAGGCTCTCGCGGGGCTGACACCGACGGATGTTCGCCGGGCAGCCAAACGTTGGCTGAGCGAGCCACGACTCAGCCTGTGCGGAACCTCCGGCGCACTGGAGCAGCTCGCCCGGCGCTGGCGGCGCCGGGCAGCTGCTTAGTCCGCCTCAGCGGCATCCACCGCATCCAACCGGTCGAGGGGGATCAGAAACGTTCCCCGGCGAAAACGCACGGCAACCGTGTCAATGGGATGAAGCGCAACCACCTCGCCCACCTCACCGACCGCGACCAGATCAGGCGGTCGCAGCATCGGCATCGGATCCGCCGACTTGAGGTATGCAAGCTGCTGCGACAGGCGCAGGCGATCACCAATCGATACCTTCATCTGGACTGGGCAGAATCTGCATTGTCGAGCAGGATGGGCCGAGTTGAGCGACTGATGTGAGGGCTCTCGCCTCCTGGTGTGGTGCCCTGGCGGGTCTGCTGGCCATCCTCTCCGGTGGCCTTGTGCCGGCCGCGTTGTTCCTGCCTGCCCCCAATCCAATCATTCTCCCCCTGCCCGTCACATGGCAGGTACCAGCGCTGCTGCTCTGCGCCATGGTCAGTGGACCGCGTGCCGGCGTGATGGCCGCTGTTGGCTATCTGTCCCTGGGGTTGTTCAGTCTGCCGGTGTTCCATGGCGGTGGCGGGTTGAGCTACGTGCTTGAACCGGGTTTCGGCTATCTGGCGGGCTTCGTTCCCGCGGCTTGGCTCACCGGTCGGCTGGCGCAGCAGGACGGCATGGATGACCTGCCAAGACAGTCGCTCTGCGCCCTTGCGGGACTGCTCGTTCTCCAGATCTGCGGGGTGCTGAATCTCGCCTTCGGGGCGCTGTTGGGGCGATGGTCCCTTGGCTTCCCCGAGCTGCTGATGCAGTTTTCGATCGGTCCGCTACCGGCTCAAATGCTGCTCTGCATCGGTGCAGGATTCCTCTCAGTTGTGCTGCGCCGGTTGTTAATTATCGAGCCATGAAGAGAGCACTTCCGCGTCGCTCAACCCTGCTGATTGCCCTGGTCATCGTGATGATGGATCAGCTGAGCAAGGCTGCGGCCTCCAGCGCTTTGCAAGGGGGCCAATCCCTACCAGTGCTGCCACACCTGCTCTCCCTGCAATTGGTGCACAACACCGGCGCAGCCTTCAGTGTTCTTCAGAACTCCACTGCCCTGCTTGGGCTGCTCAGCTTTGGTGTTGGCATTGGGCTGATCTTGTGGATCTGGCGTGAACGGGTGCTGCCGTTCTGGCAAGCCCTTGCCGCTGCGGCGCTTCTGGGCGGAACCCTGGGCAATGGTCTTGATCGTTGGCGCTTGGGGCACGTGGTGGATTTTCTGGCGCTCCAACCGATCGATTTCCCGATCTTCAACGGAGCAGATGTCGCCATCAATCTCGCTGTGCTCTGCTTTGCCATCGACCTCATCACACGCCGGGGTGACAGCAGCCGTGGCTGACCCAAACTTGCCCTGAGGCTGGTGTGACGCAGGCATGAAACGCCAAACCCGGTTGCTGATCGGTCTCGCCGTTGCCTTTGTGGCTCTCGTGCTGATCGGCGTTGCTGTTCAGACCATCCGCAGCCTGCTGTGGGATCTGAGTTACTTCCTGCCTCCCTGGTTGCTAACGCCGGTGCTGCTGCTGGGGTTCGTGCTGGTGGCCACCGTGGCGGTGCAGGTGGGTTGGCCGATGTGGAAACGCCTTAAAACACGCCCAGACCAACGCCAAAGTCAACCCACCGCCGCTCCAAAGAACCGCCGGGATGCCGCAACCACCAGCCTGGGCCATGTGGATCGTCTAATCGAACGCATCCAGGACGACATCAGCCGCCGCAGCCTTCAGAACGAACGCGATCGGGTCGCTGAGGAGCTGAAGCGAGGCGATCTGGTGGTTGTGGTCTTCGGCACCGGATCGAGTGGCAAGACATCGCTGATCCGTGCCCTACTCAATGAAATGGTCGGCGATGTGGGTGCGCCCATGGGCGTGACCAAAACAAGCCGTGCCTACCGCCTGCGTTTGAAAGGTTTGGAGCGTGGTCTTCAGCTCGTGGACACCCCAGGAATCCTGGAAGCTGGAGAAGAAGGCCTTAGCCGAGAGGAAACAGCCCGTCGTCGGGCGGTTCGCGCCGACCTGTTGATTGTGGTGGTGGACGGAGACCTCAGAGCCTCGGAATACACCGTCGTGAGCTCTCTCGCCAGTCTCGGCAAGCGCCTGCTCCTGGTGCTGAACAAGCGGGATTTACGCGGTGTTGAGGAGGAAAGGAGGCTCCTGCAAGTGCTTCGTTCCCGTTGCCAGGGACAGCTCAACGCTGCGGATGTGGTGGCCTGCAGTGCATCTCCTCAATCGATTCCTCAACCAGGACGTCGCCCGCTGCAGCCGCTGCCTGACGTCAGCGATCTGCTGCAGCGCCTCGCCGTCGTGCTGCATGCCGAGGGGGAGGAATTAATTGCCGACAACATCCTTTTGCAATGCCGATCCCTCGACAGCCGCGGGCGCGACCTGTTGAACGACCAGCGGTCTCGGGAAGCCAAACGCTGCATCGACCGCTACAGCTGGATGGGAGCGGGGATCGTCGCCGCCAACCCGCTGCCTGGGATGGATCTGTTGAGCACAGCAGCGGTGAATGCCCAGATGATCCTGGAGATGGCCAAGATTTACGGGGTCGAGATGTCCCGTGATCGCGCCAAGGATCTGGCCCTGTCCCTCGGACAGACTCTGGGCAAGTTAGGCATCGTCAAAGGTGCCATGAGCTTGCTGGGCACCAGCCTGAGCCTGAGTTTGCCCACCTTGGTTCTGGGTCAGGTGCTCCAAGGGGTGGTGACCGCATGGCTCACCCGAATCGCAGGAAGCAGTTTCATGCGCTATTTCGAGCAGGACCAAGACTGGGGTGACGGCGGCATGCAGACCGTTGTTCAACAGGCTTTTGAGCTCAACCGACGGGAACTCTCACTGCAGCGCTTTCTGGCCAGTGCGATGCGGCAAGTGGTTGAACCGCTTCAGACGGCGGCGGCGGGACGGCTTCCCCCCCGGCCAGGGCCTCAGCAGGAGGGGGAAGCATCGGACCCCGGGCATCCAGAACCGTGATCAGGAGCAGATAGAGCACACCAATCGCCACGGAGATCGCCCCGGTGACGATGGCAACCCAGCGTGAACCCTGCTGCTGTTCCGACATGGGAGCCTTACAAACGATGGCGATTGTGAACGATCAGGCTGGAGCCAGGGATCCATTCAGTCGTCCCGACAAGTCGCTGAGGTGCTGAGCCGTGGTGTGGGGGTTACCAAAAACCGCCTTGAGACAGAAACGGTCGCCGTAGAAGGGTCGCGACAGCATGTAGCCGTGAGACAGCAGCATTTGACGGGTAGCTTCACTCCAACGGCCGGCTGCATCAACGCCCCCCTCCTTGGCATGGAATGCCAGCAGGTGAAGATCACCGGCCAACAAGGTGAACTTCTCTGGATCCAACTGGGCGGCAAAGGCGGTCCGCCGTTGCAAAGCTCCGCCGAGCGTCGCTTCGATGCCCGCCTCGCCCAACTGACGCAGGCCCAGCCAAAGCTTGAGGATCTCCGCAGGTCGGGTGCCCTGCAAGCCGATCTCCCCGCCGTGATCCATCCCCTTGGGCGCCTCCATGTAGGGCAAACCCGTTGAAAAGGCCTGACGGAGATGGGTTCGGTCCCGCAGCAAGAGCAGGGATGACGCCTTGGTGATGCCCAGCAATTTCTGGGGGTTGAGCGTGATCGAATCCGCCAGTTCCATGCCGTCCATCAGAGATGCATGGCTGGAACTCAGCGCGAACACACCGCCGATGGCAGCATCAACATGCAACCAGACCTCAGCATCACGGCAGAGGGTTGCCACATCCAACAGAGGATCAATGGCTCCGCGCACTGTGGTGCCGGCCGTGGCCACGACCGCCAAGCAAGGACGCCCCTCGGCTTGCAGGGATCTCAAACGCTCAGCCAAAGCCTCGAGGCAAAGGCCACCATCGGCAGCCACGGGAAGCGTCTGGAGCGCATCATCCGCCAGCCCCATCACCCTTGCGGCCTTGTTGATCGAGACGTGTGCATCTTGGCTGCACAGCAGCACAGGATCCCGATGTCTGGCCCCCAACGCCGCCCGTGCCGCCACCAGCGCCATGAGATTGCTCAGGGTTCCGCCGCTGGCCAGAACCCCTCCAGACCCCGTGGGCAAGCCAATCCTGTGGCAGAACCAGCGGCAGAGGTCATGTTCAAGGCCTGTCAGACCAGGCGAAAGCTCCTCGGCCAGGAGGTTGTTGTTGAGACCTGCACAGACCAATTCCGCCGCAATTGACGCGGTGAGCGGGGGTGGATCGAGATGGGCCAGAGCACCGGGATGGGACGGCTGATACGCCCCATCCATCACCTGCTGAAGGTCACTGAGCAGCGATTCAACGCTAGCCCCCTCAACACCTGGGGCCACATCAGGCAAGGGACGCATGACGGGGACCGGGCTGGATCGATCAGCGGAGCCGATCCAACGGCAGAGCAGATCTGAACTGCGATGCAGGAAGTCCCTCAGCACCGGATCTGAAGCCGAGGGGATGGCGAACGGAGCAAGCCGATCCGGGGGGTGCTGAGACTCGGAACAGGCTTGCAACGGAGACCCGTGAACTGCAGTGATCTTCGCGTCTCGTGGGAAGGTGCTCAAAGGACAACGTGGGACAGCGGTGGATCAGCGGGATGAGTTCACTCGCTGGATGGACGTTCTGCTCCAGCGCGCCGAGGAGGCTGGAGTGGAGGGAGAAGTGCCGGTGGCCGCTGTGATCCTCGATGGAGAGGGACGAGCCATCGGCCATGGACGCAACCGGCGCCAGAGCCACAGGGATCCCCTCGGGCACGCCGAACTGGTGGCCTTGCAACAGGCAGCGATCGTTCAGGACGACTGGAGATTCAACAACTGCACCCTGATCGTCACCCTCGAGCCCTGCCCCATGTGTGCAGGGGCCTTGGTGCAGGCCCGCATGGGAACTGTGGTTTTTGCGGCAACAGACCCCAAGCGCGGTGGCCTGGGGGGAAGCCTTGACCTCTCTACCCATGCCAGTGCTCATCACCACATGAGGGTGATTCAGGGCGTGCGCGAACCTGAGGCGAGGGGGCAGCTGGAACGCTGGTTCAGGCAGCGGCGGCGACAGAACCGCTGAAGCGAGGCAGCTCTGTCTCAAACAGGTTGAGCAGACGGTTCACGTTTTCAGGGTTGGAGTTGTACCCCATAAGACCGATGCGCCAGATTTTTCCGGCCAGGCTGCCGAGTCCGCCACCCACCTCGATGCCGTGGTTGTTGAGCAGGTGTTGGCTAAAGGCCTTGCCATCCACACCTTCAGGAATGCGAACCGTGGTGAGGGTGGGCAATCGGCGGTCGGCTGGGACATGCATCGAAAGGCCGAGGCTTTCCAGACCACTCCAGAGCATCTCCGCATTGCTGCGATGGCGTGCCCAGGCCTGATCGAGACCTTCTTCTGCCAAAAGACGCAGAGCCTCACGCATGCCGAAGTTCATGTTGACCGGCGCAGTGTGGTGATAAACGCGGTCACTTCCCCAGTACTGATTCAGCAGGGAGACATCCAGGTACCAGTTGGGAACCTTGCCCTGACGAGCTGTCATCTTGGCCTCAGCACGGGGACCCATGGTGAAGGGGCCGAGTCCGGGAGGGCAGCTCAGGCCCTTCTGGCTGCAGCTGTAGGCAAGATCAACCTTCCACTCGTCGATGTAAAGCGGTACACCCCCCAGGGAGGTGACGGTGTCGAGCAGCAGCAGGCAATCGTGCTTCCGGCAGAGGTCGCCAATGCCCTCCATGGGTTGGCAGACACCCGTTGAGGTTTCGGCATGAACCATCGCCAGGATGGCAGGCTTGTGCTCGATCAGCGCCGCTTCCAGCTCATCGAGGGAGAACCACTCACCCCAGGGCTTCTCAATGGTTTTCACCTCAGCGCGGTAGCGGCCGGCCATGTCAGCCAGTCGCAGGCCGAAGTATCCCTTGACCGCCACGAGAACGGTGTCTCCCGGTTCGACGGTGTTGGCCAGGGTTGCCTCCATGGCAGCACTGCCGGTGCCGCTCATCGGAAGTGTGAGGCGGTTGTCGGTCTGCCAGGCGTAACGCAGCAGCTCTTGGACCTCACCCATCAGCTCCACGTAGAGAGGATCAAGGTGACCAATCGGCGTTCTCGACAGAGCCTTCAGAACCGTTGGGTGGGCATTTGAGGGGCCGGGTCCAAGCAGAAGGCGGTCGGGTGTGCCGATCGGTGCAAAGGCTTTGCGGTGACGATCGTCAACAGGAAGGAGTGAGTTCGTCGTCGCCAAAGCCCTGATCGTTGGTTCGTGATGGTGAGCCTACGCAGTCACGCCCCTTGGGAGGGTGAGGAAAGCGCAATTGCAATCTGTTCGAATCTTGCTTGAACCTGTGGGCTCAGCGCTGGCGCACGTTCGTTTCACCAAGGCCCTTGGCCAGGTGATCAAACGGCTGAAGGACGGTGGAGAGCTGATCGGATGCAGCACCGTTGGCCAGAAGCATCTCGGAAACAACTTCTCCCAACAAAACGATGCTGCGGACTGTTGGGCCGGTGGGTACGCCGAGACTCTTATAGGTGTCGTCGAGTCCGTTCAGAACACGCTCATTGAGGATCGTGGAGTCACCAGCCACCAGGGCGTAGCTGGCGTAACGAAGGAAATAGTCCATGTCCCGCAGGCAGGCGGCGAGCCGGCGGGTGGTGTAAGCGTTGCCGCCAGGCAGAAGCAGGTCGGGTTCATCCCGGAACAAGCGCTGACTGGCTTCACGCACAATCTCGGCAGCAGAGCCGTTGATCAGCTCAACGGCCTGAATCCGCAGCGTGGATTCATCTAGGTACGCATTGATGCTGTCGATCGCTGGACGATCGAAATAACGACCCAACTGGTCGTAGCGACCGATCAGACCGCTGATTGCATCGCGCATGTCCCTGAATCTCCAGAGGATCCCCAGCGGAAGCTAACACCGTTGAGGCGGTCAGATCCTTTGGCAGGCCTGCATTTCAGCCAAGTTGACAGAAACGGTTACGCAGTCGCCCTCTAGCGGTTAAAACGTACCCCTTGATACAAAATGGTGGCTTGTGGCTGTTTACGGTCACATCACTGCACAATTCAGTCGAACAGTCCTTTCTTATGTCGAAATCCCCCCAGGACGTCCTGCGCCAGATCAAGGACGAAGGCATCGAACTGATCGACCTCAAATTCACCGATCTGCACGGCAAATGGCAGCACCTCACGGTCTGCACCGATCTGCTGGAGGAAGAGTCCTTCACTGAGGGCCTGGCATTTGACGGCTCATCCATTCGCGGATGGAAAGGCATCCAGGCCTCCGACATGGCCATGGTGCCGGACCCCAATACCGCCTGGGTGGACCCCTTCTACCGGCATAAGACCCTGAGCATGATCTGCTCGATTCAAGAGCCACGCACCGGCCAGCCCTATGAGCGCTGTCCCCGCGCCCTGGCCCAGCGAGCTCTGAACCACCTGGCCAGTACCGGGCTGGCCGACATGGCTTTCTTCGGCCCTGAGCCGGAGTTCTTCCTCTTCGACGACGTCCGCTACAACTCGGCCGAAGGTGGTTCCTTCTACAGCGTTGACACCATCGAGGCGGGCTGGAACACCGGACGCATCGAGGAAGGCGGCAACCTCGCTTACAAGATCCAGGAGAAAGAGGGCTACTTCCCTGTCGCTCCCAACGACACCGCACAGGACATCCGCTCCGAAATGCTCCTGCTGATGGGTCAGCTGGGCATCCCCACCGAGAAGCACCACCACGAGGTGGCTGGCGCGGGCCAGCACGAACTCGGCATGAAATTTGCTGAGCTGATCGAGGCCGCCGACAACGTCATGACGTACAAGTACGTCGTTCGCAACGTGGCCAAGAAGTACGGCAAGACGGCCACCTTCATGCCCAAGCCGGTGTTCAACGACAATGGCTCCGGCATGCACGTGCACCAGAGCCTTTGGAAGGGCGGTCAGCCCCTGTTCTTCGGTGAAGGCACCTACGCCAACCTCTCGCAGACGGCCCGCTGGTACATCGGCGGCATCCTCAAGCATGCTCCCGCCTTCCTGGCCTTCACCAACCCCACCACCAACAGCTACAAGCGTCTGGTGCCCGGGTTTGAAGCACCGGTCAACCTCGTCTACTCCGAAGGCAACCGCTCTGCCGCCGTGCGGATCCCGCTCACCGGCCCGAGCCCGAAAGCCAAGCGCCTCGAGTTCCGTTCGGGTGATGCCCTTGCCAACCCCTATCTCGCCTTCAGCGCCATGCTGATGGCCGGTCTGGACGGCATCAAGAACCAGATTGATCCCGGCGATGGCGAAGACCGCGACCTGTTCGAACTGGCAGCTGAAGAGCTGTCCAAGATCGCCACAGTTCCTGCGTCACTCAACGGCGCTCTCGAAGCGTTGAATGCCGATCGCGCCTTCCTCACCGCTGGCGGCGTGTTCAGCGACGACTTCATCGACAACTGGATCGACCTGAAGTACGAGGAGGTTCAGCAGCTTCGCCAGCGGCCGCACCCCCACGAATTCACCATGTACTACGACGCCTGATCAGCGCCCATACATCCCACGACCCGCCTCCCTGGAGGCGGGTTTTTTTGTGGACTGCTAAGCACGCGATTGCGCGTCACATTCGCTGGAATAGCGCTGTTGTCTGGATCCGCGATGGCATCAACGCCCCTGAGCAAGCTTGCGTACCAAACGCTTCAGCAAGGCAAAAGCATCGCGGGCCTGGCCCACAAAGAGCTGAGCACAAAGCTGATGGAGCTGCTGGCTCCCGATGCCGTTCCCAAGACGGAACCCGTGTCCGCAGAAGTTCTTGGAGAGCTCCGCCTGGACATGGGCAAGCTCCAGGAACAGGATTGGCAGGATGCCGAACAGGGGATTTACCCCGAGCAGTTGTTGTTCGATGCCCCCTGGCTCGACTGGGTCAGCCGCTACCCGCAGGTTTGGATGGATCTTCCCTCCACGTGGGATCGACGTCGTGAGCGCAACGTGCGCGATCTGCCCAAGGAGACCGACAAAGAGCTTTACCCCGAGTACTACCTCCAGAATTTTCATCATCAAACCGACGGGTATCTGAGTGACCACTCGGCCGGTCTCTACGACCTGCAGGTGGAAATCCTCTTCAATGGCACCGCCGATGCCATGCGACGGCGGGTCTTGGCTCCGCTGAAACGGGGCTTGAAGCACTTCGCAGACCGTGCACCCGGC
This sequence comes from Synechococcus sp. MU1617, assembly GCF_020514235.1. Taxonomy (NCBI): domain Bacteria; kingdom Bacillati; phylum Cyanobacteriota; class Cyanophyceae; order Synechococcales; family Synechococcaceae; genus Synechococcus; species Synechococcus sp. MU1617. Next base: position 255,806 of record NZ_VTLB01000001.1, read on the forward strand.
TCCCTGAAGATTCTCGATGTGGCAACCGGCACGGGCCGGACATTGCACCAAATCCGGGCTGCTGTGCCCCACGCACAGCTCATCGGAACCGATCTCTCCGAGTCGTACCTGCGTCAAGCCAACCGCTGGCTGAATGACGGCGATGCATCGCTGGTTCAGCTGATCCGTGCCAACGGAGAATCCTTGCCATTGGCGGGAGGATCGGTTCAAGCCGTTACCAGTGTGTTTCTGTTGCACGAACTGCCGGCGGAAGCACGCCAGAACGTCCTGAACGAGGCCTGGCGTGTACTCGAGCCTGGTGGAGTGTTCGTGCTGGCCGACTCTGTTCAGATGGCTGACTCACCCAAGTTCGCTGCAGTGATGGAAAACTTCCGGCGTGTCTTCCATGAGCCCTACTACCGCGATTACATCGGCGATGACATCGACGCCCGCCTCTCAGCTGCAGGGTTCGAAGGCATCACCGCGGAAACCCACTTCATGACGCGGGTCTGGTCAGCGCGCAAACCCATCGCAGAGGCCAGCTGAGGGGATTCCCTGACAGCGTCCCTTGCACGAACGGCTGCGAGCCATAGGGTGTGATCGATTCTGAAGGGAACTTCATGACAAATCCCTTCCGGCTGCGTTGGCTTCAGGGCTGGACGTTTCAGGTGGTGCTGATGGAAGGCCATGTGCAGGTGGAAGCCCACGGTTTCGGCATCTGCCTACGCACGGCTGTGATGCCAGGGGAAAGTCCTCAGGCAGCGGCCGATCGTTTGGTCTTATCTGAAGATCGACGCAGGCGGGCTCTGCACAATGCCTGGCTTCGTGGTCAGGACATGGCGCAGCCCACTGAAGTGTCAACGACGAAGGAGGTTGCCCCCTCCTCCAATTCGCTGGTGGTGGTTGGCTAGGCCCATCGCCAACAGGTGACCTGTTCTCCTGATCTATTCAGAGCCGAGCAAGAAACCAAGCCAAAGCAAACCCTGCTCCACCAAAACGCATTGCCCTCCAGAAGCGCTCCCCCGAAGACGGTGAGAGGGGCCATCCCACAGGTGGCTGGCTAATCAGGTTGGAGCCAAGCTTGCCTCGTTGCACCCAACGCCGCGCAGCAACACCCGACCGGGCATGGGCCTGACATTGGCCTTGCAATAGAAGGCGGGAGGCACGGTGGAGCCAACGCAATGCACTGCTGGGACGTTTGCCTTTGCGCTGTTCCACGCCGTTGCACCCACATCACCCGAAACTAGATCGATCTTCTGATCCAGGGATGACTTCACCCGACGCCCCATGGCCCGACTCCGCCAAAGCCAAGGCGGAAGAGCTGCATCAGTTGCTCCGCATCGGCGATCGCGACTGGCATCAGCTGAAGAGCCACCGACAGCGGCGTGGAGCCGAGTTGCTGGCGGCTGCGATGGTGCAACTGCTCCGCCAAGGGAACAGCTCCGACGTGGAGAAGCTGACCCAACAGGCGCTCGGATGGTTCAAAGGAGAGTTGAAGGATCCGGGCTGTCCGCGTCACTGACGGGCCGGCGGCAGGCCAGCTGCAGGCGATTCCCGCGCCGGCTCCAGCGGACATCATCAAAACATTGGTGGATCAGAAACAATCCACGGCCGCTGGCAGCATCAAGCGCGGTCGGCAGAGTTGCGGTACGGGACTGCTCTGGAAGGCCACAACCCTCATCTTGAACCTGCCAGACCATCCAATTGGGCGTGAGGATGCGGCGAACGCGCAGCTTCTTGGCGGGGTTCTCAGCGTTGCCATGGCGAACGGCATTGACCAGGGCTTCATGCAATCCCAGTTCAATCCGCTGACTGGTGAGAACACAACCAACTGGCTCAGTGAGCAGCTCCAGCAAAGGGGCCAACTGCAGGGTCGACGGCAAGTTGAACTCAGCCCAGCGAAACCTCTTGGACGGCACAGTTGGGCACGTAGACGTCGGTTATTCGAACTTACCGTTGATGGGAAGTCCCGTCAGAATCTCCGGGCCACAAGTGCCGGATGATTCAACAGGGAATCCATCAGGCGAACGCCACGAAGCTGATTGATCAACGGCATATGCCCCTCTGGGGCCTCGATCGACCAGGTGAAGGCACTTGGATAACGCGTCCAGACGCCATCGCATTTCCAGCCGATCCGGGGCCAAAGGCGTTCGTAACGCCCATCGAGGGCTGACAACAACTGGGACTGGGCTGTGAAGCCAAAGCGACCTTGGGAATACACCGTCCAGAGTCGATCGAGACTGACCAGATCAACGCCGGACATCGGCGCTACTTCTGAGAAATAGACGTAGCCCCGTTTCACGGCGGCATCACCGGCTAATTCGCGGAGGCACTGACTGGTAATGCGATCTGCCTCCTCAAAGTTCTGATGGAGCAGCTCCTGCTGCAGCGGCCCATAATCCAGGCCAGCCCCGGAATCTGTGGTCAACCAGCCTCGATCGGACGACGGGATCAGAGCGGAAACAGCATCGGGCTGGTGGCGTTGCAACACCTGCAAAATCCAACCTGCAGCCCAGTCATCACCTGCGGGGTCGAAACCAGAGAGCAGTTCTGGTCCAACCGCAGCCAGCTCCTCAACACGGGTTTCGATCTGCTTGATCAGAGGACGTCGCTGGCGAGGTGTTCCCTTCGCGAAACGATCCAGCAGCTGGTCAACGCTGAGTTTTGTGGCGGGTGTTGAACCGGAGAGCATGAGTCGCAACCGGCCCCAACTGGCTCGGTGTGGCCCACTATGTCAGGCATGGGCGAGACATGTTCAATCGAAATCCTGCAGCTGCGCGAGCTGAAGGGACCTTTGGTGGACGTGCGCAGCCCCAGCGAATTTGCGAAAGGCCACTGGCCTGGGGCCATCAACGTGCCTCTCTTCGACGATGAGGAACGCGCCGCAGTCGGCACTGCCTACAAGCAGCAGGGACGGACACCAGCGATTCACCTGGGGCTTGAACTCACCGGCCCCAAGCTCAGCAGCTTGGCCCGTCAAATGGAAGGCCTTCGTCACCAGGGGGATCCACGGATCTACTGCTGGCGGGGCGGAATGCGCTCGGCCAGTGTGGCCTGGCTTGCCCGGCAGATCGATCTCAAGCCGAGGCTCCTTCAAGGGGGATACAAGAGTTATCGGCGCTGGGCTCAGAGCCGATTTGAACAGACCTGGCCCCTTCGCGTGATGGGCGGACGCACGGGAACAGGGAAAACCGATCTGCTGTTGGCGATGGCGGCGCGCGGTGCAGCCGTCGTTGATTTGGAAGGGCTTGCCAACCACCGCGGAAGCAGTTTCGGCGGCCTTGGCCTGCCGGATCAACCCAGCACCGAGCACTACGAGAACCAATTGGCTGAGGCTCTGGATCAACACCTCCACCGTGGGGCCACGGCGATCTGGTTGGAAGCTGAAAGCATCCAGGTGGGCCGCTGCCGCATTCCCAAGCCCCTGTTCGATCAGATGCAACAGGCCCCTGTGCTGGAGATTCAGCGCGACCTAAGAGAACGGGTGAGCCAATTGGTGCAGGTGTACGGCCACCAGGGGAGAGCCGCTCTGGCTGAGGCAACCGAACGGATCAGTCGACGCCTTGGCCCCCAGCGCACCAAGGAAGCCCTCGAAGCGATTGCCAGGGAAGACTGGGCCAGCGCCTGCCGCGCCACGCTCGACTACTACGACCGCTGTTACGACCATGAGTTAGCGCGAACGCCCAGACGCGAGGCGATCGATCTCTCGGGGCTCAGCGCTGATGAAGCCGCCGAGAAGTTGATCAACCGGGGGTTCATTGAAATCCCCGATTAAGATCGCCTCCAGCGATGGTTCGAGAACGACGTGAGCAAAGCAGCGATTCAGTTCTTTCGGGGAGTCAACGAGCCGGTGGTGCCCGACATCCGTCTGACCCGCAGCCGTGACGGCCGTACAGGTCAAGCCACTTTCCGTTTCGAACAGCCCGCTGCGATTGCTCCCGAAACCATGGGTGACATCACCGGAATGTGGATGGTGGATGAAGAAGGCGAAATGGTCACCCGCGAAGTGAATGGCAAATTCGTAAACGGCACCGCCAGTGCCCTTGAAGCCGTTTATTCATGGAAATCCGAAGAGGACTTCGAACGGTTCATGCGCTTCGCCCAGCGCTACGCCGATGCCAATGGCTTGGGTTATTCACAAAGCCAGGATTCCGATCAGACTGACGGGGCCGACGATCAACAAGCTTGAGACTGCCCCAGTGGCTGTCATTGACAGCCTTCATTGCAGCCATCGTTCTGCTGTGGTCGCTGCGTGATCTGCTGCTGCTGATTTTTGCAGCAGTGGTTCTAGCCATGGCGTTGTGCACGCTGGTGGGCATCCTTCGAGAGCGGCAGCCGATGCAGAGGCCCCTGGCCGTGCTGCTCTGCATCGTTGGGCTGTTGTTGGTGGCGGCAGGTGCGGCAGGCGTTGTTGTCCCTCCTTTCCTCGAGGAATTTGCACTGTTGTTGCAGAAGCTGCCGGAAGCAGGGCAGACCCTGGTTCGACTAGGCCTCGGTTGGATCGACAGCATCAGTGCGTCCATTTATGGCGTCGATGCATTCCCCGATCTCAACGAACTGGGCCTGAACGGTCCACGCCAGCTCGTGCCCGACGGTTCATCACTCGCCGCTGGCGTGGGCAATGGATTGCTGGGTCTGCTCGGTTTAGCGGGCAACCTCGGCAACGGTGTTCTGCGTCTGTTGTTCGTGGTGGCGGTGGCCCTGATGATCAGCATTCAGCCCCAGGCCTATCGGAGTGTTGGGCTTCAGTTGATTCCCTCCTTCTACCGACGCCGGGGGCGCCGCATCCTGGATCAATGCGGTGCTGCGTTGAGCAGCTGGATGGTGGGTGTGCTGATCAGCTCCCTAGCCGTGTTTGTGCTGTGCAGCATTGCGTTAACACTTTTGGGAGTGAAGCTCGTTCTGGCCAATGCACTCCTTGCAGGCCTTTTGAACGTGATTCCCAATCTGGGACCCACGATGAGCACAATCTTTCCGATGGCGGTAGCCCTGTTGGATGCCCCCTGGAAAGCAGCTGCGGTGCTGGGTGCCTACGTGGTGATCCAGAACATCGAGAGTTATGTGATCACACCATCGGTGATGCACCACCAGGTGAAGCTGCTCCCAGGGTTGACCCTGGCAGCGCAATTTCTGTTCACGTTGCTGTTCGGACCTCTCGGCCTGTTGATGGCGCTGCCGCTGGCGGTGGTGCTGCAGGTGATCATCCGTGAGGTGCTGATCCACGATGTGCTGGACCGCTGGAAACGTCTGGAGCCGGCACGATGACAGCCGGCACGTTTCTCGTTGCCCTCACCCTTGTGGTGCTGGTGCTGCTGCTCTGGCACCTGCGCTGGGTGCTCCTTGTGCTATTCGGCGCCGTGGTTGTAGCCGTCGCCCTTGATGTGCTGATTGTTCAGCTTCAGAAGCGATCCCCACTGGAGCGCCCCCAGGCCCTGGCTGTCGTGCTGGGGATTTTGATCTTGGCCGGGGGACTGCTTGGGCAACTGCTGGTTCCGGAGCTGATCAGCCAGTTCCAACAACTGGGTCGGGATCTACCGCAGTTGGTCAGCAAGGTGTCCGACCTGCTGAGCAATGAGCCTCGCCTGGCGCAACTGAATGACGCTTTGGGTGAGGGCCTCAATCTGAAAGGGCTTCAGCCGTTGCTGGGTTTCGCAGGAGGTGCAGCGAACTCGCTGATTCAACTGTTCTTGATGGTTCTGCTCGCGATCCTGCTGGCCTTGGATCCCAACGCCCATCGGCGCATGGTGGTGGCTATGACGCCCCGACCGGCACGTCAGCAGATGGAACATCTGCTCGATGAATGCCGTCAAGCGTTGGGGGGGTGGCTCAGTGGCATGACCCTTTCCGCCACCACAGTGTTTCTGCTTACTTGGGGCGGCCTGTTGCTGCTGAAAGCCCCCCTGGCCCTGTTGAGTGCCCTGGTCTGTGGCCTGCTCACATTCGTGCCGACCATCGGCCCTACCGCTGCAACGCTACTGCCCGCGGGATTGGCCCTGCTGCAGTCGCCGCAATTGATGGTGTCGGTGCTGGTGTTCCGCCTGGTGCTGCAGAACCTGGAGGCTTTTCTGCTCACACCGCTGTTGCTGCGCAAAACCGTGAATCTGCTGCCCACCGTGGCCTTAACAGCTCAGCTCAGCCTTGGTGCCCTGTTGGGACTTCCTGGTGTTCTGCTAGCCCTTCCCCTGGTGGTGGTGCTTCAGGTGCTGATGCAGCGCGTGGTGGTGCAGCAGATCATGGATCGCTGGGCGTGAGCCGAGAAACCAATCGTGTATCGAACTGAACACTTGGTAACAAGGGTCACACCTGAGACCAGCCCTGACTAAGTATTTTTACTGAGTCGTGAGAACGACGCGTCGAGCATTGGGGCTCTTGGGAGAGGGTCCCATTTTTTTGTCTTCTTCAGAGCAGCTGACGTTTCTTTTTCTCGCTCGAATCGCGCTCTCGCTCAACCGCTTGCCAGTAAGCCGCGGAGACCGCAACCTCCTGCCCCCGTTCAATTCGGCTCAACCGCGCCTTCAGCGCTTCCACCTCGGCACGCAAGCCAAACACCACCTCACTAAGACCAGGATTCAACTCCATGGAACCTGAGCAACCAATCGAGTCGTAGCTCAGGCTTGAAAAGCAATGACGTTCACCGCGATACCGAAGAAGCCATCTTGACGCCCTTCAATCCAATAGTGTGTCCAAGAGGTCTTGAGACGAACCGGATTGGACGTCATCTTCAATTTCTCCCGTTATGAGGAACTGAGGCAGGCCGTGATGCAGCTGGTTCGCGAGAATCTTGACCCTGAGTTGCTGCACGAGGAAGCCCACGATCTGTTCGAATCGTGGTGGGCCTCAACCCACAGCCAGGGGCAGTGGAATGCCGACGTGAAACAACGCACCTGGGATTCGATCTGGCGTGAATTTGGCAACAGCCCCAAGCGCTAACCGAAGCGACGCCACAAAGAACCGGAACCCAGCAAGACCAGCACAGCAAGCTGATGATGCCGAATGGCATAACCAAGCCCTGTCATGGTGAACTGATCACTGAGCAGCAGGACTTCGGTGCGCAGATCACCGAGAGCCAGCAGGATCAACAGAATCGGGAACCAACGGGCCGGAACAGCACGGCGTCTGCGCTCTGAACCGGCGCTGGGATTAGTCACGGGCGCTGTCCCAGAGCGTGAGCAGCGACGGTGCCAGGGCGATACTCGACCAGGAACCAACAACAACCCCGAGGGCAAGGGCGATCGCAAACCAATACAGCGTTGCCCCCCCGAAAAACACGAGAGCCAAGAGGGGCAGCAAGGTGGTTCCGCTGGTGTAGAGGGTGCGGGTCAATGTGGCAGAAACCGCTTGATCCACTTGCAATGAGAGGGGCAAGTCGGCGGCGTCCTTGCTGCGTTCGCGGATGCGATCGAAGACCACCACCGTGTCGTTGACCGAATAACCAGCAATCGTCAGCAGTGAAACCGCAAACAAGCTGTCCACCTCTAGCTGAAGCACAACCCCGAGCCAGGCGAAGACACCACACACGATCGCTACGTCATGGGCCAGCGCCACAAGGGCAAGGAAGGCGTAGCGGCGGTCGTAGCGGAAGCTGATGTAGGCCGCAATACCGCTGAAGGCCACCAGCAGAGAAATCAGGCTGCTGCGAAGCAGTTGCTTGCCCAGGCTCGGCCCGATGGTGTCGACCGATTGACCACCGGAGAGGAACGGCCCTGCGACGGGTTCAACGGCCGCAATGACCGCTTGGCCCTGGGCAGCCGACAACGTTGGCAGGCGCAACAACAACGACTGCCCCCCATCCAGAAGCTGAACCCGGGGTGCGCCCAGATTGGGGAGAGGTTGGCCCTCCTCTTGAGGCAGGTCCAGGTTGCGGATCACATCCGAGACCGCAATCGCCTTGAGCTCAGCGCATGCGTCATCACAACGACGCTCCAGTTGGATCTGCGTGCCGCCGGTGAAATCCAAGCCCGGACGGAGGGGAGCACGAATCCCAGGATCCAACCAGCTGAGCAACAAGCCCAACAGACTGATCAAAACCACCAGACCAGAAATCAGCCACACCTTGCGGCGCATGCTGCTGAGGGACCAGCGCAGGCTGAGGACCGTGCCCGCTTGTGCCGATGACGATGCTTCAGTCATGGTTCAGGCGGTGGGGGAAGGAAGTTGCCCAGTGGGCAGGAAATTGCTGGCACGACGCAGACCGGCGTAGCCCATCAGGAAACGAAGCAGAGTGCGGGTGCACGTCAGAGCTGTGAACAAACTCAGCAGAACACCGATGCCCAGGGTCGCTGCAAAGCCCTTGACCAGGCCGGTGCCAAGGAAGAAGAGAGCTGCGCAGCTGATCAACGTGGTCAGGTGACCATCAACGATCGATGAAAAGGCCTCGGAGAAGCCTGTATCGATCGACCGGATCAAGGTGTTGCCCCGCCGCAATTCGTCTTTGATGCGCTCAAAAATCAGCACATTGGCATCCACGGCCATGCCGATCGAGAGGATGAAACCAGCGATTCCCGGCAAGGTGAGGGTGACCGGGATCAAGGCGTACACCGCCAGGTTGAACAGGGCATAGAGGCTGAGGGCCATCACGGCCACCGCCCCAGGCAGGCGATAGGCCACCACCATGAACACAGCCACCAAAGCCAGACCCGAGAGGGCTGCCACCAGGCTGCGGCGGATGTTCTCTGCTCCGAGCGTGGGCCCGATGGTGCGGACCTCGATCACCTCAACGGGCAATGGCAGGGAGCCACCCCGGAGCTTCACCTCGAGCTCACGGGCCGTTTCCGCGCTGAAATTGCCGCTGATGGTGGCTGCTCCACCTGAGATTCCAGCGCTTTTGAACTGGGGGCCAACGCTGGCGGCGCTGATCAACTGATCATCCAATGTGATGGCAAGCAACCGATCGGTACCGGCAATCGATTTGGTGAGATCAGCGAAAGCCTCAGCACCCTCACCATCGAAATTGAGGGTCACCTCCCAACTGTTCGGGTTGTTCTGGAGCGGTTGTCGGCCTGCTGTCACCAGCTGCTTGCCCGTCAGCGCTGCCGGCTCGAGCATCGTGAGCAGATCGGAATCAACCTTCTTCAGAAGCTCGCGGAGCTGCTCCTCCTCTGAGCTGGCCTGCCCATCAAGACCCAGAGTCTCCCGGGTTGACTTCAGCTGATCCAGATCCAGAGGCTCCGGTGTTTCACCGCGGCGGATCTGATCCTCACGCAACCTGAGGATCGCTTCCACCTGAGAGCGGAGCTGCCTCAGACCACGGAACTCAGCTTCGGTATCAGGCTTTTGGGAACGAAATTCCAGCAGAGCCGTATCACCAAGAACCCTCGCGGCGGCGGTGGGATCCTGTTCGCCGGGGAGCTGCAACACCAGCTGCGACTCACCAACCGTCTGCAGGGTGGACTCGGCCACACCAAGGCCGTTGACCCGACGATCGAGAACGGCTTTCACTGCTTCCATCTCTTCGGAGCCGACCCGAGTGATTTCCCCGGCTGGCTTCACTTCAACGGTGAGCTGACTGCCGCCCCGTAGATCGAGGCCCAGTTCCAGCGGCGTACGAACCAAAAACATCCCGGCAGCGATCGCCAGGGCAAGAACAAGGGCAAACCAACCCTGATAACGCGCCATCAATTTCAGATGCCTTTGTTGACCAATGCCTGCGCCGCCTCAACGATCTGATGCGGCTGAATGATCGTGAGATTCTCCAGGGAACCGTTGTAGGGGGTGGGAATGTCCTGACTGGAGAGACGCACAGGTCGAGCATCCAGGTCGTCGAAACACTGCTCGGTGATCAGCGCAATCAACTCGGCCCCGATGCCGCCGGTCTTCATGCATTCCTCCACCACGATCACCTTGTTGGTCTTCCGGATGGAGCGACCAATCGTCTCCATGTCGAAGGGCTTGAGGCTGATGAGATCGATCAGTTCAACGCTCACCCCCTCAGCCTCCAGTTGCTCAACGGCCTTGAGGCAGTGATGACGCATCCGGGAGTAGGTGAGGATCGTCACATCAGTGCCTTCCTGAACCAGATCAGCCTGATCGAGGGCACAGGTGTAGTCGCCTTCGGGGAGCTCCTCACTGAGGTTGTAGAGCAACACGTGCTCGAAGAAGAGCACAGGATTGTTGTCGCGAATCGCGGCCTTCATCAGGCCTTTGGCATTGGTGGGCGTGCTGCAAGCCACGATCTTGATGCCGGGGACAGCATGGAAGTAGGCCTCAAGCCGTTGGCTGTGCTCTGCGCCAAGCTGACGACCCACACCACCAGGGCCGCGCACCACGGTGGGAATGGTGAAGTTGCCGCCGCTGGTGTAGCGGAGCATCCCCATGTTGTTAGAGATCTGGTTGAAGGCCAGGAGCAGGAAGCCCATGTTCATGCCCTCAACAATCGGCCGGAGGCCGGTCATTGCGGCACCAACCGCCATTCCGGTGAAGCCGTTCTCAGCAATTGGAGTGTCGAGCACCCTGAGATCGCCGTATTTCTCCGCCAGATCCTTGGTGACCTTGTAACTGCCGCCGTAATGGCCGACGTCCTCCCCCATCACACAGACGTGGGGGTCTCTCCCCATCTCCTCGTCGATGGCTTCCCGGAGGGCGTTGAAGAGAAGTGTTCCTGCCACGGCGTCACAGTGATCCCGGCCAATCCGGGTGGTGAGGCCAAGCTATCTCAGTCAGCGCAGGGTCAACCGCCAGCCGCGAAGGTGAACAACAACAAAACGGAGAGCAGCATGGCCGGAGACAGCAGCAACGCCAGCTGGCCGAGGTCGTGGGGCGTCATCCAAACCCTGGCAATGAGCGGACGCTAGGCAGGGTTCTGATCGCGAGCCGTAAAGAGACTGCGAAGAAACACCAGGGTCAAACCAAGGGCCACAAACCCTGAGCTGAAGGTGGCCAAGAAGGACAAGCCCACCAGCAGGGTCTTGAGGGTGACGGCGATGTTTTGGGCAATCGGCGAGCTGTAATGCGGGGGGTGAACAGCGAAATACACCACCATCCGCCGACTCAGGCCCAGGGCCAGCCAGGCCAAAAGCCCAGCCGTCAGCGCTCCGGAGAGAAAACTCAGCGGACCTTTACGCGGATCCCTTGGTTCGGGGCTCTGTGGTGTGGGGGCGTCAGTCATGCCTCGATCCTCACGCCATCGCTGCGGAGGGCGCAAGACCAAGCCTTCAAGCCGCTGCGCTCCAGCTGGGGGGTGAGCTGATCCTGCGCCTGGCGGCATGACGCCAGATCGGAGAACAGCGCGAAACAACTGGGTCCAGAACCGCTCATTGCCACTGCCAGGCTGTGCGGAACGCTCTTCAACAAATCGAGCGCCGAACGCACCGCAGCTGTTTCAGGAGCGACCACCTCCTGCAGGTCATTGCGCAAGGGAGGTGGCAGATCGCTGCGCAAAGGGTGGAGCCAATCGATGCTGCGCAAGGCTTGCCGGCGTTGTTCAAAAGCCGCCTCATCAGCGAGGTATTGGGATTGATTGAGCTCACGGCAACGCTTGTAGGCCCAGGGCGTTGAGACGCTCACCGTGGGGTCTTTGACCAAAAGCACCGCCAGGGGTTGGGGCGTTGGCGACACGGCTTCCAGTTGTTCACCTCGCCCGAAACAGAGCTGACATCCTCCGGCCACACAGAAGGGCATGTCTGAACCGAGCTCAGCGGCCATTCGCTCCAGCGCCGCTGGGCTATGGCCCAACCCCCACAGGGCATTCAGTCCCACCAATGCTGCGGCGCCGTCGCTGGAGCCACCAGCCAGGCCAGCTCCGATGGGGATGCGCTTCTCCAGATGAATCGACGCCCCCAGTTCACTGAAACCAGAACGGTCCCTGAGCAGTTGGGCCGCCTTGATGATCAGGTTGTCGTCGCCGACACTGAGGCTGGTGTCATCGCACGTGAGGCTGAGTTGAGCATCGGCGGTGTTCTCAAAGCTCAGGCGATCCGCCAAGTCGATGCTCTGCATCACCATGGCCAGCTCGTGGAAACCGTCCGACCGCAGCCCCAGAACCTCAAGGTGCAGATTGACTTTGGCCGGGGCCGTCACCGTGATCATGGTGGTTGTTCAGTCGGTCCGATTCAAACCCCTGGCCAGGGCGACCCAGGTGTCGGGCGCGAGTTCCTGAGGGCGTTGCTGCAGGCTGAAACCTGAAGAGGCCGCCAGATCTTTTAAGCGCTGTGGCTCAGCCACGCCCGCCAGGGTGTTGCGCAACATCTTGCGCCGCGCCAAAAACGCCTGCTTCAGCAGCGATTCCACCCGGACAGCCAAAGCTGGCTCCACCCGCTCCGAGGCCGGCAAGGGATCCAGGCAGATCACTTCTGATTGCACCTTTGGTGGAGGCTGGAAACAGCGCGGCGGCACCGGACAAACCGAACTGCACCGGGCCAGCAACTGCATGCGAACGCTCAGAGCGCTGAAACTGCTGTGGCCGGGCCGAGCACGAATCCGTTCCGCCACTTCCTTCTGCACAAGCAACACCAGCCGTTGGTAGGGCGGATCCACCGGCCGATCCAATCGGCCCACCAACCGCTCCAGCAGCGGGCCAGTGATGTTGTAAGGGATGTTGGCCACCACCTTGTCGGCGATGCGGCCATCGCTCAATTCAAGTGGAGCTTCGAGAACATCCCCTTGATGGAGGCTGAACTCAGGCTGAGCCTCAAAACGCTCCTGAAGACCGTCCACCAGATCGCGGTCGAGCTCAATCGCATGCACCGCCTTCACCCCCTCGGCCAGCAGACGCTCCGTTAACGCCCCCCGACCGGGACCCACCTCAAGCACCCGATCGGAGGACTGCAAATCAGCAGCCTCGATAATTCGTTGCAGTACTGAGTCGTCCCGCAACCAGTGCTGACCGAAACGCTTGCGGGCGTGATGTCCGGAGAAACCCATGGCTCAACTGTGCATCAGCACAGCCGTTCCACATCAATCCAGCGAATCGTTCGGCGGGATTTCATCAAGGGAACAAGGGCCAGCTTGACCCGGAGCAGCTGCTCCGCTGACGCCGGATGCACAGCTCTCCAACTACTGATCGCACGAGCCATGCGGCGCCGTTTGGCGGGGTGAAAGGCATCAAGGCCATGGCGGTCCCGACAACCAGTGCGACGGCCTTTCACCTCCACCACCAACAGCTGCTGCTGCCGCTCCAGCACCAGATCGAGCTCGCCCCAGCGGCAGTGCCAGTTGCGGTCCAGCAACCGCCATCCCTGCGCTTCCAGCTGCTGCAAGGCCTGCTGCTCCGCCCAGCTACCGCTGCATTGAGACTCCACCGGCTTAAACCATCACGTCTTGGTTCAAACCATTCCCCCCAGGAACAGTTCTAGGGTTCAGCGGTGATGGTTCCGATCATGCGCAGACGCTTCACGGCCGTACTGATCTCTTTGGTGGTGTTCACATGCCAGTGGCTGTTGGCGGCTCCGGCCCACGCTGCGATGGATGTGGCCAAACAGGTGTTGATCGGTGCCGACTATTCGAACAAAGACCTGCGGGGGGCCACCTTCAACCTCAGCAACCTGCGCGAGGCCAACCTCTCCGGATCGGACCTGCGGGGAGCCAGCCTCTACGGCGCCAAGCTGCAGGACGCCGACCTCAGTGGCACCGATCTGCGCGAAGCCACCCTGGACGCCGCTGTGATGACAGGGACCAACCTTGAGGATGCCGTGCTGGAGGGGGCTTTTGCCTTCAACACTCGCTTCAGCGATGTGTTGATCACGGGAGCCGACTTCACCGACGTTCCCATGCGCGGTGACCAACTCAAAAATCTCTGCGCCGTTGCCGACGGAACGAATTCCGTCACGGGCCGCAGCACCCGCGAGAGCCTCGGTTGCGCTTGAACCATGAGTTTTGATCCCCGAAGCCTCGAGCGCCTGCGTGAGTTGGGGCGTCAACTCCCTGCACGCCTGCCGGAACCGGAGAAGCCTTCAGCCGCTCCCAAAGCCAGCCAGATGCGCCATCGCGTTGAGACCGAGAAGAACCCGGAGGAGCTCTTCCGAGAACTGATGAAGGCCAGCCAAGACGGCACCATTCCTGAGCATCTGATGGCCCGCCTCAAACAGTTGGAGGCCCAACGCAAACCATCGGCTCAACCGTTGCCGTTCAACAGCAACGAAGACACCCCAGCCCTTTCCGCACCAGCGCGCAGCCAGCCCGGACCCGGAAAAAACACCCAGCCGAAACGGCCGAAGGTTGACCCCGGTAGCGAGGAGGAAAGCCTGTATGTGGCTTTCGGGCAGCTGCTGCTCGAGGACGAGGGAGACGACGCTTGAACCCGGCCCGTTGCCGGATTCTTGCGGTGGGCAAAGTTCGTCGTGGCTGGATTCAAGACGGTATTGACCTGTACCTCAAACGCCTACCTGGGCTAACCATCAGCGAACTTCGCGACAGCAACCCAGACAAGGAAGCCGATGCCATCAGAGCGGCCCTACGGCCCGATGAAACCCTGATTGCGCTGATGGAGCAGGGCGACACCTTGGCGTCGGTGCCTTTCGCGCAACGACTCGAACAATTCGGCAACCAGCGGCTGGCCTTTGTGATTGGTGGAGCCGACGGTCTCACAGCTGAGCTCAAGGCTCAGGCCCAATGGCGTCTGAGCCTCTCCCCGATGACCTTCCCCCACGAACTGGCGCGGCTGATGCTCGTGGAACAACTGTTCCGGGCCCAGGCGATTGTCCAAGGCAACCCTTATCACCGCGCCTAGGGTTCAGCGATGGCCGCTGATCTCTGCTCCTCGACCATGCGTCTGGCTCTGCTGTCTCCGATTCATGGCCAGTCGATTGAACACATCGCCCGACAACTGGAGAACTACAGGGTGTTTCTTGCACCCTTCGAGCTGCGTCATTACTTCCACGTGTCTCTGGAGAGTCACTCGGATCTCCAATCCGAGCTCACCGCCTTCGCCGAAAGGGAGGGGCACAGCATTGTTTTCACCGAACGCAGGCAACCCACCTGGCGGCCCTGCACGGCCTATGCCCTGTGTGAACTGATCAAAACGGCGCTGGCCGATCACCACAGTCACGACAAAGTCCTGATTCACACCGATACCGATCTGCTGGTGTCTGCCAAAGCCAAAGATCAGCTCCAGAACCACCGCATTGGCTGCGGCAACAGCGCATTTCGCTACGACAAAAAAAGCGCTTGGAAATGGGCAGCACCAGCCGTCGCCGATCCTCGACTCAAGCGCTTCGCCACAGAAATGCTGGATGGAGACGCTTCAAAACTCCGCAGCGGGCGAGTTTGCGGTGCCTACATGCCCTGGTCGGTCTTCAAAACGTTCGGCGTCATTTACAACTACTTCTTCAAAGACGATTACTTCAAGAGAAAGCCGCATCGCATTTGGCCGTTGGCTGAAATCGCCATTCCCAGCATTCTTCATCTCTTGGAGAATCAAGACGCCAGCTTTCAGCCGCCTTTGATCAAAGTTCCCAAGAAAAAGAAAGTGTCCTGCAAAAGCATCGATCGCATGATCGAACGCCGCGACAGCTTTGGGCTCAAAAAAATTGCTCGTGACACCGACAGTGAGGCGTTTCAATACGTGATGCGCCTGCAAGCACAAGCTGCTGGGGAGGCCTGACTTTGCTGCACGTCATCGACAACCTTCTGCCCGCCAGCACCCTCCAGGACCTACGCGACCTCTGTGACATCCATGGGCGGCTCAAGGAGCAACATGACGGCGATGCTCAATTCAGCTGGCGACCCGAAACCGGTTCTCCCCGCTCGATTCACGCAACCGCTCAGCAAGCCGTTGTCGATCGCTACCTCGACGAGGCCCTGCTCCCTGTGGCAACACCGTTCGCCCCCCAGCGGGCCGGAGTCGAGTGGTGGTGCAACACCAACAACGATCTCGACTGGCACATCGACAAGGACGAGCTGGAAGGTCGACGCAGCGGCCGTTTCTTGCTTCCGTTGCTGTCCACCGTGTTCTACCCCCACGTGAGCTGCGCTGGCGGCGAACTGCTCGTGGCCGACAATCCTCCGATCAAGAACGGATACCAGGGGCCGTTACCCACATTCCGCTCGGTGATCTCGATCCCACCGGTGGTGAACCGCCTGGTGCTGTTCTCCCCCGGCATCCTGCATCGGATCAACCCGTTCGAAGGCGAACGCTATTCCGTGGCCGTGAACATCTGGGAGCAAGCACCCCTCACCACAACGGCTGCAGAGCCACCGGCTTGAATTTTTCGATCGAAACCGTCCAGGCCCGCGGGGACAAAGCCTGCAATCCCGCTTTGAACGCGGCCGTATCCCCTGTGTTCAACCAGTCCGCCTTGAGCCTGGGCACGTCCTCCGGCAGCCGTTCCATCGGCAGCTCCACCAGCAGCAGGCTGTCGGCTCCAGCCGCACGCTGCAGCACACCCTGATCACTGCGCTGCCACACCCTCAGCAACAGCTCCAGCACCAGAGCATGGCCCAACGCATCCGGAGCCTCACCCTGCGGAGCCACCTCTTTCTGAGACCGCCCCCCCAGGGGCAAAGCGCGCTGGCCCTGCTGATCGATCAGCGCCATGGCCACGAGGTAAGGGGAGTCAGCCAACACCAGATTTCGAAGGGCACCATCCTCACCGAATCCTCCCCACAGGAATCAGTACATACGTACTATTTAGTCAGCTGTTGCTGCCGCCGTGGAGCTCCAACACAGACCGCTGCCCCTGCAGCCCAAGCGCAGTCGGCTCACGCTGCCCCTGGCTGGGGAACGGGTCACCGCCGGCTTCCCGTCCCCCGCCGATGACTACGTCGATGTGGGGATCGACCTCAATGAACAACTGATCCGGCATCCCAGCAGCACCTTTTTCCTGCATGTGAGCGGCGAATCAATGACCGACGCCGGCATCCACGACGGCGATCTTCTGGTAGTCGATCGCAGCCTCGACCCGCGCCCGGGCCAGGTGGTTGTGGCTGTGCTCGACGGTGCCTTCACCCTCAAACGCCTGATGCGTCATCGCGGCCGGTTGCGCCTGGAAGCCGCCCATCCGGACTATCCGCCACTGGAGCTTCATTGCTGCGGCGAAGTGCAGATCTGGGGCGTCGCCATCCACGTGATCCATCCGCTCTGAGGCGAAAAATGTCTGATAGGCAGATCAGAAAACTGGTCCAGCCTTCAAGACGGAACAAAGCGGCTAACTAGCGTCAAAGTGAGAACGAAGTTGCATGAGAAAAGCAAGCAACACGATCTGGAGATATTGCCTTAGCGCAGTTGCGTTTGCTGCCATTATTAATGGTGGAGAAAGTATCGCCCAAAGCAGCAATTTACCAAGCAGCGAAAATCCTTATACATATCCAAGTGATTTCGAAGATGGTTCGGAGAATTTCGTTCCGGTCTATCTTTATTTCACGGGTGGAGGTGGAAATCCAGGCGGGAATGGAGCGACAATTGATTTCAATATTGAAAGCCTGCCAGCAACAACAGGGGAATTTTATAGCTGGTATACAGGAGCTCAATCACAGGGTGGAAATGGCAACAAAGGTTCGGACGGAAATTGTGACGACATACTAAAAGTAACGGATTGCCATGCCACAGGTGGAAAAGGTGGAGACGGCGGGAATGGCGGGAAAGTAAGTGTAAATCTAGGCTCGGCTGATAGCTACGACGTAAGCAATAGGATCAAAATCCAAACATCGCAAGTAACAGAATCTGGGGGATCGTACATTGTAGGAGCAATTGCTTCAAGCATTGGCGGAAATGGCGGAAAAGGTGGGGCAAGTTCTTCAATATCAGTAGACGCCAATGGTGGCAAAGGTGGTAACGGAGGCAATGCGGAAAGCGAAGCTCCGCCAACCACATTGACAATCAATAAAAATGTAGAGCTAAGAGCGTTGAGTAGTGGAAACGAATTGATTCCAATCGGTGGATTGGCTCAAAGCGCAGGTGGTATCGGTGGTGATGGAGGAGACTGCGATTCAATTGGTGGCTGCCCAGATAAAGATCGAGGTGGTGGAGGTGGATTTGCAGGCGATATAACCATTAACAATGATGGAATTATTGAGCTCGAAATAACTGATCAACAATGCAGCAACACTGAGGACGGTGAGAGCTGCGCAGGCGGAGCCGGCCTATTGGCTCAATCAGTGGGTGGACAAGGCGGAAACGCAAGTGCAACAGGAATCTCCCTGGTGACCTTCGGTGGCGCAGGGGGAACAGGGGGTGGTGGTGGGAAAATCAATGTCACACACACGGGACTGATTACAACCACGGGAATTGGGGCGATCGGGATTAATGCCCAAAGCGTGGGCGGCAGTGGAGGTTCAGTTCCGGATAGCTATTCGGCAGTCACACTGGGAAGCTCAGAAGGTGGATTGGGAGGAGAGGCTCAAACCGTATCGGTGAACCTGGATGCAGGCATCATCAAAACAAATGGAAATTACGCACCAGGAATTCTCAGCCAAAGCATTGGTGGAGGTGGTGGTTCAGTCGGATCACAAACAAGCCTGATTACTGTTGGATCCGACGCAGGGGGAGGAGGAGATGGCGGGGAGGCAGCAATCACGTTGCAAAACAACGGATTGATCGAGACAGGTGAACATTTCAAATTAAACACCACAACAAGAGAAGGATTCTTTTCACCTGCCGTCATTGTCCAATCGGTAGGCGGGGGCGGAGGTAACGCAGGAACCAATACAGGAACAATCAACGTTGGCTCATCGGGAGGAGATGGTGGTGATGGCGGAAATGTCACGGCGGTATTGAATCAATCAACGCTTGGAACATGGCGGGGATTTTCACCAGGGCTCGTTCTACAGAGCATTGGTGGTGGTGGAGGTCATGGCGGTGATGTAAGTAGTGCTGACACAGGCCAAGTTTCAGTTGGCGGTGGTGGCGAAGGCGGTGGAGGTGGAAATGCAGGGGAAATTAATGCTTTTCAAGATGTCTTTGGTGAAAGCACTAAGATCATTACGCATGGCATTTTTTCACCAGGAATACTTGTTCAAGGAATTGGTGGTGGTGGCGGAAGTGGAGGAAGTGCAACCTCTCTCACATTAAGCCCAGAGCCATCGATAAGCGTTACTGTTGGAGGACAAGGCGGAGATGGAGGAGATGCTGGTGTCATCAACTTTGGATCGGATATTGATGAATCAATTGAATTATCTGTAAAAACTCAACGAGCCTTCTCACCTGCCATCAGCATGATGAGCGTGGGTGGTGGTGGTGGTCAAGGTGGCCAATCCAGCACATACGGAGCAAGTCTGACAGTATCAGCCTCAGTAAGTGCAGGGGGGCAAGGAGGAGCAGGAGGAAGTGGTGAGAATGTAACGGCATATCTGAAAGGAAAAACAGAAACTTCCGGCTTCATGTCACCGGGCCTGTCAATCAGCAGCATCGGTGGTGGTGGTGGAGATGGAGGCTCAGCCACAAGCATGAATGCAGGAGGAATTGCATCTGCATCAGTGGCTATTGGAGGAAGTGGAGGTGAGGGAATGAATGGTGGAGATGTAACCCTTACTTATCAAGGGAGCAGCACAACACAAGGTTTATTTTCGCCGGCAATAAAAATCAGAAGTATCGGTGGTGGCGGTGGCAGTGGAGGATCATCAACGACAGCGGATGCGTCAAGTACCGCAAGCATTGGCGTAGGCATCGGGGGAGCTGGTGAAGGCGGAGGAGATGCAGGAGAGGTTTACCTTGATTTCGAAGGATTAGCGTATACAAACAATGCACTTTCACCTGTATTACTGCTACAAAGTATTGGTGGTGGTGGTGGAGATGGTGGCGGGGCGACAAGTGGAAGTATGGCTATTAGTCCATATCCAAATATAAGTGCAGTAGCAACAATCGGCGGAAGTGCCGGTATGGGTGGGAACGGAAATAACATCACTCTGAATCTTGGAGGAGTCATCAAGAGCGGCAATGATGCGGCTGTAGATCCGCTGAAAAGATCAGGATTTTCACCAGGAGTCATTATTCAAACAATCGGTGGCGGAGGCGGACACGGCGGGGTGGCGACCTCAGGCTCTGCGAGCATTTCAGCCGAAGCAGCCGTCACAGCGAACGTGGCGATTGGCGGACCGGGGGGGGCAGGTGGAAACGCAGGAACTATTGAAATCAGCAGTAAAAAAATCAGCGCAATCGAGACCTACGGAAAATTCTCACCAGGATTGATTGCGCAAGCCATTGGTGGTGGTGGTGGAAATGGCGGATCGAGCATGAGCCTGTCTGGAACGATTGGTGGGGATGGAAGTGCAAGTGGTGGTGTGTCTATGGGTGGTAGTGGTAGCGAAGGAGGAACAGGAGGGGGAATCGATCTAGATGGTTTACAAGGTGGAATTCACACAAGGGATGAATTTTCACCAGGAATAATTCTTCAAAGTATTGGAGGAGGTGGAGGAAACGGTGGAACATCGTTGAACTATTCCTTGTCGGCAGGTGGAGACGGTGCTATCGACGCAACCGCATCGATTGGCGGGAGTGGAGCGGCAGGAGGATCAGGCGGTGATGTAGAGATCAAGATCGGATCACAAATCGAAACCGAGGCTGATCATTCGCCAGGCCTCGCGGTGCAGTCAATTGGTGGGGGCGGAGGAAACGGAGGTTCAAGCCATACAGTTTCAGCGACCGGTTCAACAAAAAATACGTTTACAGCAGGAGCAAACCTTGGAGGGTCTGCCGGAGATGGTAATAAAGGAGGGGACATCACCATTGAATATGAAAACGAATTCGCTCAAACAAAAAGCTTAGTGCAAACAAGTGGTGCATTTGCGCCTGCAATTGTTGTTCAATCCATTGGCGGCGGTGGCGGCAATGGAGGAAATTCATCAACACTAAGTGCAAGTCTGAGTGGGGAAGATGCTCTCAGTGCAAATGTAAATCTAGGGGGAAATGGTGGCTCAGGCAGTGACGCCGGAAAGATCGAACTAAGCATCAAGGGTGATCTAAGAACGGGATGGAGCGAAGCAAGAAGAACAACATCATCGCACGCACCAGGAATTATTGCTCAATCGATTGGTGGCGGTGGTGGACATGGAGGAACAGCAACTCGAGGAGAAATAACCATTGCCGGGAAAGATTCGGCAAGTGTAGGAATTGCAAATTTTGGCAATACTGTTGGGGGAGGGAGTGAGCCACAGGGAGGGGAAGGAGGCGATGGAGGGAGCGGTTCAAATGTGAGTATTGAAGTCCTAGAAAGGGGCAGCATCACAACAAGTGGTGATTATTCTCCCGGTGTTATTGCCCAAAGTATTGGGGGTGGAGGCGGAACAGGAGGTTCAAGTAAGTCTGGATCAATCAGCCTTACTGGTGAAACTCAGATTCAGCTCAACTCGGTCATTGGCGGAAATGGTGGTTGGGCAGGAGATGGCGGAAATATCGTTGTACTAAACACAGGTAAAATCAGAACTGGTGAACAACATCTATTACGGACGGATGGACGATTCTCACCAGGCCTTTTCGCCCAATCTATCGGTGGTGGCGGCGGGATGGGCGGATCCGCTTATAACGGGACAATCACTGTTGCTGGAGAGTCTGAAAGTGGATTGGGTTCAATCGATGGAGGTGTAGTTGTCGGTGGACGCGGTGGCGCTGGTGGAGATGCAGGAAGCGTGGAAATTAACAGTATGGGTGAAGAGATAAGAACTCAGGCAGACTTTTCGAGTGGAATACAAGCAGTTTCGGTAGGAGGAGGTGGCGGAACGGGCGGAAGTGCAAGGTCAAAGAGCAGCAATTATGGAACGGCAACAAATAACCTTAGTGTGGTTTTAGGGGGAGATGGAAGTGGGGGTGGAGATGCAAGTGAAGTAACGATTACAAACAGAAGCATCATCAAGACAGGAGGAAGAGACCAAACGCGTAGAGGACAACACTCATTTGGAATCTTTGGGCAATCTGTTGGCGGTGGTGGTGGCAATGGAGGGAGCAGCTCGACAGACAACACCAGCATCGAAATTGATGAATCAGAAGAAAAAAAGGCTTACACAATCGATGTCAACCTCGGCGGAAAAGCAGGCAAAGGAGGATCAGGTGGAAATGTTCGTATCAACAACACATCACCATTAATCAGTACAACAGGTCATTTTGCAGCAGGTATTTACGGCCAATCAATTGGTGGCGGGGGTGGAGCCGGTGGTAATAGCACTT
Source organism: Synechococcus sp. MU1617 (assembly GCF_020514235.1). Classification (NCBI taxonomy): domain Bacteria; kingdom Bacillati; phylum Cyanobacteriota; class Cyanophyceae; order Synechococcales; family Synechococcaceae; genus Synechococcus; species Synechococcus sp. MU1617. The sequence goes on from NZ_VTLB01000001.1 coordinate 277,812, forward strand.
CAGTCAATAACGTGGAGGTAATTTCCGAGACATCCGTGATTGGTGGAGTCAGTCTTGGGGGTGAGGGTGGAACAGGAGGAAAGGGAGGAGATGTATGGATCAACTCGGATAAGGAAAGAAAATCATTTGCGCCAATACAAATTAAAACCTTAGGAGCCTTTGCCTATGGACTTTTTGCGCAATCAGTGGGTGGTGGCGGTGGATCTGGTGGAAGCACCCTAGTGAGTAATAGGACAACATCAATCGATGGAGATTCAATTATTGCTGAAGGTGGTGGGTCAATCAAATTAGGAGGAATTGGTGGGGAAGATTGGGGAGTTGGTGGAGAAGGTGCCAGTGGGGGAGACGTCAGTATTGATGCACAGGGTTTAATTGCTACGGAGGGAATTGGGGCGATTGGACTGGTAGGTCAATCAATCGGTGGAGGTGGTGGAGCAGGTGGAAGCTTCACAGCAACAAGTTCACAGGATGAAGCAGATGAGGGTGAATTTGAGGAAGAAGACGAAGAGATAGAGGAAGATCTGGAAGAAGAAGGTGAGACAAAAGAGAGAAACGATGCCTACATCAATTTCATACTCGGTGGTGATGGAGGGGAAGGCCATGATGGAGGAGAAGTATCCATCAGCAATAAAGATCAAAAGCAACTGCAGATCAACACCAAGGGAATTAATGCACCAGCAATTGTTGCCCAGTCCATTGGAGGTGGTGGTGGAATTGGAGGCAGTACAACAGACAATGCCGAGGTCGTCAAAGCATCCCAATACAGTATTGGCGGATTAGGAACAGTCACAGGAAGTGGGGGAAATGCAGGAAACGGCGGGGTTGTGAATCTTGGGGCAAGGAGAGAGACACTCAATCTCCGTTTGAAGACTGAAAAGGCAGCTTCGCCATCAATAATTGTGCAATCCATTGGTGGTGGAGGTGGAGCAGGTGGAGGTACGGTCACCAACTCCACCGGATCAGCCTTTTCAGGATCATTCGACTTCGGCACCAAGGGGGGCAAAGCAGGATCAGGGTCTGATGTCAGTACACACGCCACACTGGATCTGACAACACTGGGCTACCAGTCCACTGCACTGATCATCCAATCAATTGGTGGCGGTGGGGGACAGGGCGGAAATGTGAGCAATACAAGTACCACTAGCTATGAAGACAATGAAAACAAGGAGGAAGAAAAAATTGAAGAAAATATAAAACAAGAAGAGAGCAAAGAAGGCGGGAATACAAACGAGAAAGACAAAGAAGATAAAGAGAAAAAAGGTTACACCATGAATTTCGGAGTAAGTAAATCAGGAAAAGGTGGTAGTGGTGGAGATGCAGGAGATATTAATGTCAATATTGAAGGAAAAATTCTCACGGTACGAACAGGAAGTGATGGAGGCTTGATCCAAAGCATTGGTGGAGGCGGCGGAAGCGGAGGCACAACAACAACCACTCCGACAACAGAAGGGAACGAAGAGGGCTCAATCTCAATCCCTGTTGCAATGAACTTTGGCGGTCGCGGAGGAGGTGGCGGAAACGCAGGTGATATCAACTATCGAAGCAACGGGAGACTTTTTGTCCAAACTGAAGGAAACAACTCTCTCGGCTTAGGCCTGCAAAGTATTGGAGGCGGAGGCGGTCGCGGCGGGAGTGTAACAACAACGAATACAAACAATTCAAAGAGCGAATATACATTTGGCGCCTCCGTGAGCAAAGGTGCAAAAGGTGGTGGCGGAGGACGATCTGGTGAGGTTTCACTTGATCTTCTGGGAAGAAGGTCGAAGATCCAAGTTGCCACTCATGGAATCAACTCCCCTGGACTAGTTCTTCAAAGTATCGGCGGTGGCGGTGGAATAGGATCAAATTCAAACGCAGGTAACAGCGCTGGAAATATCTCCGTGGGATTTACCATGGGTGGTCGGGGAGGTCGTGGCGGCGGAAGTAAACGCGTCGATCTGAATGCTGACCTATCGGTCAGCACAAAATCGGCACATTCCGAAGGCGTACTCATTCAATCGATCGGTGGCGGCGGCGGACGTGGTGGCAGTGTTGCAGCGAACGTAAAAGCCGAAGGCCATGAATCAGAGAATAAATTTAGTCTTGGTCTAACAGGGGCGCTCGGTGGTAAGGGCGGACTGGGAGGCAATGGTGCTGACGCCACAGCATCGATTAATGGCTTAGTGACAACTCAAGGCCATATTTCATCAGGAATCACAATCCAATCAATCGGCGGCGGTGGTGGTAAAGCAGGAGCAATTTTTAATGCCAGTAATGCAAAGGGAAGCGCTAAAAATATGGCAACTGGTTTTTCGCTCGGTGCATCCGGTGGTGGAGCTGGTGAGGCGAAAGCAGTACGTCTTGTCAGCAAAGAGGATAAAAAATTAGGTGTATTTACATATGGTCATGCAAGCCCTGGTGTGATGCTCCAAAGCATTGGAGGGGGTGGAGGGAATGGATCACTGGTGCAAAATGTGAGCAGAAGTAGCTCCAATGAATTCTCGCTCGGTGCTTCAGTATCAAAAGGAGGCAGAGGTGGAAGTGGCGGCAACAGCGGCGCAGTTGCCGTGGATCTGCAAAATTTGGTGATCGCAACCGAAGGAGCTAATTCAAGCGGATTGCAGGCTCAGACCATTGGTGGAGGTGGTGGAAATGCGGGGTCAGTGAATGCCAAAACCGGAAAAGGGGATTACCAAATCAGTCTTGCTCTTGGTGCTAACGGGGGGAAAGGAGGATCTACAGGGAACGCTTCAATTGAAATCGAAGATGCAATTATTACAACACAAGGTGCATCATCCAATGCCATTCAAATCCAAGCCATCGGCGGTGGAGGTGGTAACGCTAGCCATGTAACTAACCGTGGATCAAAAGCAACCATTCAGGGTGAGCTTGGAAGTCAATCCGGTGACGGCGGAAATGGAGGTGTTGTCAACGTTACAAGCATTGCTGATTTACGAACTGCTGGAAACAACTCTGCAGGACTCTTTGTGCAAAGCATTGGTGGCGGCGGTGGTTCAACGAATGTAACGACTACCGGAGACAGAGATTTACTGAAGTCTGACGATTTGAAAGGTTTTATAGCGGTAGGTGGCCAAGGAGGAGAAGGTGGCGATGGAGGGGAAATCAATATAGATTCAACAACAAACATCACGACGTTAGGCGAACAAGCACATGGCTTGATATCTCAAAGTCTTGGAGGTGGTGGCGGAAGAGTTGCACTACAAGCAGGCCCCATCCTGGCGGCATCAGACATGTTGATGCACCTCGGTGGAACATCAGGAAAAGGGGGGAATGGAGATACAGCTGTCGTTAGCAATAAAGGTTATGTATCAGTACACGGAGATTCAAGCTATGGATTATATGTTCAATCAATCGGAGGTGGTGGAGGTTCCGTATCGAGCACATCACCAATCAAAGTGAATCTTGGCGGAACAGGAGGAGATGGTGGACATGGTGGAGACATAGAAGTTGTTAATCAGAAAACAGGGATCATTGAATCTCGTGGCAAAAATGGAATAGGTGTATTTGCAATGTCACTTGGGGGAGGTGGCGGTGATGTTGGAACAACTCAAGATCTTGTCACGATGGGTAGCAAGGTTGGAGTTGGCGGTAACGGTGGTGATATCGCAATTTTGAATCGGGGGACAATCAGAACCACTGGAGAAGGAGGTGTAGGAATTCTTGCAAGAAGTCTTGGTGGTGGTGGTGGACGAGTGGCTTCAAGTATCAATAGTGGAAATCTTCATCTCGGATCAACTAGCTCAGAAGAAGCCAAGGGCGGAGAAGTTACTGTTATCAATACTGGAAACATCTATTCCTTCGGACACGATTCGACGCCATTACAACTCGATGGAATAGGCGGGGGAGGTGGAGATGCACGGAAGAACTATGGACGTTTGGAGCTGGGAAGCAAAAACGGTTCTGGTGATCAACGATCAAAGAGAAGTGAGCTTAATAACAAAGGTTTCCTTTATTCAGCGCAGAATTTTTCACCGGCACTGATTCATCAAAGCCTAGGTGGTGGTGGTGGAAGTGTAATTAATGGTAAGGATCATGCTCAACTCGGAAGCCAACACGGATCTGGATTGCAATCAACCGGGAAACTGATACTCAACAATCGAGGCTCAGCAATTACCGAGGGAACGAATTCGCCGGGCGTATTTGTCCAAACCATTGGTGGGGGGGGTGGACGCGTAACCCGAGTGGATGGAACAGCTCATCTTGGCAGCCATCACACCAAACACCTTGGCGACTTTTCGTCAGGTCGCATTCAGCTGAGCAACAACGTAAAAACTATAAGAACTGCAGGGCATCTCAGCCCAACACTGGTTAGCCAAAGTATTGGCGGAGGTGGAGGTTGGATTGGCATCGCGCAAGGTGACCTGAGTCTTGGAGCCGTCAACTCCAATGGTGCACTATCAGCCGGGCCAATCAAAATTCAAAATGATGCAGAACTCAGAAGTGAGGGAGATGGATCAGTTGGCTTGATGAGTCAAACGATTGGTGGTGGTGGTGGTTATTCGGCTTATGCAAAGGGAGAGTTAAAACTTGGTTCATTGACTTCAAAGGGCAACCTTTCAGCAGGCAAAATTGACTTAAGCAATACCGGCTCAATTCTCACACTGAATGACAATTCACCAGTTATTATTAGTACTAATATTGGCGGAGGTGGGGGATTCATTGGTGGTACTAACCATCTGAAAACCAATGGAGAGGGTAATATCAGGCTTGGCAGCTTGAACAGCGAAGGCAATCAATCATCCAAAAGCAATAAAATTAGGAATACTGGCTATCTTCAATCACAGGGAAATTATTCACCGGCCGTTCTTCAACAGACAATCGGTGGCGGTGGAGGAAGCGTTGTTCATGGCAAAGGGCATGCTCAGTTAGGAAGTGGAAGCGGTTCTGGGGATCAATCCGCAGGAGATCTTATCTGGCTGAACAAAGGAAGAATCATTACATCAGGGGATCATTCACCTGCTGTTTTTAACCAATCAATAGGCGGTGGTGGAGGTCGAGTCAGCCGAGTTAATGGAACAGCACATTTGGGTAACAAAGAAACTCTTCGATCGAGTTTTCTAAATTCGGGCGAATTATCAATCAGAAATGAAGGCCAATTAGTTGCTACTGAAGGAAATTTGAGCCCTGCAATCGTGAGCCAAACCATCGGTGGCGGGGGCGGCTGGCTTGGAATCAGTGCTGATGACTTGAAATTGGGGTCAAGTGAAGCTCTTGGTGATCAATCTTCGGGTGATCTTGTTCTAACGAACAAAGGACATTTGATTACACGTGGTGTTGCTTCTGGTGGAATTCTTGCGCAATCAATTGGAGGTGGTGGTGGCTACACAGCATTCGCCAACGGATCACTTCAATTGGGAGCACTCAATTCCCATGGTGTGCTTTCAGCTGGACAGGTTGATCTTAAAAATAGTTCTTCAATACGAACTGATGGTAAGAACTCACCAGGAATTGTGGCAACCGGCGTTGCAGGGGGTGGTGGCTTTGTAGCAGGTCAAGCAGGAGAGATTGTAAACGTCGTGCATCTGGGCGGTTCTGGTCGAACAGTATCCAAGGCTGATCGGCTCAGGATCAAGCTTGATCGCTCGTCAGAAGTCATCACCAAGGGGCACAATTCACCTGGAGTTCTAGGGCAATCGATTGGCGGTGGAGGTGGATATACGAGTCAGCGTGGGCGTTTTGTCAACATGGGCCAACAGGGTGGAATCGGCCATGCCGGCAACGTTGACATTGAAAATGAAGGAAGAATTTCTACCAGAGGGAATCACTCCCATGGTGTTGTTGCACAAAGCATCGGAAGCGGTGGAGGAACTGCATTCCTCAGTGATCGACGTGCTGTTCTTGGTTCAACCAATGGATCCAATGGAAACGCAGGATCTGTAGTTGTTAACAACCGTCGTGGAATCATTTCCACGCATGGGAAACACTCCATCGGAGTGGTTGCTCAATCTGTTGGCGGTGGTGGCGGACGGCTAGCTGAAGCGAAGGGTGATGTTCAACTTGGTGCTGATGGTGGATCCGGACATGGCGGGCTTGTGGAGATCATTAATGAACGTGCGCTGATCAGCACTACCGGAAACTTTTCACCGGCTTACCTCATGCAGAGTGTCGGAGGTGGTGGTGGGCACATTGCCGCTCGCCGTAACGGTGAAACCGAAGCCAACACGCGTCTGATTCTCGGGGGAGGACAACAAGGTGCCGAAGGAAATGGTGGACCAATCCAACTCAAGAATTTCACGGGTGAAATCAACTCAAGTGGAAAGTTTTCCCCTGGAATCGTTCACCAGTCCATCGGTGGTGGTGGTGGCTGGTTGGGTGAATTATCTGGAATCAGCACAAGCCTGGGTGGTCGCTCACTTGGCCGATCCAGTGGTGCAAACCTGAACATGAGGCTTCCACTGGCCGTTAATACTCTCAGTGCGACCAGCCCCGGAGTCGTGATTCAGAGTATTGGAGGAGGTGGGGGTGCTTCTGGAAACATCAAACGTGCTGCCTACTTGGGTGGTCGACCAGATTCCGGGTCAATTGTGCGTGGGGGAACAATTGGTTTTGTCTCCAAGCAACCCATCAAAACTTTTGGTTTGAATTCCCCTGGTGTGCTGCTGCAAAGTATTGGTGGTGGTGGTGGATATGTTGGATCAGCGAGAAAACGCGTTGAGCTTGGAGGAACAATCCATCGCTTGGCTGATGCATCAGCAGGCAACATTGAGACGATCAATCGTTCTTTGATCTCAACATCCAACAAACGCTCACCAGGTTTCGTTGCTCAATCCATAGGAGGCGGCGGTGGTTTCATTCTGTCTGGTGAATCAGCAGTTCTAGGATCAAAAAACGCAAAAGAGAATCGCTTGACTCTTAACGAACGTGCAGGTACGACAAAATTAATCAATAAAGGAGCCATTCAAACCCAGGGTGAGCACAGCATGGGTGTGCTCATCCAATCAATTGCCAATGGTGGTGGCATCGGCAGCAGTAATTCTGGCAATGTTGACTTGAGATCAAAGAGTCAGTCTGAATCAGGTGAGATAACAATTGAGAATTCAGGAATAATTGAAACCTCAGGAACTGGCTCTCATGGGATTGTCGCCCAGTCAATTTCTGGTTCCGGGGGCTTTGTCTTTGGAAACTCACAAAAACATCAACCAATAGAACTAGAACGACAAATCACAGCGGAATCCAAAGACATTACACTCAAAAATACGGGAACAATTCTGACTCGTGGAGACAATGCAATTGCTGTGCTTGCGCAAACCGCAGCAGGTGGTGCCTACATCTACCAAAATCCTGACGGCACAACATCTCGTGTCACATCAGCGCTTACTCATCCGAGCAAAAAAGCCGGCGATGTTGTCGTCATTAATAGTGGGTCAATTATCGCAACGGGGAGAGGCGGTATCGGCATCACAAAGAGCACAAATCCTGTTCCAATTGAATCCAATCTTCGTGTTGTAAATACAGCGACTGGTATTATTCGCGGTGGAGAAGGTGGTGCAGCTGTTCAGTTGCCTACAAGAGAGCGAGAATCGATTGATAATCAGGGCATCATGATTGGTGGCCTCTTAGGTCAAGGAATTGTGATTGAGGGGCTTGGAGGTAATGACGAAATCGTCAATTCCAATCTGATTGCTGGGAATATTCTGCTTCAAGGTGGTCGCAATACCATTGCCAACTCCGCCAATGCGAGACTCGAAGCCACTGATATCGTCCTGGGCCGTCGCGCAGAACTGGTGAACGCAGGCACCCTTTCTCCTGACGGAGCCCATCGGATTGGAACGATGGATTTAGTTGCCAAATACTTCCAAACAAAAACAGGAAATTATGAATTTGATCTTGATATCTCCGATGGCCAAACAGATTATTTTCATATTGCTTCTGTTGGATTACTTGAGGGCGATGTCACTCTCGTACCAACAGAAACCGGCCTCGCCAAGCCTGGTCGATTTACAAGCACAGAGTTTTTGACTGCCCGTGATATTCCGCTCGACAGACTTTCATTCAAATACCCAAAATCAGCCATCGCAGATTACAAGCTACTCGATGTCTCAAGCGATAAAGGTGATGGCCTCCAAGTGGAATACAAGATTGATTACTCCCCTCAGGGGCTTTCACCTAACAGCCGCCGCTTAGGCAATGCTATTAACCGTATCCAAGCCGATGGTGTTGATTCAATTGAACAAAGAGTGAATGCTGCATACCTATACTCAATCGAAACAACAGATGAACTGAATGAGGTTTATCAGCAATTGTCTGGGGAGCAAAACACAAATTATTCACAGCCCATTATCGACTCTTCCTTGCTGTTCTTGAAAGCTGCACAAGATCAGATTGATCAGGCATCCAATCAAATCAGCCTGGCATGTGCGAACAAGGACGTCTCAGAAGCCCCTGATCAAACCAATGAATCTCAAGATTCATCGGTCTGCCAGCGATTCCATGCATGGAAAGAAAGCTCGGGTACATCCGACACCTATGAAGGAGGAGGAAGTTCAGATCAAAGCGGCTATGAGACCAACTCTTACAACTCTTCCATTGGCCTTAGTTACCAACTCAATCCACGCATCATGGTTGGTGGTTTCGGTCAATTTTCCAAACTTTGGACAACATCCACGGGATTGAGTGGCCATGGAACAACTGAGCTATGGAATGCCGCCGGATTCCTCAATGTTGCCCTATCCAAGGACACACCAAACACCCTTCTATCATTGATGATCGGTGGAGGAACGGCATCAACAGACATCAAGCGAACCATTGATCTTCCGAACACCTCAACCGAAAAGAGCAGCGCAGACAGTACCCAATTCATGGGCAGGATTCAGCTCAGTCATGAGTTTTCTACAGGCGACGGACCTCTATCAGGACTGATCACACCACAACTTGGCATCAGTGCCATTCACTACTCACAAAAGGGCTATCAAGAACGCACCTCTTCAAGTAGCCAGTCTTGGGCTCCTGGCCGCCACCGTTTTTCTGAATCTATTGAAATCGAACCATCACACAGCCTTCGCTATTCCGAGGCAACGTACACATCAATCCCTCTCGATTTCAATATCAAGTTCTCACAGCCTTTCCAAATTGGAACTGTTCGATTCAATCCACAACTCTCCGCTGGCTACAGCATCGATCTGAGTGACACCAGTCGGTCCCTTGAAGCGGCGTTCGTTAATCAACCTGGACACCGCTTCAAGGTTGAGGGAACCGACGCACCTCAATCCTGGTGGGATTTTGGCCTCAATCTGGATGTCCACATCAGCGACTCCTTTGCGCTGTACGCCAACACTCGAGCTGAATTGGCCGCTGGCACCAAGAGCTCCTTCAACTACGGCGGCGGCTTCCGCTGGAAGTTCTAAAGCCTTCCTATACTAGTACAAAAATACTATGGCGTGGTCTTCGTTACTGCCCTGATCGATGGAAACAATTTCTATGCCTCCTGCGAACAGAGTCTGGACCCGGCTCTGATCGGCCACCCCGTTGTGGTGCTGTCCAACAACGACGGCTGCATCGTGGCGCGCAGTGCCGAAGCCCGTGCCCTGGGCATTCGCATGGGGACGCCGTACTTCAAGGCGCGCCGGGAGCTTGAACGGCACAACGTGGTGGTGCGCAGTTCGAACTACGCGCTCTATGCCGACATGAGCCAGCGGATGATGAGCCTGCTGGAGGCCCACTGCGAAGAGCTGGAGGTGTACTCAATCGATGAAGCCTTCGGGAGGATTCGTCGTCCCCGCAATGGCGACCTGCAGGGTTGGGCCCGCCAGCTGCGGGCACGGGCACGGCAAAACCTCGGCCTTCCGATCGCCATCGGCCTAGGGGCCAGCAAGGGCCAGGCCAAGCTGGCCAATCGCCTGGCCAAACAGACCCCAGACCATGCCGGGATGTTCGACCTCGGCCAATGCGACAACCCCGATCGCTGGCTGGAAACGATTGCGATCGAGGATGTCTGGGGGATCGGTCGCCAGTTGGCCCATTGGTGCCGCCTGCGGGGCATCAGCAACGCACGACACCTCCGGGACATGCCGAGCGGTGAACTGCGCGCCAAATGCGGCGTGGTGGGTCTGCGGCTGCAACAGGAGCTGCGGGGCCATGCCTGCCTGCCGCTGGAGCTTGCACCGGCACCGAAGCAAGAAACCTGCGTGAGCCGCAGTTTCAGCCGACCCATCACCAGCCAGGAGGAGCTGCACCAGGCCATCGCCACCTATGTGGTGCGCGCCGCCGAGAAATTGCGCAAGCAACGGCAACGGGCAGCAGCCCTCACCATCTACACCCGCACCAGCCCGTTCGCTCCTGGGTTTTACAGCCAAGCCGCCAGCACGCAGCTAGACCTACCCAGCAATGACACTGCCGTGCTGCTGCAGGCGGCACGACCCTTGGTGGCACGGATCTTTCGCCCCCACCGTCCGCTGGCCAAGGCCGGCGTGCTGATGCAGCACCTGCAGAGCCACGACATCCTGCAGACCCATCTGATGGTGCCGATGAGTGAGGAGCAGCAGCAGAAACGGGAGTGCCTGATGCAGACCATCGACCGGATCAATCGGCGTTACGGGCGTGGAACCCTGCAATGGGCCGGTTGCGGACTGCAGCCCAGTTGGTTGATGCGGCGGGAGCAACTCAGCCGTGCCGCCACCACCCGTCTGCAGGATCTGCCGGTGGTGAGGGCCTGATCAACGCAATCCAGAAAGGCCTCAGACCTCCTGCAGCAACTGAATGACCTGTTCACGGGTGCTGAGCAGCAACACCATCCGCTCACCGTGGGCATTGAGGCCCGTCTGCTCCCGCACCAGATCGGTGCTGGCCAAAGCCAATCCGCCGGTTTCCGTGAACAGCACTGGCAGGGTGCCCTGGTGCCCGCGCATGCCCTGCAGATCCAGCGCCTGACGAACAGCCCGCTGGGCTTTGTCGGAACCCAGACGCTCCACGAAGGCCGGCCAGAGGTGGTTGACCGGATCGAGCGCGGCGAAATCAAGCTGCGAATCAGTCATCAGGACGGCAACAACGCAAGGGCTTCGCTGATCATCTGCGGGGTGACGGCAATGCGCTCGAGCGGATCGGCATTGTCGAGATAGGCCTCAAACGACGCAAAGCGCTCAATCACGGGGTCGGCCCCCTCGGCGGCGCAAGCCTCGACCCAATCCCCCTCCTCCGGCTTCACCGCGACGTAGGCCTGCAGAGCTTCCTCCAGATCACCGCCGTCGCCGACGCCCTCGCCGTGCCAGATCGCTTCGAAGAATTCAGACATCTTCAGCTTGAGGAACAGATCCTGATGCAGTTTGCCCAGACCACCGGCCCATGGCTTAGGCGGCAGGGGGAACGGTGTAACTGGCGCAACGTTGCTGATCCAGATGGCCGATGTGTTTTCTCTCGGTGTAATAGAGCTCCTGGTAGCGCAGTGCATCCCGGTTGAGGTCGTCGAAAAGGGCCTGTATCCGCACCTCCATATCCACGGAGGCCTGATCTGACGAAGCCTCCTGATCAATCAGTACAGCGATGCAGGATTCCAGGGTTTGCAGACGCTGGCCGCCCCAGGCCTCCAACAAGTGCCTGCAGCGCTTCAAGCTTTTCTGCCGCTCCAGCAGGGCAGCAATGCCCCGCAGCTGCTCCAGCGGCTCCGCCAGGGCGACACGCTGCAATTCACCAGGCTCCAGCAGAGGCGTCAAGCGGGACACCAGCGCACTGCTCTCCAGCAGGAGTTGATCGGTGAGCAAGCGGGGCAGATCGATGAGATCCAGACCCTCGCCGTCGTCGTCGCATCGGCTAATCGACTCCAAGCGCCCCTCACCCAGGTTGGTCTCCTCCAAATCCGTAATGGCCGCCCAGAGATGGCGGTGATGGGGGATGGCGAAATCCTCCAGTTCGCGTTTGCGCAGCTCCTGGCGAATCGTGGCCCGATGCCGAGGGCAGTGCAGATACAGCCGCAGCAGATCGGCCTCACAGCGCTCCCGCTGCCCGGATTCACCAGGCTGCTCGTGACGGCTGGAGCGCCCATGCCAACGCTGGCCCTTCACCTGCTGGCGCAGGTCGTCCTCGAGCTGAAGCGCTAGCCGACCTTGGCCACCACTGAGGCGTTCCGCCACCCGCTGCAGGTAATGGGTGCGCACGGCGGACTGGGGCAGTTTGCCCAGCAGCCCCACCAGGGCCGTGACCGCCTGTTGGAACTGGTCGGCCCTGGTGAGATCGCGCTCCTCCAGCACCTGCTCGATCTGCCAATCCAGCCAGAGGGGGGCCTGATCCAGCAGAGCGCGGTAATCGCCGGCACCGTTCTGTTTGAGGAACTCATCGGGATCCTTCCCGGACGGCAGGTGCAGAACCCGCAGCTCCAGCTGGCCCTGCATCGCCAGCTGCTCCACCTCGCCGATGGCCCGATTGGCCGCACGAACACCGGCCCCGTCGGCGTCGAAATTCAGAACGATCCGCTTGCTGTCGCTGACGCGGCACAACTGGGTGATCTGCTGACTGCTCAGGGCCGTGCCGAGGGAGGCCACAGCGTTGGTAATGCCGGCGGCATGGAGGGCGATCACATCGAAATAACCCTCCACCACGACGGCCCTGTCGTCCTTGCGGATGGCATTGGAGGCCTTATCGAGGCCGAACAGATGCTTCCCCTTCTCGAACACTTCGGTCTCGGGGGAGTTGAGGTATTTCGGTTCGCTGCCATCAAGGCTGCGTCCCCCGAAACCGATCACCCGACCCTGACGGTCATGGATCGGCACGATCACCCGATGGCGGAAGCGGTCATAAAACCCGTTGCCGCCCTTGCGGGGAACCACCAGCCCTGCAGCCTCGAGAAGCTCCGGCGCCAGCCCCTCCACCTGTTGAAGATGCTTCAGCAGACCATCCCACTGATCCGGCGCATAGCCAAGCTGGAAGGTCTCCTGGGTGGCAGGGCTCAGCCCTCTGGCCTCACTGAGGTATTTGAGGGCCTCTGCGCCCGTGGGTGCCATCAACTGGCTGCGAAACCAACCGGCAGCCAGGGCAAGGGCCCGTTGCAGCTTGTCCCTGCGGGACAACTGTTGCCGCAACCGCTCCTGCTGCGGACCATCGACCGTCTCGATCGGCAGCTGATATCGCCGCGCCAGATCCAGCACCACATCGCTGAAACTCTGGCGCTGGAACTCCATCAGGAACTTGATGGAGTTGCCGCCCGCACCACAGGAGAAGCAGTAGTAGAACTGCTTGGCGGGCGACACCGTCATCGACGGTTTGCTGTCGTCATGGAACGGACAGATCCCGACGAATTCCCGTCCCTTCTTCTTGAGCACCACGTGCTCGCCCACCACATCAACGATGTCGGCCCGTTCCTTCACGGCCTCGATCGTTCTGGGGTGCAGGCGGGCGTTCACCATCGGTCCATTCTGCGAAGTCGCAGGGTTCCGTGCACCCCGTCATCAGAACAGCCATGGCCGAACCGCAGAACCCACAACCCTGGTGGAACCGGGAATCGTTGCGGGGCAGCCGTGCCCTGATCCTCAGCTCCCTGGCCTTCAGCCTGATGACGGTCTGCGTCAAGCAACTGAACAGTCGGCTTCCGGTGGCGGAAATCGTGCTCTGCCGGGCCCTGATCAGCATCGTTCTGACGGCTGTGGGGCTGCGTCTGGCTGGGGTCTCCCCCTGGGGCAATCGACGGGGGCTCTTGGTGGCACGGGGAGTGCTGGGCAGCTTGGCCCTGCTGTGCTTCTTCGAAGCAATTGACCAGCTACCGCTCGCTTCAGCGACGGTGCTCCAGTACACCTACCCCACCTTTACGGCCGTGGCAGCGCTGTTGCTGCTCGGCGAGCCCCTGCGCCGACGCATCAGTGCAGCGGTTCTGCTGGGCTGGATCGGCATCACCCTGGTGGTGCAACCGCAGTGGCTCACGGGAACAACGCAACCTGCACAACTGATCCCTGCCCTGATCGGCATTGGAGGCGCTCTGATGACTGCCCTGGCCTACGTCAGTGTGCGGCGGCTGTCTCAAACCGAGCACCCGTTAGTGATCATCCTCTATTTCCCGATGATCTCGGTGCCCCTGACCCTGCCCTGGGTTCTTCACCAAGGAGTCTGGCCCCAGGGCATCGAATGGTTTTGGCTCCTGGGGGTCGGGGTGATGACCCAGCTGGGCCAGATCTGGGTGACCGAGGGACTGCGCTGTCTGCCCGCGGCGCGAGCCACATCGATTAACTACGTGCAGGTGGTCTTTGCCGCTGGCTGGGGCTGGCTTTGGTTTGCCGAGTCGATCAATTCTTGGCAGGTGGGTGGCGGGATGCTGGTGCTGGCCGCCACCCTGATCAGCCTGTCGGCACGACGTTAGAGCTCAGGCTTTCTCCAACCCCAAGGGGTAGGTCAGCCAAGCCTGACGGTCGTCGGATCCACCCTTGGGCCTGGCCAGGCGCCAACTCTGACCACGGGAGCCCCGCTGCAGAAACAGCTCAAACGGGCTATCCACCTGCACACGATCTCCGGGCAGTTGCCAATCAAAGCGGCCTGAAATCCTCAGGCCCTGCTCATCACCCAGGGCAAAGCTTTCCTGGTCCTCCACCCGCACACGGCTCACGCTGGGGGCAATGGGCATCGGGGTGAGATCGAGGGAGCTGGCAATGGCCGACTGGGTGAGCTGAATCTGCAGGGCGAGCGCTTCATTCAAAAGAGCGCGTGGCGGCTGAGATCCATTACATGCCGTCAACGAAACCACGATCGATAGAACGCACAGCGCCTGAAGCAAGCGGCGAACAAGGCGCTTGAAAGCAGAGACAGGCAATGACAGCTGCGGCAACATGACGCGGTTGAAACCTCTCCCCATGATCGGCTGGCTGCAGGGACGACCTATGGAGTGCTGGACCCAAGGCAACCGTAGCGGCGTTCTGCTGCTCTGCGGTGGTGTCGGTTATGAAGTGCACCTGACTGAGCGGCATCAGCACAACCTTCCGGCTGATGGCGATTTGAACCTATGGATTCATCAAGTGCAGCGGGAGGACGGCAGCAGCCTCTACGGCTTTCCCCTGCGCCAGGAGCGGGATTTGTTCCGGCTGTTGATCAGCGTCAGCGGTGTGGGCCCCCAGGCGGGTCTGGCACTTATGCAGGAATGCAAGCCCCAGGAGCTGGTGGAAGCGATCAGCAGCGGCGATCTGCGTCGCCTCTGCAAGGCGCAGGGCATCGGCAAACGCACCGCTGAGCGCCTGGCGGTGGAACTCAGGGCCTCGATTGCGGCTTTCGCGGGCGTGGATCCAGCCCCATCGCTGGCGGAAGGCGTCAGCTCGGAGCAGATGCCGGCAAGCGGTGCCGACGTCGAAGCCACCCTCTCAATGCTGGGTTACGACGATCTGGAAATTCGTCGGGCCATCCGTGCCATCGCGGAGGGGGCAGATGGCGAACCACCTGCTGGAGACGACCAGGACGCCTGGCTGCGGGTCTGCCTGCAATGGCTGAGCCGCGAATCGGCCTGAGCCGTCCCACGCGAAGGTAAGCTGGTTGTTTGCACTGACAGGGCCGCCCCCCGCGCATGTCGCTTGATACCACCGAGAAGCAGCAGCTGATCAACACCCACCAGACCCACGGCACCGATACCGGTTCGGCCGAGGTCCAGGTGGCCATGCTGAGTGAGCGGATCAACCGTCTCAGCAGCCACCTGCAGAACAACATCCATGACTTCTCCTCACGCCAGGGGCTGCTCAAGATGATTGGCCGCCGCAAGCGCCTGCTGAGCTACATGCGGAGCAAGAGCGAGCAACGCTACGCCGATACGATCGCCAAACTGGGCATCCGCGGCTGATCAACCTGCCCCATGCCTGAGCAACGCAATGCCCTCCCCTTTGAGCCGAAAGGGTCTGGGAAGGTGAGTAAGCCTGCTTCAGGGATGCCTCGGCAGGAAGCCATTCCTCGCTACGTGGCCGATCGGATGGCCCGTCGCGTTGCTGTGTTTGCTGGACTCCCGTCCCTCGCTGGGATGGGAGTTTTTGTTGGCAGCTATTTCGTGGTCACCCGTGGCATTGCCGATATCGCTCCTGGACTAACGCTGACGGGCTCCGGCCTGTTTTTCCTCTTGGGCCTGGTGGGCCTCAGCGTTGGCGTGTTGACCGCCAGCTGGGATCCCGAACCGGGTTCTCTGCTCGGCTTCGAGAACTTCAAGCCAAACGTTCAACGGATGAAGGAGTCGATCCGGGCCCAGAAGCAGCAGCAAAAGCAAGAAAAGTCCTGATCAAATTTTGTTGATCAGAACCTCCTGATCAGGCGATCAGGAGAGCACCAAACGGTCGCTGCTACGGGCCTCAAACGATTGGGTGCGCAGCGACGCGATTGCTGCATCAACGTCTTTTACGCAGAACTGGGAGCCAAGTCGCACATAGCGAACGCTGTCGCCGTGGCACACTTCGGCGACAACAGGCACCTTCACGCCCAGCTCATCCCGCTCGGGGCGATGTTGGTTCAGGCATTCCCTCAGCTTGTGCTGAATGGCGATGTCGCTGGCCTGATCAGAGGGAAGCTGAACCAGCAGCAGATTGAGCTCATCAACGGCGCGGCAGTCGTCAATGATCAGCTGAACGCGCTCGTCACGCCGATCAACGCCAGCCCAGACCAAGAGGCGTGCTTCAGCCATGAGATGGTCCGCGAGGCGGGCGTAGCTCTTGGGGAACACCACGGCTTCGCAACTTCCGGTGAGATCCTCGAGCTGCAGGATCGCCATGCGATCGCCCTTACGGGTGGTGACTTGGCGCATTTCAGCCACCATCGCAATGGCACTCACCTTGGCTTTGTCTGGCTGCTCTTCCAGGGAGCCCAGGCCAATGGGCGCCAGCAACTTCGACGAGGGCGTGAGCTGTTTAAGCGGGTGATCTGACAGGTAGAAGCCCACCAGATCTTTTTCGAGACGAAGCTTTTCGGTTGGGGGATAGTCCGGCACCGGTGAAGCCTTGGGTGCATGGCTGAGATCCGCTGGCCCATCGGTATCGGCGACAGGAGCCATCAGATCAAAGAGATTGCCCTGGCCGCTGTCTCGGTCTTTGGCCCGTGATGAGGCCCAGTCGAGCAGAAGATCCAGATCAGCCATCAACTGAGCACGGTTGGCCTGCGGATCCATGGCATCCAGGGCACCGCAGTGAATCAACGACTCCAGACCACGGCGGTTGAGCACCGAAGACGGGATCCGGTCACACAGATCCGCCAGGGAACGGAAGGGTCCATCGCTATCGCGGGCGGCGATCAATCGACGGATCGCACCATCACCAAGGTTGCGAACGGCGGAGAGGCCAAACAGGATCCGATCGCCGTTGGGGGTGAAATCGATAAGCGAGGCATTCACATCCGGGGGCATCACCTCAATCCCCATTGCATTGCAATTGGAGATGTAGCGCTGCACCTTGTCGGCGGCTCCGGCATTCACCGTAAGCAGAGCCGCCATATAAGCGACCGGGTAGTGCGCTTTTAAATAAGCCGTCTGATACGTGACGGCGCCATAGGCCGTGGAATGGCTCTTGTTGAAGCAGTATTCAGCGAAGAGAACCATCTGATCGAACAGTTCGTCGGCGACCTTTTCATCAACGCCGCGCTCTCCAGCACCCTGGACGAAGATGCCGCGGTGCTTCTGCATCTCGGACACCTTTTTCTTGCCCATCGCTCGCCTAAGCAGGTCTGCCTGACCCAGGGAGTAACCAGCTAGATCCTGCGCGATGCGCATGATCTGTTCCTGATACACCATGATCCCGTAGGTCTCTGACAGGATCGGCTCCAAAATCGCGTGAGCGAAATCGATCGCCTCGCGGCCGTGCTTGCGGTTGATGAATTTAGGAATCAACCCGGCATCAAGGGGACCCGGCCTGTAGAGGGCAAGGATCGAGGAGATGTCTTCCAGCGATGAAGGCTTGAGATCACGCACGATCTGCCGCATTCCGCTGGATTCCAACTGGAAGATCCCCTCAAGATCACCTCGCGCCAGAAGGGCAAAGGTCTCTTCATCCTGAGGCGGCAGTTTGTCGGGGTCGACACGGGTGCCGCTACTCACCTCCACCAACTCGAGGGTCTTTTCGATCATCGTGAGGTTCTTCAACCCCAGGAAATCCATCTTCAACAGACCCATGGATTCCACGTCTTCCATGAAGTACTGCGTGATCACCTGACCGTCGTTGTTGCGCTGCAACGGAACCAGTTCATCGAGGGGGTCAGCGGCGATGACCACACCAGCCGCATGAACACCGAAGGTTTTGTTGGTGCCTTCAATCCGCATCGCCATATCAACCCAACGCTTCACTGTTGGTTCCGCCTCGTACTTCTCGCGGAACTCGGGGTTGGGGGATTCCTCACCGATCATTGCCTTGAGCTTGGCGGGCTTGCCACGAACCACTGGGATCAGCTTCGCCAGACGGTCGGCATCGCCGTAGGGAATATCGAGCACCCGGGCCACATCCTTCAAAACCGCCTTGGAGGTCATCCGGTTGAAGGTGATGATCTGCGCCACCTTGTCATCGCCATAGCGCTCGGTGACGTAGTCGATCACCTCACCACGACGCTCGATGCAGAAGTCGGTGTCGATATCAGGCATCGACTTGCGTTCCGGATTGAGAAAGCGTTCAAACAGGAGACAGTTGGTGATCGGATCGATGTTGGTGATCCCAAGGCAATAAGCGACAAGCGACCCTGCAGCGGAGCCACGGCCAGGGCCGACGGGAATGTTCTGTTCCCGGGCAAAACGGATGTAATCCCAGACCACTAGGAAGTAAGTGGGGAATCCCATCTGCTCCATGATCTTGAGCTCATGGGCCATGCGCTCGGCGTAGTCGTCGGGCAAGGGAGCGTCCGGGCTGAGCTCGAGCCGATCCCGCAATCCCTGCTCCGTCACCTCCCTCAGGTAGCTGACGGGGGTATGGCCCTCGGGAATCGGGAAGTGAGGCATTTGATAGCGCCCGAGGATGTCGTAGGGCTCCACCTTCTCGGCCACCTTGACGGTGTTGGCGATCGCTTCCTGAACCACCTCAGGCTCGAGGTGATCCCCGAAGAGAAGACCCATCTCCTCTTCGGTCTTGATGTATTCGGTACCGGTGTAACGCAGCCGCTTCTCATCGGTGATCAGCTTGCCGGTGAGCACGCAGAGCAAGGCGTCGTGGGCTTCAACGTCCTGCTTGCTCAAGTAGTGGGCATCGTTGGTGGCAACGATCTGGATGCCGAGTTCCTTGGCAATTTTGACGATCTCAACGTTGACGATCCGATCCTCCGGGGAGCCGTGGTCCTGGATCTCGAGGTAGTAGTCGTCGCCGAAGACCTCCTGGTACCAAGCCGCCACCTTGCGAGCTACATCGGGGCGACCACGCAAAATCGCCTGGGCGATCTCGCCACCGAGGCACGCCGTCGCGATGATCAGGCCTTCGCTGTGTTGCTTCAGCAGCTCCTTGTCGATGCAGGCACGGGAGAAAATCCCGCGTCCACGCATCCCCCGCAGGTGACTGATGCTGGTGAGCTTCACCAGATTGCGGTAGCCGGTGGCGTTTTTCGCCAACACCACCAGGTGGTATCGCTTCTCCTTCTTGGGTTGCGGGTCGTCGATGGACCCATTGATCACATACATCTCATTGCCGATGATCGGCTTGAGATCTGTGCCCTGACAGAGCTTCAGCAGCTCAATCGCGCCGTACATCACGCCGTGATCGGTCAAGGCGATGGCTGGCATGCCCAGCTGCTTCGCCCGCTCCACCATGGCCGGCAACTGCGACGCACCATCCAGAAGGCTGTAGTCGCTGTGGTTGTGGAGAGGAACGAAAGCCATGGGGTCAGCCTAGGACCCGACGCAAGATCCAGCGTTCAGGGGGTACACACCCCCCACATGTGGCGCAGCTCAGGGGACCAGCGCGGCTTCCGGACGTGACGCAAACACCTGCGCAGCCTGCTCGTACTGGTGAGCCACCTGAAGAAGACGTGGTTCATCCAACACATTGCCGATCAGCTGCATCCCGATCGGCAGACCCGCCGCACTGAATCCACAGGGAACACTGATGGCCGGAAGTCCAGCCAGGTTGACCGGAATCGTCAGCAGGTCAGCCAAATACATCGCCAGAGGGTCATCGGCGTGAGCGCCAGCCTTGAAGGCCGTGGACGGTGCTGTTGGCGTCAGCAGGACATCCACACTCTGGAAGGCCGCATCAAAGTCTCGCCGGATCAGGGTGCGCACCTGCTGCGCTTTCTTGTAGTAGGCATCGACATACCCGGCAGAAAGGGCATAGGTGCCGATCAGGATTCGACGTTGCACCTCAGCGCCAAACCCTTCAGCACGGCTGAGCGCAGTCATCGAAGCAAGACTCTCGGCGTTTTCTGCGCGGAAGCCGTATTTGACCCCGTCATACCGCGCCAAATTGGCCGAGGCCTCCGATGGTGCAATCACGTAGTAGGTGGCGATGCCGTCGTTGAACCGGGGGCAGCTCACCTCCACCAGTTCAGCGCCAAGAGCCTCCAGTTGAGCAGCAGAGGCCTGCACCGACGCCTTCACCTCATCATCGAGGCCTTCGGCGTCGAAGCACTCCTTGATCACCCCCACCTTGAGGCCCTTAATGGGCTGGTTGAGGCCAGCGCTGAAGTCGGGAACCGACACATCAAGACAGGTGGAATCGCGAGGGTCGGGCCCGGCGATCACCTGAAGCAGTTCGGCCACATCAGCAACGCTGCCGGCGAAAGGACCCACCTGATCCAGGGAACTGGCGAAGGCCACCAGGCCCCAACGGCTGACCCGGCCGTAGGTGGGTTTGAGGCCCACCACGCCACAGAACGACGCCGGTTGGCGGATGGAGCCACCAGTGTCGGAACCAAGCGAAGCGAGGCAACTACCGGCGGCGACGGCCGCTGCACTGCCACCGGAGCTTCCACCCGGCACATGGGCGGTGTTCCAGGGATTCTGTGTGGCACCAAACGCAGACGTTTCGGTTGAGCCGCCCATGGCGAACTCATCCAGGTTTGTCTTGCCGACTAACACACCTCCGGCCTGCCAAAGCCGCTCGGTGACCGTGGATTCGTAGGGCGGCACAAACTGCTCGAGCATGCGGCTGGAGCAGGTGGTGCGAACACCTTTGGTGCAGAGGTTGTCCTTGATCGCCAGTGGCAATCCCGCCAAAGGGCCAAGCTTCTCGCCGGCGGCCCGGGCTTCATCGATACGCGACGCCTCAGCACGTGCTTTCTCGGCCGTGACTTCAACAAAAGCGTTCAACGAAGGCTCAGAACTTTCGAGCCGCTTGAGGTGCTGATCAACGAGCTCGCGGGAGGAGACCTCGCCGCTCTGCAATTGCTGACGCCACGCGCTGATCGTCATGTCCCTGCGATCCATTGCAGGGAGGACGCTATCAGCCGCAGGATCAGCCCTCAGCCGTGATGGTGAGGGGCTCAGAGCGCCGAGTCCGCAGCAGGGAGTGGCTGATCGACTGGGGTTGCTCTGACTTGACGTCGTCCAGGAAGGAACTGAGCTCACTCTCAAGCCCCTTGCGGGTGATGAAGGGACCAAACCAATAGGTCACATCAGGGCCTGAGGTCTGAACACGAGCCCACCAAGCGAATCCAAAGCCATTGGCAAGGCTGCGCAGCGGCCGAATCAGGGGACTCATGGGAGAAAAGGGACCTGGGGGCATTGTGCCCCGAGATCTTGGAATTCGTACTGTTTTCAGGGAGATAGCTGGATGTTCTGATCGAACGGCAAGACAGCATCCGGCTGAGATGGATTCAGATCCAGATCAATCCGATGTTCCGGTGCCTTCTCCACAGGAGCTTCAGCCTGTTCAGGCAGAACAGCCTGCTCAGGCGGAGCAGCCGACTCAGAGGCCTCTGTCAGCTCAACGGGCGATTCAGAACCTGCAAGCTTGGGCCGCCGAATCGGCGGAGACGGCGCTTGGCCGTGAATGTCCTTCATCCAGTTGCGCCGTGCCACTTCGTACACACAAAGGGCTGTGGCGACGGAGGCATTGAGGCTCGGAGTGATGCCCCGCAGCGGGATGCGAACCAACTGGTCGCAATGACGCCGGGTCATCAGTGACAAGCCTTGGTCCTCGGATCCAGTGACCAGCACCATCGGCCCAGTGAGATCGACATCGGTGAGGGTCACATCTCCTTCAGCAGCAAGGCCCACCACCCTGTAGCCGGCGTCTTTGAGCTTTTCCAGGGACCGGTTGAGGTTCACCACGCGCGCCACCGGCAGATGTTCCAGCGCTCCTGCGGCCACCTTGGCGGCGGAACCTGTCAAGCCAGCGCTGCGGCGCTGGGGGATCACCACACCGTGAGCTCCCATGGCCTCAGCGGAGCGAACAACCGCCCCGAGGTTGTGCGGGTCGGTGACACTGTCCAAGGCCACCAACAAGGGGGGTTCCCCCAAATCCGAGCAGCCCTCGATAAGGGTCTCGAGATCGAGGGTTTCCGCCGCCGCCGTCTGCAGGGCGATGCCCTGATGAACGGACCCACCTGTGATCTGTCCCAGCCGAGCCCAGGTCACCTCTTCCACGAGAACGCCTGAGGCCTTGGCATCGCGCAGGAGCTGGAGAAATTTGGAGGCACTGCGCATCTCGGGAGTGCACCAGATGCGATGGATGGGTCGTCCGGCCTCCAACGCGGCCTGGGTGGCATGACGTCCCCAAATCAAATCGTCCGCTGGGGGTGTGGCCGCTGCAGCCTCCGATACTGGATCCGGGCGCTGAGAAGAACGGCCCTCGTCGTACCGGGATCTGGAGCGCTGGGCCGGTTGGCGCCGTTCATCCCCGGAGCGACGGCGGTCGCCGTAGCGATCGTTGCGATCGCGAAAACGTCCAGGCCCTGAGCGGTCGTTTTGAGAGTCCGAACGGGAGGCGTTCTGATCTCGCTCGAAGGAACGGGAACGATTGCCGAACCGCTCTTTCGGGCGATCACCAAAGCGTTCTCCGGCTCGATCACCGGCTCGATCACCGGCTCGATCACCGAAACGATCCCCAGACCGCTCAGTAAACCGATAACCGGGTCGATCACCAGAGCGCTCACCAAATCGATTGTTGGGTCGATCACCAGAGCGCTCAGCAAATCGATTGTTGGGTCGATCACCACCTCGCGACTGCTCCCAGCCTCCATCCCGTGGCGCGCGTCGTTCGCGATAACCGACGCCGTCACGCCCAGGCTTGGCATAGGGGGCACGACCGCCATCAGAACGGCGGTTGCTGGGCATGGGGCGACCGTTATCCGAGCGCCCCATCGAGGAGCGGCCAGCGGATGCGCGTCCACTGGGCGGCCTGCCTCCTGGCGGTCGAGCACCCCCACTGCCTCCTGGCCCCGAACGGCCATCGCGGGATGGGCCGCTGGAGCGGCGTTCAAAGCGAGGGCTCATGGTGTGCGAGGCAACGTTATGGGTTGGATCCGGCTTGCTCCAAGTGGTCGAAGAGCTCCGCAAGCCGGGCTGGATTGTTCAGAAACAGCCAGCCAACCATTGTCTCAAACCCCGTGGCCCTTCCATAAACAGCGGCGTCCGCGCGCCTTGGACCCCGACCGGCACTGTTGCGGCCGCGACGCACCAGATCGAGTTCCTCTGAACTGAGAAGTTCACGGTCTTCCAGCCAGCTCAGCAAGCGGGACTGGGCGTCAGCACGGACATCGGCCACAACGGCCCGATGCAATTGATCAGAGCGTCCAGGCCTAGCGCCATGGCGCAGCCGTTGATGCAGCTCCCACACTGCATCTCCAATCCAAGCCAGTTGCAATGGTCCCAGCTGTTCGTTGATGTCACTGGGAGACTGGCTTTTGATCCAATCGCTCAAGCGGCCAACTGGTTCAGGGCTGTGGGCAGATCCTCCACCAAATGAAGGAACTGCTCAAGACGCACCAACTTGATCGTCTGCTTCACCCTGGTGTTGCCCACCAAAAGAAACGACCGCTTTGCATCCGTGCATTGCTTGGCCAGCTGCACCAGCGCCCCAAGGCCGGATGAATCGAGGAAATCGATCTTGCTGAGATCGAGGACAGAAGGAAGCTTGTTGGCCTTCAAAACATCGCCCACGTACTCCATGAACTGCTTCTCGGAGTACGCATCCAGCTGACCGGTGAAATGAAACACCAGACAGCCATCTTTCTGTTCAAATCCGCCCCGTAGAGAGACGGTCAGTCGCTGCAGTTCGCTGATGGGATCAAGCCCCCCAGGCATCATCGGCACGAAGTGTAGTGATGCTGAGCGTTGGCTACCACCTCATCAACGGCGATCGGCCATCAGCGTCACAAAGCGGGCGAAATGATGGTCGGCGTCATGGGGGCCCGGACTCGCCTCCGGGTGGTACTGCACCCCGAATACAGGCTTTTGACGATGGGCAATCGCTGCCACGGTGCGGTCGTTCAGATTGAAGTGGGTGACGTCAATCACCTCTGAATCCAGGGAATCGGCGGAGAGGGCAAAGCCGTGGTTCTGACTGGTGATTTCAACCTGGCCTGTGGTGCCGCAGGGATGGTTCAAGCCGCGGTGGCCATAGGACAGCTTGAACGTCTCTCCGCCCAGGGCCAGACCGAGGATCTGATGGCCCAGACAAATGCCAAAAAGGGGTAGATCGGAATCCTCCAGCAACATCTTGGCCAGGGCAATCCCATGGGTCACCGCTGCCGGGTCACCAGGGCCGTTGGACAGAAAGACACCATCCGGGCGATGGGAGCGAACCGTGGCCAGATCCGTGTCTGCCGGAAGAACCGTGACATCACAGCCATGGGCGACCAGTCGATCGAGAATGGCGCGCTTGATGCCGAAATCGATGGCGACAACGCGGAAGGGCGCGTCGCTGCGGCGCTGCAAACGCTGATCGAAGCCAACTCTGCAGGCCTGATTCCACTGGTAGGGCTCACGGGTGGTGACGCGGTCCGCGAGGTTCAGCCCTTGCATCGACGGGGCCTGTTTGAGGAGCTCTAGCAACTGCGCCGGGCGCTGGCCGTCACTGCTGATCACTCCATTCATGGCCCCCACCTCACGCAGATGACGCACCAAGGCACGGGTATCCAAACCGCTGATGCCCACCAGCTGATGGGTCTTCATCCAGCTCTCAAGCGGCTGCTCACAGCGCCAGTTGCTGGGCAATGGGGCCAGCTGGCGGGCAATCACGCCACGGGCGTGGGGGCGATCAGCTTCTTGATCGTCAGCATTCACCCCTGTGTTGCCGAGTTCGGGATAGGTGAAGCTCACCAACTGTCCGGCGTAGGAGGGGTCTGTCAGCACCTCCTGGTAACCGGTCATGCCGGTGTTGAACACCACCTCACCGATGGTGGTGCCGCGATGGCCGAAGCCGACACCGGTGAGAACCGTGCCATCGGCAAGGACGAGATAAGCCTTGTCTGATGGGGAATCGGGCATCGAAGGGCCGCCGCAGGTCATCAGTCACTCATTCTCCATCCCCGTCGGACAAGGCATCCCGCAGAGCAACAAGCTTGTCCCAGGCTTTGCCCTCATTGAGAACAGTCAGAGCCTGAGCAACAGCATCCGACAGATCGCTTTGCAGCCCGGCAGCCCAGAGCACCAGTGCTGTGTTGAAAGCCACGACTTCCGTCTGGGCCAGCGATCCCTGCCCCTGCAGAACGTTCTGAAGGATCTGCTGGTTCACCGCGCAGTCGCCACCGCGCAGCAGCTCGAGACCGGCACGGGTCAGGCCCAGGTCTTCAGGGGAAACCTCCTTTGAAGTGATGCCCCCGGATTCGATGAAACGCAAGGCATTGGGACCCGCCAACGAAGCCTCATCGAGGCCTCCAGCGCCGTGAACGACGACAGCACGGCTCAAACCCAATTGCTGCAAAGCTCCCGCCATGGAGTCGAGGAGCTCTGGACGCGCCACGCCAAGAACCTGCGCCTGAGGCTGAAGCGGATTGACCAGGGGGCCCAGCAGGTTGAACACCGTGCGAACCCCCAAGGTGCGTCGCAGCGGCGCCAGATTCACAAGTGCTGGATGCCAGGCGGGAGCGAACAGGAAGGTGACACCGGTTCCCGGCAAAGCCTCCACCACCTTGTTCAAGGGTGCCTTGAGGTTGAGACCGAGCCCCTCGAGCACATCGGCTGAGCCCACTTTGCCGCTGGCGCTGCGATTGCCGTGCTTGGCCACATTGACTCCGCAAGCCGCGGCGGTGAAGGCGACCGCCGTGGAGATGTTGAAGGTGTCTGCACCGTCACCACCGGTGCCGCAGGTGTCGACCATGGCCAGATCGGGCCGGTCGCAGGGAAGGGGGCAGGCCTCGCGCAGGACAGCCGCCATGGCAGCCAGCTCATCGGCCACCATCCCTTTGGCCCTCAGTCCAGCCAGAAATGCCCCCGTCTGCACAGGCTCGAGCTCTTCAGCTAGCCAGGCACGCATCAGTTTGGTGGCCTGATCAGAGCTGAGGTTGTTGCCCTGCAGCAGATGGTCCAAGTAACCGGACCAGGAACGCGGGTCTGAGGACATGGAAGGGAAGCTGGCAGTAAAAAACCCGGGGTGCGAGGCACGCCGGGCCAGGTGATGGGGATAGCCCCACTATCCCTCAGATCAACGGCGAACGACCAGCCGTTGAAGCCGGATGCCTAGGTTGGCCTGCCAACGGGACCAACGAGCTCGCATGGCCGCCCTTCGTCTCGACCTGATCGGCCGCTATCTGCGTCCCCACCGCCGCACGGTGCTGCTGGGCGCCATTGCCTTGGTGTTGGTGAACGTTTTGCGGGTCACGATCCCGTGGGAAGTGCGCAGCGTTGTGGACGAGCTGCAGGAGGGATTCAGTTACGCCGGAGTCCTGCGCCAGGCGGGATGGGTTGTGCTGCTCGCGAGCACCATGGGCGTGATCCGGCTGACCTCGCGCCAACTCATCTTTGGGGTGGGTCGGCAGGTGGAAGTGGATCTGCGTCAGCGCCTGTTCGAGCAGATGCTCCGCCAGGAACCCGATTGGATTCAGAGCAAGGGCAGCGGTGAAGTAATCAGTCGCGCCACCAGCGATGTGGAAAACATCAGGCGCCTGCTCGGATTCGCGATTCTCAGCCTGACCAACACCCTGCTGGCCTATGCACTGACGCTGCCCGCGATGTTGGCCATCGATCCGTGGCTGACCCTGGCCGCCGTCGGGCTCTACCCCGTGATGCTCAGCACAGTGCGCCTGTTCGGTGGGCGCATGATGCGTCAAAAGCGCACGCAGCAGGAAGAACTCTCCGCCCTAAGCAACTTGATTCAGGAGGATCTCTCGGGGATCGGGGCCATCAAGATCTACGGCCAAGAGGGTGCGGAACAGGAGGCCTTCGCCACACGCAACCGCCGCTATCGCGACAGCGCCATTCGGCTGGCGAGAACACAAAGCACCCTGTTCCCGCTGCTTCAGGGCATCTCCTCCCTCTCTGTTCTTTTGCTGTTGGCCATCGGCAGCGGGCAACTCGAAGCCGGTCGTCTGAGCATTGGAGGACTGGTGGCCCTGATTCTTTATGTGGAGCAGCTCGTCTTTCCCACGGCATTGCTGGGATTCACGCTCAACACCTTCCAGACAGGCCAGGTGAGCCTCGAGCGGGTGGAGGAATTACTCAAACGGGAACCAGAGATCAAAGACCCTGATCCCTCTGATGTGAAGCCCCATCCAACGAGCGAACGCCAGGGGCGTTTTGAAGCCCGCGGCCTGACTGTCCAATACCAAGGTGCTGAGCAGAACACCCTGAATGGCCTGCAGTTCTGCATCGAGCCAGGAGAGTTGGTGGCTGTTGTGGGGGCCGTGGGCTGCGGCAAGACCACCCTGGCTCGAGCGTTCGGTCGCATGGTTCCACTGAACCCCGGACAACTGTTCCTGGATGGCGTGGATGTCACCCAGATGCCCCTGAAGGCCTTGCGCCGTGACGTGGCGATCGTTCCCCAGGAGGGCTTTCTGTTCACCAGCACCCTGGCGGACAACCTCCGCTATGGCGACCCTGAAGCCAGTGATCAGCGGGTTGAGTTGGCGGCAGAGCAAGCCCGCCTGGCTGATGACGTGAAGGGCTTTCCCGATGGCTTCGGAACCATCGTTGGGGAACGCGGAATCACGTTGAGTGGTGGTCAACGTCAACGCACAGCCCTCGGCCGGGCTCTGCTGATGTCGGCTCCGGTGTTGATCCTCGACGACGCCTTGGCCAGCGTCGATAACAACACGGCAGCGGCGATTTTGGATTCGATCCGAGCTCAGGATGATCGGACCATCGTGATGATCAGCCATCAACTTTCAGCTGCAGCAGCCTGTGATCGCATCCTGGTGATGGAGAACGGACGCATCGTTCAACAGGGACACCACAACGCTTTGATCCAACAGCCGGGTGTGTACAAACGTCTTTGGGAGCGTCAGCAGGCATCGCAACAACTGGATGCGTTGGCTTCCTGAAGAATCTCAGGGTGGTTTCTGACAACTCCAACGTCCGTGGCTTAGCTGTGAATACATCTCCTTGCCTATGACCAGCGGATCCCCCTTTGCGGTGCGCTGCACGCTCACCTTTGGCGATATTTACGGACAGGTGCTGGCCTGGATGGCCGTCATTTTTGTCAGTCTGGCTGCGGGGCTTGCCCTAATGGGCTCCTCGCGTCCGATTTTTGCGCTCGTGGGAGTGGGGCTGATTTTGGTGCTCAGCCTGCCGTTTCTGCTCTTCGCCTTCGTCACAACACTGCTGAATCACATCCAGCTCAACCCGGTTGAGGGTGAAGCCAAAGCCTCCTAAGCAACCACGGCAACAGGAAGCGAAGGCATATCACCACGTCCGAAACGGCTGCCCCGAGACCTAGGGAGCGGGATTACTTGCTGATTGAAATTCGAATGAAGGAGGTTCCGCAGGACAAGACCACAGTTCCTTCATCGGCCATCACCAGAAGCTCATTACGCCGTGTACAGCGATTGACAACAGATATTTCTGACGCAGGTGCGATGCCTGATTCACCAGAATCACTAGCCATCAATCAATCGCTTTCAATGGGTTGATCCAGCAAATACGTCTTGCTTTCTGATCATGTGCCAGCCATCAGCAAGATTCAGGTTGAAAGCTGCTGACAAAAGAATCAACACCTTTCCGCAGAACATTGTTCAAATAAGAACCACTTTTAGATACAACCTTGATTCGTTCCTTTTCATCCCTTACTTGGAGGAGCAATCGCTGAAAATTCACTGATTGCCCTCGAGGAGGCAGCATCACTCCGTTGAACCAACTTCCTAAGCTTTCCGGAACCACTTAATCAACATGCTTCCTTCCTGGCTGTCTCCCCGCGGCGACGCCGAACCATCTGCACCGGCAACGCACGCTGTGTTGGGAACACCGCTGATGGCCCCGCTGATGGCCGACCAGGAAGAAGCAATCTTTGCCTGTGGATGCTTCTGGGGCGCTGAGAAAGGGTTTTGGCGACTACCAGGGGTGGTAAGCACTGCCGTGGGCTACGCGGGCGGCCAAATCGAGCAACCGACCTACAACCAGGTCTGCTCCGGCAGAACCGGGCACACGGAAGTGGTGCGCGTGGTGTGGAGCCGCCCCGCTCTGGACTTCAGCGACCTGCTGAAACTGTTCTGGGAGTGCCACGACCCCACCCAGGGCAACCGGCAGGGCAATGACACCGGCAGCCAATACCGATCAGCCATCTACACGTTCAATCCGGAGCATCTGCAACTGGCCCTGGCCAGCCGGGACGCCTATCAAGCTGCCCTCTCAGCCAAGGGCTATGGCGCCATCACAACCGAAATCCTTGCGGATCAAACCTTCTATTTCGCCGAGGACTATCACCAGCAGTACCTCGCCAAACCGGGCAGCCGCCCCTACTGCTCTGCGATGCCAACACAGACGCTGCTTGGGGAATTCGAAGGATCGAACTACAAGCTCCCCAAGCAGGTCTGGGATAAGTACGACTGGTCTATCAGCCACTGCGTGCTTCGATCCGACAACAGCCCAATCTCTCTAAGCTGATTCGGCCAGGATGGGGATGATCCCTACCCATGTCATGCCTGAGCCGTTGTCTGATCGACAGGTGATCCTGGCCATCGCCCTCACCTTGATTTTGGTTCTGGGACTGATCCTCGGCAGTGTGTCCCGCAACCGAGAGCAACAGGCTCCGATGCTTTGGCGGGAAACACCCCAACCCAAAGCAACACCATTGGCAATCTGACCACCAGCCCACAGGCACGCGTCCTCTTGGTGCGATCGTGGGTGGAGAAGGACTCCTCCGTTCTGCAGTGAGTGAACGGCCTGATCCATCCGAGCAGCGACAACTGCATCCTCTGCCGAGGGGGCTGGTGGAGCTCTATGGCTTGATCGCTGTTCTGGTGGTGCTCATCCCCGAATGGTTGGCGGATGGAACCCTGAATCTGGGCCAAGCCAAAGGCCCTGCTTCGCTCCCGATGCGCTCCAGAGCCTGGCGCACCCTTCCTGAACTGCGCTTAGCGGCGATGACCCTGGCCGAGCTTCGTCAGGCTGCTGCAGAACTGCGGATGTACCACTACGGATCCGCAACGCGAAACCAACTCACCATTCGGTTGCTCAGGCGACTCAGACGCCGGGATGCACTGTGATAACTTAAATCTGACGGGGCGTGGCGCAGCTTGGTAGCGCACCACTTTGGGGTAGTGGGGGTCGTGGGTTCAAATCCCGCCGCTCCGATTCAACCGTCTTGTTTCCCCACCTGAAGATCAACACTTCAGGGTTTGAGCCGGCAATTACGCCGGCTCTTTTTTTGTGCATTCAGCGGCGGCCGGTGCCGGTGACCACAAGATGCCTGGAGGCATCAATTTGAAGCCAGCCTTCATCCCGCAGCTGACCCAACACGCGGGTCACGGTCACCCTTGTGGTGCTTAGGGCGCTGGCGATCTCCTGATGGGTCAAGCGAAGGTTGAGGCGAAGACCAGCATCACAGGGTTCGCCAAAGTCCTTGGCGAGCAGCTCCAGGAAACCCCTGACCCGTTCTTCAACGCGCCGCAGCCCCAGCAAAGCCAGGAGCGACTCCGCCTGGCGGTAGCGTGCTGCCATGGCCTTGGCCAAGCCGAGCGCCAACTGAGGAGACTGCTCAAGCTCCGCCAAATTGCAGCAGAGCAGATCGCAATCGGTGAGCGCTACAGCCTCGTAGGCCTCCACGTTGGTGAATGCCGCACCAAAGGGTTCATTGGGCCCCACAAGGCCAAGCACCAGTTCATCGCCATGCACCGACAGCGCCCCCAGCTTCACCATGCCGCGAACCACAAACCAAACGCTGTTCTTCAGAAGAGGAACAAAACTTCCCGAGGTGACATGAACAACATTTCGATTGTCGTAGCTGCTTTCAAGAAACGCCTTAAAACCCAGAGCTGTTGAACTCAGGTCAGCGGACGGAGTGGCAAGCATTTGGAATTCCATGAACCCAAGAAAACTGTATTGAGGACAACATCGATTCCCAACAAAGAGCTGGGAGAGATTGGGTTAAGAAGGCTCTAACATTGATCTCAATTCCAATTATTCAGCGCACAAAAAAGGGCCCCGAGGGACCCTTTGATTTTTGGTTTTTAAAACCAATTCAAGCCAAAATCACTTGCCGATCTTGTTCACAGCAGCCTTGGACTTGGCCAGGATGTCGCCCTTGAGGGGAACGAAGCCCAGGGAAGGAGCTTTGTTCTGAGCAGCGTCGCTCAACATGTAGTTGAAGGCGTCCTGCACCACCTTGGCGTTGTCACCGTTGCCTGTTTTGTAGGCCAGAACCCAGGTGAGGGTTGCGATGGGGTAGGCACCCTTGGCGGTGGGGTTGGGGTTCTTGCCAGCCAGATCCTTGTCCAGGCTGATGCCGTTGAGGGCCTTGGCACCTGCAGCCACGGAGGGCTTGAGGAACTCACCGGACTTGTTCTGGAGAGCGGCGGCCACCACCTTGCCTTTGATGTACGACTGGTTCACGTAACCAATTGCGCCTTCGCGGTTCTGGATCAGGCCAGCCACACCAGAGTTGCCTTTCGCACCAACGCCAGCAGGCCACTTGACGGACTTGCCGGTGCCGAGGGTCCAGGTCTTGGAGAAAGCCTCCATGGAGTTGGTGAAGGCCTTGGTGGTACCCGAGCCATCAGAGCGGTGCACCCAGGTGAGGGTGCCAGGCTTACAGCCGAGCTCCTTCCAGTTCTTGATCATGCCCATGGCAACCTTCACGGCCTGCTCCTGGGTGAGCTTCAGGTTGCAGCCGGGCTTGTTGTAACCGAAGGCGATGGTGCCACCCACCATGGGGATCTGAACCACGCCGCGGCCAACCTTGGCCATGTCCTTCTTCTTCATCGGATCATCCGATGCACCGAAGTTCACGGTCTGGTCAATGAAGGCTTTACGGCCGGAACCGGAACCCACGGCCTGATAGTTCACCTGAGGTCCGCCAGCCTTGGCCAGGTCAGCGAACCAACGCTGATAGATCTTGGCTGGGAAAGACGCCCCTGCGCCGTTGAGCCGTTCAGCGGCAGAAGCCGACATGCTGGCCCCGAGGGCCAAAACGGAGGAAAGGAGGAGAGCCTTTTGAGCGAAACGAGTCACAACCAGAAAGAAGAGGACTGTTGCAACCAAGACCTAATCGGCCATCGAGCGGGATGTCGTTAATGGAGCATTAACAAGGGTTAAAGACGGCCAAACGGCACGTAAAAACATCAAAAAACCCCGGTTTGGCCATCCAAACCGGGGCATGACGTTCACCAAATCAAGGGTTCGCATTCAGGGCTGAATGCCTGCCACGGCACTGCGGGATTTTTCGAGGATGCTGCCCCGGAGAGGCACAAAGCCCAGGGCCGCAGCACCCTCCTGGGTGGAATCCTCCAGCATGTAGTTGAAGACATCTCGAACGGCTTCAGCTTTGGTGCCATTGCCCTCGGCATAGGCCAACACCCAGGTGAGCGTTGCGATGGGGTAGGCACCAGCGGCCGACGGGTTGGGGTTGCTGCCAGCCAGATCCTGATCAAGCTCAATGCCGTTCAGAGCTTTGGCACCAGCTTCCACGGAGGGTTTGAGGAATTCACCGGATTTGTTCTGCACCGCAGCAGCCTGCACATTCCCTTTGATGTACGACTGATTCACGTAGCCGATTGCGCCAACCCGGTTATCGATCACCCCGGCCACCCCGGAATTGCCCTTGGCACCAACACCCACCGGCCATTTGACCGATTTTCCGCTGCCGAGGGTCCAATCCGGTGAAAAGGTCTGCAGCGAATTGGTGAAGGCCTTGGTGGTGCCGGATCCATCCGAGCGATGCACCCAGGTGATCGTGCCCGCGTCACAACCAAGCTCTTTCCAATCACTGATGCGGCCAGTGGCCACCCCCACAGCCTGCTGCTGGGTGAGCTGAAGCTCGCACCCAGGCTTGTTGTATCCGAAGGCAATGGTTCCCCCCACCATGGGGATCTGGACCAACCCTCGGCTCACCTGCTTGCGGTCAGCCTCCTTGATCGGGTCGTCCGAAGCGGCGAAATCCACAGTGCCATCAATGAAGGCTTTGCGGCCGGAACCGGAACCCACTGCCTGGTAGTTCACCTTGATTCCGCCGGAGCCGGCCAGATCGGCGAACCAGCTCTGGTACACCTTGGCGGGGAAGGAGGCTCCCGCCGCATTGAGGCTGGACACACTGGGACTTCCACCACAGGCAGCAAGGCCAACAGCGAGGACGCTCAGGCTTGAAACAACCAGGGAACGATGTACCAAAACCGTCTGTGTGAATTACTCCATCTTCCCGCGTCGTGGATCCAGGCTCAGGCAGGAAGTTGGCACAACAGTGAGCCTCGTTGCCACCGAGTAACACCGCAACCAGCGGTTCACCCGTTTGCGGTGGTGAGCTGGAACCTCCCCAATCAACTGGCTGAGTTCATCAGCCCCCATACGTCGCAGAGCGCGCACGTCCACATGCCAGAGCGCTTCGGCTTCACGAATCAACCGTGCCCAGGTGCGCACCTGCTGCCACTGGCGTAAGCGGGAGCGAATCGGCCGTTGATAGGGATGCAGAAAAGCCGTCATGACTTCAGCGTGCTGCTTTCAGCGGCGCTCTCTGCAAAATCACCCAGACGCTTCGGAGTGCTGAAGCAAATGCGCAGTCTCAGGCGCTGAGGCGATCGGCCTCAAGCTCAACGGGGGCGACAGGAAAATCAAGTTCCGCCACCTCGCGATCGCTCAAACGACGGGTCCAAGCCCCCTTGATCGGATCGTTCCAACGAAAACCCGCTGCTTTGGCCAGATGGCGTTCTTCGAATGACACCCGGGCACGCATCAACTGGCGCGGTTCCAGGCCCCGCTCCAACAGCTGCTCAAGGTCGTCACAACGTGCGAACACCTCAGCGATGTAAATGCAATCGCTGAGGGCGCGGTGGGCCGCCCAGACTGGGACGCTGTAGGCCAAGGCCAGGTCCCGCACCGACGGCCGCGAACGCAGTTGACGCTCCGCCGGCCAGCGGATGTCGTCCATGGTGCAAAGCCAGGGTGTTGTGGTAGCCGGCACAACACCAAGACCGAACCACTGGCGATCAAAGGCCGCGTTATGGGCCACCAGCAGATCGGCAGCATCCAGCAGATGTTCGAACCACACCAACGCCTCCTTCCAGGGCTGGGGTCGGCGGGTGACAGCGGCGGGGATCCGGTTGATCGCCTCTGCCGCGTTGGAGTCCACCGGCAGGAGAAACGATTGCTGGGCCAGCACCGAACGACTCGGCACATCAAACAAAATGCAGCCCACCTCAAGGCACTGGTCCTGCTGCGGATCCAAACCCGAGGTTTCGGTGTCGATGATCAGCAGAGTGGTCGGGGTGGCCTCTGGCACGTCCTCTGGCTGATCAGCCTTGGCCTCAGGTTCAACGGCTGGCGGAGAAGGCAATGACGTTGGGGCTGTTTGGATCTCCGCCTGAGGTCTTGAAAACCCAGCAAGTAAATCGAGCTGTTCAGGCATGGCGCAGTGACTCCTCCCACTCCTGATTCTCCCGCCCCGGGCAAGGTGCCTACTGCCTAGGGTTCAACCTCTTCATTTCGATCGAATGGCCCTCGGGATCGGCGACCGGCTCCCCTCCTTCAGCCTGGAGGATCAAAACGGTGACCTTCGCACTCCCGCCTCGGTGCAGGGCCGCTGGCTCGTGCTGTTCTTCTATCCCAAGGACGACACGCCCGGGTGCACGGCTGAAGCCTGCAGCTTCCGCGACAACGCTGAGAGCTTTGCGGCTCTCGATGCAGAGGTTTGGGGCATCAGCGGTGATGACGCCGTAAGCCACCGCCGTTTCGCCACCCGCCACAACCTCTCGTTTCCTCTGCTGTGCGACCGCAATAACGCCCTGCGCCGCGAGATGGGTGTACCCAAAGCCCTTGGTCTGCTGCCCGGTCGCGTCACCTACATCGTTGACGGGGAGGGAGTGATCCGTCACACCTTCAGCAACCTCTTGGATGGTCCGGCCCACGTGCGTGAAGCACAGCAGGTGCTGAATCAGCTGCGCGGTTGAACATGGCCAACTGGCGTCAGCTGGGTGCGATCTGGCAGCTGCGGCCGGCCGAACCCACGGGATTGATCGAATTCATCGGCGGCAGCTATCTGGCGGCAACACCCCAGATCAGCTATCGCAGGCTGCTGGAAGACCTAGCGGCGGACGGGTTGGCCGTGCATGCCTGGGCCTATGTGCCTGGGTTCGATCATCAACGCCAGGCCCGTGATGCCTGGAGTGCCTTCCGCTCAGCGCGTCGCCAACTTGAGGAGCGCTGCGGGGCCCTTTCAGCTCCTCTGCGGCTTGGCCACAGCCTGGGATGCAAGCTTCACCTGCTGGCCCCCGATGGGGGTCGCAGCAGCAGGGCCCTGGTGGCCCTGAGCTTCAACAACTTCAACGCCGACCGTTCGATTCCCCTGCTAGGCGAACTGGCACCCCGGCTCGGGGTGGAAACCGAGTTCAGCCCCAGTCCAGCCGAAACACTTCGCTTGATCAGCCGCCACTACCAACAGGAGCGAAATCTGGTGGTGCGATTCGGGCGCGATGAGCTGGATCAAAGCGGTGATCTGATCCAGGCCCTGCGAGAACGTGCCTCCGACGCCAGCTCAACTCTGGAACTGCCCGGCGATCACCTCACGCCGGCAAGTGCAGGGCTGCGGCGCAGCTTTCTCGGAGACTGGGCGGATGACCCCAAGCGGGTGGCGGTCATCCGTCAGCTGAGCCGAACCATCGGCGAGGCGATCAGGCCCTGAGGCGATCCAGAACGGAACGGTCCTCCAGGGTGCTGGTGTCGCCACTCACCTCTTGACCCGCCGCCAAAGCCCGCAGGATCCGGCGCATGATCTTGCCGCTGCGGGTCTTGGGCAGGGCATCACTGCAACGGATCTCATCCGGCCGGGCGATCGGACCGATCTCCTTTCCGACGTGGATCCGCAACTCCTTCACCAGGGCGTCATCGCCCTCGCGGCCCGCCTCCAGGGTGACGAAGGCAACGATGCCTTCGCCCTTGAGATCGTCAGGACGACCCACGACGGCCGCCTCCGCCACCGCGGGGTGACTGACCAAAGCTGATTCGATCTCCATCGTGCCGAGACGGTGGCCCGAGACATTGATCACGTCATCGACGCGACCCATGACCCAGAAGTAGCCATCAGCATCCCGCCGGGCACCATCCCCCGCAAAATAGAGGTAGGAACCATCGGCAGGCCGGATGTGCTCCCAATAGCTTTCGCGGAAGCGTTGGGGGTTGCCATGCACGGTGCGCATCATTCCGGGCCAAGGGGCACGCACCGCCAGGTACCCGCCTTCATCGGCACCACAGCTGTTTCCTTCCGCATCGATGATGTCGGCCTGGATGCCAGGCAGGGGCAGTGTGGCGGAGCCGGGCTTGGTGGGCGTTGCACCCGGCAGGGGGCTGATCATCACTCCACCGGTTTCGGTCTGCCACCAGGTGTCGACGATTGGGCAGCGGTTGCCTCCAATCACGTCTCGATACCACATCCAGGCCTCCGGATTGATCGGTTCGCCAACGGTGCCAAGCAGGCGGAGGCTGCTCATATCGAACTGATCCGGAACAGACCGGCCGCTCTTCATGAACGCCCGAATAGCGGTAGGAGCCGTATAGAAGATCGTTATGCCGTGCTTCTGAATCAACTCCCAGAAGGCACCGGGCTTGGACGGCCGCGGTGCACCCTCGTACATCACCGTCGTTGCGCCGTTCGATAAGGGGCCGTAGACGATGTAGCTGTGGCCGGTGATCCAACCCACATCCGCTGTACACCAGAAGACATCCTCATCCCGAATGTCGAAGATCCACTGGAAGGTGAGATGGGCCCAGAGGTTGTAACCGGCGGTGGTGTGTACCACGCCCTTGGGTTTGCCGGTGGAGCCGGAGGTGTAGAGAACGAAAAGGCGGTCCTCGCTGGCCATCGGCTCAGCGGGGCAGTCGGCACTCTGACCCTCCACCAGGTCATGCCACCACTGATCACGACCGGCAACCATCTCCACGTCCTGCTTGGTGCGCTGCACCACAAGCACACCGGTCACCGAGGGGCAGGCGCCATTGGCCAGCGCCGCATCCACCGCGGGTTTGAGTGACACCGGCTTGTCCTTGCGGAAGCCGCCATCAGCGGTGATCACCGCTTTCACTTCGCCGTCATTGAGACGATCCCTCAGGGCTTCTGCGGAAAAGCCACCGAACACCACCGAATGGGGAGCACCAATGCGCGCGCAAGCGAGCATTGCGATCGCCGCCTCAGGCACCATCGGCATGTAAAGCGCCACAAGGTCACCCTTGCCGATGCCCATGGCCTTGAGGCCATTGGCGGCTTTGCAGACCTCGGCATGCAGTTCCTGGTAGGTGAACCGGCGCACATCCCCCGGCTCTCCTTCCCAGATCAACGCCGTTTTCTGCGCCGTTGGCCCATCGAGATGACGGTCCAGGCAGTTGTAGGAGAGGTTCGTCGTGCCGCCCTCAAACCAGCGCGCAAAAGGAGGATTCGACCAATCGAGCACGGTATGGAAGGGCTCGAACCAATGCAGTTCTCGGCGGGCGGCTTCACCCCAGAACGCATCAGGATCATTGTTGGCGGCATCGGCCATGGCCCGGTAGGCCTCGAGGCTGCCGATGCGAGCTTTGGCGGAAGTGTCTGCTGGCGGCTCGAACACCCGCTGCTCCTGCAGCACGCTTTCGATGGTGGTGTTGGCGTCGGTCACAGCAGACTGCGCAGTGCATCTCCTCGAAGGGTAAGGAGCAGGACACCGGTTGATCCAGCTCCCGTATCAATCCGTCGGACGATGATGCAGTCGATGCGAAAGGATTGAGCTGGGCATCGCCGTTCCGGGATGAAACTGCCACCTGCCGCTTGCCTGTTCGATCTGGATGGGCTTCTGCTCGACACCGAGCCGCTGCATGGCCGGGGCTGGTGGGAAGCCGCAGCCCACTTCGGCACCCAGCTGAGCGAGGTCCAGTTGATGCAGCTGAAAGGCCGTCGCCGGCTCGACTGTGCGGCCCAGGTGAATGCATGGCTGGCCGAACCGGTGGGCTCAGATGCCTTGTTGGCGGTGCAGCAACCGATTGTTCGTGCCCTGCTCCCGGATGCTGCCCCGATGCCCGCAGCGCAGGAGCTGGTGGCGCATTGCCACAACCGGGGCATCCCCATGGCACTGGTCACCAGCAGCAGCCGCGACGCCGTTGAATTCAAAGCAGCCCCCCATCCCTGGCTCGAGCAGATCCATGAACGGGTTTACGGCGACGATCCCGACCTTGACGCGGGCAAACCCGACCCCGCGCCCTTTCGGCTTGCCGCAGAGCGCCTGGGGGTTCACCCCAAAGACTGCTGGGCCCTGGAGGATTCTCAGGCCGGCAGCCAATCAGCCCATGCCGCCGGTTGTCAGGTCTGGCTGGTGAGCCCCAAGGGCTCAGACCAACCCGACATCGACGCGAACCCCTGCGGAATCAACAGCCTGGCTGTTGTGTTGAGCCTGTTGTCTTGAAGT
Source organism: Synechococcus sp. MU1617 (assembly GCF_020514235.1). Lineage (NCBI taxonomy): Bacteria > Bacillati > Cyanobacteriota > Cyanophyceae > Synechococcales > Synechococcaceae > Synechococcus > Synechococcus sp. MU1617. The sequence continues at coordinate 316,593 of NZ_VTLB01000001.1, forward strand.
TCCAGCTCAGTACAGACGGCTGAGGACAAAGTCCGGCAGTTCCATCAAGGCGCGTTGCGCCGCGGACTCCGGCAGCCAGGCGATCGATTCACGGGATTCGCGGGCAAAGGTTTCTGCCAGCTCACGGGTGCGTTCAATCGCCTTGGAAGCCCGAACCATCTCCAGCGCCTTGTCTAGGTCACCGGGCTCAGAGAACTGGCGATCAATCAACGGCTGCAGCGATGGATGCTCCTCGAGGGCATAGAACGTGGGTGCAGTGAGATAGCCACTGGCGAGATCACTGGCTGCAGGCTTGCCGAGCTGCTGATCGTTGCCAGTGAAATCGAGGATGTCGTCCACCACCTGGAAGGCCAGGCCCAACTGGCGGCCGAATTGATAGAGGCTGTCGAGCTGAGACGGCGAGCAACCGGTGAGAACACCCGCGGCTCGGCAACTGTTGGCAATCAGTGATGCCGTCTTGCAGTAGCTCTTTTCGAGGTAGGTCTCAAAAGTTTGGGCTGTGTCGAAGCGGTAAAGGCCCTGCTTCACCTCCCCATCCGCGAGATCCATGATCACGCGGCTGAGGAGCTTCACCACATCGAGGTCATCGAGGTTGGCGAGGTGCCAGCTGGCCTGTGCGAAAAGGAAGTCGCCGGCAAGAACCGCAACGCGGGCATCAAAACGGCTGTGAACCGTGTCCACACCACGCCGGGTCGAAGCCTCATCCACCACATCGTCGTGAACGAGCGAGGCGGTATGGATCATTTCCGTGATCTCAGCCAATCGGCGATGGCGCGGCGAAAGATCTCCCTTCTCCGAAAGGGCGCGCGACAGGAGCAAAACGATGCCCGGGCGCAAACGCTTGCCGCCGGCGCTGAACAGATGTTCCGCAGCAGCCTGGAGGATGGGGTGACCTGCGCCAATCAGGCTGCGCAGGTCTCCGAGCAAGGTTTCAAGGTCTGTCTCTACCGGTTGGAGTAGCTCGGTAACGGTGCTCATGACTCCCCTCGGCGCCGCGATCCTAGTGGCCCCACGCTCAGTCCTGCAGCAGCTGAAGGCTGACGGCAGGCCGCTGGCCCAGCCAGGGGGTGGCGCGCATCGCGAAGCCATCGGGGTCAGCGGTGACGCAGAAGCGGCAGCTCTCCAAGGAAAACGGCCTTGGAGTCGGCGAAATCCGCGTCGGTGGCCCCAAAACGGCATCCAGTTGACGAGCCACACCGATTGCCGGGTCAATGATCTGGACCGATTCCGGCAGCAGCTGACGCAACAGGGGCACCACCAGCGGGTAATGGGTGCAACCCAGCACGATCGAGTCAACTGAAGCCGCCAGCAAGGGTTCGAGATAGGCCTGGGCTGCACGGCGCAAGTCTTCGCTGTTCATCTCGCCGGCTTCGATCAGGGGAACAAAAGCAGGACAGGCCTGCTCAATCACCACCGACCCTGGATGAAGTGCTTCGATGCTGGCCCGGTAGGCCGAGGAGGCCACGGTGGCTGGTGTGGCCAACACACCAACACGGCGCGTTTCAACCATTGCCGCGGCGGCGCCGATCAGTCCGATGACCGGCACCCCGGCCTGCCCCTCGGCCACATCCCTTGCCAAGGCATTGGTGGTGTTGCAGGCCATCACCACCGTGGACACCTGTTGGCCGCGCAACCAACCCACCACTTCAGCGGCGATGCGCCGGATGTCATCCGGTTGACGATTGCCGTATGGAACCCGGGCCGTATCGCCGAGGTAAACGCAAGGGACAGACCCATGGCGTTCGAGCACCCGGCGCAGAACCGTCAAGCCACCAAGTCCGCTGTCGAAGAACCCCAGCAGTTGCTGCGTCATCGCACCTCCTGCTTGAGGTAGTTGAGAATGCCGGCCGCCAGGGCCAAGGCCAACCGGCGGCGATGGTCGGCATTGGCCAGTCGCGGCGCGTCAATCGCCCCAGTAACAAATCCCATCTCCACCAGGGCCGAAGGCATGGTGCTGCGCCGGATCACGAAGAAGCGACCGCGTCTAACGCCGCGATTCGGTGTTCCGGATGACACGTTCATCATCTGCTGCTGCAGATAGGAAGCCAGGCGTCCAGAACGGGGGTCTGAAAAGAAGAAAGTCTCGATCCCGTTCACATCCGGACGATTCATGCTCAGGGCATTGGCATGGATGCTCACGAAAGCAGTGGCCCCGCTGCGATTCGCCAGGGACACCCGCGGCGGCAAGTCCACATCCACTTCACGCGTGCGGGTCAAGCGCACATCCACGCCCCTCGCCCTCAGCAGGTCGGCCACTTGCAGCGACACATCCAAAACCACGTCGGTCTCGCGCAGACCACCAATGCCGATAGCCCCCGGATCTGGACCGCCATGACCGGGGTCAATCACGATGCGGTAGCGGTTGCGGGCCACCGTGGGCAGCCCGGAAGGGTCGACCGGCGTGCGGGTGGGACGGAATCCACCCGGTGGGAGCCAGGCCGTGGCACGACCGGTCAGATCGCCTTCGCCGAAATCATCCAAGCCGCGGGTGGGCAGGCCGGTGAACACAAGTTCCCAGCGATCCGGCGCGGTTCCACGCAGGCGCAGATCGTTGGGATTGAGATCCACATCAGGGCGGAATTCCACCACCAGACGGGTGGCACCCGCGCGGGGCTTACCCAGCCGGATCTCACGGACGGCACCGCGTCCGGCCAAGCGCCGCGGGAATCTCAGCTCACCAGGAATATCAATCCAGACCCTGGTGCCGCGACCATCGCTGGCGGCCTGAAAAAACGCCTCCAATCGAGCGTTCCGGCTCGTGCGCAGCTTGAGAACTCCCGCCTCGGTGAAGGCCCAGGCGGCCAAGGCACTGGCGGCTCGGGCAGGCAACGCCTGGGTGAAAGCTGTGCACTGCAGGGCCGCGGCCAGAAGCCAGGCCAGCCGTCGGGACGACGCCGGAGCCATGGCGCTCAGAACAGAGCGGGTTGGCGGTGCCGAAGGCTCGGCATCTGACCCCGAACATGACCGAGGTGATTGGTGTTCACCGGAGCAATGGCTGCTCCTGCCTGCACACCCGCATCAGCGAGGACTGTTCCCCAGGGATCAATCACCAGGGCGTGTCCATGGCTCTGACGCCGACCGTGATGGACACCTGTCTGCGCCGGAGCCAGCACGTAGGCCGTGTTCTCAATGGCCCTGGCCTGCAGAAGCACCTGCCAGTGGTCTTTGCCGGTGAAGGCTGTGAATGCCGCAGGAATCATCAACAGGTCTGCGCCGGCACCGACGAGATGGCGATAGAGCTCAGGAAACCGCACGTCGTAGCAAATGGACAGCCCCACCTTGCAGAGACCAGGAATCTCAACGACCGGAGGCAAATCCCTGCCTGGGTTCACTGTCGCTGACTCGCGATAAGTGTTGCCGTCCGGCAGGTCGACATCAAAGAGATGAATCTTGTCGTAACGGCCCAGGAGCATGCCGTCACGGTCGACGAGCTCAGCGCGGTTGAGGGTTCGCGATCCATCACCCACCGGCACAGGAAAGCCACCACCAAGCAGCGCCACCTGGTAACGACGCGCCATAGTCACCAGGAAGCGGCTGCTCTGCTCAGCCAGGTCGGGGGCCAGCTCAAGGCGCCGGGAGTCCTCACCCATAAAGGCGAAATTTTCGGGCAGACCAATCAGTTCTGCCCCCCGGCGGGCAGCCAGATCGATCTGCTCTTCAGCCGCATTGAAGTTGAGCTCCGGGTCCTGACCGCTCGTCAGCTGGACAGCCGCCGCCAGGAAGTCGCTCACATGCACTGATCAGATGAAGTGATTTTAATGAGGGTCAGGCCGCCCGAAGCACCCCGGGCTCGACCTGTGTCGGAACGACACTGAGCTGGTCGAGGCCAGCACAGCAGCGGAAATCCGCGTCGTGATCGCCCAGGCGAATCAACCGCTGCCCATGGGTCGCCTTGCGAAGACACGCCTCTGGATCGGATTGCCACTGACGCCAGAGGGAAACGGCTGCAGTGAGTTCGTCATTGGCGGCGCTGCTCCCGGTGGGATCCAGCTCCAGCAACCGATGGCCCAAGGCTCCAGCGGCCAGTGAATCCTCCAGGGAATAGGCCCCCTCCCATCCGCTGCCAACAATCGCCACATGGCTGGGTTGTTTCGCCAGCAAACGCTGAGCCACGGCATCGCGGTTCGGCAACGCCGCCGTCAACAGCAGGGGAACTTCGCGCACACGATCAAGAGCACGGGTGCCATTGGTGGTGCTCATAAACAGACGCTTGCCAGCCACCCGCTCCGGATTCACGGCAACAGGTGAGTTGCCCAGGTCAAAGCCCTCGAGCATCTGGCCACCGCGCTCGCCCAGCAGCAGACGCGCATCGGCAGGCCACGCCGCTGCCGCACTGCGCAGATCGTCGAGGCTGGCGAAGGCCTGCACCGCCTCAGCACCGTTGTGCAACGCCCAGGCAATGGTGGTGGTGGCCCGCAGCACATCAATCACCACCGCCGCATCGGGGCGTAGGTCCTGCGGCATCTCTGCCGGCACATGGAAGTAGGAGATCTGCATGGCCACGCTGTACACCGGCGTGCGACACAGTACCGAGACCGCTTGCGCCGAGACCGTCATCCCATGGCCCTGTTCCAATCCGGTCCGGCCACACGAGATCTGCGGGGCTTCCTCAAGCTCCTCGAGGAGCGCGGCCAGCTGCGACGGATCACGGCGCCGGTGGACCCCGACCTCGAGCTGGCGGCCATTGCCGACCGGGTGCTGAGTCAGGGAGGGCCTGCCCTGCTGTTCGAGAACGTGATCGGCTCGTCCATGCCGGTGGCCGTCAACACCCTCGGCACTGTGGAACGGGTGGTGTGGAGCATGGGCCTCGAACGGGCCGAGCAGCTGGAGGAGCTGGGATCACGTCTGGCCCTGCTTCAGCAACCCAGACCACCCAAGGGGCTGGAGGAAACCAAACAATTCGCCCGCGTCTTCTGGGACCTGGTCAAAGCCAAGCCCGACCGAGACCTCACACCCCCCTGCCGGCAGCAGGTGTTCCGCGGCAATGAGGTCGATCTCGACAACATCCCATTGATTCGGCCTTGGCCCGGTGATGCCGGAGGCGTGATCACTCTTGGGCTGGTGATCACCAAAGACCCAGAAACCGGCGTCCCCAACGTGGGCGTCTACCGGCTTCAAAAGCAGTCGGTGAACACGATGACCGTCCACTGGTTGAGCGTGCGCGGCGGCGCCCGCCACCTGCGCAAGGCCGCCGCCATGGGAAAGAAGCTGGAGGTGGCGGTGGCCATCGGCGTGCACCCGCTGCTGGTGATGGCCGCCGCCACACCGATCCCGGTGCAGCTCAGCGAATGGCTGTTCGCAGGCATCTATGCCGGAGAAGGGGTGCGTCTGGCCCCCTGCAAAACCATCGACCTGCAGGTGCCCAGCCACAGCGAAGTGGTGCTGGAAGGAACGATCACCCCAGGGGAAGTGCTGCCGGATGGCCCCTTCGGAGATCACATGGGCTTCTACGGCGGTGTGGAGGACTCACCTCTGGTGCGGTTCCACTGCATGACCCAACGGCGGGATCCGGTGTTTCTCACCACCTTCAGCGGCCGTCCTCCCAAGGAAGAAGCGATGCTTGCCATCGCTCTGAACCGGATCTACACACCGATCCTGCGGCAGCAGATTCCGGAGATCACCGATTTCTTCCTGCCGATGGAAGCCCTCAGCTACAAGCTGGCGGTGATTTCGATTGACAAGGCCTATCCGGGGCAGGCGAAGCGTGCTGCCATGGCCTTCTGGAGTGCCTTGCCGCAATTCACTTACACCAAATTCGTGGTGGTGGTGGACAGTCACATCAACGTGCGCGATCCGCGCCAGGTGGTCTGGGCCATCGCGGCCCAGGTGGATCCCCAGCGCGACCTGTTCACCCTGGAGAACACCCCCTTCGACACCCTGGACTTCGCCAGCGAGCAGTTGGGCCTTGGGGGACGACTGGCCATCGATGCCACCACCAAGGTGGGACCGGAAAAAAATCACGAATGGGGTGAACCCCTCAGCCGTCCGGCGGATCTGGAACAACGGGTCAGCGACCGCTGGGCCGAGCTGGGGCTGGAAGATCTCGGCAACGACGACCCCGACCCCAGCCTGTTCGGCTATGCCCTCGACCGCCTGATTCAGGGCCTGAAGACCGGCCAATAGGATCAGCCCAACGACGTTGCAACCTTGAGCGGCACAGGCCAATCCGACGACCCCCGTGAGCTCAAGGCCGGAGGCAGCCTCCAGGGACGGGTGAAGGTCCCGGGCGATAAATCGATCTCACACCGATCGCTGCTGTTTGGCGCCATAGCGGAGGGCACGACAACGATTGACGGCCTGCTCCCGGCTGAAGACCCATTGAGCACGGCCGCCTGTCTGCGGGCCATGGGCGTCAGCATCAGCCCGATCACCGACGGCGGCATCGTCACCGTTGAGGGCGTGGGCCTGGATGGATTACAGGAGCCAGCAGAAGTGCTCGACTGCGGCAACTCCGGCACCACGATGCGATTGATGCTCGGCCTGCTGGCGGGCCGCGACGGTCGCCATTTCGTGCTGGATGGCGATGCGTCCCTGCGCCGCCGCCCGATGCGTCGGGTTGGCCAACCATTGGCATCGATGGGTGCGGATGTGCGTGGCCGTGATGGGGGCAACCTGGCACCGCTGGCAGTGCAAGGGCGCCGGCTGAAAGGAACGGTGATCGGCACGCCGGTGGCCAGTGCTCAGGTGAAATCAGCCCTGCTGCTGGCTGCACTCACGGCCGAGAGCCCGACCACTGTGATCGAACCGGCCCAGTCCCGCGATCACAGCGAACGGATGCTCAAGGCCTTCGGCGCCGATATCAGCGTGGGAGGGGAAATGGGACGGCACATCAGCGTGCGTCCCGGCGCCACCCTGCATGGCCAGAACGTGGTGGTCCCTGGAGACATCAGCTCAGCGGCCTTCTGGCTTGTGGCTGGAGCCCTAATTCCAGGCGCCGATCTCACCATCGAGAACGTGGGGCTGAACCCCACACGCACCGGGATTCTGGAGGTGTTGGAACAGATGGGTGCCCGAATCGAGATGCTCAACCCCCGCGATGTGGCGGGTGAACCCGTAGGCGATCTCCGGGTGACCCACGGCCCCTTGAAACCCTTCCACTTCGGCGAGGAGATTATGCCCCGCCTCGTGGATGAAGTGCCGATCCTCAGCGTTGCCGCCTGTTTCTGCGAGGGCGAAAGTCGGATCAGTGGAGCGTCTGAACTGCGGGTGAAGGAAACCGATCGGCTGGCGGTGATGGCCCGTCAGCTCAAGGCCATGGGGGCCGACATTGATGAACATCAAGACGGCATGACCATCCGTGGCGGTCAGCCGCTCAAGGGAGCCGTGCTCGACAGCGAGACCGATCACCGGGTGGCGATGAGCCTTGGTATCGCAGCGATTCTCGCCGACGGCAACTCCAGCCTGGCGAGAAGCGAAGCCGCAGCCGTGTCGTACCCCTCGTTCTGGGACGAACTTGAACGGCTCCGCTGCTGAGCTCGGCGCGCTCCGCTTCTACCCGACAGCGGATGGCAGCTTCAGCCTGCACAGCGATCACTTCGGGGAGGCCTTTCACAACTCGGCGGGGGCCCTGAATGAGGCCCGGGCCAAGTTCGTCCAACCCGCGGAGCTGCAGCGCTTCAGCAGCGGATCTCAATTAAGGATCCTGGATGTATGCCTGGGGCTCGGTTACAACACGGCCGCTGTGCTGGAGGCCTTGCCGACGGCTGGGCCGAAGCTGCAGTGGTGGGGGCTTGAGCTGGACCGCCGCCCCTTGGAACAAGCCTTGGAGCAGGCGAGCTTCCAATCCCTCTGGTCAGACCCTGTGCTGGCGAAGCTTGAAGCCATCCGCGACAACGGCGGCTGGCAAGAGCACAACAACTGGCAAGAGCCCAACAGCCAAGGGATCCAGCTCTGGGGAGACGCCCGATCGATGCTCCAGCAGATTCCTGAGCCCGTTCGCTTTGATCTGATTCTGTTGGATGCCTTCTCGCCCCAGCGCTGCCCAGAACTGTGGAGCGAGGAATTCCTGGGAGCCCTGGCGCATCGCTTGGCGCCGCAGGGACGGTTGCTGACCTACAGCCGTTCCGCTGCGGTGCGGGCCAGTCTGAAACGAGCGGGCTTGAGCCTGTTTTCACTGTTGCCAGCCCCGGGCGAACGGGTGGGGTGGAGCAGCGGCACCCTGGCCACGCCGCCGGACTCCAACTGTCCGCAGGCCGGGCCCGGTTGGCGCCTCCTCTCGGCGATGGAATGGGAACACCTGCAGACGCGTGCAGCCGTGCCGTTTCGCGATCCCGTGGGCAACGCCACGGCTGAAGTCATCCTTGAGCGACGCCGCCTTGAACAGGAGCATTGCGGCCACGAAGCCACCAATGCCTGGCAAAGGCGCTGGCGCAGGGACAGTCCGTCCTGAGCCCGGTAGATTCCGCCCGTCCTCCCCTCGCTCCGCATGCTCGCCGTAGCCGTTCTGGCCGCTGGAAAAGGCACCCGCATGAAGAGCGCACTTCCGAAAGTGCTCCAACCGCTGGCGGGAGCCACCCTGGTGGAACGGGTGCTCGCCAGTGCCGGCAACCTGCAACCGGAACGGCGGCTGCTAATCGTGGGCCATCAAGCCGAACGGGTGGAGCAGCAGCTGGCTCCGCTCGGAGGCCTGGAATTTGTGCTGCAGCAGCCCCAGAACGGCACGGGCCATGCGGTGCAACAGCTGATCCCGTCGCTGCAGGGCTTTGAAGGCGAACTACTCGTGCTCAACGGTGATGTGCCGCTGCTGAGAAGTGAAACGGTTGAAGCATTGGTGCAACAGCACCGGGCCAGCGGTGCCGATGTCACCCTGCTGACAGCACGGCTCGAGGATCCCACCGGTTACGGGCGTGTTTTCGCCGAAGCCGACGGCCAGGTGAGCAGCATCATTGAGCATCGCGATTGCACGGACGAGCAACGAAGCAACAACCTCACCAACGCCGGGATCTACTGCTTCAACTGGACGGCCCTGGCCAACGTGCTGCCGAAGCTCAGCACCGACAACGATCAGGGAGAGCTTTACCTCACCGACACGGTGGCGATGCTGCCCAAGGCCATGCACCTTGAGGTGGCCGATGCCGATGAGGTGAACGGCATCAACAACCGGCGGCAACTCGCCCAGTGCGAAGCCCTGTTGCAGCAGAGATTGCGCCACCACTGGATGGATGAAGGGGTCACCTTCATTGATCCCGACAGTTGCACCTTGAGTGAAGGCTGCAGCTTCGGCCGTGATGTGGTGATCGAACCGCAAACCCATTTTCGTGGCCGCTGCGTGATTGGCGACAACTCCCGAATCGGCCCCGGCAGCCTGATCGAGGACGCATCTGTGGGGGCCAACGTCAGTGTGGTGCACTCCGTGGTGCGTGAGGCCACGGTGGGCAACAACGTTGCCATCGGTCCTTTTGCTCACCTCCGGCCGGCCGCAGACGTCGGTGATGGCTGCCGCATCGGCAACTTTGTCGAGGTGAAGAAAAGCCAGCTGGGGGCTGGCACCAAGGTGAACCACCTCAGCTACATCGGCGACGCCCAACTCGGGGAGAACGTCAACGTTGGGGCTGGAACAATCACTGCCAACTACGACGGGGTGAACAAGCACCGCACCGTGATCGGCAGCAACAGCAAAACCGGCGCCAATTCCGTGCTGGTTGCCCCAATTAACGTCGGCGAACGCGCCACCATCGGCGCAGGATCAACGATCACCAAGGATGTGGCCGATGGGGCCCTGGCGATTGGTCGCGCCCGCCAGATGACCAAAGACGGCTGGGCGGAACGAAAGGTTTAATCCAGCCCTTTTAAAGGCATGGCAACAGCGGTATCAACCGTTCCAGGGCAACACCGCGGCTGGCCTTGAGCAACAGAACATCCCCGGACTCCAGCCAAGCTGCCAAGGGAGCTGCGGCGTCTTCCGGTTTTGACACCAGCTTCAGGTGGGGAAGGGATGACGCCACTTCAGCCATCGCCTTGCCCTCCGCACCACCATCCACCAGCACTAGGCCGTCCAGGCCGAGCTGCACTGCGCGGGCGGCGACCTCTTGATGCAGCTCCAGGCTGCGATCCCCGAGCTCCAACATCGTGCCCAGCACGGCAAAACGTCGCCCCGGTTGCGCAGCCAGCAGCTCAAGAGCCGCCAACACCGCCTCGGGTGAGGCGTTGTAGGTCTCATCGAGAAGTGTCAAACCACCCTGCTGCAGGCGGCGGTTGCGTCCGCCCGGCACCTTGACCTGCATGCCTTGCAACGCCTTGCGAGACACGCCCAATTGGTCAGCAACAGCTACGGCCAAAAGCAGATTGCGGGCGTTATGGCGCCCGTCCAAATGAAGCGGGAGACGATCTGAATCGATCAGCAACTGGTCGCCCTTGATTTCACCTACCAGATCGGCTCCGACCTCGGGGTCGTCAGCCAGGCGCACACGCAACACCCGGCCGGACCAGACCGCCGCCAACGCAGATTCCAGCAGGAGATCACCTGCTGGAATCACCACGGTTCCCTTGGCATGCAGCCCAGCGGTGATCTCACATTTGGCCGCTGCAATCGCCTCACGGCTGCCGAGACGACCGATATGGGCTGTTCCGATGTTGGTGATCACCGCTAGATCAGGCTCCGTGCAGCGGGAGAGGCGCTCGATCTCCCCAGGCCCCCGCATACCCATCTCGATCACCAGGGCACGATGATCAACATCAGCCCCTAACACGGTGAGCGGAACCCCAACATCATTGTTGTTGTTGCCTTCACTGGCCTGAATCGATCCCAGCGGAGCCAATGCCGCCCGGATCAACTCCCGGGTTGTGGTTTTGCCGGCTGAACCCGTCACCGCCACCAGGGGCTGGCCCAGGGCACGGCGATGCAGCAAGGCCAGCTGTTGATAAGCCAGCAGTGTGTCGTCCACTCGCCAATGCAGCAGGTCCGGCGGCAACGGTTCAGCCCAGCTGCGGCTCACAACAGCAGCCTGGACCTTGTGTTCAGGCACTTGGTCGAGGAAGCGATGACCATCGAAGCGCTCGCCCACCAAGGGGACAAAAAAATCTCCTGCCTGAAGCTGACGGCTGTCGGTACACACCCGTCCCAGTAGGACATCCGGTTGAAATTTGCCGCCCTGGGGTGTTCCCCAGGCATCAGTCAGCTGACGCAGCGTCAGGGTCATCCCACCAACCCGAGGTCAAAAAGGATCATGCCGCCACCAACCCGAGCTGACCGCCCCAACAGATCGCCCTGTTCATCGACCAACTGAAGACTGGCGTAATCCAGCTCGAACGCCGCCTGAAGCCAACTGGAGGCGAGGGCCTGGCGCTGATCGAGCGGCAACTGCTCCCAAACGTCAACAGACAACTCCAACAGCAAGCGGTCCTGCTCCGGAACGGGCTTGGCTGAACGGAGCAATCCTTCGGGGACGGCCGTGTCCTGAAACAGAGAGAAGAGAGGATCGAAACTGAGTTGGGGTTGGAGGGGCTCGTCCAGCCCCGATGCCTCCAAGGGTGGCTCAGCATTCACAGCCTCCGGCATGGGTGAAGGCTCCTCCGCAATGGGCTGTGGTGCTGGGATCAGCTCCGGCACGGGAAACTCAAGGGGAGACGTCCGCTGCACTTCGACCAGCTCAGGACGCGGGGCACGGCTGGCATGGTCCTGCCAGAAGCGGACTCCAGCCAGCGGCAGCAGGAGCACCAACACCAGCAACAGCGGCCAGAAGCTGGGGGCCAGATCCCGGGGCCAGAAGCCTGGAACCGAAAGCTCGCCTTCACGATTGCGGCGCCAGAGTTCCTGGCCCCTGAGCCGAACATCCGCAGCCATCGCCTGCAGGTTGCGGCCGAACTCCTGCCAAGGGCTGACGTAGGGAGCCGGAAGATTGCCCGATGGCTCCACGCTCTGAGACTCAGATCGCGCCTCAGTGGGGGAGTCGGATCGGGCGGGCTCGCTCAAACTCAACTGGATCGACGACCGAAGAGACGGTTCAGGGGATTCCGACTGGCGGAGGGACTGGCGGAGGTCGCCTCAGCAGGAACCCTGGCCTCTTCAGTCTGCCCCTCGGAACGGGAGGGATCAGCAGCCTGACCTTGGGAGAACTGTTCCACCAGGGCAGCATCCGGCGTGGGTTCCTTGATGCCGCAAACGTCCTTGTACATGAGGTCGTAATCGACCGCGGAACGATCCCAGCTGTAGTCCTGATTCATGCCGCGTTTCTGCAGCTCGACCCAGCTGTCACGGTGGCGGAAGGCTTCCCAAGCCCGCACCAGGGATGTGTAGAAGTCGACCGGCTCAAAGCGATCGAAGCAGAACCCAGTGCCGCTGTCGGCAGCGGGGATGTGGGGCGGGACCGTGTCGACGAGCCCGCCAACCTTGCGAACCACAGGCACTGAGCCGTAGCGCATGGCATAGAGCTGGCTGATGCCACAGGGCTCAAACCGGCTCGGCATCAGGAAGGCATCGCTGCCGCCGTAGATCAACCGCGACAGGTCATCGTCGTAGGTGAGGAAGACGGCGCACTTGCCCGGGTGACGCGATGCGAGTTGCCAGAGTCCGGATTCCAGGCCACGGTCTCCAGTTCCCAGCACAACGATCTGGGTATCGGTGTAAGCCAAGAGGCGATCAGCAACCTGCAGCAGCAGATCGACTCCCTTCTGGTCGACAAGGCGGCTGACCATACCCAGAACGAAGGCGTCCTCCCGTACCTCCAGGCCCATCCGCTCCTGGAGCACCTGCTTGCAAACGGCCTTGCCGGAGAGATCTTCGGAGCTGAAGTTCGCCGGAAGGGATCGATCGGTGGCTGGATCCCAGGCATCCAGATCAATGCCGTTGAGGATGCCGCGCAGCTTGCCCGAGACGAAGTTGAGCAGACCCTCCAGTTTTTCGCCGTATTCCGCCGTGCGGATCTCCTGGGCGTAAGTGGGCGACACCGCATTGACCCTGTCGGCATACAGCAGCGCTGCGGCCATGGTGTGATCCCCCTGCATGTACCAGGGGCACCAGGTCATCCGGTCGAGCTTCCAGCGCCATGGGCCCTGGTACTTGAGGTTGTGGATGGTGAACACCGTGCTGATGTCAGGGTCTTGATGCATCCAGACCGGAATCATTCCGGTGTGCCAATCGTGGCAATGCAGCACCTGAGGCTTCCAGACGTTCCAAGAGAACTCGGCAGCAGCACTGGCAAAGAAGGTGAAGCGCCAGTCCTCGTCTTCACCGCCGTAGATGCGCTCCGGATCAAACACCGGGTGACCCACGAGGTAAATCGTCATCCCATTGGTGGGATGCTTCGTTTCGTAGACAGCGAACTCGGTACCCATCGTCTGGGCCCGCCAGATCGGCTCTGCCGGCACGTTGAGGCGGCTCCAGAGCTTGGCGTAGCCCGGCATGATCAGGCGCACGTCGTGGCCGAGCTTGGCCAATGCTGGCGGCAAAGAGCCAACAACATCGCCCATCCCTCCAACCTTGATCATCGGGGCGCATTCCGCTGCAGCGAAGAGGATGCGCATGTCTCAGATCGGCGTTGGCGCGGCGACTTTAAGGGGAATTTAGGAATCTGTTCCGTCAGGGAAGAACCGTCACCTGAGTTCCAAGCGACACCTGGCGATACAGGGCACTCACATCTTCGTTGTAAAGCCGCACGCAGCCATGGGAGACGGCCCGTCCCACCGTCCAGCGGTGGGGGGTGCCGTGGAACCCCGTGGTGGTGCATCCCTTGATCGTGATCCAGGCCTCGCCGTCATGGGCATCACGGCCGAGGCAGTCGCGATGGAAGGCGATCCAATGGCTGCCCAAGGGATTGTCGGGCCCTTGTTCCTCCACCCGCTCGCCACTCACCGGGTGCACCCACACCGGATCGGGAATCTTCTGCAGCACTTCAAAGTGTCCGGTGGGGGTCTCCCAGCCGGGCATGCCGATGGCCACCGGAAAGGCGTTGCGCAGCTTGCCGTTGTCGAGCAGAAACACACGGCGACGGCCGCGCAGCATCACCACGTGGCGACTGTTCTGGCCGCGCAGATCTTGAGGCAATGAGGCCAGGCTTGCCGTCACGGAATCCGCAGCCGCCGCCTGTAGCAGGGCCAGCGGTTCCGGCGGAGGAAGAGGCATCATGTTCGTCAGGGTAACCAGCCTGTCTCGGAAAAATCTGGAGACCGCTTCTCGAGGAAGGCATTGCGGCCTTCAACGGCTTCTTCAGTTCGATAGAAGAGATGGGTGGCATTGCCGGCCAACTCCTGCAGCCCGGCGAGGCCATCGGTTTCGGCGTTGAATGCGGCCTTGAGGCAACGGATGGCCGTAGGGCTGTGCTGCAGCACCTCCCGGGCCCAACGTACCCCCTCCGCCTCCAGCTGCTCCAACGGCACCACGGCATTGACGAGCCCCATCTCCAGAGCCTCCTCCGCGCCATAACGGCGGCAGAGAAACCAGATTTCACGTGCCTTGCGCTGGCCAACCACCCGCGCCAGGTAGCCCGCACCAAAGCCGCCGTCAAAACTGCCGACCTTGGGTCCGGTCTGGCCAAACACGGCGTTGTCGGCGGCGATGCTGAGGTCGCAGAGCAGATGCAGCACCTGACCGCCACCCATGGCATAGCCCGCCACCAGAGCGATCACCACCTTGGGCAGGCTGCGGATGATGCGCTGCAGATCCAGCACGTTCAGGCGCGGCAGGCCGTCCTCACCGATGTAACCACCGTCCCCACGCACACTCTGATCACCACCGGAACAGAAGGCATAGCCACCATCGGGGGCCGGGCCGACCCCCGTGAACAGCACCACACCGATTTCACGGTCATCCCGGATGCGCGTAAAGGCATCACACAGCTCCATCACCGTCTGCGGGCGGAAGGCATTGCGCTTGGCGGGGCGGTTGATGGCCACGCGAGCCAGGCCGTCCGCGCAACGGTCCACAAGGATGTCCTGGTAGCTGCCCCACGCTGTCCATTGCGCGCTTGGCGCACCGGGGAGCACCTGACGCATGTCACTCATCGGGCTCAGAGCTCAGTACATTCATTCTGAGCAGCGGCGCGCAGCTGCTGACGCAGGTCGGCATCACGACCACGGTCGCTGCAGATCCGCAACAACACCGGCCTCTCCTGCGACAAGCCCCAGGCCAAGGACTCCTGAAGGTCGTCCAAACAGGCCACCTGGCGTCCAGGCACACCATGGGCCGCCGCCTGGGCCAGGGGATCCACCTGCTGGGGCATGGCAAAGAGTGATTCGAAGCCCGCTTTGGCAATGGGCAACTGCTGAAAAATGCCGCCGCCGCCGTTGTCGATCAGCAGCACCAGCAGTGGTGGAGGTGCCGAGGTGGACGACGCATGCAGCCAACCGTTGCTGTCATGCAGGAGGGCCAGATCACCGGTCACCAAAGCCAACGGACCGAGATTCGCCGCAAGGCCCATGGCGAGAGACAAAGTGCCGTCAATGCCAGAGGCCCCACGGAAGCTGAAGCAACGGTGGCGGCTGCAGGCGGGCCCGCCCCAGGTCAACCAGTCGCGCACCGGTGAACTGGCAGCCAGCATCACCGGCAACCGCTCTGGCAGGAGTTGGGGAAGCCAGTAAGCCAGAGCGGGCTCATTGACGGCACCACTCAAGGGCAGCTGGGCCTCAATCCACGGCGAGAGTTCATTGGACCCGACCGATGGCTTGCTCAGCTGATCCAGAACGGGCTGTTGGGCGATCCAGGCGGCCATGCCCCCCGACCATTGGCGGGCCGTTTGCAGCGGATCCAGCGGCCTTGAATCCCCTTCGGTGATCAACAGTTGAGGACCCTG
Source organism: Synechococcus sp. MU1617 (assembly GCF_020514235.1). NCBI lineage: Bacteria > Bacillati > Cyanobacteriota > Cyanophyceae > Synechococcales > Synechococcaceae > Synechococcus > Synechococcus sp. MU1617. Next base: position 332,318 of record NZ_VTLB01000001.1, read on the forward strand.
ATGGTGCTGAAGCCAGGCCTCAAGCCGCCGGCTGGCGGGCATCGGTCCAAGCCGCAACACCTGAGCATCGTCAGGGAGGTTCAGCCGATCCAATTGCAGCTCCCAGTGCTCGATGCGGTTGGGGCAATCGGCGGCAAGGGCGGCGAGGGGATCCGCCAACAGAGGCCAACCGCTGAGGTTCAGCCAGCGATGCAGAGCCTGTTGAAAGGCCTCCACGGAAGGCGTGAGTCCACGCCAGGGGCCAGCAATCACAATCCCAGGGCGCTCTGGATCGAGGCGAGGCGCAGGCCCAATCTCGGGCGAAAGCTCAGTGCAAACAGTTGTTGAACGTGCACCCGAAACCAGCTGTTGTTGTTGCTCGAGAGTGGTGTGCAGCGGCTCCTCGAAGGGAAGGTTGAGCTGCACCGGTCCCGGCGGCCCAGTGCCTGCACCCTGGGCTTGCTGCCAGGCCTGAACCGCCAGCGCATTAAGGGCGTCGTTGTCCTGCGTGTGGACGCCGTCTGCCGCGCCACTGCCGAACCAACGACAGGCCGGGAGCAGAAAGGATTCCTGATTAACTGTCTGATTGGCGCCGCAGTTTTTGAGCCGGGCGGGGCGATCCGCCGTGAGCAGCAGCAAGGGCTGACAGGAGCGGTCCGCCTCCACCGCCGCGGGCAGCAGGTTGGCCACCGCGGTGCCTGAGGTGGTGACCACCGCCACGGCACGTCCATGGGCAGTGGCCATGCCGAGGGCCAGAAAGGCCGCCGACCGCTCATCGATGGCCGTGACCAACTGCAGCTTCGCCTCGGACGCCAGGACTCCTGCCGCTGTTGCCAGGGGGCCGGAACGGCTGCCAGGGCAAAGCACCAGCTGCTTCAGCCCCTGGAGGCACAACGCCTCAAGCAAGGTGAGGGCGGCCTGCAAATTGGCGCGAGCGATGGACAGTGCTGCAGGCCAGGCTGGTGTGATCTTCGGTCAACGATGACCCAACCCACGACACCCGCTCCAGGAGAAGACAGCAAGGGCTTCTGGCGCAATCTGATTCTCTGGGCCCTGCTGGCACTGCTGCTGCGCTGGCTGGTCGTGGAACCGCGCTGGATTCCCTCCGGCTCGATGCTGCCCACCCTGCAGCTGCAGGACCGCATCCTGGTGGAGAAGGTGAGGCCCCGCCTGGCCCGCAGCCGCCACGGCCATCTGCACCGAGGCGATGTGGTGGTGTTCGCCCCTCCCGAGCAGCTCGTGGCCGCTGGCTACGACGCATCCGCTGCTCTGATCAAGCGGGTGGTGGGGCTTCCTGGCGATCAGCTGGTCGTGCACGACGGCAAGCTGTTCCGCAACGGCGAAAAGGCAGCAGAACCCTGGTTGGCGGAACCGATCAACTACGACATGGCTCCGATCACCGTGCCGGCGGACCAACTGTGGGTGATGGGGGACAACCGCAATGCCAGCCTTGATTCCCATCTCTGGGGATCACTGCCAGAGACCAATGTGCTGGGCACGGCGGTCTGGCGGTATTGGCCGCTGCAGAGGTTCGGTCCGTTACGGATCACCGACAGCCGCGATGGCGGTTGATGCCAATGGGCTGCGTTAGGGTCGGGTTCGTGATGTAGATCACAGTCGAATGTTTAACCCCGAGTTTCTGACAACTGACAGCAGTGAGGGTCACGCGGGGAACAGCCTGATCCAGTACTTGCAGGAGCAGTCACCAGACACCCTGCAGCGGGTCGCCAAATCAGCAAGCAACGATATTCAAGACATCATTCGCCACAACGTTCAGGGGCTGCTGGGAATGCTTCCCGGCGAGCACTTTGAGGTGAAGGTGACAGCCAACCGCGACAACCTCGCCAACATGCTTGCCTCGGCAATGATGACCGGCTATTTCCTGCGCCAGATGGAACAACGCAAGGAGCTCGAGGAAACCCTGTTCGCTGACGAACAGATGGCAATCGAGCCGGAAGACGAACTCAAGCTTTGATCACGGGCTGATCTGGCACGACGCCAAGATCCAGCAAACGCTGATCGATAGATCCGAGAAACTCCCAGTTCTCTGAACTGGGCGCCCATTCCCGCTGTTGCAATGACTCGAGCAGTTGCTGCACGGTTTCTGGGGTAAATGTGACCGGCGCGCTGTAGTGAGCCGGCACCAGCCAGCGCAGCTCAGCCAGGCCGCTCAACGCTTGCAGCCAACGCAACAGAGCCTCCTGGGCCCTGGGCAACACCAACCGCTCAAGCACAGGGGCTACCTGCAACTTGGGCGCTTCTTCGCCGATCAAGCCATCGGCTGCAGCCTGCCAACCAGCCTTCCAGCGGAAGGGGTAGAGGCCGAAGTGGGCTTTCAGGGAACGAAGCCCGGGCTTGAACGCATCCCGCAGCAACTCCGGCAGCGCAGGCACCTCCAGCGGTTCCGGCCTCAGGTAGGAGGCAAATAGCACCAGCCGGGCCCAGCCGCGGCGGCGGGCTTCCGCTGAATCACTGAGGGGCTCATCGCCGCGTTCGCGGGCATGGAACAACAGCGGCGTTGGGTCGAGATCGAACAAAGCCGGGGGATCAGCACTGATGCCCACTAGGGCGTCGGTTACAAGCAGCGCGCCTGACGGGCGATGCAAACAGGAGACTTCCTGGAAGCGGCCCACGCCAAGGTCCAGCGGTCCTAGGGAGAACCACTCACAAACATCGCCGTGGGGGACGCCATCGTCGAACAACACCTTGGTGCGACCTGCCGGAACGCCCAGCCAAGCCAGGGGCAACTGCACCGGGAAACTCCACTGGCCCGGACACACCCAGATGTCCGCATCCAGGAAGGCGCGTGCCAGGGGACCAAGGGGAAGCTTGTGCTCCAAACCAGAGGCGGTGGGCAGCACGATCGAGCGCACCGGACCGTGCTGTTGTTCCAGCTCGGAAATGGCTTGGCGAACCTCACCGGTGGGCGGCAGAGGGTTCACCAACATCAAGCCACCAGGAACCTTGGCCACGGTGAGCCGCACCGGCACGGCCACGTAATAGACACCCTGCAGCTGCTCCAGGCTCCAGAGCTGACCAGGGATCAGCTCACTCAGCAGCGTGCGGCGACGGCCATAGGGATAAAGCGGCAGCAGCGGCCACCAAGGCCAGCGTTGGTCGGCTGGCGAGATGCCCTCAGTTGCACTCAGATCACTTGCCATCACTCAAATTGACTGTTCCGTTGTTCCAGGTTGTGCAAGTGGGCATAACCTTGTGCAAGTGGTTTTAGGGACAAATTAGGGATAAAATAGGCAGACAAGCCGCCCTGTCCCTAGATGACAGACACCACTGGGCAACGCCGAAACAGCGCAAGGCTGAAGCAGCTCTCCCAGTATCTCCGGACCGTTCATTCAGAGCGGTATGGCCTATCTCTCAGGCGCAAAAGCAGACCTAACGGTCAGGAGCTGATCTACCTCTCGTTCAGGACGCGACCTGATGGGGGGGGAGATCAGAAGTGGCTGAAACTCAATGCGTCCTATGAGGACACAGACCTCGCTATTTCGCGTGCCATCGATCAGGCCTTAGCCGACTTCGACAGCAACGTCAAAAGGAATGCGGGTGGTCCTGTTGGTAGCTCACTTGGTGTCTATCAAAGACAGGCTTTAAGCCGCATCGAAACAGACGGGAACTCTGAGAAGCACGCTGCTCGTCGTGTGAAGTGGCTTAAGAGCTGCGTTCAGTGGCTCTCCGAAAACAACGGCAGGGCTACGAGCCGAGAGGATCTGCTGCGTTGGATCGCAAGTTGGCCAGCAGAAGCGAGAAGTCGTCGCGATGCCATCTCCTCTGCATGCCTGATCTTCGGGATCGCGACAGATGGCAAGCAACTCAACCCAGGCAAAGAGTTTGCTTACCAAGAACCCCAGGCAGGGCAGGGACGACCGATTGATCCTGAAGAGGTACAGCGCGTCATCTTGAAACTCTGGGATCGAGCTGAAACCTCTGAGCTTGCTCATGCAGCCGCATGGCTGACGTCTTGGGTTGCTCTCACCGGTGCTCGTGGCGCGATGGTGATGGCCTCACAACTGTTGTGGACTCCTCCAGGAAGGGTGGAAGTAGTCGTTGGGGGTTATGTGGAATGCCGTGATAGCAAAAGGGGTAGGAATCGGCAGGCACAACTCTGTCCTTCATGGAAAGAGCTTCTTGAAGCCGTTGGGATTGAAAAACTGAGCACTCCTCCGCAACGCCTCCGAGATGCCGCCAGTCCATGGAATGAGAAACCCAACCAAGAACAACAGAGGAGAACAGAACAAGAGCTCAACGCCATTCATGGCTGGATCTGGCGAGAATTCTCAGAAGAGCGCGGATTGAGAGCTGATCGCGATTTCATCGGGCTACGCACTCTTCGGCACAACGCTGCGCGACGACTGCTGGAGGTGAAACAGCTCGACCTTCTACAGATTGCAGGTCTTCTCTCAACATCTGAGGACATGCTCAGGAGGACGTATTCCGACCATCACCGCTTCCGCTCGAACGAGATCATCAGAGAGGTCTTCGGGTAGATCTCTGAGTTCAATAAAGGCTATGAAAGAAATCTCCAACGAAGATCTGAGAGTCATCCAGATTCCTGATCCTGAAAGTGGCAGTGATCGATGGATCCACTTCGCACACACCATTAACGGCTACGAAGTTGACCCATTGATCAAGCAGACAGATCAACGCTCTTCTATTCACACTGCACGAACACTTACTGAACTTCGATGCGCCTTATTCCATCTCGCGAGAGCCGATCGATGGCAGGGAGCTACAGCGCCTGTGCCGGGCCTTGAGGAAGATGTTGAGACGCTCCTACGGAAGATTCGCGCAAAAGTTGCTGCGGGCGAACTGGAATAGAGGCTTGCCAAGCCACTTAAAAGACAGCAATCACTGTGGCAAGTCTCATTTTGTCCCTGAAATGGCACTCAGGCCGTCACAGACGCCCCAATGTCATCAGAACTGCTTCTTGATTCCAGAGGAATTCGCCGCGCGGTGACAACGGGTTGATCTTGCGGCGGTGAAGCCCATCCCGAAGAAGACCTGCCCTGAGCATGTTCCCAAGAGTGTTGCGATGCACCCCGAGACAAGAGGTCAACTCTCTTGTACGCATCCAAGTAATCGGAGTGTTCGACATGTGAATCAACCATCTACTACAAACTACCCGTGTTGATCGAAGGAGCTGAAAGTGAAGCCATCAGCGAACTTAGTTGTGTCTTCTCACCTTTGCGGATAATCGCCTGCAACTCAGGTGATATTCAGGATTCGCATCAGCTCAGTTGTCATTCAAAAGCTCAGATATTCCGAGCGCCGTTGCCTCGATGTTCATTGAACCCTCTACTGCTTTGCAGATTGCGGCAATCACGGAAGGTAGCTCTCGTCCATGGAGGACAGTGCCGGCCTCGAGATGGTGCTTCAAGCTGCGCTCGACCAAGGCAAGCAGCTCGTCCGCTCGTTCTGCAACGGTTCGTGCTCTTGCGAGCTGTTCTTGTCTAAAGGTCTCGAGCTGTTCCTCATATCGCTCGAGCTCTGCTTCAGTTCGTGCTTCTGAGACTGTCTTCAGCTGCCCTGAGTCGTAGTCAGCTAGGCGCTCACTCCAGTTCCAATGATCCGCTCGTCGGCGAAGGGTTGACTCAGAGCAACCCACGACAACTGCTGTCTGCCTGAACTGACGAGCAGGTCCAAATTCCCGGTGCACAAGGAGCTGCTCGAAGGAATCTGCGGGCTCGCCGGGAAGCTGGGGAAAGGAGGTCATCGTTAGCTGCTCTTTCCTTGAGGGTTCCAATAAGCGTCAGAGAGACCTAAACGGCTTCAACTACATCTCGATCTAAAAGCAAAGAGAAGCTCAAGTAACCCCCAGTAATTTGAAGAATCAGCTCTCTAGTCGTTGGTAAGCAAATCACGTCCTCACAACTCCTCTGATCGGCAAGGTGGTCATCAGAGACTTGGTAAGCCCGGATATGACTCTCAGAAAGTCCAGGCAGAAATCAGGCGAATTCCCGAATTTCTTGAAGCGATAGGCATTAAGGCATCGGAGGTATGTCTCACGCTCTATGGCGGAGATGGCGGCAACTGGCACTGGCAAAAGGTTGATGGTGCAACCCACTGCAGGCCTGTCGATATCAATCTGATCCAGGAACAAATTCTGGACTGGTCAATTGATGGATTCCATCGTCAGGGTCACCAACTCGGTTTTTACCCGATGTTTGGCGGCAGCACCAAGGCGCAGTCACAGGGCTCGCCGTGCCTCAAGGTTGAGTGCGACATGCTGCCAAAGGATCAGCAACTTGCAGTGCTGCGGGCCTTCGAGCACACCTACGACGTCCGCTTCACGATCGTCGACACAGGAGGTAAATCGCTTCATGCCTATCTCTCAATAAATGAGGTCATCACCGTGGAGCGCTATCAGCTGGTGTGCCGGTGCTTCCACGAACGGCTAGTAGATGTGGCTCGCATAGACGACATCCACTACAAGGCCGACGACGCCGTAAGCCGAATCACTCAAGCCATGCGGCTGCCTGGTGCAATTCATAAGAAGACCGGAGAAGTCGCCACAGTGCTGCAACTCGGCAAGCAATGCTCCCTCGAGCAGATCGAGTGTGGCCCTAAGGATGTCGATGACTTCCGAAAAGAGTCGACCACCCGGCGAGCAGTCGCTTGCACTTGCACCGCTGGCCGTGTCCTCGGTTACGAGGGCGACGAGGCCATGCAAATCCTCGCGACGATTGCTCAGGTCTGGGACAAGCGCATTCCAGGTGAGGCCACTTATCCGAAGGTTCTGCCACTGGTCGCCAATCTCACATCTGTTTTAGGAGCCGAACAAGCCGCCCAGCTCCTCTACGACCAAGGCCATTACGACAAGGTCGGTGAGCATGACCTCAAGGGCCTATTGGAGTGGTGCTCGTCGTTTGTAGAGCCAGTAAATCCAGCAGATGCCACTGCGCGGCTCATCTCGATGGCCGCTACCAGGTACGGCTGGGAACGTCCCAGGGCCTCCACCTCAATCGTTGCTGACCCCGCTACAGAGCTCATCAACAGTGAGGAGGAGCTACGGGCAACTCTCAAGGGACGATCGATCCTGACCAACTGCCGGACCGGGAAGGGCAAGTCAAAGCAAGCCCTCGGGGAGGCAGTCGACATGCACCGGGAAAGCCGCCAGCGGAATGGTGATCGCTCGAAGTTCTCTGTTGGCTGCATCAGCCCCCGTCGAACAATCAACGCACAGAACGCTCAGATCACAGGTGGCCGCGACGTTTCCACAGGTCGCGGGTCTCTAGAGGACTTCTACATAGCCTGCCTCCAGTCTTGGGGTTTAGATCACAAGCGCCATGGCAACGAGCTGCTCTGGCGCGACGGTGTCATGCCAGCAGCAGGGTTGTTGATCATCGACGAGCTCCGCCAGGTAATGGAGGCCGTGTTGTTAGGCAAGGCTGGGCCAGGGGAGTTCTGGGGGTCGCCTGGGGAGCGCGTTGAGACGTTCTGTCGGTTGGTCTGGACAATCCGCAACGCCGCCCAGGTCTACGGGATGGATGCTCAGCTAGGCGCACCTGAGATCGACTTCATAAACAGCGTCCGCGAGGTAAATAGGTCTCTGCCTGTGATCGGCAACCCAAGGGAAGAAAACGGCGGGGTGTTCCGCTGGACGAACAAGCAGAACATCTGGAGAGCAGCGCTACTGGAGACGATTCAGGACGCCGATAGAACAAAGCCTGTACTGGTTGTCACGGGCGCTAAGGGGGAGGAGAAAGACGACTCCACTAGGGGCATATCTGCCTGGGCACTTAAGCGTTTCATCGAAATCGAGACAGCCGAGGAGATCACTTCACCCCAGCTGGACCATCCGGTGACCTTCTCACGTTTGCATGTTGTCGTAATCGACAGCCTCAATAAAGACGAGACCGAGCAGCGGAAGATCCTGATGGAGAAAGACATGGGCATCGCGGACGTCGTCATTGTCACGCCCGTCGCTCAGTCGGGTTTCTCCTTTATCGGTGACTTCCATCAAGTCGGCTTCGTTGCTGGTGGCCTGACTCTGCCGCCAAACTGCGTCTCGCAAGGCGCGCGCAGAGAGCGGACCCTGGGGACTTGCTATGGCTACCTGCCTCGCACCGAGGTCGACCAGAGCTGTCCGTTCTTCACTTCAGATCCAGAGGAGAATGCCAAGGTCATCCATAAGGCGTTGCTCGAACATGACCGCGACATCAACACCCTTGGCCCGGTCGAGGAGCTGATGATCGCTACATCACTCGCCTATTACGAGCGGTCGATCACAGAACTTGCGTTGTTCACTGACTATGCCTTGGCGTACTTACATCAAGACGGTTGGACCTTAGAAGCATTAGGCGATTTTGAGCACGGTCAGAGGGGACGTAAACGGGTCGCCAAAGTAGCCAATATTCTGGGAATGACACCCTTTGAGGAGCTGTCACCTGTCAAGCAGCTGATTCTTAAGGGTCTGATTGGTCTATTGAACGCGGAAGAAGTCGCAGCCATTGAACGCAAGGCAGTTGGCGGTGGCCTCGTTGATCTGGTCGGAGCCAACGCAGCCAAGGTCGTTGATCTCTTGCAGCGCTCAGGGTTAGTTCAGCTATGTGACGGGACGCCTAGACCCAAGAACGACCCCCAGATCGTTGCCTGTGGTCAGGTTCTGCAGTCACCAGAGGCAATAGAGCTGTTTAAGCGGTCCAGCACTCTCCAAGTTCGGGCCAGTCGCTCAAAGCACAAAGCAGCCAACGCGGTAAAAGCCATTGGCGTCATCGTCAAACAGCTCGGTGGCCAATGGAAGCGCTGCGGAGACGGTCGGTCCAAGATTCTGGGGGAATTACCGCTACCTAAACAATGCCGTTAAGGCAAAACGCTCTATAGAAGACTTGCCTTAAGCGCATTTTTTGAGAGATCGACGTCACCTCACCAGGTACAGGTCCTGCATCACCGACGATCAAGCACCGGCATCGCCACCATCCAAGGCAAAACCGTCACACCTAAAACAATCGCTTCTAACCCCAGGCTGCAGTTGCACACACTCCTACCCAGTTGCAATTAAACATTCTTAAGTGGCAGCACGACGCTTTTCACATCTAAGTATATATTTCAAATATCTCGGAAAAAGTTTTAAGGCAAAAATTATAAATTTGAGCCCTATTTACGTCATTACTAGAGATGATTGTGTAACTAGAAAATTTTGACAAGCCTATATTGAGATCCGGACTAGTTAGATGGATGGCACTCTCCCGTCGTGAATTAATCACCAGTGCAGGCTTGGCAGGTCTTAGTGCCATCAGCCTTCAGCACAACAGCCAAGCCACATCGGTAAACAAGGATGTGGATGTGGTGGTCGTGGGCGCAGGCCTATCCGGACTTATTGCTGCGCGTGAACTCCGCAAAAAAGGCCTACGCGTTCTCATTCTTGAGGCAAGGGCAAGAACAGGTGGACGCATGATCCGACAAACCACCAAAACTGGTGCCGTGATTGACCTTGGAGGCCAATGGGGAGGGGCCACCCATCACCGCTTTGAATCCCTGGTCGATGAACTCAATATCAAGACTTTCCCCAGCTACTACGACGGAAAAGGAGTGCTGTTGTGGGATGGCAGCAGAGTCGAAGCCGACCTCGCCAAACATCCTTCCGACAGTGTTCTCCTCTTTGAAGGAGAACAGATTGGACAGCCAACGGACAAGATCACCAAGGCAAAGGCGGCGATGAAGTCGTTCCGTGCCATTGCAGCCTCCATAGATCCTGCCCGCCCCTGGACTGCGCCCAATGCTGTGGAGCTTGACCGCACAACGATTCGCACCTGGTGCGATAAGAACAGCGAATCCCCCCTCAGCGATTTCGAACTGGAATGGCTCTCGGTCGTTGGTGGGTCAGGCGGCTTTGATCCATGGGACGCATCTATCCTTCACCTGGCTTGGACGCAAGCGGTAGCCCCACAGGACGAGGGGCCGGAATCATGGCTGCTCAAAGGAGCCGCCGGCCAAGTGGCCGAACGACTGACGAACGAGTTGAAACCCTTCATTCGTCTGAACTCACCCGTCCATGGGATTGATCAGAACGAGGGGGGCGTGACAGTGCATTTCGGCGGTGGCCAACTGATTCAGGCGAAAAGCGCCATCGTCGCGATCCCGCCGCCATTACGAAACAAGATCACCTTCACGCCGGACCTTCCCGCTGAGATGCGTTCATTCCTCCAGCGCAGTCCAATGGGTTCAATGATCAAGGTCTTCGCGATATATAAATCGGCCTTCTGGCGACGCCAGAATCTCAACGGGTTCGCCATAGGCAACCTGAAAACACTGGAAATCACCGCAGACAGCTCACTACCCAGCGGCACTCCCGGAATCCTCGCCTCCTTCGTTACCGCCAGTGCAGCTGTCGAATTCCAGCAGATGACAGCGGCCAATCAACACAAAGCTGTTCTGGACGATCTTGTGGCCTATTGGGGACCCGAAGCCGGATCACCCGAAGAACTGATCATTCAAAATTGGAACCAGGAGGCATGGTCCACCGGAGCCTTCACCAGCTTTGTGACACCAGGCACCTGGACGACCTACGGCCACCAATGGCAGGAATCTCACGACCGAGTGCATTGGGCCGGGACGGAAGCCTCGAGTCGGTGGCCCGGTTATTTCGAAGGGGCCATCGAGGCGGGTATTCAAGCGGCCAGGAAGGCCATGCTTCAAGCTTAGGTTTAGAGACATAGCAAATCATTTCAGGCATGCTCTGCTTGGAGAAGTAGGACGATTAGCCGCAATGTCAGATTCAAATCTCAGGCATCAATCAGTTGCACACAATCCTGCCCAATTGCACAAAAAATCAGGGTCAACTCAGGGACATACCTCTTAAATCGACTGCTACCAAATACATTTAATTGGCAGCAGTGGCCACTAACCCCAGTGCTGGTCAGAAGGTTTTATTCCGCTTGCAGACAACCAACTCCTCCGGCACAGATTCCTTAATTCTGTAGAAGCAACGATCAAGTGAAGACCAAGCCGCCCACCACGGCACACAACAGCACCACTCTCCATGCTGGTTGCTTCCAGCAGACCAATAGCAGAAATGCAGTGATTGCAAGGCAGAACTCAGGGCGACCAAGAATCGCCGATTGCCAGATCGGTTGAAACAATGCGGCCACCAAAATGCCAACAACCGCTGCATTGATGCCGAAAAGAGCCCGACGCATCATGCGCAGACGACCGAGGGCACTCCAAAAAGGCAAAACGCCTCCGATCAACAAAAACGAGGGGAGGAAGAGAGCCGTTAAGGCCATCAAAGCGCCAGCGAGGCCATGAAGACCATCCTGCAGATCGAAACCAAGGAATGCCGCAAAGCTGAACATTGGACCTGGAACAGCTTGCGCCGCGCCATAGCCCACCAAAAACTGATCCAGTCCGATCCAACCCTGGGGGACAAGGGAGTGTTCCAGCAACGGCATCACCACATGCCCACCGCCAAACACCAAGGCTCCCGTTCGCAGAAAGGCACTGAGCTGCTGCATGACAAGCGGCCTATCCGCATCCGAACAGCACGGCCGCAGCGAAGCCAGAGAGTTGACCGCATCTCAAGGATGCCATCGGTTTGATCGGGTTGCTGAACTTCACTCAGTTCTGGCTGCTGTCCTTGGAAGCATCCAGTGCGTTGCGCAACATCTGCGTGTTGCCTCTCAGGAGCACATCACCTTGACGAACACCCTGAAGGATTTCCGCTTGCCCCGCCGTTTGCTGGGCCACCACCACAGCAACCTGTTCCACAGCCCCCCGTTGATAGCGAAAGACCACCGGTGATCCATTGATCAGGGCAATGGAATCCTGCGGAACAATGAACCGTTGCTCGGAGGATGGGATCTGCACAAAGGCCGTGATAGCTGTTCCGATCGGTGGGAGTTGAGCATCAATAGGTTGCGCGCGGAGCAGCATCACGCGCCCGGCGGTTTGCGCATCAGGTGCCACAGCGATCACCCGTGCCTGCAGCGTCTGAGCTCCCGCTCGAACGCGCAGCAGCTGTCCGGTCCTGATGTTCGTGGCGAGTCCCGGTGACACGAGGAAGCGAAGCTCACCCCCTGTGACATCACTGATCTGGGCCACGTCTTCCCCCACAGACAGGACGGCACCGGGTGAGGTGCTCACAGCAGTGACCTGACCGGCAATTGGACTGCGAATCAACAGACGCCCTGAATCATCAGGCTTCCCTAGCGCTGAAGCCTTGGCAGCGGCTGCCCTGGCTGTCGTCGCGGCTGTAACGCTGGCGATGCGGCGGCTTTCCAGCTCCTGGGTCGAGAGTGCACCTTGCCGTGCCATGGGTTCGGCAAGGCGGTACAGGTATGCGAGCGAGTGCGCCGTGGCCTGCGCTGCATCGGCATCGGCGCGTACAGCAGCCGCATCAGCGCTTTGGACTTCTGCGATCGGTTCGCCAGCACGAACACGGGTGCCCGGTGACACCATCAGACGTAAAACACGTCCCGCCACAGGCATCCCCACGCTTGAGCGCGACGATGTTGCTGCTTCAACAAAACCAGTGATCGGACGTTCCGTGCCCGAGCTCAGTTCGGGGCGAACAGTGGTCAATCCCAATCGCCGAAGCTGGTCTTCGCTGAGAGCCACGCTGCCATTGGCATCCGCACGGTCCATCGCCGCAACCGATGGCGCAGAGACCGGCCGGCTGCTCTGGCGACCCACACCGATTCCAACCAGCAGAGATGCGGAGATCGCCAGAGGAAGAAGCACGCCGGGTTGGCGCAGGTGATGCGTGAGGTGGTTAAGGCTCAGGTTCATGACGGGAGAGAGGCAAGAGACGACGCCGAACCGTCGCGGGCGGGCAGCAGCCAATGGCCAAAGCGTGCATAGAGCGCCGGGAGCACCAGCAGGGTCAGGGCCGTGGAGGTGGTCAATCCACCGAGCACCACCACAGCCAACGGTTGCAGGATTTCATTCCCGGCCCCGAAAGCGAGTGCAAGAGGCAAGGCTCCGAGTGCCGAGGAGAGGGCTGTCATCAGGATGGCGTTGAGGCGCTCCAGGCTTCCCTCACGGATCACCTCGCCCAGGGGTTGCCCTGCGCCGTGGCGGCGGTTGTAGTTGTCCACCAGCAACAACCCATTGCGCACGGCGATGCCAAACAGCGTGATGAAGCCGATCAACGAGGCGATCGATAGCACTCCTCCCGTGAGCAACACCGCCACCACACCTCCGATCAGGGCCAGGGGCAGGTTGAGCATGATCGCCACTGTGGCGGGCACTGATTTCACCGAAATCACCATCAGCACACCGATCACCACTGCGGCAACAGCGCTGTAGAAGACCAGAGACGCGGTTGCCCGTTCTTCTGATTCGAACTGGCCGCCGTAGCGGATCGTGTAGCCCTGAGGCAGTGGCACCTCACGGGCAATGGTGCGCTGGATGTCTTTGACGACAGTGCCGAGGGGCCGGCCGCTGACGTTGGTGGAGACCACGATCATGCGGGAAACATCTTCTCGGTTGACGATGTTGGCCCCCAGACCTTCCTCAACCCAGGCAACACTGCCGAGAGGAACGGTCATGCCATTGCTGAAGGCCACCGGCAACGAGCGGATGGCCTCCAGGTTCTGGCGAGCATTCTCCTGAAGCTGCACGAGCACATCGCTGCGCACACCCCCTTCCACCACGTGGCCCACCACCTTGCCGTTGAGCGCGATCTCCACTGCTTGCGACAGCTCCTCCACCGTGAGCCCCAGCGCCGCCGCAAGCGGGCGGTCGTAGTGGATCTGCACCTGGGGAATCGGCAGCTGCGGTTCCAACTGCAGATCCACCACTCCATCAATGGGTTTGATGGCCTTCTCCACCGCCTCACCGATGCGGCGCAGTTCGCCTAAATCGGTGCCGTAGATCTTGATTGCAATCGCGCTGCGCACCCCCGAGAGCACCTCATCCATGCGATGCGAGATGAAGCCGCCGATGTTGGGCGCCACACCGGGCAGCTTTAAAAAAGCCTGCCGCAGCTCGGCAATGGCAGCGGGCCGATTGGCCATGGCTTGATCGCTCAGTTCCACATCCACGTGAGCTAGGTTCACGCCGGCCCCATCGGCATCACCGGGGGCGCGGCCCGTGCGCACCTGCACCCATGCAAACAACGGGTTGTTCTGCAGCGAACGGGTCAGTGCAAGCCCCGCTCGGTTGGTCATCTCCAGTGACACCCCGGGGTAGAGCACCATCGAACTCACCAGCGATTGTTCGCGGAATTCCGGTAGAAACACCCGGCCCAGTGCCGGCAGGATCGTTGTGGTGGCGACGATCAGCGCCAGAGCGATGGCCAGCACGCGCTGCGGTGATCTCAGCGCTAGATCCAAGATTGGCCGGTAGAGCCGCTCAGCCCGGTTAGCCAGCCAGGTGTTCTCCTCTGGCAGCTCCGCAGGCGCAAGCAAGATGGCGCACAACGCGGGAGAGAGCGTTACCGCTACGAGGGTGGAGGCCGCGATCGACAGCAGGTAGGCCAGGCCCATCGGCGCAAAGATGCGCCCTTCTACGCCGGTGAGCGAAAAGATCGGCGCAAACACCACCACGATGATCACGGTGGAGAACAGCACGGGCTGGCGCACCTCTACCGAGGTGTCGAACACCACCTGCAGGGGCGATTTGGGCGTGTCGCTGGCCCGGTTGCGGCGCAGCCCCCGATAGCAGTTCTCCATGTCGACGATCGAGTCGTCGACCACCGAACCGATCGCCACCACCAGCCCACCCAGGGTCATGGTGTTGATGCCCAGGCCCAGGCTCTTCATCAACATCAGGCCAATCAGCAGTGACAGCGGAATGGCGCTGAGGCTGATCACGGCGGCGCGCCAGTTCATGAGAAACAGCACGATCACCACCGAAACGATCACCACCCCCTGGAGCAGCGACTCGCTCACATTGCGGATGGCACTATCGATGAAATTACTCTGACGAAATGTGGTCTGGACCTGCACATCGCTCGGCAGCGTGCGGTTCAGCTCGGCCAAGCGCTGCTCCACTGCCCGGGACACCGTGGGGGTGTCCACATCGGGCTGCTTGGTCACCATCAGCACCACAGCTGGCTTGCCGTTGAAGCTGGCGTCACCGCGTTTGAGCGCTGCACCGCGCTTCACTTCTCCCAGTGTTGAGAGCAGCACCGATCGTCCCTGCTCGCTCTTCACCGCCGCATCCGCCAGATCGCTCACCTGTGTGACCTGAGCCAAGGGGCGAATCAACCGCTCCTGGCCACCCCCGATCAGAAAGCCTCCAGGGCTGGTGGCCATCGCCGAGCCAACACCCTCCATCACCGCCTTGAGCGAGACAGCCTGAGCCTGCAGCTCCTGGGGATCAAGGAGCACCTGAAATTGCTGCTCATCGCCGCCGTAGATCGTCACCTGGGCGACGCCGGGCACCGCCAGGATCGACTGGCGATAGGAGCGCAACACCAGCTGCTGCAGATCCATCAGCGATGTGGCGCCATCGCCGTTCACGGTGAAGGCGACCTGCAGGATTGTGCCCAGAGGCGACACCAGCGGGGAGAGCTCGGGGGGATCTGCATTGGTAGGCAGCTGGGCGCTCACCTGTTGCAGCCGCTCCGCCACGGATTGGCGGGCGCGGTAGATGTCGGCGTTCTGGTTGAACACCACCTGCACCATCGACAAACCCGGCTTGGAGGAGGAGCGCACGGTCTCCACCCCGGCAATGCCATTCACTGCCGATTCGATCGGCAGCGTGATGCGGGTTTCCACTTCTTCCGGTGAGAGCCCAGCGGCGCTGGTTTGCACATCCACCTGCGGCGGCGCGAAGGGGGGAAACACATCCAGGGGCATCTGGCTCACCGCCAGCAGGCCCCAGAGGCTGATCACCACCGCGGCGGCAACGATCAGCCAGCGGCGTGCGATCGAAAACCGCAGCGTTGTGTTGAGCAACCGCTCAAGCATCCGTCTTCCTGCGGCGGTTCAGCCAGATAGCCCCAGCGGTGAGTACGACAACCGCGCCAGCTGCCAGGGCGGGAATGGGTAGAGCGGACGGGCTCGCCGTCGCGCTGTCCTGTGGCGCAGCGGCTTTGTTATCTGCTGCCGGCTCAGCCTGTGGTGTCTTCTTCGATTCGGCGTACAGCGAGAGGGCGCCAGAGATCACCACCTCGTCGGTGGGATCAAGGCCCTCGGTGATCACAACCCGGTCACCCTGTCTGGAACCCGTCACCACGAGAACAGGGTCGTAGGTGGTCTGGGTTTGCACGAACAGCAGTGGCTTGCCATTCGCATCGACTAGAGCAGTGGAGGGAACCGAGAGCCCATCCGGCCCGTCTTCCGGCGTTGCCGTGGCCACCCCCAACAGGGCATCGGTTTCGGCGTTGCGGCGCACCTGGCGTGCGTCGCCCTGCTGCTGAAACTCATCGCCATGGCCCACATGCGCCAGGGCCAGGGGCGTGGCGATGGGCGCTGCGAGTAAGGCTGTGGCAGCAAGGCTGGCGCTGGCCGCCAGCTGCAGGATTCGGGGAAGCAAAGGCCTGGGGAAGCACTGGATAGGCGGAAGTTGGCACAACCGGGATGAAAAACAGATGAAATCCACTGCCCCTAACTAAGATCTGTGCCCTGTTGATCCGCCACGCCGATGCCCATGCGGATCCTGTTGGTGGAGGACGAGATGGATCTAGCGCGATCCATCCAGGCAGTCCTGGAGGGCCAGGGCCATGTGGTGGATCACTGCGTCAGCGGTCAGGACGGCTGGGTGCTTCTGGGGAGTGATCAGGCCCACTACGACCTGGGAATTCTTGATTGGATGCTCCCGGAGCTCAGCGGCCTCGATCTGTGCAGGCGAACGCGATCGCGGGGCCTGGCGCTACCGCTCTTGCTGCTCACGGCCCGTAACGAAACAGCCGACCGGGTTGAGGGCCTGGATGCCGGCGCGGACGACTATCTGAGCAAGCCCTTCGCGATGGAGGAGCTGCTCGCACGGGTACGGGCGTTGCAGCGGCGACAGCCCAGCTATCGGGCGCCGCTCCTGGAAGCCGGTTGCTTCCGGCTGGATCTCGCCGCGGGGCAGTTGCTCGTGGCAACAGCCGCAGCTGAGGTTTGCATTGAGCTCTCCACGAAAGAGCAGCAACTGATGAGCTATTTCCTGGAACACCCCGGTGAGGTGATTTCCGGCTCACGCTTGCGCAACCAACTGTGGAATCTGCAGCAGGATCCCATCAGCAATGTTGTTGCCGCCCAGGTGCGATTGCTGCGGCGCAAGCTTGCTTCTCATGGGCTTGCTTCTCCGATTGAAACCATACCGAGTAAGGGGTATCGGCTGAACCCGCATGCTGCGGTGTTGCTGTGATGACCATCCAAACGCCAGCGCATCGCCTGTTATTTCAAGCTCGATTGAGACTGGCGGGACTCTCCTTGCTGGTGATGGGTGCACTCCTTTACGGCGCGGGGTTCGCGATGGGACGGCTGTTGCTGCAGAGCCAGGACAGCGCCATCCGGCGTGAACTGCAAGCTCTTGCCGGCACCCTGCACGACAGTCTCAAGCCTGTCCTGCTGCCGCAGGCGGCCCGGCCCACGCCCGCACTTGTTTCGGTTCTACCGGGCCTCTGTATTGCAGGAGAGCCTTGCAAGGCACCGGATTCATTGGTTGAACGCCATGCCATCAGTGCCACCGATTCCGACCGCTACAAGCTGCGTGTTCTCGATCCCAACGGTGCTCTGCTGGCCAGCTCCCCCGGGGCTCCGATCCTGCTCCCGCCAGCGGCTGATCAAGGTTGGCAGCTCACGCAAGAACCCGCTGGCCGGCGCTGGCTCACCTACTCCATTCATCTGCATCACTCCAACAGCAACAGAGAACCCGTCTGGGGATTCCTTCAGATTTCACACAGCCTGAACGATCTGGACCGGGAAGCACAACAGCTGGTGTGGTTGGGACATGCTGTCTTCCTCGTTGCGCTGCTGGCCATGGGCGCTGCCAGCTGGTGGCTGGCTGGATTGGCGATGGCACCATTACTGGAGGCCTATCAGCGACAGGAGCAGTTCAGCGCCGATGTGGCCCACGAATTACGCACCCCGCTGGCCAACTTGATGGCAGTGGTGGAGACAGGACGCTGGGATCGGGTGCTGGCCCAGGGCCGGCGCCTGCAGAACCTGATCGGCGACCTGTTGTTGCTCGCCAGCCTTGAACGACCCTGCGAGCGGGAGCCGGCAACGGTGTGTGATCTCGCCGAGATCACGGCCGATGTGATGGAGGATTTTTCAGAGACAGCTGCGGCTGCTCAGGTGAGCCTGATTCACACGTCATGGATGTCCAGTGCCAAGGTGCTTGGGGCGGAGACAGAACTCAGCCGGCTTGTGATCAATCTGCTGAGCAACGCGATGCAGCACAGCCCAGCAGGTGGCGCGATCGACGTCTCCCTGAAGCACCAGGGTCGCCATTTCCAGCTTTCAATCACCGACAACGGACCTGGCATCGCTGAGGAGATGCAGGGCCGAATCTTTGATCGCTTCACGCGACTGGATCCGTCTCGCTCACGCCTCCAGGGTGGCAGTGGGCTGGGGCTGGCCATCGCGCAAGCCATCGCCGTCCGCCATCGCGCAGCAATCCAGGTGCACTCCAGGACTGGATGCGGCAGCTGCTTCTCCCTGGAGATTCCGGCGGCTGAGCCACCCCATTGACTCTCCACCGACTGGAGTGTTTACGGTGGAAGCAGTCGCCGTCCTCCTGTGCCTCTGTTGATGCCTCCAGTCGCCGCCATACCTGTGCCTGCGGTGGTTTCCGCCTATCGCTCCCCAAGCTGTGGCTGCTGCAAAGGCTGGCTGGACCACCTCAGGCAAGCCGGCTTCACAGTGAAGGACTACGTGACGAGCAACCTTGCGAGCATCAAGCAGCGCTACGGCGTTCCACCTCAGCTGCAGTCCTGTCACACCGCCCGGATTGGGGGTTACACGGTTGAGGGTCATATTCCAGTGTCGGCGATTCAGCGGCTGCTGAAGGAACGCCCACAGGTGGCCGGAATTGCCGTACCCGGTATGCCGCTCGGTTCGCCCGGCATGGAATCACCGTTCAAGACAGAGAGCTACACGGTGTTCACCTTCACCGAATCCGGCCGGACCCAAGCCTTCCAGACGGTGGAGGGTGATGGCTAAGCCGGAACTCAGCGCTGTGCGTCTCTACAGGATGGAGACGCCCGAGCATGCCTGTCCGTGGGGGCAGCGCGCGCTTCAGCTCCTGCGCGCCCAGGGGATTCCGTTTGAGGATCATCCTCTGCGCAGCCAGGCGGAGGTGGAAGCCTTCAAGCATGCCCACGGTGTGACCACCACGCCGCAGGTGTTTGCCGGCGCGGAGCGCATTGGGGGCTACACCGAGCTGGCGAAACGGCTTGGTGTCACCGCGGAAACAGCAGAGGTGTCCTACGCACCAGTGATCGCTGTGTTCCTGAGCGCTCTGTTGATCAACCTGGCATTAGGGGGCGAAATCCGGGGCTACATGGGCCTGGCGATCTGCCTGTTGGCGATGCTCAAGCTGATGGATATTGCGGCATTCGCTGCAAGCTTCCGCAAATATGACCTGCTCACGCAGCGTTGGCAGGCCTGGGGAAAACTGTATCCCGCTGTTGAGCTATTGGTGGGACTTGGGATGCTGCAATCGGCCGAGAGTATGGGCCTTGAAGCTGTGATTGGCGTGACAGCAGTGCTTCTCGGTGTGATGGGCATGGTCTCCGTCGGCAAAGCCGTGTTCGTCGATCACCTGGCACTGAACTGTGCCTGCGTGGGCGGCAACTCCCGCACACCGCTGGGGGTGGTGAGCTTCGCTGAGAATCTGATCATGGGGCTGATGGGTTTGGCGATGTTGATTCAGCCAGTGATGGCTCTTGCTTCTGGGGGTGCGTTGTGATCAGCCGGCGCTCCTTTCTCGCCCTGGCAGCCGGTGGCACTGCAGCAGCCTCAGTCGCGGCTCTGCGCCATGGCTGCCATGGCTGGGCCGCAGATCCACGGAGGAGCATCAACGCGGCGGCGACGTCGCCAGTGCGCTCTCAAGCTGGCCTGCTGGAGCTGGATCTGGTAGCGCAGGAAACGTCCATCAGCATCCCTGGCACATCAGGACGGGCACTCACCTACAACGGCTTACTCCCTGGCCCCCAGCTTGAACTGCAGCCTGGTGATGCGGTGCGGATCCAGCTGCACAACCGCCTGACTCAGCCAACGAATCTGCACTACCACGGCCTGCACATTCCACCCAGCGGAGCAGCCGACAATGTGTTCCTGAGGGTTGCTCCTGGCCAGCGACAGAGCTGCAGCTTCTCCTTGCCGGACAATCACCCGGCGGGCCTCTTCTACTACCACCCCCATCACCATGGAACGGTGGCTGACCAGGTGTTTGGTGGCCTGGGTGGTGCGCTGCTGGTGAGAGGCGATCTCGATCGCATCCCTGAAGTGCAGGCGGCCCAGGAAGAAGTGCTTGTGCTCAAGGATCTTCCAGCCGCCAACCAGCGCTCCGGTTCTGGTGTGATGCTTGGCCGAGAAGGCTCGATTCTGAGCGTGAACGGCCAGGTGAAGCCCGAGCTGCAGGTTGCAGCCGGCGGCTTGCTGCGCCTACGCCTTCTCAACGCCTCCAATGCCCGCTTCTGGCGACTGGCGCTGGAGGGTCACACCATGCATCTGATTGCCACTGATGGTGGTGCACTGGAGCAACCACTGCCGTTGCAGGAGTTGCTGCTGGTGCCCGGCGAGCGTGCCGATGTGTTGGTGCAGGTGGCTCCCGAAGGTGGTCGGTTTCGCTTGAACAACCTCCCCTACAGGCGCCTGGGGCGCCCAATGATGGGCGGCATGGGTATGGGCATGGGTATGGGCATGGGTATGGGTATGGGCATGGGGAGAGCGGTGTCTGGCCAGGAACAAGCTGATGTCATCGCAACGGTGAGCACCAATGGCGTTGTAGCGCCGCAGCCTCTGCCGCAGCAGCTCTTAGCGGTGGAGGAGCTCCCCAGCCCGCTGCGTACGCGCCGATTTGTGATGAATCACGGCATGGCACCAGGCATGGGCATGGCCTTTTTGATCAACGGCCAGAGCTACAACCATGGGCGCATTGACACGCGCGTGCAATTGGGAGACACAGAGGACTGGGAGCTGCTGAACACAGGCGTGATGGATCACCCCTTCCATCTGCATGTGAATCCGATGCAGGTGATCAGCCGCAATGGCAGGCCTGAGCCCTACCGGGCCTGGCGGGATGTGGTGCTGGTGCGCCCTGGCGAAACCGTGCGAGTGCGCACCCGCTTCAGCGACTTTGCTGGCAAGAGCGTGTATCACTGCCACATCCTCGATCACGAGGAGCTCGGCATGATGGGCAACATCTTGATCGAAGCCTGAGCACTGCGCTGATCGCGCAACGCATCAACGGCCGCCGCAGCGCTCCCAGGTGTTCAGCATCGTGTTGAGTTCGGCTTCCAGGCTCTGTAGTTCGTGGACGCGCTGCTGAATCTCGGTGAGCTTGCCGCGGATCGTGGCCTGGAGATCGTTGCAGGTGCAATTCCCGGATCGCCGTGCACCCAGCACAGTGCCAACCGTCGCCAGCGGTAGATCCATGGCCCGCAGACGGCGGATCAAGGCCAGCTCGGCAAACACCGAGTCGTCGAACAGGCGGTAGCGCCCATCAGAGCGCGCCACCGGCTGGAGCAGGCCCTGGTCGCAGTAGAAGCGGATCGTTTTCACCGAAACGCCACTGCGCTCCGCCACCGCACCGATCTTGAGCAACGCATCCGAAGCCGTCACGGGGATTGACTCTCCTGTAAGGGGAGACCAGACACTATCTGGACTCGTGCTGTCCGACTTGCGTCGCCTTCTTCCTCTGGTTGCCTTTGCCTCCCTCTGGCTACCGGCCGTGTCCGTGGCACAGCCGGCGATGGATCACTCAGGTCACGATCACAACCACGACCACCATCAACGGCAACCGAGCCAACAGCCGCACCATGGGCATGACCATTCGGTGGGCCCTGCAGGCAGCACCTACGACCTGCGCTGGATCGACGCCATGGTGCAGCACCACATCGGTGCGCTGCGCATGAGTGAATTCGTATTCAACATTGGTTCACCGGGCGTGGGAGCCCTGGCCAACGGCATCTGGAATGAGCAGAGCAATGAGATCAAGGCGATGGGGCAGTGGCGCAAAGCCTGGTATCCCCAGGCTCCGGTGTATCCAGTGATGCTGCCTCCCGGTGGCAATCCCAACAGCCTGGAAGCCCTGCGGCGGATGAGCGCCGCACAGATCACGGCGATGCAGATGAGCGGATCGGCCCCCAGCCCTGAAACCCGGGTGAACTGGTTTCTTGAGGGCATGATTCAGCACCACGGCGGTGCACTGGAGATGGCGCACGACGCCCTGGATAAATCCACCAACCCCACAATCCTGCGGCTGGCGCGCGAGATCATCGTTGCCCAGCGCAAAGAAATCATCGAACTCCGCAAGATGCTGCAAAGCGGAGGACTGAATAAGCCGAACTACTACAAATTTGATGGCCTTTTCGCGCTGTGAAAGCAATCACCTTTAATGCCTTCACCCCAAGGATGATGGGCTGTATCTCCATCTCATTCGCCCTCATCGCTGCTTTCGTTGTCCATCCGATGGCCAGCCATGCTCACGGCAAAGGCATCTACCCATCCAAAGCTGTCGCGCAACAACGTGCCAGTGTGATTGGTTGCAATACGGTGCATCAGAACAACGGAAAGTGGATGCCCTGCGCAGATGAGCGTGAACTCCACCGCCAACTTCGCAAGCTATGAACCAACGTCCGCTTTCACGGCGAGCACGCAAGATTCACCGTTGGCTGGTTCCAATCGCCGCTGTTCCGTTGCTGATCACCGCAGGCACGGGATCTCTCTACAGCTTGCTCTTGGAGCAAGACATTGATGCCTTCTGGCTGCTCAAGATCCACACCGGGAATTTCGGTGTTCTGAACCTTCAGCCCGTCTACCCAGTGCTCTTGGGTGGGCTCACCGTCATCGTGACAGTGTCTGGTGCAGCGATGCTCTTGAAACTATCGCGATGACTCCTCATTCCCTGAAGCGGTCTCACTGAAACCGCTTAGTAACGCGCGAAGACGGAGGTTGTTCCGTCATGGGCAATTGCAAGCACCTCGAAACGTTCAGCCTCGACGCCAGCCACCTCCATCCCAGGAGAACCCATTGGCATCCCTGGAACAGCAAGACCACGGATATTGGGCCGTTCCTTCAACAGCCTCTGGATCGCAGAAGCAGGCACATGCCCTTCGATCACATATCCCTCCACAACCGCGGTATGACACGAAGCCTGTTGAGGGCTGACACCACGCGCCTTTTTCACAACATCCATGTCCTCAGTGACATGGTCATCAATGCGAAATCCCGCTGAAGCGATGTGCGATCCCCATGACATACAGCAACCGCAACTCGCCGATCGATACACCGACATCTGGGGCCCCGTCGCCCTGCTGGTGTCGGGCATCGCAGCACCCCCTTTGATATCGCCGTGCACCTGAACCGGCTGAATCACCGAAAGCAGCGAGCCAACCACAAAAACTCCAACCAAGCCCGTGCGCACAGCAGCTGAACACTGACAAAGAAATCGGAATGCCGTCATGGATTGCCTTCTCAGGCATATGGGATCGGTTTCTGCATTATCGCGAGTTGCTCTTGAACACACCCAATTGCAAAACATTCCAAGGCCAACTGGGAGCCAAGTAGCAGCGGAATCGCCGTTACCACCACCCCACCACAACGAAGACTCCTGTTTGACGTCGGAGTCAAGACTCATTGCCTGAAAAGCTGAATCGTTGAACTGAGCTTCTCCAACATGCCTAGCACTCTTAGGTACAAGTCAGTCAGGGAGTCTTAAATATGTATTCGAGTCGAACAATCACCCCTAGGGCCAGAGGTCATTATGAGCTGAATCTCTGATCGATCCATATCGAAAGGGCATAAACACCGACAAACATTGGTAGGTAAGCAATCCAAAGACTGGGTAGGTCGAGGCCGCTGTTATTGATCACGACTAAGCCCAGGTAGCTGAAAGATCCGTAGACAGCCGCCCGGCGAAGTGGGCGTAAAACCTTCTTCATTGTGATTAATGGTTTTGTAGGAACCGCACACCGCCATACAGCAGTGCCATTAGGCCAATAATGGCCACGGAAGTGGTGGCCGTGAGAGTGAATTGGTTGAGCATTGACACCCCTATCTACTGATCTAGTTCTACGCCCAACTCTTGCAAATTTGAGTTAGGAGAACCGCCATTCCAGGATCGCAAACCCGCCCACACAGTTGGGACTGCTCCGAGATACTGGTTTCTTTGCTCTGCGGGCTCTGAGCACCTAGCTGTTAAATCAAAATGGCAGCTTTTCTAAAGCTGGGTAGTGCTTTTCCTGCCGCCAAGGAAAATCAAAATAAGGTGTTTGGATGGGAATCCATCCAGCCGACCGACCGATCCTTGAGCAAGACGAGGACAGCTTTGAGGCCTGGCTGAAGCGCAAATCGAACGAGGTGGAAAAGCCATGGACCTTCCCCGATGAAGCCGCTGGAGCCTTCGAGTTGTCTAAATAGATCTGACCTGCCACTTACATCGTTCTAAGGGGCGATCCACTAGGGGGAAACAACCACTTGGAGATGCCGCGGCTTTGGACGCTCAGGCGACGACTCCGCTTTCACCTTAGTTTCTGATTCTTCTGCTACAGCACGGAGAAAACGTTTGCGCTGAGCCGATTCATTACCAGTCAGCTCAACGTGCTGTTTCGCGATTTTTCGCGCATTATCCACACCCATTAAAAGGGGATGCATTCTTCTTCCGCTCATTGAGAGGTCCTTTTATTCGGGTCTCGCGTTGTGGTCTCTCGGCCCATTCGCGTTTTGGTACTTTCGCGCATCACTGCCCGGAATGCGAGCAGCGACATAAATCGATCAGATGTGGAACGTTTGTCGTGGTCGAGCAACAGGATCGGGAGCCGAGCTGTCAGATCAGACAGCAACAGGCCGGTCTTTGGTGAGGCAGAGGGCCAACATCATCGTCCCTTGAACCCGGCGACTTTCCGGAAACGACGCGACATGTCGAGCCTGCTGAAACCAAAGTCGATAATCACGCTCAAGCTTCAGGGAAAACAACGCCGTCCTGGTCCGAGAAGCGAACAGTCCAGAGTTCTTCGTTGGTCATCAGACCGTTCTCATCCAACAGTTCTGGATGAATGGTTTTGAGGCCTGTCCGGTCCCTCGGCGCGCTGGCCACTGAGGCAGAAGACAAACGCATCACCCGAAACGCCTGCAGGAGCAAGCACGTCAAGACAATGGCGTAAGCGAGAGGGAATAAGCCAGAAAGCACAGAGCGCACCTTTTTGTAAAGAAACGTTAACCGCTGCTGATGCGAATCGTTGCGGTCGGTGCTCGGCACTGCAAAAGGGGTTCTCTGGAGAGAGTCGATCCCAGGCAGCTCTTGCCCTCGCTTGAAGTGAGGGCTCACTGTCATTCAATGCAAGCCAAATTTCACAACCCTAGATTTTATTGATCTGCCTCTTTAGGAAAATGGCTTTCGACGGGGTAGATAAGACAGCGCGTTTCATCATTGCGGCAAGGGCACGTGCAACAGCTGCCTTGGATGAAACGTCTCCAAAGCTCACGTCGCTTGAGAAAGCAATGTGGCTCAACCTGAAGAGGGGTGGACGCCCATGCAAAAACAGCAAGGCGTCATAGGGGAAGTAATCCGAGAGTGGGGCATCTCCGGTTCATTAAAAAACTGCCCTTTCTTCAAAACCAACTAAGCCTCTTTATTTCCACCCATATTCATCTATGGGATCAGGCAACATCGGGCATCGTTCGGAGAAGGGTTCGAATTCATCGCGGCGGCAGACCAGTTTCGCAAGGATCTCCTCACGGCCAAAATCGCTTGATCAGCAGAAGATTCAATTACAACAGTCGTCAATGCACAGGCTGGTGGTGGGGTTGACATCCACAGCTGGTGATCCAACCCACTAGAAGTGGTTAAGCGGATGCCCGTCCTAAGGGTCTCCTTCATGGAGGAGGCTCCAATTTCTAAACGTTCAACGCGAAGTCGGCTCACTTACAGCGGCGGAGCATCACGGAGCTACGCCGAGTCGCTGCGTTGGGGCATTAGGTGGGAAGGGCTACGCAGCAGATGGTTCAGCCGCTTTGGCCACTGGGCAGATGCAGAAAAGTGCTTGGCTCGACTTGAGCACCTCGAGCGGGAATACGCAGACGAAGTAAATGAAAGCGGCTCGCCGTCAGCCTCCACGGGCTAGTCGCAATGCTTAAACCTGTCTGCATATATCAAAAGCGCTAGTCAAAATCGCGACTTACCAAGACGTTATTAAGACAGTTGGAATGTTTGCTTTGATGCCTCGACAGGTACAAGGTGATGGTTAGACCAATAGCAGCTCCAAGATTCCAATGCAGATCATCTGCACCGTTAACGCAGAACCGATGGGGACTCTCATCAACGACGGCAAACATCATCCATTTCGCGCTCTCGCCTGTCCACTTCAGCCTCACATGAAACAGATCCGAGCCAATAAACAGAAGGGGTAATCAGCCCTTAATTCTTTTGATTGCTTTGAAACTAAGGCCTTAGCCCGGAAGCCAAATAGACCCCATGCCGGGAATGCTGAGTTGATTGATCCCATCCGCTGCATTCGCCAACCTTCAACTGATCAGTGAGCGGAAGCCCTGAACCGAAGACAACAGGGCTTTCCTCATTCTCTCAAGAAGCCACCTGGGGAAGTCACACTCCAGGTTTTTTGTCCCCATGCAGGGGTATTGAGGAGCTTGTGTCGAATGGGAGATTGGCACAATCAAGACAGGAGGTGTTCATGACTCCGGCCTTCATTCCCAAAACTTGGACCGAAAGAACTTGCTTGAAGTGGTCTGCTGACGGCTCATTGTCGGAGCACGATCACGATGAACTGATCAAACGCCTTTGCTCTGCAGATCCAGAAATGTCTAAATCCAGAGCTTGCGGAGTTCACCAGGATGCAACCTGAGCAAGATCTCCCCAAAATGAGCCCTCTTCTTCTGCTGATCGGCTTAGGGCTTGGGGTTTACCTCGCTATTTGGCGCAACAAGCAGGCCCTCAAAGTCAGAGCAAAGCGCAGGATTTAACTGAGCTTCAGCTGGCTCGATCACGCTCCGCATCTTCTGCGAAGCCACGATCGCGTAATCGCGCAGCCTCCGTCGCCTTTAGTACGGCACAGGTGAAAGATGTTGAATGCAAGCAGATGTGCGGAGAAATCTGGATGGTTCTGCGATCGCTGCAGAAACACCTGCAACGATCGCTGAATCAATGGTCGCCTCATGGACTCTTTCGGCGACTATTTGCAAGAGATTGGACGGGTTCCACTACTAACGGACCAAGAGGAGATCTACTGCTCGCATCAGATCCAGGCATGGCTCCAATACGTTGGCGGACCCGAAGCCGCACCCACACAAGTTCAGCGGCGGGGCAAGCGGGCTAAGGAACGGCTGATGTCAGGCAATCTCCGCTTGGTTGTTTCCGTTTGCAAAAAAAACCTGGGGCGTGGTCTTGAGTTACAAGACATGGTCCAAGAGGGTTCTCTGGGCCTAAGCCGAGCCGCCGAAAAATTCGATGCAACCAGAGGCTACAAGTTTTCGACTTACGCCTACTGGTGGATTCGTCAGGGGCTCAACAGAGCAATCAGCCAGCAGACCAGAACGATTCGAATTCCCTCAAACCGGAGGGAGCTGCTCTCAAAAATCAAAACTGTAAGAAACCGGCTGACATTGGAGCTAGAGGACCAGCCGACGGTGCAACAGATCTCTGATCAGTTGGACGTAACAGTGGAAGAAGTAACGAAGACCCTTGCAGACGATTTACGTACCCGCTGCTTCTCTCTCGATTCAGCACTCACAGACGGAGGCAGAAGCCTTATGGATCTAATCGCGTCCAATGGGGACGAGCCGGAGGTGACTGATGCGGAAGAAGCAGTCCAAGCCGTACTCAGTCGGCTCAATGAGCAAGATGCCCAAATCATTCTGATGCGCTTCTTTGAAGGACACACCCTTGCCGAGATCGGCAAAAAAATGGGTATTTCCCGGGAATGGGTTCGTCGGTTGGAGACCAGGGCGTTGTGCAACCTGCGAAGTCGGATGCAGATGACTCCAGAGTTAATTTCACGCTAATGAAAGACAAACTGCCACTTTCATTCGTCAATGTTGATCTGGAGTGAGGAGCTCTTCTGCCTTTTTTCTGTATTTTCGCCCCTTACAGCGAGTCATGGATCAGCGTGGAGGAGAAATTTGGTCCGAGGACCTAGCGAGAGAACTCAACAACGAGATCTCGGAGCTTCAAGCCCGAGTCGCCTTCCCCCAACACTGGAGCAGCGGAGAGCATGAGCAGCACATCGAGAAGCTTCGCCAGCTCAACTACGAAAAAAGACGCCTGAGGGATCAACCAGGTTCATCTCCTATGGAGCGAACTCATCACTGAAAAGCTTTCGTACAAGCCTGTTGTCGCCTGGCTTGCTAATGAGCCACAGCGGCTTTACTGCCAGTTCACCAGCCATCAAGTTGACTCTCGAAATGATTTGATCTGCTTGCGCAGCTTCCATTGGCGACCACCTGATGACCCGATCCCTCAGGGGAGTCAACTGATGACACATGAAGAGGCTCTGGAGAAATGGAACAGGCTCAAGTCGATGGGCTGGAAGAAATGTGCTGGCCCTCTGCACCGAGGCATTCTCTAGAAATGAACAACCGATTAGTGGGCTTGGTCTTCGCCGCCGGGCGACCTTGCGTAGCGGAAATAAAGGCATATCGGCACTCACTCCATGGCCATCACCAAGCCGTCATTGCGGCGGATTTCCTGAATTACTACTGATGCCAAACCGTGAAACTGGTATCAGTGTGTGGGCGTCATGCTCGTGCCGACCCTTCTCTCATCCGGGTCAAACTGAGGTGGCAAGATGAGGGAACAGTTGGGTTAAAGCAACCTGCCCTCATCGCATCACGGGTAAGCGGCCACAGTCGAGATTTTTTTCACTGTGCAACTTGTCGATCAGAACATGACCAACAGCACTCCAAACATCGTTGCCTGGTTGGCTGAATACAAAAGATATTTAAGCCTCGTCGCCGATGGCGCTCACGAAAAGGCTGCGGTTCTCAAACAAGAGATTGAAGAGGGTCTCAACTGGGTTGAGCTCACTTGGGATGACCTTGAATTTGCGAATAACCCTAATCAGCCCGGGGAGCTGTAATTGAGACTGAACTGGTTCATCAGCTGTGCCTATTGGCCCACTTTGAATGGGAACCAATCAGGAGACTTGCTGATCTGACGTGCCCCGGAGGGCTTCCTCTTGAAGTTGCTGGACTGCACAGAGAGCTTCGTGGGCAGGCCATCCGTGACGAATCATCAGTTCGTCAATCAGGTAATCCGGAGAGTTGGATATGCGTGAATTCAGTTCCGCTACGGCCCTGTCATCCCGAGCGAGCGCATAAAGCCGAAGCGATCGCAGTTGCTGAGTGTTCGGCTGTTTCATAACAGCACTCTGCACCATCAGCAGATGAGGCTCCTGGCTATCGGATGAGCAATCGATTTCCTAAGGCCTCTGCTCTGCTCTGCTCCCTCCACGCGCCAGACGGAACCGCCCATTAACCGTTGGTGACCTCTGTCGCACTCCCCTGACCAAGCGGTGCAAGCTCTGGGCACCTCCTGGCAGAAGCTGAGTGATGATTTTTCTGCCGCCAAGGAAAATCAAAGTCATGCCATGGGAGTCGATCCAGGCAATTGACCTTGCGAGTTAGATCGTTCTAAAGGCCTCTCCGCTAATGCGAATCATCAAGTAGGCACTGGAGAAATCTTGCATAAGAAGCTCCAGCCAACAGGCTCCACATCAATTCAGTGATTCTGCAAAGGAATCCATCAGGCCAAGGTCAAACCACCCACCCCGGCACAGAACAGCACCACCCGCCAGGCCGGTTGCCGCCAGCTCACCAACAACACAAACGCCACCAACGCCAGGCTGAACTCAGCGCCACCGCGGATTCCCGTTTGCCAGACGGGTTGAAACAAGGCCGCCAGCAGGATGCCCACCACCGATGCATTGATGCCAAGCAGGGCACGACGCATCGGAGCCAATCGGCCCAGATCACTCCAGAAGGGCAAGAGCCCGCCAATCAACAAGAACGAAGGAAAAAAGAGAGCGATGAGCGCCATCAGAGAACCGGCGATGCCCTGAAGCCCAGGCTGCAGATCAAAGCCAAGAAAGGCCGCGAAGCTGAACATCGGCCCCGGCACCGCCTGAGCGGCGCCATACCCCGCAAGGAACTGCTGCAGGTCGATCCAACCGTTGGGCACCAGCGCTTGCTCCAGCAAAGGGAGCACCACATGGCCACCACCAAACACCAAGGCACCCGTGCGCAGGAATCCACTGAGCTGCTGCACCAGCAGCGGCCTGGCCTCAGCGGAAAGCCAGGGCAGAGCCACGAACAGCAGCACTACACAGGCCAGCAACCCCAGCGCCACCGAGCGCTGCAATGGAACCACGAGACGTTCAGGCGCCAATGGCTCCAGTTCTGGCGGCTTCAGAGCACAAAACCCCACCAGGCCACCAAGCAGCAGGGCCAACAGCTGAGCCCAGACGCGTGGCACCAACAGCACCAGCACAGCTGCCGCCACCATCAAGCTGGCCCGCTGCCGATCGGGAGCCAGTTTGCGCTGCAGGCCCAGAACGGCCTGGGCCACCACAGCCACAGCCGCCACCATCAAGCCATGCACCCAGCCCCCGTCCATCCAGGTGGGATGGGACGAGAGCAGCGACGCCGCCAGCACCATCAACACGGCGGAGGGCAAGGTGAACCCCGCCCAGGCCGCCAGCCCTCCAAGCCAACCGGCCCGCATCAGCCCCAGACCCATGCCCACCTGGGAACTCGAAGGACCGGGCAACAGCTGACAGAGCCCAACGAGATCGGCGTAGGCCTCAGCTGTAATCCAACGCTCCCGCTGCACAAAGCGCTCGTGGAAGTAACCGAGATGGGCCACGGGGCCTCCGAAGGAGGTCAGCCCCAACACGAAGAACTGAACAAACACCTGCAGCGGCCTGGGCATCACGCTGCTCCTCTCAGGCAGGGAACAGGCGTTGGTTCCGATTGGCAATCGCCACCAGCGACAGCATCACTGGAACCTCCACCAGCACACCAACAACCGTGGCCAATGCAGCCCCGGAGTTCAAACCGAACAGGCTGATTGCCACCGCAACCGCCAACTCAAAAAAGTTGGACGCGCCGATCATGGCCCCAGGTGCCGCAATCGATCGCGGCTGGCCTGCTGAGCGCATCCAAAACGCTGTGATCCAGAAGATCAGATAGGTCTGGAGGATGAGAGGAATGGCGATTAAGACGATGGCCAGCGGATTGGCCAGGATCGCCTGGGCCTGCACCATGAACAGCAGCAACACGGTGGCGATCAAGGCGCCAATCGCCAGGGGCTTAAGCCGCGTCTCCAACCGCTCAATCCGGCGGGCACTTCTCAAACTCACCCTCGTCAACCACCCGGCCACTAGGGGAACCACGACGAACAGCCCAACCGCCGTAAGCATCGTGTCCCAAGGCACCAACACCTCCGAAACCCCCAGAAGAAGCGCCGCAATCGGAGCGAAGGCGAACACCATGATCACGTCGTTCAACGCGACCTGCACCAGGGTGTAGTTGGGATCGCCGTCGCTAAGGCGACTCCACACAAACACCATCGCCGTACAAGGAGCGACCCCGAGAAGAATCATCCCGGCCACGTACTCCTGGCCGACGGCTGCCGGGATCCACGCAGAAAACACGCCACGGATGAACAGCCAGGCAAGGGCTGTCATGGTGAAGGGCTTGATCACCCAGTTCACGACAGCTGTCACCAACAGCCCCCGTGGCTGCTGGCGAATCGCTCCGATGGAGGAGAAGTCGACCGCCAGCATCATCGGGAAAATCATTCCCCAGATCAGAACCGCGATCGGCAGGTTGATCCCCAGAGTCTCCAGGGCTGCGATGCTTGCCGCCGCATCAGGAAAAAAAGCGCCGAGGCCAACCCCAGCCACGATCGCCAGGGCGATCCAGACAGAGAGATAGCGCTCGAAGAGACCCATTAATGCATCAAGAATTCTTGATGGAAGAACCTTACCTCCAGCAGGCTCCGATCACCGAAGGATGTGCTTTGGAATACACGGCCAACATGGCTTAATTGCTCCTGAAGCCATCCACAAATTTCACTTAAACCAGCTCAGCAAAGATTATTGGTTAGTGCTCGATATCAATGACTGAAAAACCACTCAGCCTATTTCCTTGGGCACTCTTGATCTTTGCGCTTGTCATACCGAACCCCTGGAAATTGGCATCCGAGCGTGCGTTCGCTGAACAAAGCGTGAGAACAGAACAATGCGCAGGCCGCTAGTAAGCCGTGATGAACGCCTGTAGAGGCTTACCCGTCAACAGACGCGCATGGATTCTTAAGACCTCACCTCAGGAATAATCCGAGATCAAGCGCGAGACGGACAGAAGACAGATACAACTTACCCCCTTGCTTAGGTACAGGAGTGAGTTCATTTCGTTGCGGTGAAGTGAATCGAGTGAGTGCGAGTCTTCCGCATTGAAGATTTTTTACATCCAGATCAATCACCTGCCCGTCGATGAAGTTCTGAACCTGGCTTTAGTTCATCCGACGAAGCTGGTACGGCAGCGTTTCATGAGCCCCGTCGGCGCGGATTGGCTGGGAGTGGTTGCTGCAGGTGCTGGTCCAGAGCGATTTCGAATTCGGCATGAATCGGGCCTTCCTTCTGGAGCACCACAACGCCATCATCCAGGGATTGAACGCGATAGACCTGGCGGTGCTGTTCAATCCAGCGCTTGCTGTTGCGGAGCTGACGCCAATCTCCTGCGAAGGCCTGGCCGTAACGCTCAAGCAAATCGAGGTCCACGGCAACCCAGTCCACGCTCTGAGGCCGGCCCTTGCGGTCCAGATAGTCGGTGTTGAAGGGGAAGCGCACCAACACCTCGCGGCGGGCAAGAAGAGGCACCAGCGATGTGTTCGCCGCAACGCTGGCCTGCGGAGGAATCACAGCCAAGGCACGCCGAGCCGCTGCACCATGGCTCCATTGCTCAGCCGGGCTGCTGTGCACCCATGGCTGCACGCTGGCAGGAACAAGAAACGAGAGGCTGCGATGGGGATTGCTGGTCAACGTGAGCAGCAGAGAGAGGCTGATGGCTGCACCCCAAGCCAGCCTGATCCGAGGGCCGAGCTGTAGATAGGGGCGCCGCTGCCACCAGAACAGGGTGCCAAGGGCGAAGCCAGGCACCACCAGCAGGGTGTAGCGAATGGTGATCGCCAGGGGGTTGTTCGCTCCCTGAGCCAGGAACAGTCCCAACAGGCTTGGGCCCGCCAGCAGCCAGGCATCGAGGCTGATCAGGGGTAAGAAGAGAAACGGGAGGCTGTGGCCGAGGAGGTAGCGAATGGTCCCTCCGGGGGGATCCACCAGTTGCTGCAGCAGCAGAAGTGGCTGAGTCAACATCCGTTGGAGAACCACAAGACTGTTGCTTCCCTCACTGTTCTCGCCGCGGAGGTACTGACCGAAGTTCTCCACCATGAAACGCTTGGCGTTGTCATCGGAGAACAGCGGCATCAAAACGTTGGTGCACAGCAACACCCATCCACCGCCCCAGCTGATCAGTGCCAAAGCCAAGAGCCAGCGATCGCGTTGGCGCACGACTAGCCAAAAGCCAACCGCCACCAGAAGCACCCCCGTGTCCTCTCTGATCAGGGGCATCAGGCCGGCGGCCAGCAGGATCAGCATGGTGCGCCGTTCCACCAGGCCAAGCATCAGCACAAAGACGGCCAAAGGCAGCTGACAGAGATCCGTGAAGTTGCCGAGGGTGGGGCCGATCAAGGCATTGCCGCCGTAGTAGCCGTAGGCGATCCAGTTGGCGATGCGTTCCGGCAAACAACCACTGGCGAGGCGATGCAAGACAAGACCTGCGGCAGTGATGAGGCCCACCTGCACGAGCGGAAGGGCGGCTCCCCCGAGCAGCCCCAGCAATGGAGCAAAGAGCAGAAGGGTTGGCGTGAAGTGCTGACCAAGCCGTTCGTAATCCACCGAAGGCAGCTCTCCGGCGTGCTCCACGTTGGTGGAAAGCTGCGAGGAGAGGGTGCTCTCGAACCAATGGCCGTGCAGGCTGTTCCAAAGCACCTGCTGAAAAATGCCTTGGTCGTAGCTAGCCAGCAGAACCCAAGAACGCCAGGCCTGCAGACCCAGGCAGATCACGGCGAAAAGGGCAGCGGCGATGAGGACGCGACGGGACGTCAACAACGGCAATTGCGCGCATTGCTCAGAGCAATTCAGCGTTGCAGCGGATTCATTGCTGGCGTGTGTTGTGGAGCACCCAGGCATCTGAGCGAGAGCTCAGATGGATCTCAAGCGGTGGTCCTGGGTGGTGCAGGCCTGAACCTATGAATGCTCCCGAAGCCAACTCAACCCGCCAAAAGGGGTTTGCCATTGGCTCGATGGATGGCCACCACACCGGGACGGGGGGGGCGACCCGGAGCCTGGGCCGGCCAATTGGACCCCAATGGCACCTGACGCAGCTGATCGAAGGTCTCACCCTCACGATCCACCAGCCGGTGCGACTGAAACTCAAAATCACCGGGCGACCTGGCGCCATTGACCTCACCGGGGTGCTGCACCGCTAAAAAAATGCTGGTTTCCTCTTGGTCCAGGCATACCCCAGTGAGCTCACATTCCGTCGGGCCGGTAGCGAAGCAAAGAGCTGAGCCGCCATCCCGCGGCACCCACCAGCAGCTGTTGTTGCCGAACACATCACCGGCGGCCGACTTCATCGAGCGGTCGGTCACGATCCAGAGATTGCCCCGTTGATCCAGCGCCAGGTTGTCAGGATTGGTCAGCCCAAGACCTCCAGCCCAGGGCTCGCCGCCGGTCACAGCCATGGTCCAGCGGAAACCGCGCTCCCCACGCTCCGTGAGACGCATCACCCAGCCATGGCCCCAGCTGCTCTGGCCCTCCGGACCACGGAACACAGCCGGATCGGCACCGCCCCGACCCCCGGGGGAACCCGAGGTAAAGGCGATCAGCAGATCACCGCTGATCGGGTCAATCTTGGTGTCTTCCGGGCGGGCTGTTGGCGTGGCACCGATGGCACTGCTGGCCAGATGTGCATCGATCAGGATGGCTCCCTGGAGTCCATCACCCTCGCCTCTATACAGATCGGCCAGCGTGCGGAACTGACGGGCATAGGCTTCAACGGAGGCATCGTCACGAAACAGCTCCGCACCGGCTTGGGCGCGGTCGCGGTGGGGCAGCTCCACGGGGCAGGTGAGGTTCGCTTCGCTGAAACGACTCGGCCGGAAAGGATCCACCACGGCATCTGGAGTCAATGGCAACCACTCGCCAGAGCCATCGGCATGGAAGCGGGCCACTTGAAGCTCACCAGCCTCCAGCAGCCTTGAATTCGCTTTGTCAGCGACGTCGGTCACGCTGCCGCTGCTGACATACCTGTAGAGATGCCCGCCGCGGCGGTCGCAACCCGAATACACCTGAAGCGGCAGACCGGCCTGGGCCCTCACCGCAACAGCCTCGTGACGGAAGCGTCCAAGGGCCGTGTGCTTGCACACCGCATTGCCTGAGCGCTGCGGATCGACCTCCACCATCCAGCCGTATTTGTTGCCCGCCAAGCCGTAGACATTGCCCAGCCCGGCCAGCTTTCCTTCGCGGCAGAGAAACGGCCGTTCCGATGGAGGCACTGAGCTGCCATCGGCATACACCGCCTCTGGCACCTGCGACTGAATGTTTTCTTCGGCGCTCAGCACCGTGCCCCAGGGGGTGATGCCACCACCGCAGTTGGCGAAGCTGCCAACGATGCCATCACCAAGGCCATCGTCATAGCCGAGGCGCTGTCGTGCGCGGAACACCGCCACAGCGGGTCCTGTACTGACCAATCGCTGGGAGGGATCGCTCAGCCCCGTGATGCCGGTGATGCGTCGATCAGTGGCGGCGTCGGCACGAACCCAATGCCCCTGGGCATCACGCCGCAAGCTCATCACCCCGACCCCCAGATCCGTCATGGCTTGATCAGCCACAGCCCGGATCAGATTCAGCAAGGGATCCCCAGCGGGCAGTGCTGTGCAATCGATTTCGCCATCGGCCGGGGCCAGCTGCTCCACCAGGCGTGAAAACGGCAGAGCTTGACCGATCACATCCTCGAAACCCTCAGCCCAAGGCAACGCACTGATGTATTCGAAGTTGACGGTCATCGAGGCTTGATCAGCCCCGTACTGCACGAAACCAAGGTGGTCGTTGTTGAAGCCGAAACGGCTGTCTCCAAGACGGTCTCCCCAGGCCGCCAGCAAATCGGCGCTGAATCCATCTGGCAGCGTGAGGCGGTCTCCTAGAGAGATGTCGCGATAAACGTTGTGCTGCTCGGAAGCCGTTAAGCCATCACCCTCCACCGGGAGGGGAACACGAACGGGGTTGAAAGGTCGACTCCGACGACCCACCCGTTCAGCCAATGGATCAAAAGATCCATCAGAGAGGACGCGGGCTGTCACCATGCCGGCAGTGCCGAGACCAAGCAGGGAAAGAACGGAGCGGCGGCGCAAAGTCATCGGCTTGACAAGAAACAATATGACCAGGTTTTGAGCGTTACCGCCATAATCCAGACAAGGATTTAAATCAGATTCCGACGCACGAAGGCCTCTACAACCCGGTTGTAATCTTGGCCATCCAGTGGAGAATTAGCCAGTTCACCAAGAGCTTCACGAATCAACTGCTTTAAATGTTGATCCGGAGGAGCATCGAGTGACTGTTCAAGAGAAAGGGAGCTAGAAGACATTGGCCAAAAATATATCGACCATATCTAATTCAATCAAACCAGAATGCAAGTATCATGGAGCACACCAGATCAGAATGCCTTGAAAAACCAATGCCACGAATCGGAAGATTCAGGAATGAAACCTACTGATCGTAAATCTGGCGCCATTCATCACTGGTTTTGCAATAGCGGCCATGCTCAACGACGTGCATGGTCTGAATGACACAGGCAATTGAGACTATAAAAGCAGGAATCAGCCAAACTGGGCTGGAAAACGAAAAGCGCTTAAACATCATTCAACCTTCAGCTCGCGATCGTAAATTTCATCATTTTGTGTGGTCCATGCCGATTCGGTCAGGCAACCCCGATCGTGGAGGCGCTGGTGTTCCACAAACAACCAAACAACCCATCCCAACAAGCCAGCTGCAACCAAGAATCTCAATCCACGTAGCAATTGCTGAAAAGTCACCGCACCATGACACCAATCTCAATGGTGCTATGCGACACAAAGAGATGTACGTATTGAGGAACACACGCGACAAAGAATTTCACGACTTTTGAGCCCAAGCCAATGTGCGTTACAGCACAGGCACCTGATCAACCCTGTAACCGAAGATGAGCATCACTCAAAAACAGAGTGTCGTGCGAAGGCTCATGTTGGCATTGGCGGTTTGCGCTGTGGTGCCTGCACAGGCGGGGGAACCAATACGGCTGCAGGTGATTCCATATCAAGTGAACAAGCAAGCCACGCCTGTCCTGCCGGTCTTGCTTCCTCCACCGCCGTTTGTCGATGAACAGGCCAAACCAAGGAAACGCAGGTCAAAAAAGAGCAGGGATTGGGAAACAGACGATGATTTTGACTGGCTGATGGATTAATTCTCGATCAGACTTCAAGCATTACTTGGAGGGAAGACTCTCGTCACGATGTTTCATCAGCCTCGCCAAACGAGTGAGGAGGTAGGCGATATCTTCCAGCAGGGCAACATCGGCATCTCGGCTGGGGTCATAGGGGACAACCTCTGGCTTGAGTTGCTGAACCTCCTCCAACAAGTCAATCAAGTCAATCACCGCCGGGCGCAAATCATGGAGCGCCTCGCCGATGTCCGTGACATTCATCCAATAACGGCTGCGGCGAATACTCGCCAATCGGACTGAAAGAGAATCCTGGAGGGCTTCATCGCTCAGGTCTGAGGCCATAGTGGACAGGACCAAATGTCCGCTGGTTCAACACCAAAACAGTGGCATCACGCGGTTAATGGCACGTAAAAGAAGACATAAGAAAATTGAAAGCCGAACCACATTGACGCAATACTTAAACCTCAAAGTATAATTTTGCATCACAACTTCAATGCTAACAACTTCGAATAGACAACTACAGGTTGCGTACAACTAATGAGTCATTAGTGCAGCATTCTCACTCTTTGTGGTTAGCAAAATACGGGCTTTATCGTAGCGTTTTTGAAAACCAGCCTTTAAAGCTGAATGCTGGGCCATGAGCTGGGCCCTCAGGCCGACTCGCCGCTTCACCTCCTCATAAACCGAGTCGCAAAGCTGCCAATAGAGCTCAACAACACTCAGCTCGCGGGCATAGTCCTTCCGCTTGCGAAGAAGCCGTGCAACACACTTGAAACATTCAGGCTGAGGGAACACAAGCTGGCTTTGAGATGTCTCAATCTCGGCCTTACAACAGGCCAGCATCAAATCAAGATCCTTTTTGCTCTCTGCAGAGTTCTTCAGAGACGTCCAATCTTGCTTCTCAACGAGGCGCGCCTGAGGGAACATCATCCCCAAGATCTCTCCAGGGGTTTTGCCCGCGCACTGGGATCCGTAAATCCAGTCAAGATCGCTATCGACAGTGTCCACCAGAGGCGGCTTGGACAGTGCAGGCGGCTCCTCCAAAGCCACCAACGATGATGACGTCGTTAACTCAGAAGCTTCTGCTCGGAACTCAGCGGATCGAGCCTCTCGAAAGCCAGATGCCCTGATGGGCCTCTTGATCTTGACCTTCCGAGCTCCACGCTTGCCGATCGCCTTGGCGAGAAAGAAAGCAATCGCCAGGACAGCCAATAGAAAAGCAAGTAACTCCATGGAGGACCTGAGTTGGATCGCAGCAAGGATGTGGCGAAGGCTACTTTGATATCACCCAATTTGTTGTTCTGATCAGCAGGAGCAGGCCTCAGGATCTGCTTCGGCGCGGCGGCGAATGAAGTCCCAAGCCTCTTCTGCGGTATCCGAAAAATGAATCAGATCGAGATCATCCTCTGAGATGAGGCCCATCTGGGCGAGGTAGTCAAAGTCAATAAGTCGTTTCCAGAAGTCTGTTCCGAACAAAACAATAGGCATGGTTCCCTTGGTACCCACCTGCCGCAAAGTGAGCAGCTCAAACAGTTCATCGAGCGTGCCAAAGCCGCCCGGGAAGAGAATGGCTCCAACGGAGCGCATCACAAAATGGAATTTGCGTAGCGAGAAGTAGTTGAACTTGAAGCACAGATCGGGGCTGATGTATGGATTGGGATGTTGTTCAAACGGAAGCGTGATATTCAGTCCAATCGACCGGCAGCCGGCCTCAAAGGCACCCCGGTTGGCGGCTTCCATGATTCCCGGCCCACCGCCGGTCACGATCACGTGGGATGAGCAGTCATCGCTTGCTTCCCTGTTGCACTGCCCGTGCAGGGAAGCCAAATAAGCGAATTCCCGAGCTGCGTCGTAAAAACGCGACAGGTCCACAAGGTGTTGAGCATGGGTCACCGCTCGCTTCAAGCTTGAAGAGTCGGACTGTTCAATCAGGCGCTGCTCTGCTTGCACCAGCTTCGCTGCAGCAGTGTCTTTGTCGACGATCCTGGCGCCACCAAAAACAATGATCGTCGATTCGATCCCCGCTGTTTCTAAATGCAGATCCGGCTTGGTGATTTCAAGCAGCATGCGCACACCACGCATGTCGCTGCTGTTCAGCAAGTCGTGATCTTCATGGGCAATTCTGTAGGTGGGGGAATTCAGAATTGCATCCAGGTTGGCTTGCTCAGGTGTTGAAGGTTCTGGAAATTGAGTCATGTGTTCAACAGTCATTGGTGTCGGCTGTGTTGTCTCGCGTCAGAGGATGTTGGCCGCCAGTTCAGCCAGTTCACTGCGCTCGCCCTTGGTGAGAGTCATGTGCCCAACCAGGGGCTGACCTTTGAGTTTTTCCACCAGCCAGGTGAGTCCGTTGCTTTCGGCATCGACATAGGGATTGTCGATTTGATAAGGATCACCGGTGAAAACAACCTTGGTCCCTTCACCCACCCGCGTCACGATCGTCTTCACTTCCAGGGGCGTCAGGTTCTGCGCCTCATCCACCACCAGGAACTGATGGGGAATCGATCGGCCGCGGATGGTGTTAATCGCTTCAACCTCCAACAAGCCCATCCCTTGCAGATCGGCCCAGGCATTCCGTGGTTCGCGGTGCCGCTGTTTCTTCGTCTGCTCAGGATTCTCACCAGAGGAGGAACCGGTGATGAAGTCGATGTTGTCGATGATCGGCTTCATCCAGGGGCCGAGTTTCTCCTCAAGCGTGCCGGGCAGATAGCCAATGTCCTTACCAAGGGAGATCGGCGGACGCGTCACCAACAGGCGCGCGTATTGGTGGGTATCGGCCACCTGGTGCAACCCAGCAGCGATGGCCAGCAGCGTTTTGCCTGTGCCCGCCTTGCCCACCAGAGTCACTAGAGCGACGGATGGATCGAGCAGCAAATCCAGCGCGAAGCTCTGTTCCCGGTTTCTCGCCTTGATCCGTCCCAAATGGGCGCGATTCAGCCAGTGCAGCGGTTTGATGGCGTTGCTATTGCCTTGATGCCGAGCAAGCAGGGTGTGGCTGTCGTTGCGCTGATCCACCAGCACAACGCCTTCATTGGCCTGGAGATGCTGCCCGTCGGGATCGGTGACAGCCTCCAAAGGCAGCTGATCCTCGTCATGCAGGGTCTTGATCGTCTCCGCATCGGTGCTGAGTTCACGGAACCCTGAGTAGAGATCGTCGATCGAGACGTTGTCGTTGACGTAGTCCTCGGCTTGCAGGCCCACCGCATCAGCCTTGATTCGCAGGTTGATGTCTTTGCTGATCAGCACAACCTCGGGCGCCTGCTTCAGCCCACTGCATCGCATCTGCTGGAGAGCCACGGCGAGGATGTTGTTGTCGCCGCCGCCCCCCTGCAACTCTGCCGGTAATTCCTGAAGGGCTCGGGCCTGACAGAAGATCACCTGCAGCAAGCCGTGATTGGTGCCCTCGATGGGAACACCATCAGCAAGACTTCCGCGGGCTCGATAGGAATCCAGGAGCCTTGAAATCCGCCGAGCATTCCGCCCTTTTTCAGAGTGATCTTTTTTGAAGCGGTCGATTTCTTCAACCACTTGCATGGGGATCACAACTCTCAAGTCGCCAAAACGATGTGGAGCCTCAGGATCGTGAAGCAGAACATTCGTGTCGAGAACGACAATTTTGTTTTTCATTTATTCTCACCATTGAATGATCAATTGGTGTTCAAAATTCAATCAAGTGTGATCCGCAAAAATCGAAGCAAGCGGTTGCCTTCTCCCCGCAGTTAAGAAGCGGGGAGATCAGCGGATGTGAACAACAAACGCAAGCCGGTTCGCCAGAGCCTCCCAATTCAACAAACGACAATAGCTTGCATTGCCACAATCACCTCAACTGAGACGTGCTGCGCTCAGTCGTCGTAGATCTTGCATCCAGGCGCAGTGGGGGATTTGTCGCAACGTTCCTCCCAGTACAGATCGTGCTGGGATTTCATCGCTTGCTTGGGCTCATCAGCCTGCTCTGGCTGCGTCTTGTCAAATGCATTGAGGGGAATGCACAGATCGAAAAAACCTGAACAAATCGTGACCATCTCTCTCCTTGTCGCTGACTTATCTCTACTCCTCTCCCCTGCAAAATCAATAGGTACTTAACGCATTCCTTTACACAAAAAAACCGCTCTTCCGTCAGGAAAAACGGTTGCATGATCAAGCTGATGGTTGGTCTAACCTGCGCCCTGATCACTCGTTTGATGGAAGATCATGCAGCCTGCTGGTTGCCTGTTTCTTCTTCCTTCGACCGAATGAAACGCTTGCGTTGAGCGGATTCATTGCCAGAGAGGTCGATTGGCTGCGAAGACTCATCTGGTTTGCGGTCGGGCTTGTCCAACCCCATCAAAAGGGGATGAATACCTCTCCTGCTCATTGGGACTTCCTGTTATTCAGATCTCGCGTCGTGGTCTCTCGGCCCCTTCGCGTGGCTTAACTATCGCGCAGATCAGTTTCAGACGCGCCCCGCAATAGTTAAGAGAATCTGACGAGTCAACCGAGAAGGTAAGCCTGGAGGGGGCTGAGGCAGCACAGTGAGTTCACGAATCGAACGCAACGCACTGCGGAGTGCTCCGATGATTTGCATTCGAACCAGCCTGGCGGCTGCAGTCTTGGCCATCACTTCAGCAATTCCGGCAGCAGCCGAAATGGTGCCCTCGACCTGTCGACTACTCAGCTACGAGGGCCCATACACCACCGTGGAAACCTTCCGCTGTGACTTCATGCAGCGCAGTGGCAACGTTCTGGTGAACAGCGCTGAGCACGAGTTCAGCTTTCTGGCTGCCGAGCAGGGCGAGACCTACATCCGCATCAACGCCATCCCACTGCGCTTCACCCGAACGGGTGAATACACCCTGGAGGTGACGCAATCGCCGTGGCTGCGATGACCGCTCAGATGCCCCCCCCTAATGGGGGTATCGAGAAGCGGATGCATCGGTTTGATTGATCACACCGGCGGCAGATGCTGCAGTCTGTCGGCGGTCGTCGAGTGAATACCCTGAGATCCTCCATGCTCTTGGGGTTTTCCTCCTCGAATCCGAGAGAGTTTTGAAACTGGCTTTTTCGGCTGAATAAGGGAAGCCCTGGAGCCGTCACTCCAGGGTTTTCTGTTTTGGAACAGCTTGTGGTTGAGGTATGTGGCAGAGGAGAAGCCACAAAAAAGG
The DNA here is from genome assembly GCF_020514235.1 of Synechococcus sp. MU1617. Taxonomy (NCBI): domain Bacteria; kingdom Bacillati; phylum Cyanobacteriota; class Cyanophyceae; order Synechococcales; family Synechococcaceae; genus Synechococcus; species Synechococcus sp. MU1617. The sequence goes on from NZ_VTLB01000001.1 coordinate 375,039, forward strand.
AAGTCACCCTTCCCGATTACCTGCCGCCATGAAGGCAGGATCGTGACTGGATGAAGCCGTGACCAACCAATGAGTATCGAGGGGTTACCGAATTCAGGATTTCTTCCGTGAATCTTCGGGGGGCATTGCCCCAGCAGGCATCTCGGTGCTCATAGCTTCCAAGCAGTATCACGCTCCCGTATGTGCCCACTTGACCTTTCCAGTCTCAAGTGGGGCGATGACGGCGAGTTATCTCCTCATGACACCCTCAGCCTGGTGGAGAGATTGGCTACAGCGGAACAGGTGACCCAAGGGGCGGACAAATCGACACTCAACTCCAGTTCGATTCCCCACGGGGAACCATCACAAGATCCCTGATCTGAACGGGGCTTATCCAACGAGTCGGTCTTCAGAATTCAAAAGTGCCTTTCCTTTCGAAACTCTCACCACTTCGCCTGCGAGTCCAGGGCTGTGATACATGACTCGATACACGTTCGACAAAGCAAGCGATTTGGCTCGTGCATTGATGAACGCCTTGAACTCAGTCTTGAAGCATTGTTCTTGAACCCATTGATCGGGGCCATCGCTTCGTTCAACGCAGTACATCGTTTGGAGCAGAGAGGACACGCAGCTTGATGAGGCTGCGGCTGGTTGCCCTCGATCTACAAGTCAGCTTCGGGATCACGTCTTCAGTTGGTGACGGGAAGCATGGAGCCTTCACGCTCAAAGGTTGCTTTTGCGTCCTAGACGTCGATCACGTTTGGATGCACAAGACGGAATCACATCGCGTCGAGCGATGAGGGATGCGATTCCGCCACCGGTGTGCCCTCGAACGCACAACACGGCACTTCGGTTGTATCCCCACTCGACAGATAGGAATCGAGTCACTTACTACCGATGACCGTTCTCGCTTGAGTCTTCAGGTTGTGATCGTCACTGCCATCGATGGTTCCAATCCTGTTTCAGGTGGCTGATGTCGAACCGGCGTCATCAACTGGATCAACGCTGACCTTGCAGCGCACGTCGCTCAGCGGGTCCAATACTGAGACTAATTCGTGTAAAGTTTCGATAAGTAGCGCAAAGATCATGCTGAAAGCCTTGTTCTCCCTGGTTTTTGCAGCAGTGATGTGGGTTCAGGTGCCTCAGTGGCAGCCGGACTGGTCTCAGTGCTCTGTTGATACGCCGGACGTGGATTGTCACTGGTACGTCACTGCACCAGACAACACATTTGGAGAAGGCTTCAGCTGGGAGAACGCACCCTGGTTCAGTGCCGAAGGTCTTCGGGACGTAGGCGATCTGAACAACACGATGACGACGATTCACGGCCAGGCTCTTGCAGCCAGCTAGACGTTGATTGCGTTTATTGCCTGAAAGCCCCTGAAGCAGGGGCTTTCAGGCAATAAACGCGGAGAGCAAAGCTTCAGCACTAACCTTTCAATTTGAAGAGATCTCAGTGACCGATTACTCAGCAGCCATCACAGCTCTCATCGTGGTCACTGTGGTCATTTCTGCAGCCGTCGTTTACGTGCTGGCTCAGCCGACTGACCTGCCCAGATACAAAGAGAACAAGGATCAATAGACGTCATCAGGTGGGTGAACACTGACCTTGCCACCCACATCACCCCCAAGGCCTGAATCCAGCACTAGGTTCTTCCCACTCTCGGCACACACCTCGCATGAAAGGTCAGAACCTTGCCTTCTTTGGTGGCTCCGTGATCGTCACGATCATGGCTGTCGTTGTTTTTATCGGCGCCGCCAACGCTGGTGACTGCCCTCGCAGCAAGTCAGCTGAAGCAACCTCAGTTGAGGCCCATCACAAAGCCGATGACAAGGCTGAAGTCGAAGCCTGATCTGATCAGACGGTTCAGCGAAGAGGGTCGACCTCAACCGGAGCGATGGTCTGGAGCATGCTCAACCCCTCCCCGATGGTCTGCCCAACAAAGATCCCACCGGTGAGCACCGCAGAGAAACAACCCAACCCGAAGATGAGTCCAGCTGCAATGCGGATGGAGTTCGTGGTTTCTACCTTGCCTTGCTCAGTGCTGAAAGCCATCTGAATTGCTGCGACAAACCAGTTCTGGCTCAAGCCGTCACTCGATTCAACTGCGGACAAAATCACCCCCGGGGGCTTGATGCTTTTGAACGGCCAATGGTCATGCAGGTTCCATTGGTTCAGTGACGTCCCAACGAGGCAGTGGCAGTGACCAAATGATCCGCAGCAAGGTTGCGACGCTGCACTCTGACAAGTCGATGAGGAGCCAGGGAGACGCGGGCGAGGGAACCCGCATCGTTCATCCCCCATTCGCGCAAAAGCAGTGATGCACGCGCGTAGTCCATTCCTAAACGCCTCGATGACAACTCTCATTAGGAAAAAACGCCTAATTCATCTGCAATTCAGTTCGTAGGGCTACACATTGCATACCGACCTGAACCAGACTGATTCATGAGGCAGTGGTGCCTCCGAATGCGTCTAGAGGGATGGCTGAGGGGCCGCCCTCTTTTTTGTTGTCTCACCGAGTCGTCGAGCGGATTGGGCGTTTCAGGGAATCGCTGCCATCCTTGGATCATGGGCAAGAAATCCAAAAAAGCGAAAAAGGCCAAAGAGACCAACTCGGTCCTTCTCTGGCATCAGACATTCATCAAGCGGCTCAGGCAGCGGTTTGGTCTGAGCAAGTACCAAATGCTCTGGCTCACCTTCAGCAAAGGTCTCGTGATCGGGTACGTCCTGGCGCTCCTGGTTCACCGTTGAGTTCTAAGCAGCGACGACTGAATGGACTCCACGCAGAGACTCATCGAAAAGCTTGTAGAGAGACGAATGCAAAACACTGGAGAGTCTCAAGCGGTAGCCACTGCAAATGTGATGGCAGCTTTCGAGAAGCTCAAAAAAAAATGAGACCTAGCCTGAAGCGAATCGTTGAGCATCGTTAAAGACTCGCAAGGCCAGTGGCTGCTGCTTTACAGCTGACCGAACCATAAATCCAATCTGCAGACAAAAAAAACCGCCCCTAGATGTGGAGCGGTTGTTCGAAGCCGTGCAATCCCCATCACCCGGCCATCTGCACCACTTGTTGATGCAATACTCAAATAATACTCATAGATCACCTAGATATGGATCCCTCCACAGTCACTTAAGGGCGCGGTGCCTTTAAATCTCGTTTGTTCTTTGGGTTGATGCGACGCTACATGTAGCGGTGACTAGCTTCAGGTTTAAAGCCGCCATCACCCGGCCCACTCTTGAAGTGGGCTTTTTTGTGGCTCGACACCCAATGATGGGGGCAGTTTTACTCAGTGATGCGTCTGAGCTTCTTCTTTTTGACCACGCAGCCAGCGACACCACAGATCACCTCGTGGGTCTCGTCGCTCAGTTCGCGGAGAGTGGGTGGCTCAATTGATGCCAGGCGTTTACCAATCTTGCGAGCTGCCATAAACCACTGAAAGGTCATCTGTCTGGAGGAAAAGCTGGTGAATAAAAAGGCAAGGTCGTTCCCCTGCCTCCCCTTTTCACGACGCAGGCAAGCCGCCAAACTTGCCCCTCAATTAGTTTGTGCCCAAGCGATACAAAAGAAATCGGCCTAATGGCTCATTGCCACAGGGGTAGTCGATCACCCCCTGATGGCTCAACCGTTCCTACTGTTCTGGGTCGGGCAGAGTGATTGTCGTCATCCAGTGCTCGAAAGAACATTCACCGTGTCGCAAGGCAAGTTTTTTAATGCTTGAGCAGAGCGGGGAACACTCAGCTCAATCACGTTTGACTCTTGACTCGCGACGTCCGTTTTGCCTGCGGAGGCCAAGCCACCGAATTTGATGGAGGCGTGCTCGCGAAATCATCAAGGCTGACTACACAGTCGAACGTTCTGACTTCCTTGGCACATGTCTAGCCCTGCTCGACCAGATCATTCAGGCCAGCATCGACTCCAAGCAGCATTTAAATGCGGTTGGGGCACTGAAGCTTCAGGCACAGCCAACTCCCGCCATTGCGACGGAGTGAGTGTTGTGTCGGAGGTTTAATCAGGAAGCAGACGTTCAGACAGAACCAAGTTTGAGAAATAAGCCATCTAGGTCGTGGCTTCCGTTGATCTAAAAGGTGACCAACACTACATCTCATCCCTGACATTGGATGCAATAACAAAAAATATGCATCAACTGCGGTTCGGTCTGCATTCGGTTAACCACCACACAGCTAGAAGCAGTGATTGGCAAGAGTTAATAGGTTCTCATTCACCTAAAGATGACAACTGAAATTCGTAACTGGGCTGTCGTCGCAGCTGCAATGGAAGCGCAAGGTGCAACCAACAGCGAGATGTACCGTCGAGCCAAAGCACTTGCAGATGGCAAGGCTGACCCCATGCCTACAAGCTTCCCAGCCGCTCCTATGAGCATTTCTGCAGCCTGAGTTGTCACGGACTGAACAGCAGCCTTGCCATAACAGCAGGGCTGTAACTCCTTTACGTATCTCTAATGACCAATCATCACTTGTCAGTTGAGCAACGGTTTCATTTGGAAGCAGCCTTCAGAGAGATCGATGGCTGCGAGGATATTGAAAAGCTCCGTGCTCTTACGAAGCAGATCATTACTGCACAGGAGAACGAAAAGGCATTTGCGCGCGAAGCAATGCAGCAGATCCGCAAGGAGATGGAAGCATCTGCCCAGCAGCGGCTCGGATTCAACTGGGGACAGAAGTAAAAGCTTGGAGTCGCTTGATCAAGTCAGTGTCTTTCGCCAGCTTCCTTGGTGTTCCATGTAAAAAACCCGCCATTGCTGACGGGGTAGGGATTTATTCGGCGGGCTTTATCTCCCACCTGGTTAGAGGCTCACCCCCAGATGCCAACCCACCAGCCTGACCTTCTCTTCAACCGTCAGGAACGAATAGAGCCAGCCCAGCAGCAGCTCCTCAACCACTGGCTCCGCTAGGTCTTGCACCCCACCAGAAAGCCAGCACTTGAAGGCATCAGGGCAATGCGTGTGTCTTGAGGCATCGGTCAGACGTGGCTGCCTTGAGTTTTCCCCACTCTGCTGAGGCAAGAAAAAACCCAGGCGTGAGCGTCACCTGGGTCCCTCGTTGAGCAACCCTCCATTCATAAGAGCGTTACTCGTGTTTGTTCTGAGGCCTCACTGAGAGTTTTCAGCAGCGGGGAACGATGTGGGGCACAGGCTCAGTCATGGCCCTTTGCAGCTGGTGCTTCAGCTGACTGGCTGCGAGTGCAGTCACCAGCGTTGGCACCGCCAACGAAAACTGCCAGGAACATGACCGCGACGACAACGCCGCCACCTATGTAGGCGATAGAGAGTTTCATGGAGAAGACGTTAACGACGTTTAAAGCCCCCATGACACGTCATTTGATACGAGGTCAGCGTTCAAATCCGACCCTTGGAACGCCCAACGTGATCAACGTCTGATCACAGCTGGTAACTGCAGGTTGTTTGCCACTGATCACGACCGCCATAACCGTCGTTTTCCAAGTAGGTCAAACGAACATCGACACCGTTGATTTTGTTGGCGACGTACAGGTGATCTACGAAGGCATAGCTGCCTGGATCCCAGAGAGCAGCTTTGATTGCCTGCTCACAGTTTTGAACCAAGCCCTGACGCGAAGCGGCCTTCAACCTTTCAACAGGCTGCACATAAGACTTGAGCTCTTCGCATTTGAAATGCTCGTCTCCTGTGCCCGGTTCAGCCTTGTTGAGCTGGTCACGGGTCCAGTCGCACCTCTTGTAGTCAGAGACGATCCCTGCACTCTTGAAATCAAAGTGGGCTTTGGCCTGCTTGTCGGTTACAGCTGGAGAAGCAGCGTCATTTCCAGCCGACTCTGATGGGAGAAATGCGTCTGCATGGCTGTAGTAGCCCCGAGCGCCAAGGCCAGCCAGGGTCACAAGCAGAGCAGAGGGAATCCAGTAACGCCTTCTCATTCGCCAATTAAGGCTGAGGTCAAGGATGTCAGCGGTAGCGATTCAGACCCTTGGAACGATGTGAGTCACTAGATCGGCATTGACCCAGTTGATGACGCCGGCATCAAATCAACAATTACGCCGCCAACCCGCCTCCGGTGCCCAGCTCGTCAATGGCACATGATGCCTTTGGCTGAACATACGCAGTGAGCACCCTGACGAAATCGCTGTTCACCTGGAAGACGGCAGGCATCCTGACGGGAGTAAAGCTCGCGACGCTGGCGGTCGTATTTGGCCTAGCCCGCGCAGGACTTCTACCAGCCTGGTTTCCCCATTGGGGTTAACCAGCTTCAGGCGCCCAGCCCACTTCCTTCTGCCAGGTGGGTGCCCAGAGCTTGCACCGCTTTTTTAGGTGCTGTCCTTGTTGCAGCTGCTTCTGCCTGAGGTTGCAGCCCACCATCGTGTGGCAGTGCTGGTCGACGCCATAGATGAAGTGCTGGCATGTCATGCAGACCACGCCGCCCTTCCAGTTCTGCAGCTCGCATTCATCGACATAGCCCCACTCCTCCATAACCTTCCGCAGCAATACAATTGTACTAGTACAGTTGGCTGGTGGGGGCGTCACTGCCAACACTTTCTGCAGATCCCCTGCTCCAAAGGGATCTATCCCGGAGTCCGCAAAGGCGGAGTTAAAGCAAAAAGAGAACGTTAGAGCTGGTTTGCTCTAACCCTTGATCTACTTGGCCTCTCCGCTTTCAGCAGAAACATTGCGGCAACAGGCAATAACGCTGGCCTGACTCCCCGCATCGCCAGAAGGGAGTCAGTGCAGTGACCAGCGCCCAATGGTCAACGGAACAACCATTGGGGAGAAGGAGCCTTCGTTTGCACCTTCCGGGTCCACCATGCCTTCGGTGGGAAAGACATGGGTGTGCCGATGAAGCGTTGAGGCGGCACAAATGACTTACCCCAATGTTGTGGCGCTGCAATCCAAGGCCCATCGGCTGCGGATCAAGAGCAGGGGGCTGAATCAAATGAGCGTGATCAGTGTTGTAACGCTGCCAGCACCATTGGTAAACACTAAGGGGGAGTCGGCGGTGGCTTACTTGACTGGATGGAGATAACGCTCGGAGATGGCACTCCAACGTCGCTTGTTCGCTTCGACTTCTGCTTCCTTTGCTAGATGCAAGAACTGCGCTTTTGACAAGCGTTTTTGCTGCGATTCCGGGGGGAAATGCATGATCTGCTCCAATAAGCAAAAAGCTATGACCAGAAAGCGCACCAAAAAAGCGAAATTAACCAAACTCAAATGAGCATTAACTGAGAGTTGTTCTCACGGAATAAGAATCATTCTGACCGCCCCGCTGTTCCGATGGCGTCAAAGAGCGTCAAACGAGGGGCACACACCCCTGCGAGTGGATCACCCACAGAGGTCCTTTCTTGACGCATGCTGAGCCATCCACGCCGAGGGCTTGAAGGCTCAGGCTCAGCTGCACTCAATGCCTGAGTGTTGTCTTGTACAGAGCCTGCCAGCCCCTCAAAACACTGAGCGTCACTGAGTGTTCTGCATCCACCGAACAGTGCCGTAGACGAGGACCATCACGCCAATGATTGCCGCGCAGGCTGCAGCTGTGAGGAACAGGGTGTAAAGCATCTGAGCCTCCCTTCGTCTGATCTTTGTCTAGATCTGCCGCACAGAAATACAAAGAGGCGAACCGTCCTGTTTCGTTCGTCTTCCCGCCTTGATGAACCGGTCAGTGACTGTTGTTTTCATCACTCACAATATTCACTCTCCCACACCCAAACCATTCACCATAACGACCTCGCCTAGCGGCGCACGGGCATGACTTCTGATCCACCAAGAGCTCTTCCCTTGGTCGCCAAGTCATACATTTCCTGGTGAATATTATCTGATTCCTTGTTGAACCAATTAGCCAACTCTGGCTGCATAACTTTTTTGGGGCCCAGATCAACGAATGAATACTCAAGCGTAATGAAGTCACCTCCAACAGTTCGATAACCAAGCTCAAGAAGCATCTGGCCACTCGCAGATGGAGTATCGATCTGTGCTTGCGTTGCGTTGAGGCTGAGCTCCACCAGCTTGCTCGCAACGGTGCCATCACCGGATGCATCCCTGATTCTGATCATCAACGCTGATCCTTTGCTTTGCCTCAGCAAGAGCTGAGTTTGCTTTCTCAGAACCCATTGACACGCAATGGCATTGGAGCGAATCGAGGTCTTAAAAAACGAGAGATCGTCCTTCCGGTTCTGGAGCTTTTTGACCTGCTTGAGCCAACCGAGTTTCGAGAGCAGCCATTTCATCGCATCGCTGTCAACCGAAACCGTACATAGCCCATATTTAGGCTGGCCAGAGAGATTCTTTTTAACGCTTAACTCGAGTATCTGTTGTTACCAAAAAGCTTGAATAAATGACATTGTCGAAGTGTGAGCGTTGTAACGCCCAGATGACAACGATGGAAGCCATGACATGGGTGATTTGCGAGAAAGCTCAATGGCTCAAGCAAACTTGATAGCTCAGACCCCGCGCGGTTCATCCATCCAGAAAATCGAAGCCGGCAAGTTTCTGGTGTGCGATAGCGAGAACGTTTGCTTCTTCACGCGCAGCCTTTATCTCGCCGAAGAGCAGCTTGAGGAGATGGAGCTTGGCTACCGGTTCCCCTATTCAACCAATTTCCGCAAATCGCCAGCCTTACGAGTGGAGCCATTTGAGTAGCGAATTTCGCTGAATCGCCTGACTCTTGTGGCTTAAGTGTGACGAGTCCTGGTTTCATGCACCTAGCCCGGGACGCGGACCCATGTCAGCGGCAACTGCTGGGTCCGTTTGCCTAGCGAATCCAGCTGTTCTCCCATGCCCCATCGATCACAAGGCCGGGGAGAACCTCCTCAAAAGGCGGGTCCAATCGAGCATTGAATGAGTCCGTATCAATTGCAACCATCGCCTGGATCAGCCGAAATTTTTGGCGGATCAAAACATCTTCAGAAATTCCCGGACAAGCCTGCTGAATGGCCTCATCATTGAATTCTCAGTTGCCGCACACCAGAAGTGGTGCTGAGCAGCATGGGGAGAGCGACCCTAGTGCTGGCAGAAGATTTTCCCCATCGAGAGCGATCGACGGGGAAATCTCTCTGTGTCTTAAAGCTGTAGAAATTCAGTGCATCAGGCACAAATCAATCTGACTCAGCGAACTTGTTGATGCGGATATCGCATCGCTCGGGGAGGACCAGTTTCTCCTCGCGGTTCCGTGGCTCCACATCGTTAAGTCGCAGCTTGGTTGAAGGTCAGCCATCGCGGCAGAGGGAGCTGCTCGAAGATGCCGGTCACGCCACCAGCACCATTCGATCCAATGAGACCTTCATAAGAAAATGATGAAAAAAATATAATTACCTATTTGCGATATTTAAAGCTTTGAAATTGAACAAGCAAGCAAGTGCTTAAGTCATCCCGTTATTTCATGGAGGACAGTATGCACAGTCAGAAGAACTCCCCGACCTGCTTTTTGCGCTGGTCTGTGAGCAAGGTTGCTGACAGGCTCTATGCGGTTGCGGCGACGGTTGATGGAAAGGAATACGACTTTGTCGGCAATTTCAAAAGCGTTCGAGAAGCACAACAAGCAGGCCGCCGCTACGCCGAAGACTTGGTTCACAACTCGATGGCTGGCGGTCGCTTATCGCTGAAACAACAGCCTTTGGCCGCCTGATCGTCACCATTAGAACGTGACTTGACCACAAGCATGGGTTCCCCTGGAGAGTGCACCTCCAGGGGTTTTCAACCTGAATCCGTGGAACACTTGGGCACCGCCTGAAAGCCCATGGCCAGCTTCGACAAGTCCACACCCTTCATGTTGCTGGCGCGAATCCACGTCAAGCCAGGTTGTGTGGACCAGTACCTGGAGCTTGCCCGCGTCACCGACGAAGCCGTTCAGGCTTCTGAGCCAGGCATGATTCATCACACCTTTGATCAAGACCCAGACGATCCTCAGTCGTTCGTGTGGTCAGAGGTCTACGCCAACGACAAGGCGTTCAGCGCCCATGTCTCCAACCCTCCTGTTCAGGAGTATCTGCAAAAGCACGCCGAGCTCGGCGATGGCTTCAGCATTGAGGTTTACGGCACGGTCGGCAATGAATGCCTGCAGCTCATGGAGTCGTTTGGCCTTCCACTCAAAATCTTTGAAACCAAGCTCGGATACAGCAGGGTCTGAGCGACCGATGGTGAAAGTGCCAGGGGTTTTGGCAGCGATGCCTATGGATTGCTGTTCAATTCATTCTTGAGCTGGTCGAGACGATTCTTAAGTTGCTTGGCGCGACGGGTTGTGGGTTTGTCGTTAGGGCCCTTCAACGCTGTTTTAATCACAGCGATCTCTTGCTCAAGCTTCCGTCTCCTGGTGAAGGAAAGCGCTTCTTGAGCAAGACCGATCAGAAAGTCGCCCCGCGGGGCGTAACAAGGAGCATCTTCAGCTGTCTCGTTATGCGCGGGCGCGTCCTCAGGATTAATCATGATCCAAGGCTTTCTCGGCAACATCGGCCGACACAAGAAACACATAGGAGAGTGCATTCATATGACTGGCTAGATCTTTAATCGATGCAACGATCTCCTTTCGCGACAAACCACTCTCCCGCTGAAGTCGAATGATCTCGTGCGTCAGACGGGTCACATGATCGCGACCGTAGTTGTAAGCAGTCCCAAAACAATCATCACTCTCCTCATCACTTCTGCAGGCTGCGGCAAAGTCTGAGGCAATTTTCTGGGAAAAATCTTCAACCTGACGGCAGGGCATCGTTTTCTGGATTTGCCGGAATGTATGCGAGGAAACGATGAAGCACCAATAACTTTTTGAACCAATGATTTAAACTTCGAATCCTTGCTTATCACGCAAAAACAAAACTTTATATTTTTTCTTGGAGAAACAAAAAGATGCTCGACATCTTTTTTCAGGAGCTCGACCCAGGCATTAACCGGTGCAAAGGTGTCATGCCTTGGTTGGACCGTGGTCGCAAGCCAAGGCCACCAGAAGCTTCTCTCAAGCCTCGTTTTGACTGAGACAAGCTTCTTTCTCTGGAGAACAACAACTCATCCATCCACATTGTTCCCGCTGGAATTGGCAGCGTCCTCCAAGCCATGCAGCTGAACGGCTTTCTGCTCGAACCGGTCCACAGTCCAAGTTGTGAACTTGCCATCGTGACGTTGAGGCATCGCTACGGCAGCAGGTGCTTTGCGGATCTGTCATCTGTTGCCGTCTACCGATCACATTGCCCCGTTACCGCGCCACCCACGAACCACCGGAACAGCCCGGCGGAGAAGGCTGGCTGGTGAGCCCAGAGCAGCAGAAGGTGGTGGAGTTCAAGCCAGATGCATCCACCGTTCATGCCCAGTGGGTAGTAATACGCACCTACAGCTGGATCCCGCCCAATCCGCCGGTGCCCCAGACCCGGCGGCGGATGCTGCGGCACAACGCCATCGAAGCCTGGAACAGGATGCTCAAAACAGGCTGGCGGCGCTGTCCACCACCGGTGCGCTGATGGCATCAAAAACCTCTCCCCCACGGGACCGGTATGACTCAATCAGAGAAACACTTGGCTTGGCCTTAGCCCTTTCCGTTGGACTCCTCAGTTATGGCTCGGGTGCACGAGGGGAACCATGAGCGCCATAGCGCATTGAAGAAAGGGCGATCAGACATGGAGAAAGAAGAGTGAATCACTTTCCATCCATCTCTGCATCGAGCTCGAGGCCGACATCATCGATACAGGCTTGTTTGTCCACTTGGCACAACAGCTGCATCAGGTTCTTTCGATCAAGAGCTGACAACTCACCGTTGATTTCCCACTTCAGACAGGTTCTGCGCTGGCAGCTGCCGGTATGACCCTTGAGGACCTCAAACATGGCAGCCTCCTTTGGGCTGATGATTTGATCCCTACGACGGATTGATGGAGTAATTCCAGAGCAGCAATACCTAACGTGTCTTGGCGCTCACCAAGGCCCTCCAACCTTGAGCTGATGAATGTCAGTGACGACTGCTGGACCCCTGCGAACTCTTTCGCCAACTTGATCGAAGTTGCGATCAACCAATGACCAACGGATCCGGCACCTGGGCCAACAATCAGCCCCCAGCAGCAGCCGAAAAACTCTGGAGAGGCCTGGCTCTGGTGGGAGCCTTCCACATCGGAGGAATGCTGATCAACGTCATCTTCCAGATGATGGGCAATAACAGCCTGGATGGCATTCCCGCCAAATTCCTCGGCCTCTGAACCGATCAGCCAAAACAATCAATTTCTTCAACCCTTCGCCCATGGCAGGGGTTTTTTATTGGCTACCTGAGACGCGCCAAGCAGGAGCGGGCTGAGGGGCCGGCTCTTTTTTTGATCGGAAGGCCAGCAGTCCGCCTCACCAGCCACAAGACTGCAACCAGCTGATCCACCGCCGTGCTCCCCCAGCTCAAAGCGTTGTTGCTGGCGCTGAGCCTTTGGAGCAGCCTCCCCGCAGCGGCAGCCCCGATCAGCCGCGACGATCCGGAATCCAGCATCCCCAACAGCAGAGGCATCTCCACCGCCCGCGGATCCGCCGTGGTGGTCACCGCCAATCCTCTCGCCAGCGCGGCGGCGCTGGTTGCGCTGAAGAACGGCGGCAGCGCCATCGATGCTCTGATCACAGCCCAGGCGGTGCTGGGAGTAGTGGAACCCCAGAGCTCCGGCCTGGCGGGTGGCGGTTTTCTGCTGCACTGGGATGCCAAGCAACGCCAGCTTGCAGCGCTGGATGGCCGTGAAGTGGCCCCCGAACGCAGCCGCCCCGGCGACCTGCTCGATGCTGAGGGGAATCCCATCCCCTGGCGACAGGCCACCAGCCAAGCCAACGCCATCGGCATTCCCGGCACCGTGGCCCTGCTCTGGCAGGCCCATCAAAACCACGGCCGGCTGCCCTGGGCACAAACCCTGCAACCGGCGATCCGCCTTGCCAGCGATGGCTTCCTGCCGAGCCCACGGCTGTTGCGCTCCATTCGCCTGGCCAAGCGTTTTGGCGTGGCCCACAGCCCTGACTTTCAAGCGCTCTACCTGCCCGGCGGCCAGCCACCCGCAGCAGATCAACCCTTTCGCAACCCAGCCCTGGCACGCACCATGAGTCTGCTGGCCAAGGAAGGTGGCCAGGCCTTTTATCAAGGGCCTGTGGCGCAGCAGATCCTGGGCGGGATCAACGCCCTGCAGGCCAGCGAGCCGAACTTCCGGGGATGGAGCTCCACTGATCTGAGCAGCTATGCCGTAGTCCGGCGCACCCCCCTCTGCAGCGAGCAGCTGCAGCACCGGATCTGCACGATGCCACCCCCCAGCAGCGGTGGCTTGGCGCTGCTGCAAACCCTGGCACTGCTGAACCAAACCACCAACCTGGCCAGCTCCAGCGCTGGGGAGCCGCAGGTGTGGCGGCAGCTGGCCCGCGCCCAGGCCTGGGCCGATGCCGACCGCCTGTACTGGGTGCATGACCCGATCGATAGAGCGGTGCCCAGCACAGACCTGCTGGATCCGGCCTACATCGCCAGCCGGGCCAGAGCCATGCAGCGCGCCAACGGCGCAAGGCCAACGCCGGGGTTGCCCCCAGGCATCGATCGCTATCCCTACGGCCGGCCGGATCGGGGCATCGAACAGGGCACCAGCCAGATCACGATCGTGGATGCCCGCGGCAACATCGCCTCCTACACCTCCTCGGTGGAGACGATCTTCGGGAGTCGGCACCTGGTGGGAGGCATGGTGATGAACAATCAGCTCACCGATTTCGCCTTCAAGCCCAGCCTTGGCGACAAACCGGTCGCTAACCGCCGCCTGCCGGGACGGCGGCCGATGTCGTCGATGGCACCGACGCTGGTGTTCCGCAACGGCGAGCCGGTTCTCGCCCTAGGGAGCCCCGGCGGCCGCAGCATTCCCCATCTACTCAGCCGGGTGCTGCTGGCGTCCTTGGTCTGGAACGAACCGCCGGCGCGGGCGGTGGGCCTTCCCCATCTCTCACGCCGGAGCACAACGCTGGTGCTGGAAAAGGATCCCCCGCTGCACTGGCCCTTTCCGCTGCAGCAGCTCACAAGCGAGGTAAGCCCGCGGCGTCAGAGCATCGCCAGCGGCACCGCTCTGCTGCAAAAAATCGGTACTGGCTGGCAGGGGGCCGCTGACCCGCGCCGCGAAGGCACGGCCCTGGCCCTGCCCTGATCCAGCAAACCAGCGATCAGCCCTTGGAGCGCAGGTGAGTGAAACTCGGAACACCATTGCCCCAGGCACGGGTGATGGCCAGGATCAGCGCCCCGATCAGCGCCAGGTTCATCGCAAAGCCACTGTCCACCGGAAAGGTGTGGAAGATCAGCGTGGTGGGCACCAGGAAAAGCAGCAGCAGCGAGGCCCCCAGCACCGTGTTGCTGCCGAACACCAGCAGGATCGATCCAGCGATCAACACCACAATCCCCGCCACCAACAGCACAGAAGCCAGGGGTTCGGGGATGCCCTTGGAAGCAATGAAGCCTGCGGTTTCAGCGAAGTTGGTGAACTTGGCCGGCAGGGCATTCACAAACACGGCCGCCATCAGCACCCGGCCGAGGAAATCGAACAGCTTCGAAGCAGTCATGGGGATCAGAAGCCCGCAGGGCAGAGGAGTCGTGACCAGCACCCTAGAGAGCAACTGTTCACCAAGAACAGCCATGAAAAACCCCTGAGGGGCGAGCCTCAGGGGTTGGTCCCCTCATGAACATCCGTCCGATATCAGCGTCGCCTGGGAGGCTGAAGAGCGGGGAGAGGAGAACCGGCCGCAACGGTTCGGATCTCCTACGCGCTGTTTCATGCACTGATTGGATGCACCGATTGATGCGCAGAACGAATTGTCCCCAGATGGGGGATGGATCAGCGCGTTGAGACGCAGTAAGACAGTTCCATTCGAGGCAAAGCCATGAAGCTCGACCTTGCTCAAGCACAACCCATGGGAAGCCTCATTGTTGAGGGAACCCACCGCCCATTCCACGCCCTTGCCTGCGCCCTGCGGCCAGCAACTGTGCGCATCGGACGAAAGGTTTCAGCGCAATGACAAACACTCCTCAACTTTTTCTGGTTCGAATCAAGAAAAACGACGGCAGCCAACACACACTGCAACTCAAGGCGGCCAATCGCCATGAGGCGCGCATCGTCGCCATGGAAACCGATGCCTATGTGCGCCGTTACCCAACCAGTGTGGATTCGATTCTTCAGGCCGCCTGACGTCGCCTGACCATTGATCGAACGCTCAGGTTGCAGATCCCTCGCCTGA
Organism: Synechococcus sp. MU1617; assembly: GCF_020514235.1. Taxonomy (NCBI): domain Bacteria; kingdom Bacillati; phylum Cyanobacteriota; class Cyanophyceae; order Synechococcales; family Synechococcaceae; genus Synechococcus; species Synechococcus sp. MU1617. Next base: position 390,184 of record NZ_VTLB01000001.1, read on the forward strand.
CTATTGATGCTGGAGATCAAACCGTTCACGCCATCTGACCTCGACGTGGTCACAGGGATGGCCCGTGAACAGGATTTCGCTCCAGGGGTTGGGGATATCGAGATCTATGCCAACACCGACCGTCAGGGAATCTGGCTTGCCTGGCAAGACAATGCGCCGGTGGGCTGCATCGCCGCAGTCACCTACAACCCCAGTTACGCCTTCATCGGCCTGTTCGTGGTGAAGCCGCAGCATCGGGGGCAGGGAATCGGCCGTCGCCTCTGGCAACACGCCTTGAAAACCCTCAGCAGCGTGGAGTGCATCGGCCTGGAAGCCGCAGTCCAGATGGTGGGCTTTTACGAGAAAGCCGGATTTCAGAAGGACTGCGTCACCACACGCCGGCAGATGCTCTGCCGCAGTGATCAACCACAACACCCGAACACCACCCTGCTCCACCGCAGCGACATCACCGTTGTGCCACTGCGTGAAATCTCAATCGAGGCGATTCAGCTCTACGACGAACGCCACGAAATCAGCCCGCGTCCCCATTTCCTTGAACTGTGGTTACGCCACCGGGCAGGAGACGTCTTTGTGGCCAGGGATCCTCAGGGAGAGTGCCATGGCTACGTGCGCATTCGGCCCTGCCTGCTCCCGATCGGTGCAGGTTGGCGGGTGGGGCCCTGGCTGGCGGAAGATCCCGCCATGGCATCGCTGTTGCTGAACAACGCCATCGACCGACATAAGGGAGTCGTTCTGATCGACACCCCGGGGCATAACCCGTCTGCCAAAACGATCACGACAGCGAAGGGCTTCAAACCAATGGGCTCGACTGTGCGCATGTACAAGGGCCTGATGCCGGAGGGCCACGACCGCAACGTTTATGGCTTGGCCTGCCTCGAGCTCGGTTGAATCCGAGGGTCGAGCAACCACTCCCTGAATTCCTGAGTCAGCGCGTAGCTGTCTTCATAGCGTTGCGCTTGATCAAGGGCTGTAATCCTCTGCATCACCTCGGTCACGACTTGGGCCTTGATGGAATCAGCTTCGATTGACATCATCCCTCCTTAGGCATCGGTCTCTGACAAAAATTCGGCCTGGATCATCAACATCAACCGCTCAGGAGATTTGTATTGCCTTGGCAAGGAGCGGTGCAACAATCGCAAACGATCCCAACAGAGTGTTCGCTCAAGTTCAGCACTTGTTTTCCTCTGCTTGATCAGCATCTTCAAGGCCTTGCAGTACAGCGGATACTTGGCCTCGAGCTCTCCGATGCTGAGGTTGGATGTGCTCATTGATTCTTCGCGCTCCATAGAGAACTCTGCAGCGCATGAGGCCATTGCATCGCCTCCCATATGGGGACAATCGCTCTGTCCCCGGATGGGGGTAGCTGAACGATCCAGTAAGTGCGTTAGATGCCTTTGATTGCAATTTTGAGCGTGGAATCAATCGAAACCCACATCGCCAAAGACCGTGAGGAACTAGCCAAGGCGGAAGCGAGCGGAGACCAGGCCAAGGCGCGTCACTACGCCACCGAACTCGAAGGGCTCGAGACCTATCGAAGCCACCATCCCGATGAGCACAAGGACCCCACCTCCCTCGAGGTCCATTGCGACCTGAATCCCGAGGCTCCGGAATGCCGGGTCTATGACGACTGACGACGGTCGAAACCATATGGGCCGGGTGGCCCGCAAAGATGGATAAAAGATGCAGGGAATCCCATGGATCTGACCCCATACCTGCAGAGCGAACCCTCATCTCCCGACGAAGAGCCCCTGCTTTCCGTTGCCATCAACGGAAGCATTGCCTTAGCAATGAAGGGGAGATTCTTCCTGCGCTGTTTCTGCGAAAGTTTCAGCGAAAGATCTCGCATCGGATGTGCTGTCACTGATGAAGAGTCCTGCCTGAGTTATCTCAAAAGGAATTCATTTGAGCTGCTTCTCTGCACGGATCTGCTTGAAAAAGGCAATGGCTTTGAGCTGGCACGCAAAGCCCGAGAACATCAACCCGGCCTGAAAGTTGTGGTGCTGGCGTTGAGCGATGCCATTCCGGTGGAGTACGACAATGCACCCTGGCTGGAAGCCGTGGTTGCCGAAGCCGACATCATCGAAGACCGCAAACCCCTTGAGGCAGCAGTGCTTGCGGTAATGGGGCATCACTCCTACCGCAGCCCATCCCTGCGCTCGGATGAACTTCCCTATCTCAGCTGCCCGCGACTAACACCACGGGAATACGAAGTTCTCGACCGCCTCGCCCGCGGCATGTCCGACCGGGAAATTGCCGAAGATCTCATCGTCACCGAAGAGACCGCGCGTACCTACACCAAGCGGCTGTTGCGCACCCTTGAAGTGAACAACCGGGTTCAGGCGGTGTTGAAGGGAATGCGCTGCGGGATGGTTCAAATCTGAGCGAACGATTCACCCCAGATGGGGGTAGAGGTCAAGACCCTGCCCAGGCGTCAATGGGTAGCGATCAGTGATATCGCGACGAGATGGCAGTAGTCACCTTCACCCAAGAACCGTCCCTGGCAGAACTGCGGGAAACTGAAGCGCTGTACACCCGCGCCATGGAATACCTGGTGGCGGATGGCGTGAAAGAAGGAGAGGCCAGAGAGAGCGTCTGCTGGCAACGACTGAACCGACTGCATCAGGCCCTCCCTGACCGTTACGGCAATCCCCGCGCGCTTTTCCTTGCGCTTCAGGCCCATCAGCGAAGCCAGAAGGCTGCGTAGGTGTCTCGGCACTGAATCAGCCCATGGACAGTGAATATCAGCCGATCAGCCGGGTGGAACGGTTACTGGCAGCTCACCCCTGGTTGCTCGAGGCCCAGGCCTGGAAACTGCTCAGCATCAAATACGTGCTGATGGGCCCGGAGCTCACCATCCACAATCCTGATCACCTCCAACTGATCATGCAGGAGTGGGCCGATCATCTGGTGGAGATGGATGAAGCTGCACTTCGGCAAATGTGTGCCTGGATCGATCGAAGCCGTGTGGAGGGTGAGCAGGACGAGCTCTGACGCTCACCCAAGCAGCACGCGATCAACATCACTCCACCAGAAATTCATTTCGCAGGGCACGCGCATCCTGAATCCGCTGCCCCACCGCGAGCTGGCGGAGACGAGTGTTCAACCAAGCGCGAAGTCGGGTGGAAGACACCGACTTGTTCAGCAGACCATCCGAAGGCTCAGGCGTGCCGAAGGGAATGGTCATCAGCCTCGCACGGTGGTTAAGGCTAATGAGATGTCTGCCACGCCACCCCCACTTTCAGCTATTTCTCCCCTGAAAGGCAATGCGTGTTCGTGCGGATTGTCAGGGCCTGGCCCAGCCCCAAGACTGTGTGCATCGAGATCGGAGGCGTCCATGCGAGACGACGGTCCAACCGAGCAGACATCAGAAGCAAGCTGACTTTCAGGCCCCTGCTCCAACAGTTTTCACACCTCTTGTTGGGTGAGCCCTTCGACAGGCCTTGTGCGAAAGGCCAGGCCGATCGGCACTCCATCTGCACCGTGCCAGGTGCCCTAAGGAGCTCCCATCACCCGACCCCTTGGAACATGGCCCCAGGCGCCATAAGCCAGACGCTTCGACCTTCCTTCAGCGATACCTGATGGATTGCGTCATGCACAAACGAGCGAGTTAGGCCGCCTGTTCATCGGAACGGGACGGCCACGTCAACCCTGAACAACACTGTTCAGACACAGACCCCCGGCCCCTTCCGTCACAGGGACCGGGGGTCTGCTGCTGAATCAGGCCTTGCGCTTTTGATCAGCCTGCCGAAGTTGCTCCCGCAGGATGATCGGATCATCACAGTGAGATCTGCGGTAGAGCGCTTTGATCTTGCGTGACTCCTCATCGAGTAATTCCAGCTCAACCGCGTCCGCCATTCCTACGGTGAAATCTTCGATCTGGCGGTCTTCAAACTGATTCTCCAGAGCCATCAACTCCTTCAACGAATCACTCATATACAGACAACTCGACGCCATCAATTTGAGATTTTCCCGAATCTTGAGGTCTGCCTGCTCGCGCACATCCCGAGCCTTTTCCAGCGTGGCAATCAGATCAACACTGGCCGACTCCTCAATCGTTGCAGCAGACACCGTTGAGGTTGCTGCACAACCCAGCACCAGCACCAAGAGCACCGCCAGAACGGATTGCAGAACCTTCATCGGAACCCCAGAAGACATGTCACGTTAAGGGGAGTGGTGAGACGACGTCCCCTCAAAAGTGGGAGACATCTCCTTGGATCCGCGCCCACAACCCCTCGAGTGGGTGATGTGTGGACAACTCGATCTGCTGATTGAACCGCTCAAGGGGTGCAAAGGGGTCTACGCCCATCGGCAGAACCTGCTGCAACGGGTGATGCGCATGCCGGATCTGGAGGTGCGCGATCACCTCAATCGCCTTAAGACAAGCGATTTTCCAGGCACCTAAGGCACCACCAGTCCCGGAAGTCGATTCTTAAGGAATGCTGAGAGACGCGAAGAAAATCAAACCCGTATCGGTTGTCGCAGTCAGGTCCAATCGCGGATCCGTAGGACGACTCCAGTTTCAAGCGTGATCCCATGGCCGAAACCCTGCGCCTGCCCTACTCCGTTCAAGGCAACGGAACAGTGGAATCGATCGGCAATCATCTGTATCGGGTCTGCGGACCGGCCGGGTGCACCGTTGTGATGGGGCTCAGCAACGCCCTTTACCTGAGCCGCAACGTGCCTGAAGTGGAGCAACACAACCGCTCACATCGATAACAAAAAAATTCTCCCCAGCCATGGAGCGAATCATCAAGCCGGAGCAATCCCCATCACCCGGCCAACTGCACCAGATCTTGATCCGATGGCTCGATAATACTCTTGAAGCCCCAGATCTAGGGGGAGCAATATCACTTATGCATCGCCCTTGATCACAAACAGACGCTGCATATGGTGGCCATGGTCGTTATATTGGGGTCCCCCATCACCCGGCCCGCCACTTCGGCGGGCTTTTTTGTGGCCAGACCCCAGATCTAGCGCCGGACCAACACACTGCAGGCAGGGCACAAAAAAGGGAGGGTTCCCTAATCCCCCCCTGTTCGACGCAGTTTCCCCCTGTTCTGAGCTGGGGGTTACTCATTCATTGTGTATTCCCAGGAACTTAACGGCATCAGTGATTGCACCTAGCCAGTGGTCAGTTCACCGATCCAATAGGCCGGCATCAATCTTGGCGTCGGGATTGAGCTTGATCAGCATCCAAAGCAACATGGCCGAACAATCTCGGTCACTCACGCCGTAGTCATATTTCCAGTCAGCCACCATCCCCTTGAGCTCGTGCTGAGCCTGGGTAATGAACTCATCGTTCCATTCCTGCACCAAACCATTCACTCCTCTTCGAGATCCTCTTCTCTGACGTAGAAGGGCTCATCAGCACCGGGCTGATCGTTCTCCAGCACAAGCACCTTTAGCGAATCATCGCTCTCAAACACAAAGAGACCATCCTCATCGGGATGCACCCCGTTCATTTCAGGATGCTGGTTGACAAGGCGCTTCAGGCGGCGCTGCTCCTTCCAGAACTTGGTCCCCTTTTCAACCAGATAAACCGTCAGAGCCAAGTTCACCAGCACGAGGGCGAGGAACTCCAAGGCCTGCATAGATCAAAACCGGGTTCTGACGACCTTAGCGAGAGAAGCAGGGAGCGCCACAGCAAGCGATACCAAGCGTCCAACAACAAGAAGAGGACGGGACAAGGCGGCGACAACGGCTCATAATGAGAATGATTCTCGAATTTCGAGGGGGTTGCGATGGGTCAGGTGTGCCTGATTTCAGGCCCTCCGGGGTGCGGGAAAACAACCTGGGCGCTCCAAAGGCTTCAGCAGCATCAAGGCCCCTGCGCCTACCTGCGGCTGAAGGGAGACAAGAAAGCAGGTCTCGAGCAGGGGGCAGACAGCGGAATCGACCTGGCCTGGCTTAAAGACCAAGTGCCCAGACTTGAAGAGCCGACGCCGTCCAATGGTGCGGAACTGAAGCAGGACAACGATGGGCTGACCCTGATCGAAGTGCAGCAGTTTCATCACCCCAGCCAGAAGGGCATTGAAGGTCTCGGAGACGACGTTCGCTCCAAGCTGGAGGCCTTGCAGCTGCACCCCGACCAACTGCTGCACTTCGGGCGAGACCCTGAATTGCCCGCTAAGGACACCTTGGAGTTCAGCAAGCTCGAGGCCTGGCACACCTCCCTTGCCCGTTCTGTCTGGGATCCCAACAGCCTGAGCAGCTTCTGGTTTGAACTCGTCAACGGTGCCTACGGCGATGTGTACCGAGCCAAAGGCCTGATGAATCTTCCTGACGGGCGGGCATTCTTCTGCAATTGGATGGTTTCCCAGGAGTCATCCCAGTTCCTGCCCCTGGACACCACAGCACCGCCGCAAGGTCGCCCCAGTCGAACCTCAGAGCTCGTTGTTCAGGGAAAGGCACTCAACCCTGAAGGCATGCAAGCCACCATCAACGACTGTCTGCTCGCGGATGACGTGCTCGCCATACAGCAACAACAGCTCCAGCAACAACAACCCACATCGCAAGGCTGATTGACATGAACCACGCCGTCATCTCCTGTTTGCATGCCAACCTTGCGGCCGTGGAGGCCGTGCTCGACGACATCGACTCCCAGGGCATCCAAACCATCACCTGCCTTGGCGACCTTGTCGGCTATGGACCCCAACCCAATGAAGTGGTGGAACTGGTGCGTCAGCGCGAAATTCCCAGCTGCCAGGGGTGCTGGGACGAAGACATCATTGACGGTCTGAATGCCTGTGAATGCAGCTATCCCTCCCAGCTGGCGGAACGACGAGGCCATCGCGCCCATCACTGGACAGCCGAGCTGCTGACGGACGAGAACAAGGCCTTTCTGGCTGAACTTCCAATGACACTGCGGCGCGACAAGCTGCTGTTTGTGCATGGCAGTCCGAACAGTCAGCACGAATATCTGTTGCCTGACATGAATGCTTTTGCGGCCCTTGAGCGGGTGGAAACTGCAGGGGCGGAAACCTTGTTCTGCGGCCACACCCACCAGCCCTATGTGCGCGAGCTACGGCAGGGGTCCATTCGGGTGAAGGTGCAACAACGCGCTCAAGGCGCACCAACAGAGCAGGAGCTGGAACTGCCGATGCGGCAAATCGTTAACGCAGGTTCCGTTGGGGAACCGCGTCATGGCAGCACCAAAGCGACTTATGTCATCCATAACGACAACACCGGAGAGGTGACGATTCGAGAGGTCGACTACGACGTCGCCAAAACCTGTCGAGCGATCGTTGATGCGGGCTTACCTGAGGTGTTTGCCTGGAGGCTCAGCCACGGCTTCGAATACGCCGAGCGGGCTGAAGACGCCAGCCACGTGTGTGAGCGCTGATGGAACGCTGGGCCCTGGTGAGTGGTCTCCAAGGAGACCTCGATCTGTACGAGCAGATTCAGAAGGAGTTAAAGCAACAGCGGGGTGTTGCCAATCTCTTCGTTCTCGGTGATCTGATCGGATCACAACGCAAGTGCAATGCACTGCTCGAGCGCCTGAGGCAGCCGAAGCGCGCTGATCTTCAGCCCGACTGCATCTACGGCTGGTGGGAAGAGCAACTTCTGGCGGAGTGTGGTTACCGCGGCGAACGCAAGGCTGAAGCCCTCAGAGCAGAGCAAGGCGAGGCTGCGGTCGGCGAGCTTCTTGCTGCGGTAGACGCCGACCATCTCAACTGGCTGGCATCGCTGCAATTCGGCTTCATCGAACTCGACTGCGCTCTGATTCATGGCAGCTCCGCTGATGTCGGCGACCGGCTGACGGAAGACACCTCAGCCCTGGTACTGCTGGATCGGCTGACGCGGCTGGATGTGAACCGACTGTTTACGGCGCGCTGTCAGCGTCAGTTCCGACTGGAGCTTTCCGGTGGATCGATCCAATCCCACGTCAAAGACCATGCCGGTGAACAGCAGAGCGAACAGGCTGTGCCCAAACGAAGCGTGATCGGCATCGGCGGGGGGAGGCATTACACCCTCTACGACCCCGCCACCGATCACATCGAGTTTCGAATTGCGGGAGAACCCTCCCATGTTGCGGGTCGAGGTTTTGGCTGAAAGCCACGTTGCTCGATGCCAATCAACGCGTAAGGCTGTCCATACGCTGGAAACCAAAAAGCGACGCATGGGCGATCACAACCAACAACAGCTCACGGCTCGCGAGATGGTGCGAGCCCACGCCTACCCCGTACTGGCGGCCGTCAGCAGCCTCAGCCTGCTCAGCATCGCTGTTCTGCTGATCCCGCAAGCCGTCCAAACCCATCGCTACAACCGCTGCATCGATGCACAGATCGCCATGCGGGCCAGCATCAATCCCAAGGGAGGAACAAATCCCGGCAAGATGAATTACCTCAAAGCCGTCGAACACTGCGAAGGCTTCTGAACCGATGCGCGCCATCCAACCGTTATCGGCTCTCAGCTTCGGCGTTTTGGCCCTGTTGGTGAACCCAACGCCAGGAATGGCCCACGGCAAGGGGCTCTATGGCACCGAAGCCGAAGCCAGGCAGCGGGCGGCTGAAATCGGTTGCAGCAGCGTTCACGAGAACAACGGTCGCTGGATGCCTTGCAGTGATGAACGGGAACTCCACCAACATCTGCGCAAGCAATGAAAGGGTCCAGAACAACCAGTCGACAGGCGCGGCGCATCCATCGCTGGCTGGTGCCGATCGCCGCAGCACCGCTGCTGATCACCGCTGGAACCGGCACCCTCTACAGCCTGCTGCTGGAGAAAAACATTGATGCTTTCTGGCTGCTCAAGCTGCACACAGGACAGTTCGGCTGGCTCAACCTTCAGCCCTTGTACCCAATCCTGCTAGGGGGTCTCACCATTGTTGTGACTGTGTCTGGGCTGACGATGCTGCTCAGGCCAGCCCGTACGAAAGGGGGGTGAAATCACCCCGACGTCCTCACTCCGCGCAACTGCAGCCGCAGGAACCACTGCCATGACAGGGCTCGTGGTTGGGATGACCGGTGGCACAGGCATCTGAACAGAAACTCTGGCCATCGCGAACGACTGCTTGGGACGCCTGCACCTCACAGGTGCAACTCGGACAGGCACAGGGCGTAGCGGAAACCATCACAAGCAATCAACTCGCTGTTGTATAGGTCAAAAAACAGAAGATCCCAGGAAGAACACACCATTCCCACACACGATTTATGCAGAAATAGCGACAACGGTTCTCATCACATCCAGACATTTAGCAGTAAAGGGTTGACCCAAGCAACAAGAACAGGCAAAAAGAACAAAACAAAGAAAGGTCAATAATCACGGCGCAACAAACCATATAACACAAGCAGAAGCAATTAAATCCACGGGAATCAATCGGGGAATAGAAAATAATCAGAGGAGCGCCTCAAAGCCAATGAACAACATTAATCAACTCAGATACAAGACGCTTCAAGAAATCAATGCATGGTGCTACCAACGAGCATCACACCTTTCCATCAATGGTCACAACAAGGCAGCTCAAGCCCTGACGGAAGAGCACATGGAATCACTCCAGAACGTTAACGCCGAAAATATACTGTGGATAAAAAATTAACAGACACAGCACCCTTATCGCGCCGACGCATTGTGTCGTACCTGACCTCAAAGAAAGCAAATATCACAAGGAAAGACAAAACCAAAAAGCCACATCGTGCTATAAAAGGCATCAAATACGCACAAAATCTTGCAACACTTTTTCATACATAGCAAACGGATTCTAACAACAAAATTAAGCACAAGCCGGTGTAGCAAAAAGAACAAGTCGGCACATCAATGAACACTAAGCACAACTATCGAGACAAGGAAGGGAGGCCAATATTCCTGAATTCGTCCGAGACATTCCCCCTAGACAGACCTCACGCCGGAGAAGAAATAGAAATAATAGTAAAGGGTGGGGCCATAAGGATTGCGGCCAACCAATACAAGAATGCAGAAGATATGACTTTAGCCTTTGCATGTAGAGCAGACATTTTCAAATTCCAATATCCAAGAGATCTAGAAATCACGATAGAGGCAGTAGCAGACACAACTTGTTTTGTTAAATCAAGAAGTAAAACAAAATCCAACACCAGCGACTCCATCATGGACTGGATAATTCAATTGCATATCGTGAGGCATGAGGCAAACCTGGAAAGACGACTGATGAAATTTTTTGAGTTACTTATGCACAGACTAGGTAAGCGAACATCAGAGGGGTTGCTACTGGAGCACACACTGCCTCATGCACGCATTGCCGAAATCGTTGGATCGACTAGATCAACAGTATCAAGAACGATTAGCAAGCTCAGAAAGAATCAACAGATTTATATTGATGAATTAAAAAATCAGATGATTTTGCCGCCAGATTAATTAACGTCCACACCGACATGCTCCACCCTTCCACTTAGAACATTTGGATTTCTTGCAACCCTTTTTTTTACTTGCTGAAAGACGCTTTTCGGAAGACTCGGCCAAGATTCCAGGAAATCATTCCACAACAATACTGCTCTTCTCAAGGCTGCGAACAACGTGCAGAGTAACAAAAGACACAAATTATCAAGTCATCTAATCCAAGCCAAGTGAGACCTATAAGGGTTTAGAACGCTTGCCTACATCCGAAGAATCAGCAAAGACTCGAATCAAAAGCACTTGTAGATGTATAGAAAGCTACTTGAGGATGAAGTAAACGAGTAGCAGGCGACACATCAGAAGAGCAAAATAGAACTGCCCGTATTGGGCTTTCCTGTGTGAGGAATTCAATGAAGCTTTTCCAGCAACTGCTGGTGGCTCCTGCTGCCCTTGGCCTTCTGGCCACCGGCGCTAATGCCGCCGAGCTGAACATCAACGGCGTTTCTGATTACGCGGCCACATCCAGTGGCAACAGCCTTGATCAGGTCACCAGCGTCACCCAATTCTCCGACGTCTACCCCACCGACTGGGCCTATCAGGCTCTGGCCAACCTGGTGGAGACCTACGGCTGCGTCGCCGGCTACCCCAACGGCACCTTCCGTGGCAACCGGGCCATGACCCGCTACGAAGCGGCTGCCCTGCTGAACGCCTGCCTCGACCGGATCACTGAAGTGACCGACGAGCTGCGTCGTCTGCTCAAGGAATTCGAAACCGAGCTGGCCATCCTCAAGGGTCGCGTTGACGGCCTCGAGGCCCGCGTTGGCGAACTGGAAGCAACCCAGTTCTCCACCACCACCAAACTGCGTGGTCAAGCGGACTTCTTTATGGGCGCCGTTAAGTACGACGACCGAGATGAGTGCAACGAGGAAGTAGCCGGAGCTTGCGAGAGCGACGGATTCAACTTCTCGTACCGCTACACCCTGAATCTGGACACATCCTTCACGGGTAAGGATCGGCTGTACACCCGTCTGCGCACGGGCAACATGAAGAACGTCTGGACGGAATCAGATTCCTATCTGTCCGATGCCAAGAGCGGTGATAACACCCTGAAGGTGGACAAGCTCTGGTACAGCTTCCCAATTGGGGATGAGTTCAAGGTCACCGTTGGTGCGTTGATCGAGAACTACTACATGATCGAAACGCCCACCCGTTACAAGCCAATCCTCAAGGCCTTCAAACTGGGTGGATACGGTGCAGTTCTGGGTGCCAGCACCGGTCAAGGCTTTGGTGTGCAGTGGCGTCAGGATGTTGATCCTGGTGATGCAGCCTTCAACATTGCTGTCAACTACGTTGCCGACGGTGGTGACGGTGCCACGAGCAATTCAGAAAAAGGCATGTTTGGTGAAAACACCGATGCTTATCTGCTGAGCCAAATTGGCTACGGCAACCGTAAGTGGTACCTCTCAGCGCTCTATGCCCTGAAGAATGCACGCCAGCCTGATGGGTCATCGACCGCCAAAGCAGCCATGGGTTACTCAACCCCAACTGCTAAGAACTTGGCTCACCCCCTGCACGCCGTCGGCCTACGCGGCTACTGGTCACCTGAAGACAGCGGCTTCATTCCCACCATCAGTGCGGGTCTGGACTTCGGCTGGGCTGATAGTGAGTACTACGGCAATGCAGAAGCCGTGAAGGGCTGGATGGTTGGCCTGAACTGGAATGATGCCTTCATGGAGGGCAACAAACTGGGACTGGGCTTCGGTTCCTATTCCAGCTACGCCACCGAGATTCGTGACCGGCCCAATGGCGGCGACCAAAACTTCGCCATCGAGGCTTACTACGATTTCGCTGTAACCGACAACATCACCGTTACTCCCGCAGTGTTCTGGGTTGATGATGCCAAGGGCAAGGATCAGATTGATGGTGCCAACAAGTTTGGCGGTCTTGTAAAAACGACCTTCAAGTTCTGATCCTTCGTTGATCGAGACCAAAGCGCCCCTAGGGGCGCTTTTTTTTATGCAAAAAAGGGGGGGGGGGGTAAATCCCCCCTGAAATCAATAGCGGATAAGAATCACCAGCAGTTCTCGCCCTCTCCAATAGGAACGCAGATATCTTCTTGCTCGGCTTTTTTGAGAAGAGCCTCAGCCTCATCATTCATCACACTGTCGTCATCGACAGCTTGATCTGTAGACCACTCCTTTAAGCCGCCGCCATCCTCGGCCTGCACCACCGGTAAATCAACTGAAGCCAGCAGCAGAGATGAAGCGGCTAAAAACACAGTGACTGCAGAGGGTTTGGCCATGATCCAACGCCAAAAAGTCATTCTGTTCAACGCTAGCGCCCAAGCCTCCACGAATGAGTCAGGTCAACGCATCATTTGAAACACCGTCAGTCAGAGAGCCGCCGCACAGCATTGGTATAGGCCTGAAAAATGAGATCAAGCTCATCCGAACGTCCATGCTTGGCCAGCAATCCGCGTGCCCCAGCATCCAGGTTGAACAGCAAGGAACGATCCTCAGCGGATTTCACATAGCTTTCGATCCAGCCAACACAGGCATAGCGCGTCCCCTGCGTCACTGGCGCAACGCAGTGCAATAAAGAGCTGGGGTACACAACAATCTCACCAGCGCAACAACAAAATTCCTCACCATGCTGCCCCGTCTGCAATTGCAAAACTCCACCTTGATAGGAAGACGGCTCACTTAAAAAAGCGGTGAAAGATAGATCACGCCGGCCATAACGGGAAAACGGATTATCCACATGCCATCCATATCCATCGCCAGACGAACAGCGGGAGATCAAGACACTGTGCACCTTGCGGATCAAAGCGAAACTCTTGATCAAAGGATCTGCTTTCAATGCGTTCGACACCAAGTTGGCCACCCGAATCGCCAAAGGGGATTCAGGATCGAGTTGGTGATTCTTTTTAACCGAGGCCGCTTGCTCTCCCGCCGTGAGTCGCCCATCCAGCCAAGGCAGATCGGCAGCACTCAGTTGCTGGTAAATGGAATCAACATCAGCCTGTGAAAGCAGTGGACGCACAAGATGATCCATCCGCAATGAGGGCAAAAACTTTAGACCACCCTAGAGAGTCGACCAAATGATACGAAACCATCGCACAAACTGGCTATATCAGATGACATCCAAGACCTATGATGATGGGATGAAGAATGAAGCCATGCTGAAGGTCCTCGCTGGGCTCTGCGTCGTTACTCCCCTGGTTGGATGCGCTGCTGTTGGTGCGCAGGAAGTGCGTGTTTATTCGGGTCGCCACTACAACACTGACCGACAGGTTTTCAAACGTTTTAGCGAAAAAACAGGGATCAAAGTTCGACTGATTGAAGCCACCGGAATCTCGCTGGTGGAACGGCTCAAACGAGAGGGAAGCAACTCCAAGGCAGACGTGATCCTCTTGGTGGATGCTGCGCGTATCAATGATGCAGCCAATGCAGGATTGCTGCAGCCGGTTCAGAGCAACACACTGAAAAAGAACATCCCAGCGCGATATCGGGACCCATCCAACCGCTGGTTTGGCTTAACAAGACGCGTGCGCTCGATCATTGTCAATCCCAAGCTTGTTAATACCTCCACGATCAACAGCTACGACGATCTCGGCAAGCAGGAATTAAAAGGAAAGCTTTGCCTGCGCAAGAGAAAAAATGTCTACAATCAATCCCTTGTTGCTGACCAAATTGTTCTCAAGGGTCAAGCCGGAGCAACAGCCTGGGTCAGGTCAATGGTGGGCAATGTCAAGCAGCCCTTCTTCTCAGGAGATACATCCCTCATACGTGCCGTTGCCCAGGAAAAATGTGGCGTGGGCGTCGTTAATCACTACTACCTGGCACGCATGCAAGCCGGAGACAATGGCAATGGTGATCAGGAGCTGGCAAAAAATGTGAAATTGATCATGCCCAATCCAGCACACGTGAACATCAGTGCAGCGGGCATTGCCACCTCAGCCCAAAACAAACGGGAAGCGCTGAAGTTGATTGAATTTCTCTCATCTCCGAAGGGGAGCCAGACACTTGCTGGACCAACCCACGAATATCCTCTGAAAAGTCAGGGAACCTCAAGCGTGCTGAAACAGTACGGACGATTTACCCCCGACAACGCCTCCATCAGCGCGATCGGTGCAAATCAGAAGAAAGCGGTTCAAGTGATGGCGCAGGCTGGCTGGCGTTAAAAATAACTTTTATGTTAGTTGCAGGAGAAAATTCTGAGATTGATTACCTATTGATAATGAGTCTCATTTAACTTGGTGCAAATGACACGCCAAGCGTGCATTTAAATTCGCCGGTATGTATCGTTTAAATATCAGCGGGTAAAAATTGCTTTCAACATCTAGTTCAAGCCCCTCATCTTCGATCGTTTGCGGACCAGCAGGCAGGGCAATTGCTGAAGCAATTGACACTGATCTGCTAAACGCCATCCAAGCCCATCTCAATATGGAGAGGCAAGCCCACGCCTCCTATTTCGCGGCAGCAATCTGGTTTGCCGAACGCGAATTACGGGGATTCTCAAGATTCTTCCGCGACGAGTCCAATAGTGAACATCAACACGCTGCAAAGGTTGCCGAATACATCATCGCGCGAGGACAAAGCGTTGAGTTGACAGCAGTTGAAGCTCCCTTTCAAGGGTGGGCATCTCCAGCTGATGTCATGGCGTCGGCATTCCAAATGGAAATTGACGTTACAGCCTCTTTGCAACAGCTGTATTCCACGGCGGAGCGTACAAACGACACAAGAACAACTGTGTTTCTCGACCCCATGGTGGAGATGCAGACACAGTCAGAACATGAGTTTGCCCACCTACTGGGAAGAGTGAAGTTTGCAGACAATCAAGCAGCAGCCCTATTAATCATCGACAACGAGCTTGATCAAAGCAACAATAAACCTGCATCTCTCCAAGGATAGAAGGCACCCACAAACAAGCCCGATTGATGGCCAACAAATCGTAGTGTTTTTCCAACTTTATTTAGCGCGGCCAACAAGCTTTTTGAGCTGCCGACAAACATCTACAAAGCAACTCTTCAAGCAAAATTTCTTGAATCGAATTAGACTCAAAATAATATTTAATTTCAGGCAACAGAGATTTTATTGACGTACACCGGTAACGATAAATAGACATCTCTACGAGAAGCCGCTCTTCTAATCGCCGATCCTGGCATCGTTGAATGGAATGAGAGGCGCACTGTATACGCCGCCAAATCCATTCAACTTCCCTGCAAAGGTCACCAAGTAAACCGAGAGAGTTCACGACCTTCAGAACTGGAGTGGTGAAGAATTGATAAGCTCAGGTGAAATCCGCATGGTGACATCCCCAGGTGCCATAGCCACCAGATCCGCTTGGCGCCATTTGGAGAGGAGACGTGTTGTGGTTACCCGTGTAGCACCAATCAGCTCACCAAAGCGATCATGAGTGAGACGAAAAGGAAGCTGATAACAATCGCTGCAACGGACGCCTAGACGATTCACCAAAAGAGCCAAAAGAGCATGAAGACGCTGCTCGGCCTGACCGAGATGGCGGACTCGCAGCAGCTGGAGCGTCCATTCATTCACCGCATCAAGGCCCAGCTCGTCGGTTGAGACAGCATCACGCCGAAATTTCAAAGCGGTGAGCGCCTCGATGCAAACGCCTTCGCTGCAAAGACGATCGGTGCGCAAACGATCACCCGACTGCAGAAACGCCAGAGTCATTCCTTCCGTTTCTTCGCAGGGGCAGTACACGCGGCACACCCCTTCAATCACTTCAAGAACAGAGGCTTGATCACGCCCTGCCGGATCAATCAGCACCGTCTGTAGACGGGGCATGCTCAACGGAGCTGTCGGATTGTCCGGCAGGAAGCGGTAAGCGGACGCGGTCACGGGCTATCGCGATTGAGAATTACTCGCAACAGTACAGATCTCTTGTCGATATTGCAAGTCATTCTCAATAAGCCCTCCAAATTGAGATCTTTTCTCAACTGCAGCCAACACCTGCTCGTTGACGTGCAGCAGCAGGGCGCGGAGCAACTGGGCATCCCCTTGAATCCGAAGCATGGGCGAGGTGACGGGCTGCCACCACGTTCAACGGGGCCTTCAACAACAGGTGGATCCGTTGCAACCGCGCGACGTCTCTATTGATTCACAGCTCAGAAAACAAATGTCGTTTTGATCAAACCGCCCAGTTGCCGGAAGGTTGAACCGTCCGGTGTGAGCTCACCCATCGGTCGCGACAGATAGAACAGCGCCGGGGTGACACTGATGTTGTCGGTGACCTGGAACTGGTACCACCACTCCCAGATGAACTGGCCATCAGCAGGGGTGTCGCCACCTCGCAGATCGGTCGCAAAAACAGGCTGGCCCACAGCCATTCCGGCGTTGTTCCCCGCCATCAACACATCGTTCCACTGCAGCCCAGCCCTCCAGGACTGACTGGTCCTCACCTGGCCCTTGCGCTGGGTGTCGGATTGATTGATGCCCCAACCGAGCGACAGCGAAGGAAGCCAGCCGCTCTCCAATGGCTGCCAGAAACCCCCAAGGGCATAGGCGTGGGTCACGCCCCGATCACTGAAGCGATCCCTGACGAAGGGCGTGGCGTACACGATCAGGTCTTGACCGTTCTGAACCTTGGAATAGAGGGCAGCAACGCCCCAGTTGTCACCCTCCCAACCCAGCTGCAGCGTGCCGGTGCCCCCCGCCTCGTCGGTGGCGAAACCACCGGAGCGGGTGTCGCTTGAGGCACCATTGGCCGCCACATAGTTGGCCGACGCGCGGGCTCCGCTTTCCGCGGCCCAGCTGATGCCCACGCCCGCACCTTTGTTTTTGTTGTAGGCCCCCGGAGCTCCATTCACCGTGAGCACATCGAGAATCGGATCACTGGGATAGACGCTCGGCCAGATCGCGAGCATGTCTTCCTGGCCAACAACCGGGCCAGTGGTGATGGTGATCTCATCCCCCAACGGGAAGGAATAGAAGAGTTTGTCGATTGCCACCAGATTGGGGCGATCACCCTCCTGAAACGCAGTTTCCAGAGTGGCGAGGCCAGAGGGCCCTCCACTGCCGAAGACGTTTCCGTCTCCGTCGAAGTTGCCGCCACGCAACACCGTGGTCAATTGATCCTTGCCGGTGAAGGAGGTCTCCAACCCCAGCTGAAGGTCGTAATTGAACGTGGTGCCGCCCAACGCTTCATTGCTCTCCGAACGCAACCGGGATGCGGAGCCCTTGAAGCGGCTGGCTCCGAACACCCAGGTGGCTTGGCCCTTGAGTTTGGTGGTGGTGGAGAACTGGGTTGCTTCCAGTTCGCCAACGCGGGCCTCGAGGCCGTCAACGCGACCCTTGAGGATGGCCAGCTCGGTTTCGAATTCCTTGAGCAGACGACGCAGCTCGTCGGTCACTTCAGTGATCCGGTCGAGGCAGGCGTTCAGCAGGGCAGCCGCTTCGTAGCGGGTCATGGCCCGGTTGCCACGGAAGGTGCCGTTGGGGTAACCGGCGACGCAGCCGTAGGTCTCCACCAGGTTGGCCAGAGCCTGATAGGCCCAGTCGGTGGGGTAGACGTCGGAGAATTGGGTGACGCTGGTGACCTGATCAAGGCTGTTGCCACTGGATGTGGCCGCGTAATCAGAAACGCCGTTGATGTTCAACTCGGCGGCATTAGCGCCGGTGGCCAGAAGGCCAAGGGCAGCAGGAGCCATCAGCAGTTGCCGAACAAGCGTCATGGGTCATGGGCGATGTGCCCATGACGCAACATCCCTCTCTTGGCGTCAAGCCATTTGGGCAGGACGCAACAAGGGGTTTCAGTCGATCAGAGCCACCCAGGCAAAGGCCATGCCGATGCCCATCCAGATGCCTGCACCAAGCCGTTGCCCCTGAGAGCCGAGGCGCTCAACCAGAGACTTGGACCAGTTGCTCACCACCAGCAGCAGCGCGCCTTGACCAATCAGCAGGCCCAGGAAATAGGTGAACAGCGGGGTGGGTTCTGCTCCAACGATGGTGCTGCCCAGCAGAAAACCATGCAGGGCCACCAGCGGCAGCAACCAACGGGTGGAGGCCACGGTGAGAGCCATCAAACCCTCCACCACAAGGCTGAGGGAGACCATGGCCTCCGCCCAGGGAGCCACGGCATCCGGCAGGGGGATGAACTGCGACAGAACACTGCCGCCCAGGCCTGCAGCCAGCAGAGGAATCACCCAGGCGCGGGGACGTTGCAGGCCGATGAAGGCGATGGCCAGCAGAAACAGGAGATGGTCAGGACCCAGCAGCGGATGACCAACGCCACTGAGCAATCCCTGCAGGGGGGTGAGGGCAGCGCTGTCGCCCATGCCAAAGGGGTGGTGGGCGAACGCCGGACTGGCCAGGAGAAGAACCGCCAGAAGCGAAGGGCCGGCGATCTGCAGCGGCCTGCGCAGGGCCAGTGGCAAAGAATTCAAAAGTCGATCCTCGTCGGTTTGATCTGGCGGGCGTTCTGACTGACGTGGGCGGAGAGCCGACGTTTCACAGCTGCGGGACAGCGGCAGATTTTCACTGCTCTTTCCCCGTTTCCTTCAGCGGCTGTTCCCCGCTGAAACCAGCACCCCACCCTACCGGCGCCACCACAGAGCGTCAGTTCCACATCAAAAAGCCCCTGACCGGTGCACCAGCCAGGGGACGGTTGGAGAGCGTTGGGCTCAGATTTGCGATGTGGTCAAGACAGTTGAATCAAGACCAGCCTTTGACCGATTGGGATTCGACGTAAGCAGCAACATCAGCAATATCTGCATCGCTCAGTTTTGGGCCGAAAGCAGGCATACCGTTCTTGCCATTGGTCACCTGATACGCAATGGCTTCTTCATGGCCGTCGTTGTAGTTGGCGAGATACGCCTTGAGATCGTCCTGTTGGAGCGTGCGCTGACCGTTCACAACGTTGCCGCCTCCGATGTGGCAGGCCGCGCAATTGGACGAGAACACCTGCTCACCATGGGCCACATCTGCAGCGGAAACCATGGAAGGCGCAAACAACGCGATCAAAGCGGCAAGCGCGAGAGAAAGAAGGTGACGCATGGATAGGTGTTTTGACCCACGAAGCTTGGTCTTGAAGCCCCAGCAATCGATTCAAAGCACATGATTCTTCAGTTGTCTTTAGGGAAAGAAAAAGACAGGCTCTGCAGAATGGGCACAACGCATCACGGGGCATAACCAACAGTGAGATCACTCCTGATTGCCCTGATGGCAGTGGTTGTGGTGTTCCTTCATGGGACCCCGGCTTCAGCCTGTGTGGAAGGTTTGGCTTGGGGAATGCCGCTGGAGCAGGTGGATGCCCATCTGGGGCCAGTTCAATCGACCGGAGATCGGGCTCAGGAGCGATTTGAAGCCCACGACGTGCTGTTGGACCGGTTGCCGGTCTCCCGGGTCACCTTTGAATTGAGCCAGACCCAGGGCCTGAAATCGCTGGCCTACGAGTTCGCCATCGACGACATGACAGAGGTGCTGGCCGGATTGCGGGCCCGTCACGGCTCACCGCTCAGCACGAGCATTGAAGAGGCAGACAGCAGCGATCAGATCTGGGTCTGGAACACCGGGGAAGACCTGATCACGGCCGTCAAACGCAAGGCCAAGGACGAGCAGAAATTCCTGCTCTCCTATCGCCCCAGTCGCCTGCATCCGCAGACGCTGTAGCGAGTCGGCTTACTCGGCCAGGTCGGCTGCATGGAAGTTCCAAGAGTCACCGTCTTCCAGCCAAAGCTCCCAGGCCAGGCGGCGGCCGCTGCGTTGCAGTCGCAGCTGGCCGCCAAAACCCGCCGGAGAGGGCTGATAGAGCTCGGTGATGTCATCAACAGGGGCTCCATCGCGGGTGAAGACCTGCTCCACCTGCTCACCAAGCCGGGCCGTCAGGTCGCTGCGCAGCTCATCAACCGTCACGCCTGCTGGCTCGAGAAATCGAGGACAAGATCGCCGACGTCATCACGACTGATCCGAAACCCGAAGCCATCAACGGTTCCGGTCCACAGGCCTGCATCAAGATCCGCCTCGATTCCCTCCAGCTGCTCCACCTTGTGATCGAAGAGCAGGCCGAAGCAATGGGCGGCGACCTGCGCGGCCTGGGACGCATCCATTTCATCCAGTTCGTGGGCTTCCACCGGACACCCATCGAGCAGTTCGGCATCGATGACGTTGCCGGACCCGACGTCCTCCACAAGAGCTTGCAATCCAGCCAGATCGTTCATTGCCGTCGCCGTTGAAGCAACACACGCATCACCATCATCCCTGGGCCAGCGCGGTGGTGAGGGCCGTGTCCACGCTCAAGGTGCGCGATCCCAGATGCACAGGCTGCGCGATCACCGCCTGAGCCAACTCCAGTTCAAACGGCACAAAACCACCCTCCGACCCCACCATCACCACGGCAGCCCCCGGTGGGGTGTCGCGTAACGGAAGAGAGGCCCCCATCTGGGCCATCCAGCAGGGGCGTCCGGCACAAAGCTCCTTGAGCTGGTCTTCAACAAAGGGGCGAAAGCGCCTGTGCTGATGCACCCGGGGCGCCACCGTGTCGCTGGCGCGCTCCATCCCAGCAAGCAGGGCATCGTGAATCTTCTCGGGTGCAAGCAAAGGCGACTGCCAATAGCTCTTTTCAACCCGGGCACTGTTGATCAGATGCAGGTTGGCCACCCCGTATTCGGCCACAGTGCGGAACAGGCGGCGCAGCACCTTGGGCCTCGGCAGGGCCAGAACAATGTCGAACCGATGGCGGGGCGGCGGTGGCTTGTTGAGGTCCACCTCCAGCACCACTGCATCTGCATCCAGCGCACAGATTCGGCCCTGGCCCAGATCGCCATTCAGCTCACCAACCCGGATGCTGTCGCCCACTGCGGCCCGAAGCACCGAACGGATGTGATCCGCCCGCCGATCCACAAGACGAACATTCCGTTCATCCAGCCAATCCGAACGGTTGAGGACAACGATGTTCATGGCTGGATCTCTGGGATCAACAGCACGCCGCCACCAATGGATCCGTCAGTTCAGCACAACAATTTCCCAGGCCCAAAATCTTCAGCAGTGTTCGAACACCCCTGGGATCAACTCCCGCTCGCGGCGCGACTGAAACGCAGCGTCGGCAGCACGCAGCGCCGCGGGATCATCCTGGAACCAGCAGCCATAGAGAAGATTCAGGATCCGATCAACATCGAGATCACGATCAGCCACGTCCTGCCAAAGGCGTTGGCTTAATTCGGCATCAGCCAGCTGAAATTGAGCCTGCGCCAGGCGTCGGGCTGCGTCGAAATGGTCCTGTTGCAACTGCCGCGACGGTGAGTCGTACTGAAGCAACCGTCCCTGGATTGTTTGAAGCAAACCCATGCCATCAGCTTTGCTGCATTCAGATTGAATCCGCAGATGCCGATCGACAATGGGTCGTCATGCTGATTCTAAAAAAACGGGCCTAAATTCGATTTAGATGGCTTGCCGTTATGTCCCCTGAGCTTCAGAGGCAAGTTGCAGCAGCCCTGCTGATTTTGGGTGCCGTGGCTGCGATCCTTCTGCCGTTCATTTCGGCGACGCTGCTCACCCTTGCCCTTGGTGGAATTGCCTTCTCCGCAGGGGTGAGTCAACTGCTGCGGCTCGGCCAAGACCAGGCCAGCGGCAAGTTGTTCCGTCTGCTTTCCGCCCTGCTTTACATCGGTGGGGCACTGTTCATCCTGATTGACCCCATCGAAGGAGAAATCAGCCTGACCCTCTTCGCCGGGGTTGTGGTGTTGGTGGAGGGGATTATGGAACTGGCGGCGGGGGCAAGTTCAAAAGCGCCGATGGCCGGGCTTGTGCTGCTCGATGGCTTGCTCTCGGCAGGCATCGGCCTGCTCTTGGTGCTCGAGTGGCCCAGTGACAGCGTCTGGGCTCTGGGAACACTCTTCGGCATCACCCTGTTCTCATCAGCCCTGAAACTTCTGCAAAAGCCCAGTGGAGCAATGATCTGAATCAGGCTTTTGATCTCCGCAACAGGGAAACTTGAACCTTGGAGTCAGGTTGATCCAAACCAAACAACGGTCAAAGAGCCTTAACAGTCTTCGAATCCCAACAGGATCCTGTCTTGCAAGGCAGCGTGATTGAGGCCCGGACGATGTAACTGCAGGGCCGGAAGAAGATCGAGCACAAGGTTGTTGGCCCGGCGGGATTCAACGCAAACGCCAACACGATCCCCCATAGACCGCGCCAGACGGATCTGATCCATCACCAGCTGCAACTGGAACACCTGCTGATCGAGGCTTTTGGCATGGGCAGCACCGCTGAGGCTGCAGCCCAGCAGCACTCCGAACCACCAACCCTGTGATCGCATCGGCATCACACCACCAGAAGGCATCCCCCCTCAACGTCCCATGCCGCCTCCCCCTGGGGTAAGCATGCGGATGGCCTCACCCGCCTGGAGCTCCAGCTGCACGGCACCGGGCAGAGGGTGGGCGACACCGTCGCGGTCCAGCCGCAGGTTCTCGCCACAGGCACCACTGGCCCCACCATTGAGCCCGAACGGGGGCACCTGCCGCGAGCCACTGATCAGCGACACATTCATCGGCTCAAGGAAACGGATCGTGCGCTCCAACCCGGCGCCCCCGGGCCAACGGCCCTGACCGCCACTGCCGGAGCGCACCGCGAAGGATTCCAAGCGCACCGGATAACGGCTCTCGAGCACCTCGGGATCCGTCAGCCTCGAGTTGGTCATGTGCGACTGCAGGCCCACTGATCCGGCAAAGCCCTCACCAGCGCCGCCACCACCAGCCACCGTTTCGTAGTACTGGCAGCGGCCATTGCCGAAGCTGAAGTTGTTCATCGTTCCCTGGCCGGCAGCCTGGGCACCGAAGGCCGCAAACAACAGATTGCAGAGGGCCTGAGACACCTCGACGTTGCCGGCCACTACAGCTGCAGGGGAGCAGGGATTCAACAGACAGCCCGCCGGCACCACCAGATCGAGCGGTGCGAAACAGCCCTCGTTCAAGGGGATATCGCTGTCGAGGAGACAACGGATCACGTACAGCACGGCCGCCCGCGTCACCGCCAGAGGGGCATTGAAATTGCCCGGCCGTTGGTGCGATGTTCCGCTGAAATCCAAACGCAACCGTTGCCGTTTGGGATCAAGGCTCACCTGCACCACCAGAGAGGAGCCGTCATCGAGGGCCAACTGATGCCGGGTGTCCGTTAGGCGCAAGAGCAACCGCTGAACACTGCGGGCTGCCTCCTGCTGCAGCAGGGTCATCTGCCGTTGCACCAGGGTCTTACCCTCCCGCTCAACGAGGGATTGCAGCGCCACAATCCCAGCCTGATTGGCCGCCACCTGCGCCTGCAGATCGGCCAACAGTTCCGGAGGGTTGCGGGGCGGCGTCGCCATGCCGCTCCACACCGCTTCCAAATCACCGGCGAGAACCCGGCCCTGACGCACGAACAGCTGGTTGCGGAGCAGCAGGCCCTCATCGGTAATGGTGCGACTGAAGGACGGCATCGACCCGGGAGCGATGCCACCCACATCGGCGTGATGGCCACGGCTGGCCACAAAGAAGCTGGGTTGATCCCCGTTGCAGAACACCGGCGAGATGGCGGTGATGTCGGGCAAGTGGGTTCCGCCATGGAAAGGATCGTTGCTGAGCAGCGTGTCGCCGGGCTGCAGCGGTGCGACATCACCGGTCGCCACCTGGGCCAGCAGGTCGCGAACGCTGTCGCCCATCGATCCAAGGTGCACCGGAATGTGGGGGGCATTGGCCACCAGAGCACCCGTGGCATCGAACAACGCACAGGAAAAATCCAGACGCTCGCGGATGTTCACGGAGCGACTGCTTTGCCGCAGCTGTTCCCCCATCTGTTCAGCGATCGCCATGAAGCGGTGGCGAAACAGTTCCGCCTGCAACGGGTCGTGGCCATCGGCCTGTGCCAGCACCGGTGATCCGTCTGCGGGATACGAGCGCTCCAGCAACAGCGTGCCCCCCTCCGCCACCCGGGCCTGCCAGCCTGGCTCCAGCACCGTGCAGCCAGTGGCTTCGGCGATCAAGGCCGGGCCTTCAATCCGCTGATTCAGCGGCAGAGCACTGCGGTTCAGCAACGGAGCCTGCGTCCAGCCGCTCAGCTCCAGGTGCATCGACACCTGCGGGGATGTCTCCACCCCTGGTCTTGGTTCGGCCATCTCAGCTGTGGCTGTGGCATCGAACTGTTGGGGTGCTGTGACCTCAACATTGAGCTGTTCGACGATTAGGGCCTGATCGGCATCAATGCAGTAGCCGTAGCGTTGCTGATGGCTCGCCTGGAAAGCCGAGATCACGGCATCAACGCCTTGCTCGGCGTACCAGGTGAGCACCAGGGTCTGCTCGGCAGAGGGATAACGCAGGGCCAGGTTGACCCAGACCTCTGGCTCCCCCGCATCGGCATCAGCGCGATCCCCCTGGCGACTCAAGGTCTCCTGCGCTTCACCCATCAGCCGCTCCACCTGATCCGGCAGGGCCGCCAACAGATCAGAGGAAAGGGCAACGCCGAGATGCACCTGCCGCCGGCAGCGCTGGCGGGCCTGACCCATACCGAAGGCGGAGAGAACACCGGCCATGGGATGCAACAGCACTGTGCTCAGACCCAGTTCATCCGCCAGGCGACAGGCGTGCTGACCACCAGCGCCTCCGTAGGCCACCAACACCCCGCCGCGAATGTCCTCACCGCGATGCAGCGACACCCTGCGGATCGCAGCGGCCATGGTTTCCACCGCCAGTTGCAACGCCCCAGATGCCACCCGCTCCGAGGTCTGCCCCAGCGCTGCCGCGAGCTCCGCGAAGTGATGCCGCACCACCTCCACATCCGGTGGCAGATCCCCGGACGGGCCGAACACCGCCGGGAAGCGGTCCACCTGAAGCCTCCCCAGCAGCAGGTTGGCGTCGGTGATGGTGAGCGGTCCGCCGGCGCGATAACAGGCCGGGCCCGGTTGGGCTCCAGCGGAGCGGGGCCCAACCCGCAGCCGCTCCCCTTGTAGCTCCAGCACCGATCCACCTCCGGCCGCCACGGTTTCAATCGGGAGACGTGGGGCCAGCAACTGCAAGCCGGCGATCTCGGTCTGTTCTTTCACTTGCCGCAAGGCCTGCGCATCGGCAGAAGCCACGCAGAACACATCTGTGGACGTGCCCCCCATGTCGAAGCCCAGCACCGGCACTCCGTCAAAGCCGGCCATCCGTGCCGCGGCGATCGCCCCGACCATCCCGGCCGCCGGCCCCGAAAGGATGGTGTCTTTGGCCTTCAGCTTGTCTGGAGCCTGCAACGCTCCGCTGGAGGTCATCACCCGCAGTGGTGTGGCGGCGCCCAACGCCCCTTGCACCTGCTGCAGGTAGCCATCCAGCACCGGATGCACCGCCCCCTCCACCAACGCCGTCTGCCCCCGCGGCACCAGGCGGGGCATCACGCTCACCTGGTGGGAACAAACCACGGTGCGAAAGCCAAGCTCCCGCAGCAATGCGGCGCAGCGCTGCTCATGGACTGGGTTGCGTTGGGCATGCAGTAACGCCACCACGGCGACGTCCAGGCCGGAACGGCGCAACTCCTCAAGACGCCGCCGCAAAAGTTGATCCAGCACCAGGGGCTCCACCTCCTCACCCCGGGCATCGAGTCGACCGGCCAGCTCCAGCACCGTTTGCGCCAGGAAGGGGCGCTGGGGCTGCTCAAGCGCGAACAAATCGTCGCGATGTTGATCGCCGATCCAAAGCTGATCCCTCAGCCCGGCATTGGTGAGCAACAGCAACGATGCACCAGCCCCCTCCAGCAGCGCATTGGTGGCCACGGTGGTGCCGAGGCGCACGTCGTCGACATCCCCCAAATCCACGGGCGGTGAAGCCGACGTCAACATCGCTTCCATGGCCGACACCGCAGGGTCTGCGGCACCGGCCTGCTCCGAGAGCACCTTGCGCACGTGCAGCTGGCCTTCTGGATCGCGACCGATCAGATCGGTGAAGGTGCCACCGCGATCAATCCAGAAGCACCACCCCATCGCAAGGCGACTGACAACTGGAATCCACCTTGCCGCGCCGACTCAACGACGGGCTACGGCGTACTGATCCCTCCACAGAATCGCCTCCAGAGGGACCACATCCCAGGGCTGAGGAAGCTGAAGGCCAGCATGAACCGCACGGTGCCGGTGCTCACTGATCCAAAGCAGAGAGCCCACAACCCAGTTGGGGAGGTTGGCCAGGAGCCGAGCCTCGAACTCCTGGTCCGTCTCGTGCTCGTCGTAAAGCAGCACCGTCATCACCTCGCGGTCATCCATGGTCCAGCGGACCAGCCAGGTGAGCAGTGGCTCAGGGATCAGCGACTCCCGAAGATCGAAATTTTCCTGAATGGCATGCACCATCTCGTGGCGCAGCACCCGTTCAAGGTCCTGATCAGCACGATGAACGTTGGCATGACAAAGCTCAATCAGATTCGTGCCAGTGATGTAGCCACCCATTAGGCCCGGTTGATCACGGCAGTCACGGGGACTTTCGACAACACTCACACCGGACAGCGCGAGAAAGACAGATAAACCGAGGTCCCACATCCTGCACCTCCTTAAACATCCCTTAAGGATCCAAGCACTGATCTCGCGCGTCTCAACATCTGCTCAACAAAGCGTCTCCTGTCTTTCCTTTCAGGACACAACCTGAGAACGTTGAGTAGCAACTGCCGCCCGAACGCTTGGACAAGCTCGCCACGGCCTGGGCGATCTTTCAGGGGTTGCTGCTGGAAGCCGTTCCGTTTCTGCTGCTCGGCGTTGCCATCGCAGGGCTGGCCCGATGGGCGGTGCCCCCGGGTGCCTGGATCGAACGGCTCCCCAAGAACCCTGTGCTGGCTCCGATCATCGGGGCCCTGATGGGTTTTGCCCTCCCGGCCTGCGAATGCGGCAACGTTCCCGTCGCCCGCCGTCTGCTGGCCAGCGGGGCACCGATGGGCACGGCCTTCGGCTTTCTGTTTGCAGCCCCGGTGCTGAATCCCATCGTGCTGGCCAGCACCTGGGCCGCGTTTCCTGATCAGCCCTGGCTGCTGGTGGCCCGGCCATTGGGGGCCTTTCTGCTGGCGATCCTGCTGAGTCTGTTGCTGGTGCAACTGCCCGAGACGCAGCTCCTGGCAACCGCACTTCTGGAGGAACGCCGCATGAGCCAACCCCTCAGCAATCTGGGGCTGCTCCAGCGCAGCAGTGGTGTGATCGGCGGATCACCCAGCCCCCCCCGATCCATGAGCGGCCGGCGCCTCCAGGCCTGGCAGGTGCTGGACCAGAGCTGCCGCGAATTTCTCGATCTTTTGGCACTACTGGTGCTGGGTTGCGTGATTGCGGCCCTGGTGCAGACCTGGCTGCCACGCAGTTGGCTGTTGGCCGTGGGGGGCGCGCCGACGGCATCGATCCTGGCCTTGATGCTGCTGGCGGTGGTGGTGTCGGTCTGCTCCAGCGTGGATGCCTTTCTTGCCCTGGGGTTTGCGGCTCAGATCACCCCAGGAGCCCTGCTGGCCTTCCTCTTGCTGGGCCCCGTTGTGGATCTCAAACTCGCAGGCCTGTTCACCGTGCTGATGCGGCCAAAGGCGATCCTGATCACGGCGATCAGTGCCAGTCTTGGGGTGCTGCTGATCGGTCAGTGGATCAACCTGTGGCTGCTGTGAGGGGCCGGTTGTGTTGAAGCGCGGAACCCTGCTGCTGCTCTGGGGCCTGACGCTGTTGTGGAGCTTCCACAGCGGTCGGCTCGATCTGCTGCTGCGGGGGGTCTTCCATGGCCTGGTGGGGGTCACCGGCCTGATCTTGCTGATGCTGGGCGTGGCCCTTCTGCTGAAAAAAGAGAAGCAAAACGAACGCTGGCGCTTGCCTTGGCTGCTCAGCGGCGTGATGGCTGCGCTGGTGCTGATCCTTCCGCCGAGTCCCTCCTTCAGCGATCTGGCCAGCAACCGCCCCCAGGGCCTGCCCGATCCACCGGAGTTGGCCTTCGTTCTGCCCCCCGAACAACGCAGCCTCACGGAATGGGTGCGCTTGCTGCGCAGCCAGCCCGACCCGGATCTTGTGGCGGGCAATCCTGTGCGCATCAGCGGTTTTGTCTGGAGGCAGCCCGAGGGCCCACCGCTGATCGCCAGGCTCACGGTGCGCTGTTGCCTGGCTGACGCCACGCCCGCTGGTCTGGCGGTGGAATGGCCGGAGTCGTTCACACCAAAAACCAACCAGTGGTTGGCCATCGAGGGAACGATGAGCGTGCAAACCCGAAGCGAACGGCGCCTCCCCGTCGTGATTCCCCAAAACATCACGCTGATTGCGAGGCCCGAGCGGCCCCTGGAACCATGACGCGGCGGCCCTTGCTGCTGATGCTCATGGCCTGTGCTGCGGTTCTGGCGCAGCAACAGCTGCTCTTGCGACAGCCTCCCCGGCTGCTGCGCCTGGTGCCGCAACAGGTGCAAAGCGGCAGCGCAGCTCTGGATCTGCAGTTCAGTCGCCCGATGAATCGGCCCCGTGTCAACGAGGCCACCCGAATCACTCCAACCGTGCCCCATCAATGGCTGGGGGAGACGACACCGCTGCGGATGGTGATCGATGCGGAGGTCGTGCTCACGGCTCCGCTCGAGCTATCGATCGCAGGGGCGGACCAACGCGGCCTGCCGCTGGGAGAACAGCAATGGTGGTGGGACCCGAGACCCTGGCTGATCGCGACGCGGCCTGTTCCGGGAGGCGAGCAGGTTCAACTGCAGACGCGATCGGGAGAGTGGATGCCGATCAGTCGGGTCTGGCCCGCCATCCCCAGCGTCGTCCCCCTTGGGAATGGCCGGGGTATTGCGCTGGTGGGACGCGATCAGAACGGCACCGAACAGGTGTGGTGGGACCAGCTAAAGCCCCGCAGCACGGCCAACCGTCTGGCGGCCTTGGGGCCGCCGACGCTCAGCCGCACGGAACCGCTGTTGAAAGGGGAGGTGCTCTTCGCCCATCTCAGCAGCAATCTCAATGGCGATCTGCTGGTGCAGAGCGGTGGGTTCCAGCCGGGCAGCGACCAAGCCCTGTTGCTGCAGGCCGATGGCAAACGGAAGGCTCTGGCACTGAAACCCTCCGGGCCGATGCAGTTGCTGCCGGCTGGAGGGGGCGTAGTGATGCCCACCTATGACGGTCTGAGCCTTCGGCCCCTGCAAGCAACCGAGCAAAAGCCGCAGATGCTGCCGGGGAGCCGGGAGCTGGGGGCCTTCTGCGGTGCCTCAGGACGGGCCGTGCTGGTCCGGCACTGGCCGGATTACAGGCGCTCGATTGAGCTGGTGGTTCCAGGGCAAGCGCCGAAGCAACTGCACCTCGGTGATCAAGCGGTGCTGGGGGTGGCCTGCGACAACCGCGGCAAACGGATCTGGGCTGTTCTGGGGCGATGGGAACAGCAACGGGGCAATCACGAACTGGTGCTGATCAGCGACGCGGGAGAGGTGACACAACGCATGGCCATGGAGCCATGGACGCTCAAGGCGGGCAGCCCCATCCAGTGGAACCCGGTGACGAACCAGCTGTTGATGACGCTGACGCGACCGAACCAAAGCCATGCCCGTGCCGGCCTGATCGATAGCGACAGCTTGAAGCTCATCAAGGTGATCAACACGCCCATCAGCGAAGCCCAGTGGCTGCATGCAGGCTGAGCAATAAAAAAAGAGGGCAAAACTGCCCTCCTGATCAAACAAATTTCAACCGACTGTTCAGACTTAGAAGGTGAATGTCACGCCAGTGCCGACATGGTGCTGCCAGCCTTCACCCCAGCCCGGCGCATCTTCCCAGCTGTAGGTCTGCTGCCAGTGGACAAACAGCGTTGCATCACCGACGGGAACCGAAAGTTCGATTTCACCAGCCAAGTCTGTGCGCGGATCCAATCCTGCGTAGCTGCCGGGGACATAGAAACGAGGGCCAGCCTCAATCATCAAGGAGATTTCATCACCGCCGAATGTGAATCCCAAGCCCACACGAGGATCGGTGTAGTTGCCCACATACATTCCATCAGACTCCCAACCCTGACGGTGATCAACTGATAGGTAAACACCATTCACCAGATCCTCGATACCATCGCCGAGGGCAAAGTTCACATCTCCATCACCAAGAGCCCAAGTCACTTTTGCCCCAAGCTCATTCTTCAAGCCCTGAATATCCTCACCTTGATCCTTAGTGACGTAATAAGGATTCCAAGAAAGAGCAATGCTTAAGCGGTCATTGGGTGCATAACGGGCCTGAAGAAAGCCCTTGATATCGGTACGTTTGAAGTCGGTGTCATGGCTGTGGTCATGACCATGATCATGACCTTCGTGATCATCATGATCGTCTTCGTGATCATCGTGATCCTCTTCATGGTCATCATGATCTTCTTCATGGTCGTCATGATCTTCTTCATGGTCATCATGATCTTCTTCATGGTCATCGTCGTGATCTTCTTCATGGTCATCGTCGTGATCATCGATATGAACCTTGCCGTAAAAGTGTTCAGCCTCTCCCCAAACCAAAGCAGGCCCAATGGCAGCTTCGATCGCGAAAGAGCCGCCATTATCGAGGCCCCACTCAAAAACGCCACCAAACATGCCATCAATGGCGTAATGCTTGGGATCTCCCTCAAGGTTGATGTCAAAACCACCATGCCCTTCGATGGTGATGATGGGAGTGAAGTCGAATTCACCGGCCTCAAGAGACTCTCCACCACCACCATGGGAGCCATGGGCCTCGGCAGGTGACATCGAGGCGAACGGGCTCAACAGAAGAGCCAGAAGAGCAAGACGTGAACGGAACATGAGACGAGAAGAGATGGAAGAGAAAAAGATCAGAGAGGAAAGCGGCGTTATGTCACCGGATCGATGACCACTGCGCATTCAATGCATTGGCTCCAGCGGTGTCGCAGGAACCGCCTTGGCCATTGACGATCGTGCAGACGTTGAGGGTCGCCGTCGAAACAGCATTGCGACCGGCAGCAATGCCTTCCCCGTAGAGCGGTGTTGCCGCAATAGGCAAGCCGGTGCTCTTGCTGATGCGCCTCAGAGTTTTGTTCGGGGTAGCCGCAGGGGAAAAGATGGTTTTGGCACCAGAAGCCTTCACCTCTTGGGTGATTCTTTTGAGACTGGAGGGCCGCAACACGCCACCGGTGGTGTGGCTGTCCAACATCGCGATCTCAACCAGTCCAAAGCGATCCGCAAGATGGCTGTAGGTCTTGTGATCGGTCACCATGACCCTCTGCGCTGAGGGCAAAGAACCAAACTGATTGGCCTCCCAGCTCTGCAGAGCCTGAAAGACAGCCACAGCCTGGGCGGTGCGTTGCTGCAAGGCCGCACGATCACTGGCCGGCAGAACGGGGGCCAGAGAGCGGGAGATGACCCGCACCATCGCAGCGGAATTGGCCGGATCATGCCAAACGTGGGGGTCGCTGCCTTCGTAGGACGGCAGGGCGACTTCACCGACGGCCACTACTGCTCCCGGTGAGTTGAGTTTTTTGGCGGAAGGAGTCAGTCCGAAACCGATGTGCAGAACCAGATCACTCTTGGCGATCTGGCTGCGATCACTGGGCTTCAAGCGATAGGAATGGGGGTCACCACCAGGAGGGATCAGGCACGTGACCGAGGCGGCACCGGCAGCCAGGGTCTTGGTGAGATCGCACAGCGTGCCATCGACGGCCACCACCACAGGTTGAGCCGCATGGGCCGGAACAACTGCAGCTCCAATGGCCAGAGCAAGACTGACCCCCGCCGATCGAGCCAAAACAGGACGCATGGACGGCCCAGTGAGAATGATTATCATTTTGCCCAGTGCCTGATCCCTCGCCAACATGGGGTGTGCAAAACATCAAGAGGCCCAAGTCCGGCCAGCGAAGAGTTGATGAGCCATTCGTCGTGCGTGCTGAGCACAACAGAGCTGTGCTTCAGCTACGGAGGTCGCAACACCGTCGACCGCGTCAACCTGCAACTCCAAGCAGGAACACTGACGGCGCTGGTGGGGCCCAACGGAGCCGGCAAGTCAACGCTGTTGCATCTGATCGAAGGGCGATTGAAACCCAGCCAAGGAACGGTCAACACCAGCAAGCCAATCGGCCTAATGCCTCAACGGGCAGCCATTGATTGGTCGTTTCCGATCACCGCCCGCGACATGGTGCAGCTGGGGACGCCCAAAAAAGGCGAAGCCGCTGCAGCGGACCACTGCGAAAAGCTGCTGGAACGCGTCGGCATGGGAGCCATGGGATCACGACGCCTCAACCAGCTCTCCGGCGGACAGCAACAACGCGTCCTGCTGGCCAGAGGATTAATGCAGCAAACCGACATCCTGCTGCTGGACGAACCCTGCAGCGCCATCGATCCGCCGACGCGAGACCATCTACTCAAGGTGATGCGGGATCAGGCGGAAGCCGGTCAGACGCTGCTGGTTAGCAGCCACGATTGGGGCAGCGCCCTCGACAGTTACGACCAGGTTGTTGTGATGGACGGCCAAATCCTGGCCAACGGATCACCCAACACGGTTCGAGAAAAACTGAGCGACCTGACTTGCATGATGGGGAGCCACTGCTGTGGTTGAACCCGACATCTGGTGGCTTCTGCCTCTGACGATCTCGCTGTTGATCGGAGCCATCTGTCCAGCAACTGGAGCGTTGCTGATCACCCAACGCCGGGTGCTGCTGGCCAACCTGATGGCCCATTCCGTTCTGCCCGGTTTGGTGATCGCTCTGGCGATCGGCATCGACCCAAGCATCGGCGGCCTGATCAGTGGCCTGCTGGGCGCCCTTGTGGCTGAACGCTTGAACCGACGCTTCAAGGGCAGGGAAGAGGGCGCAATGAACACCGTTCTGGCCGGCTTCACCGCCCTGGGCGTGCTGTTGGTGCCCCTGCTGGAGGCACGGGTGGACCTGGAGACAATTCTGTTCGGCGATCTACTGGCTGCCACCACAACAGATCTGCTGCGGACAACCATCTCAGCCGGTGCCCTGTTGGCGATGTTGCTGTGGGGCTACCGAGACCTGGTGTTCGTTGGCATCGACCCCGAGGGAGCAGCCATTGCCAAACGACCGGTTCTCTTGATTCGGCTGATCTGCAGCCTGATCACTGCCCTCGTGGTGATCAGCGCCATCACTGCCGTGGGCGTAATTCTGGTGATCGGCCTGCTTTGCGCTCCGGTGCTGATGCACGTGGAGCGCAGCCGAAGCCTGAAAGAGCTCATGCTGCGCAGCGCGAGCACCGGGCTGCTTCTGTGTGGCGGCGGGATGATGCTGGCGATTGCTGTTGACCTACCCCCGGGTCCACTGATCGGAACGCTGTGCTTGGCACTTCTGTTCACCTACAAAGCCAATACCGCAGAGCAAAAGTGATTGAGAGACCTGATTTATGGCTTTTGCTTTAAGAACATCTGATCAAGGCGACGCCTCATTCTCCGCATCAATGTGCGCTCTTGCTCTAGGCGGTAGGTACGCCGAAAGCCCAGGAACAAAACTGTTGATGTCGACGCCATCCCCACGCTGAACAGGGCGATCAAGCTTGCGTCGCTCATGGCTCCATACACTCCGCTACTGAACAACGGCCAACCAACCACCAGCCAGGGCTGCAATCAATCCGCAGGCGAGTACTTGGAGAACAAATTGACCTGAATCCTTCTTATCCCAACGGTCAATGGACTTCGATGCCGTAACAAACGGTTCTTTGTTCCTGATTAGCTTATCGATGTATTTCTCGACAAACTGATCATCGAGGTCGAGCCTGCGAAGCTTGGAGCGAATCTGGTTGAGTTCAAACTGATTCATCATTCATAAATCCCAAAGCTTCACGGCTATTGAACTCCGAAGAGCTGTTCCAAAAAATCAATGCGGAACACATCAATTACGAGCCAAAAGAGTCAAGCAAAAATTACACAATAAACATCGTAGCGAGATTGCAGTTTTAACGCGGATCATCTTGGGGAAAACAGCTCACTGCAGCCAAGTGAATCGATCGAAACTTGATTGATTAATAGCAAGTTCACCAAAATCACTAAAAACCTTTAGCACTCTTGCGTCCCTTCGGTTGCATCACTTCTATCGTCCTTGGCCTTGTCTTACTGGAATACCAAATGCGTTGCGCTTCGTCGTAGCTCTCAACATCCTTGAACGACCCATCACACAACCACACGCGGTAGTGGTGACGGTCATAGGGTTCGGAACTGGTTTCGGTGAACTGTTTCATGCAGCTAAATAGGACTTCGGAGCATCGCTTTTCAGAGAGTCAAGAAATTATTTTATCGAAGGAAATTTTTGATCGCAGTCGACCTCGACCCGAACAACGCTCATGTCAAGCAGGATCTGCTGTTCAGTCAGATCCAAGTCTGGTGAATGCCGCGCGACGAGGATCTCGATACCGCTCCGCCACATGCTTGCCCCATAGCCCTTCCCAGTAGAAGAAGATCACGCCATGACCGCGCTGGCGGGCCAGGCGGACTTTTTGCTCCAGAACGGCCATCGAGGTGGTGCGTTTGCCGAATCCCGCCAACACGCCAATCTGCGAAGGGATGCCCCAGCTGCGGGCTTTGCGCAGCGCCGGCTGATCCAAGTCCTTGGCGAATCCTCGAACGGAATAGGCATAGTTCTGCACCACCAACTCTTCGATCAGCCCGCCCAAAGCCCAGAGCTCCCAGTCCTGCAGCCAGAGGTTGTAGGCCGAACGGAAGGGACCTGGAGAAAGGCTAATTCTGGTGGAGAGGCGCTCCTGCTTGAGACGTTGCCGCAACTCACGCAAGAGAGAGGTGAGTTGATTACGGCGCCATTTCATCCACTGTCGATTGCTGTGATCCCTTGGGGGGGCCACTCCCATCTCCTTCTGGTACAGCGCCACGGTGGTGGGGTCATAACCGAACTGAACCGGCCAGGCGAAGTGATCGTCCAGTTGCAGACCGTCCATTGGACAGCGCTTCAAGGTTTCCACCACCAACCCGATGAAGCGGGCACGAACCTCCGGATGGGCCGGATTGAGCCAGGCCATTCGATGGTTGCCGTGCATCTTCATCCAACGCTGGCCATTGGCTTTGGCCAAGACCCAGCTGGGGTTATCGCGCACAACGGATGAATCGGCCGGCTCCATCAGGCCGTACTCAAACCAGGGCATCACCTTGATGCCGCGGCGCCGACCTTCTGCGGCAAGGGTGCAGATGGGGTCAAGACCGATCCCAGCCTTCTGCAGCGGTGGCTCCACTGGAGCGAAGCGGCTGCGATGAAACGTGGTGCCTCTGCTCCAGACGTTGGGCACCACGCGATTGAACCCCGCATCCTGCAGCTGCTGCATCGCAGCGCTGATGCGCTTCCGGTCGTAATAGAGCGGACTGGGGCTGTTGGTCAGCCACACCCCCATGGTGCTGCGGTTGCGGAGCAGACGATCCAATCGAGACTCGGCCATCAGAGGGGCCGGAAGCCCCGCCATCAGGCTGGCCAGAGCAACACCAACTAGAGGCCTCCACCGCTGAACCAACGCCGTTGAAGCACCGGGCCTCAAGGATGGCTTGGATTAACCGTGATCAAGCCGAACCAAGCCCGCTCATTCAACAGTCCATGGTCCCAAGGCAACGATCAGCGGAACATCGAGCTCACGGAGCTCTCTTCATGGATGCGCCAAATGGCTTCCCCCAGCATGTTGGCCACGGAGAGCACCTTCAGCTGAGGGAAGACCCGATCCTGCGGGATTGGAATGCTGTTGGTCACCACCACCTGCTCAAACAGCCCCTCGGAGGACAGACGTTCGCTGGCGGGGGGAGAGAAAACGGCATGGGTGGCGCAGGCCAGAACCCGTTTGGCCCCTTGCTCCCGCAGCAACCGTGCACCCGCACAGATCGTGCCGCCGGTGTCGATCATGTCGTCGATCAGGATCGCCGTCCGCCCCGTCACATCACCAATCACCGTGAGGCTTTCGGCCATGTTGTGACCGGTGCGGCGCTTGTCGATGATGGCCAGAGGAGCATCGTTCATCTGCTTGGCAAACGCCCGGGCCCGCGCCACACCCCCCACGTCCGGAGACACCACCACCACATCTCCAAGGTCCTGCGTCGAGAGGTAGTCCACCAGCACGGGAGATCCGTAGATGTGATCGCAGGGGATATCGAAGTAGCCCTGAATCTGGGCGGAGTGCAGGTCCATCGCCAGCACGCGGTCAACACCGGATTTCACCAGCAGGTTGGCCGTGAGTTTGGCGGTGATGGATTCACGACCGGCGGTCTTGCGATCCGCTCTGGCGTAGCCGTAATAGGGCACCACAGCGGTGATCTGCCGTGCGGAGGCCCGTCTGCAGGCATCCACCATGATCAGCAGCTCCATCAGGTGGTCGTTCACCGGCGCGCAGGTGGGCTGGATCAGGAACACATCACAACCCCGGATCGACTCCTGGATCTGCACATAGAGCTCACCGTCCGCAAAACGCTTGCAGACGCGGGGACCATCAGGCACCCCGAGATAGGCGGAGATCTCCTTGGCCAGAGCAGGGTTCGAAGTGCCGCTGAAAAGACGCAGGCGGCGGCTGTCAGGGGCCAACTGCTCCTGATCGGAACGGGCTGCTGTCAGGAAACTGGTCACGGCGCCCGCGGAACGAATTCTGCTGTAATCCGATGGTAGAGGTGAGCAGTGCCCCCATGTCCACAGGTTTCCCACTGTTGGTGGGTGCGGGCCCCCTTCCAGAACTCAAAATGCGTCAGGCCTGCGAAGCCCTGGCCCGGGCTTGCCGATGCCCTCTCTCCACAGTGGCCAGTGGTGCATCACCCGCTGAAATCCTGCAGACCAACCCGGCGGCCACAGGGCTGGTGCGGCTCAGCGGTGACGCAGCCAGAACGTCCGCAAAGGGTGATGCCAGCTGGCTGCAGGCGCTTGCAGACTGGCGCCAACCGGTGCTGCTGTTAACCAGTGCAGAACCCGACGGCGCCATCCCTGGTGCAGCCGCGGCCTACGCCGCCCTCTGCCGGGAACTGCAAGTGCCGCTGCTCGGTCTCGTGCAGCTCCAAGGGCGCTGGAACGGCCCAGCGCGGCGCCGGGACGGTCTCAGCTGGCTGGGCTGGATTCCCGATGAGAAGCATCCGGATCAGGCCGAATGCGTCGACGCCCTGGCCCTGAGACTGCAGCTGCGGAACCCCGC
This sequence comes from Synechococcus sp. MU1617, assembly GCF_020514235.1. Classification (NCBI taxonomy): domain Bacteria; kingdom Bacillati; phylum Cyanobacteriota; class Cyanophyceae; order Synechococcales; family Synechococcaceae; genus Synechococcus; species Synechococcus sp. MU1617. The sequence goes on from NZ_VTLB01000001.1 coordinate 427,516, forward strand.
TTAAGGCTGGGGCCAGAGGGGACGGCGGGCACCGGCTTTGATCTGGCGCAAAGTCTGCTCACCGGCCCTGTCGGCCAAGGGAAGGCGGCTGATCCGTGCAGGTTCAGGGCTCGCAATGATCGCCGCGGCCAGGCTCAGCTGTTCCGAACGACTGAGGTTGGTCTCAACCTCGGTGTTCAGTTGGTTCACCAAGACAGGAATCACCGCGATGCCACTGGGGTCCTTGACCTGTTCGATCAGCCCCTCCACCAGGATGTCCTGGCGCTGGCGACGCTGGGAGACAGCCTTGGGGTCGGGCAGGTGGCGCACCAGCTGTTCCGCCTGGGCGCCATTGAGACGCTGTCGCCCGGCCTGGAGCAGGACGGTGTAGCCCTGCGTCTTGTCCTGGCGCTTGTAGGAGTCGCTCAACACCACCTCTACCTCGCCCAGTCCATCCACAAGGCGGCGTAGGGCGGCTCTGGGCATCAGCACATAGCGCTTGGGATCACCCTCCTGGAGGCCAACAATGTCGCGGATGACATCGCTGAGAAGGCCGACGCCACCCCGTCGCCACAACTGGGCAAGGCTGCCCGGATCCTTCTCGTCAGGAAGCTGAACCCCGAGCTCCGTGGGGATCTGGAGCACCTGAAGCGGCTCCTGAGCCGCAATGCGAAGCAACAGCAGCGCATCAGCATTGGCAGGCCCTTTGGGTGCAGCCTGATTGGAGGCCGCGCCCAGCCGATCCGCATCAACACCAATCACCAACACCGTGACGGGGACCTCGGGGAAGGGGGCCAGAGTTTCAGGTTGATCCCCACTCAGCGGAGCGCTCGCGGCAACACGATCGGGTTCAGGCCAAAGCGTCGCCAGCAACCACCCGGTGACACCAATTCCCAGCACGGCGGAACCGACACGCAGCGCACCGCGAACTCGGGGTGGCGAGAACCAGTTCATTTCGCTGGACCAACCGCAATGGCGCTTAGTTTCGCCCAGATCTCCAGTTCCTAGCCTGGACCCCGTGAAGCCGTCATCGATGTCCCTCCGCCACGACTACCGCAGCCGACCACCCGAACAGGTGCGCGTGGTCGTGTTCGGAGCCACGGGCTACATCGGCCGTTTTGTGGTGAAGGAGCTGGTGGAACGGGGCTACCAGGTGATCGCCTTCGCCCGCGACCGCAGCGGCATCGGTGGTCGCCAAAGCAAGGACGAGGTCATCGCCGATTTCCCCGGAGCTGAGGTGCGCTTCGGGGATGTCACCGATCCAGCCTCGATCGCGGCCGAGGCCTTCGATCAACCCACGGATGTGGTGGTGAGTTGCCTGGCCTCCCGCACCGGCGGCCGCAAGGATTCCTGGGCGATTGACCATGCAGCAACCCTCAACACCTATGAGCAGGGACGAGCGGCCGGGGTGGCCCATTTCGTGCTGCTCTCAGCCATCTGCGTGCAGAAACCACTGCTGGAATTTCAGAAGGCGAAGCTGGCCTTCGAAGCCGTGTTGCAGGCGGACGAGGACATGACCCACTCCATCGTTCGCCCCACCGCCTTCTTCAAAAGCCTGGGCGGTCAGGTGGAAAGCTGCCGCAAGGGTGGCCCCTATGTGATGTTCGGAGGCGGAACCATGGCCAGCTGCAAGCCGATCAGCGAAGGCGATCTGGCCCGTTTCATGGCGGACTGCATCCATGACGAGTCCAAACGCAACCAGGTGCTGCCCATCGGGGGGCCGGGTCCGGCGCTGAGCGCCCGGGAGCAGGGAGAGATGCTCTTCCGTGCGCTGAACAAGCCCGAGCGGATGCTGTCGGTGCCGATTGCCTTGATGGATGCACCGATCGCCCTTCTGGACGCCCTGGCTCGGCTGTTCCCGGGCATCAACGACACGGCGGAGTTTGGACGAATCGGCCGCTACTACGCCAGCGAATCGATGCTCGTCTGGGACGAGAAGAAGCAGTGCTACGACGCGGCCGCCACTCCGTCCTATGGGACCGACACGCTGGAGCAGTTCTTCGAGCGTGTGGCACGGGAGGGCATGGCCGGGCAGGACCTGGGGGATGCCGCACTTTTCTGAAGCAGCCATCCTTGGGAGACGAAGAGGCCCCCATGGATCAGTCCACTGTTGACCAGGCCAAGGCTGAACCTGGGCGCAGTACCGGGGTGTTGCTGCATCCCACCGCCCTGCCGGGCAGCCCCATCTGCGGCAGCTTTGGAGAGCCCTGTCGCCGTTGGCTCCAGCTGCTGGCCGACCATGACATCGGCGTCTGGCAGATGCTGCCCTTGGCCCCGCCGGATCCCACCGGCTCGCCCTACAGCTCTCCCTCTTGCAATGCCCTGAACCCCTGGTTTCTCGACGGCCAGGACCTGGCCAAGGAGGGATACATCAGCGATGAAGCCCTCAGGGCTGCTCCAGGAGCTGATGCACCGCTGGAGGGAGCTGAGAGTGTGGACTTCAGCCTCGCCCAGCAACGGGCCGATGCCCTGGGGGAGGCACTACTTGCAGCCTGGCCTGATCAAGCCCCAGAGCGACATGCCGACTTCAAGCGCTGGACGCACCAGCAACGCTCCTGGCTGGTCGACCATTCCCGTTTCCAGGTCCTGCACGATCAACACGGAACCGCTTGGTGGGAGTGGCCGCTCCCCCTGGCCCGGCATGACAACAAGGCCCTACGGGCTTGGGCGGAGCAACACCATGACGCGCTGCTGCGCGAAAAACTGATCCAGTGGCACCTCGATCGGCAGTGGCAGGCGATCCGCCATCAAGCGGCCAACCTGGGCATCCAGCTGTTTGGCGATCTGCCCTTCTATGTGAGTAGTGACAGCGCCGATGTCTGGAGCAACCGTTCCTTATTCACCGTCAAAGAGAACGGACAACTCACCACCCAAAGCGGTGTGCCACCCGATTACTTCTCGGAAACCGGACAGCTGTGGGGCTCACCGGTGTACCGCTGGGGACAGCATCGGATCACGCGGTTCCGCTGGTGGCGGCAAAGAATTGCGCGCCAGCGGGAGTTTGTGGATCTGCTGCGCCTGGATCACTTCCGGGCCCTCGCGGCCTTCTGGGCCGTCCCCGGTGGTGACAGCACCGCTGAGAATGGTCAGTGGCAGCCCTCCCCAGGTCATGCCCTGCTGCGCAAACTGCGCAGGGATGCCGGTGGTGCCCTCCCCTTGATTGCCGAGGATCTCGGCGTGATCACACCGGATGTGGAGGAACTCCGCGATGCCTTCCGGTTGCCGGGAATGAAAGTGCTGCAATTCGCGTTCGACGGCGAGCGCGACAACCCCTATCTGCCGGAAAACACTGATGGGCATCGATGGGTCGTTTACACCGGCACCCATGACAACCCCACAACCCTGGGCTGGTGGAACGCTTTGGATGCCGACAGCCGTGGTCGCATCGCTGCTCGGGTGAATGGTGAGATCACGGCTCCGGCCTGGCATCTGCTCGATATGGCCTTTGCTACGACCGCAGGCCTGGTGATCGCCCCACTGCAGGACCTGATGCACCTGGACGACCGGGCCAGGTTCAACACCCCAGGTACCAGCACAGGCAACTGGAGCTGGAGACTCTGCAGCTTTGACGCCGCGCTGGGGAATGCCCTTGGCGGCTACGGGAGCAGGGGAGCGGTCTGGGGACGGTCGCTTTCGGGAGCCGGCAATTTGTTGACCCGGTAGATCCCCGGCCGCTCTTGATCCACAGGCAGAGGCTCTCCGTTCCAGAGCACCTGATCCACGGCACCAGCCGGGGGATCCAGGCGGACCTCAATCGGGGCAAGCAACTGCAGCGTCAACCTGCCGGCACTCGTCGTGAACTGAACCCGATCTCCCCCACCGCTGGAAAGCCGCAGCTCTCTGGGCTCAGCCACCACCACCTCCAGCACCCCCTGGGACTGCGGCAGGGCGCCCCGCACCAGCTCAAGCCACTGCTGAGGCGTGCGTTTCTGGACCTGTTCCAGGGGTCGCAGGGCCGCGATGCCTTCGTCTGAACTCGCCAGGTTCGGGCCTCGTGTGATCGCCTCAACGTCGGCACGCACGGGCTCGAGGCTGAGGCTGTTGCGCAGGGCCAGGTCCTGTTGTTGACGGTTGATGGCCAGCAGGCTGAAGGCGATCACCGCCGCGTAAACGACCGTTCCCTGCCAGGTGGTGAACACATCGATGTTGCCCAGGGTGAAGCGGCCCAAACCCGCTTTAGCGGGTCCGCGGCGGAGCAACACCGGCGGGGGGAGCAGAGGATCGAGGCATCCACCGGGCAGGGCCAGGCGACGCTCGATCTGAGGGAGCATCGAGGCGAGATAGGCCCGCTCTGGCAGACGATCACGCCAGCCCCGCTCCAGGGCCTCGATCACGGGGGTGGTGATCCGGGTTTCATTGGCCAGATCACGAAGCGAGAGGCCAAGTTCCTCACGGCGTCGCCGCAGCATCAGCCCCAGATCCAGACGCTGCTGCTCCTGGGCCTCAATCGTGCCGGCATCAGGGCTGGCCCCCTTGCGGGGACGTCGCCACCAAAGTCCTGGACGCTTCAGTCGCATGGGCTGTTGGGCAGATTCATCGAATCAGCCCGCTCGATCAGGGGCTTCCATTCTCCCTCGCTCAACCAGATCCAGCACCCCTCAGCCAGATCACCGAGCCGCAACCCGGCAATCGCCGTGCGCTGGAGGTCCAGCACCGGATGGCCCAGGGCTTCCGCGATCCGGCGGATCTGTCGGTTGCGACCTTCCCGCAGCTCAATCTCCAGAAGTGAACGGTCGCCCCAAGCCCGCAACCGGCGCACCCTGGCGGGGCGGGTCAAGCGCCCATCCAGGGGCAGACCCCGACGCCAGCGGTCCAGAACCGGCTCCGGTGGTACACCCTTCACCCACACCCGGTAGGTCTTGGCGTGGCTGTAACGCGGGTGAGTGAGTTTCAAGGTGAGCTCACCCAGATCGGTGAGCAGAAGCACGCCATGGCTGTCGGCATCCAGACGACCAACGGGGTGAAGACCAGCCCGATGCTCCGGAGGAAGCAGGTCAAGAACCGTGCGGCGACCCTGGGGATCATCACAGCTGCAGATCACACCCACCGGCTTGTTCATCAGCAGCACCCTTGCCACACCACGGCATGGCAAGGGCTGACCATCCACACAAATCGTTTGCTGCTGCGGATCGGCCTGGTCGCCAACGCGGGCAACCTGGCCGTCCACCGTCACACGGCCGGCCTGCAGCCATTCCTCAGCCCGGCGTCTTGAGCAGAGACCGGCAGCAGCGATCAGTTTCTGCAGGCGCTGGCGCGTCATCCCAGGGGATCTCGGGGCAGCAGCAGCTCCATGCAGGCTCCGCCGACGGGATGATTACGGGCTTCGATGCGGCCGCCATGGTTCACGGCGATCTGCTGAACGATCGCCAGTCCAAGGCCACTGCCGCTGCGGTTGGAGCGGGCGCGGGAAGGATCCCCCCGATAGAAGCGTTGAAACATGCGCGTGAGATCGGTCTCACTCAATCCAGGGCCATGGTCACGAATGCTGAGCGACCACCAACCGCCGCTCTGGCGCACGCTCACATCAACGCTGCTGTCCTCCGGGGAGTAGCGCAGTGCATTGTCGAGAAGGTTGAGCACCGCACGGTGTAAACGGCGCTGATCACCAAGCAGGGGCCCGGATTCGCTGCGGTCCAGCTGCAGCGTCACCCGCCGTTCCTCCGCGATCGGGCCAATGGATCCCCAGGCACTGTCCACCAGATCCTCCAGGGTGAGGGGCACATGGTCGCTGTCGTCCTGGGGCAGGCTGTTCTCCAACCGCGACAGCTCCAGCAGGTCTTCCACCAGCAGCTGAAGACGCCGGAGTTCCTTCTGCAGCCGTTGCACCAGAGCCGTGTCTTCTTCCTTGACGGCAAGTTCCAGCCGATCGCTCACCAGCATCAGGGCGGTGAGGGGAGTCTTGAGCTCATGGGCCACATCACTCACCCAGCGTTCCTGCTGCTGTTGCTGGGCTTCGAGGGACTGACGGCTCTGGATCAGCACCAGCCAGCATTCATCACTGCCCGGCAGAACAACGGCCTCCAGCGGGGTCCCCTGTTGATCCCATTCACAACGCTGGGGACGCAGTTGATAGCGGCTGCTGAAGATCAACTCCTCCAAGGCAGGAATGTCGAGGACATCCCGGAGCTTCATGCCACGAACCAGGCGATTGGAGGGGATATGCAGCAGCCGTTCGGCCCGATCGTTGATGTAGGCAATGGAGTGATCCGGGGCCAAAATCACCCAGCCCTGGGTGGCCGCATCAATCCAGGCCAGCAGCTGGGGAGCGTTCAAGACGATGGAGCGGTCCTTGGGCGCACGCTTGGACGCCAGGGCACGGCGTCGACGCTGCAACAGAAGCGTGATCCCGATACCAGCTGCAAAGCCGAGTGCGGCAGAGATCACCACAGGACCCTCAGCCGAAGCGATACCCGAAGCCGCGGACCGTACGAATCAATTGAGGAGATGAGGGCTCCTGCTCAACCTTTTCCCGCAGCCAGCGGATGTGAACATCCACGGTTTTGGTGTCACCGATGAAGTCGACACCCCAGATTTTCTCCAGCAGCTGATCGCGACTCCAGACGCGCTTGGGGTTCTGAATGAACAGCTCGAGAATCTTGTATTCCTTGGGGGAGAGAGTGAGGTCAGTGCCATCCCGGGTGACCCTGCATTCACTGGGAAACAGGCAAAGGTTGGCGTGACTGAGGGATTTCGGTTCGGACGACGACGTCTCCGTCTGACGGGATCGCCGCAGCAAGGCCCTGCAGCGTGCCACCAGCTCGCGCAGCCCAAAGGGTTTGACCAGGTAATCGTCGGCACCCACCTCCAGCCCAAGCACCCGATCGGTCTCGCTGTCACGGGCGCTGATCACCAGGATCGGGGTGGTGTTGTTAATGCGACGGAGCTCACGGCAAAGATCAAGCCCCCCCAAACCCGGGAGCATCAGATCGAGGACAATCAGATCCAATGGGTCTGAACTGTCAGCCGTGATCAGGTTGAGGGCTGAGGCGCCATCGGCGCAGGTGTGAACCTCGAAACCCTCCGCACGCAAGGCCTCTCCGACTGTTTCCCGAATACTGTCATCGTCTTCCACAACGAGGAGACGACTTGTGGAGACAGCCGCAGAAAGGGTTGTCATCTCCAAAAGGAGTGGTTGATAACCATTCTGCTTCGCGGCCACTCTCTTTCAAACAGAACAGCGGCTTCGCTTAAGGGCTCAGATCACGAACGAGAAACGACCAGGTCAGACGAAGCTCAGAAGAATTCGTCGAAGTTGTCGAAGTCAACCGCTTTGAACTTGCCCGCTTCAACCTGCTGCATCAGGCGCTCGAGCTGAGAAAACAAAGCTCCACCGGTCAGCAGCGAGAGCAGCAGGGCAACCAGCAGGGCAGCGCCTGAGGCAAACCCGAAGATCTGAAGACAACACCCAATGAACAGCGTCACCCCGATGAGGGTGCCGGCATAGCTGAGGTTGATCTCTGCTGTCCCCAGTGGCAACAGGGGGAGCCGGTCTTGCTTCCAGCCATCCAACTTGTTCTGCACCTGACGGCCGAAGGTCAGGCCGCAGAGCACACCCATCAACAGACCAATGCCAGCCAGTAGGTAGGGGGGCTGGGGCAGAGTCATCATCTGGAGCAGCTGCTCAAGCTCCTGGGCGCTGATCTCCTCAGGCATCGACGCCGATCTCAAAGAGCTGAGACCTTAGCGGTGAGTTCGGCAATCTCGCTGGAGTCGTGATCTCAGCCTCACGCTGCCGCCAGGGGATTGAGAACCCTCAGGAACCCACCGGCCAGACGCCCAGGGCCGAAGGTGCGTCCGAGCAGTCCGACAAGGGCACGCACGTCGTCGGTGTGCAGACGATCGTCACGGATCAGCGTCATCAGAAGACGCTTGCGCAGGTCAGCACCATCTCGGCTGAACAGAAGCCGCAGGCCTGCCCCGGCCACAGGGATCAGTTCCTTCCCTGGAGCGGGAGCGTCCTGACCCACCACGTCCAGCAAACTTTCCAACCGATCCAGGCGCAGGCGGCCTGACTCATCAAAGATCACCTCCAGCAGCTTCTCTCGCATCTCGCTGGTGTCTCCCGCCAACAGTCGACGGGCCACATAGGGATAGGCCACAGCAATGATCCGGAAGTTCGGATCGAGCCGCAGAGCAAGACCTTCCTGGCTAACAACGGCACGGATGATCAGGGCGAAGCGAGCCGGCACCCGGAAGGGGTAATCGAACATCAGCTCCGAAAAACGATCGGTGATCGCCTTGAAGTTGAACGATCCAACCGAGTCGCCAAGACTGCCGCCGAGCACCTCTTGGAGAGCAGGAATGATCGGTGTGAGATCGGCCGTGGGGCTGAGGAAACCGAGGGATTGGAAGTCCTTGGCCAACTCAGAGAAATCACGGTTGATCAGGTGCACCACAGCACCAGTGAGGGTGAGCCGGTCGCTGTCGCTGATGGAGTCCATCATTCCGAAGTCGACATACCCCACATGGCCGAGATCGCCGGTGCGACCCGGCAGGGCGAAGAGGTTGCCGGGGTGAGGGTCGGCGTGGAAATAGCCGAACTCCAACAGCTGCTGTAGGCCGCAGATCACGCCGGTGCGGATCAACGCCGTTGGATCAAGACTTTGAGAGCGCAGCTCTTCGCTGTTGCGCATCTTGGCGCCATCGATCCAGGTGGTGGTCAACACCCGAGTGGAGCTGAGCATCCGCTCCACCTTCGGGATGTAGACCGCATCGTTGTCCGCGAAGAGAGCCGAAAACCGCTCGGCATTGGCCGCTTCCAGGCCGTAATCGATCTCCTCAAACAGGCTGCGGCCAAACTCATCAATGATTCCGCCCAGGCCGAAACCCAGGTTGAGCGGCAACAGCGGCGCCGCCATCACCCCCAAGGCCCGGATCAACACCAGATCCCGCCGCAGAATGAAGCTGAGATTGGGGCGCTGCACTTTCACCGCAACCCAGTGCTGGCCCTGCAAACGGGCTTTGTAAACCTGGCCAAGACTGGCAGCGGCAATCGGCGAGTCGGGGAACTCCTCAAACAACTCCTCGGCCGGAGCACCGAGTTCCTCGCGAATGCAGGCCAGGGCGGTGGCATGGGGAAAGGCCGGCAGATCGTCCTGCAGGCGCGTTAGTTCCTCCAGCCAATCCCGACGCACCAGATCCGGTCGGGTGGAGAGAGCCTGCCCCAGCTTGATGAAGCAGGGCCCCAGCCCCGTCAGGGTGTTGAGAATGCGACGCGCCAGCCCCTGCTGAACGGCGGGGTCACTGCTGCCTCCACGCAGCAGCAACACCAGCACAAGCCCCGCCAAGGACCACAGCACATGGACTAGGCGCGGAATGGCGACCCAGGGACGCAGCAGCAACCAGGCCAGATCCCGCCCGGGGTCGTAACGCATCGCATCGCGATTAATACAGAGAGAGACTTTAAGGAGATCAGGCGGATTCGATGGCGCTTCTGCCCCAGCTCACCCGTCGAATCGGTCAGCCCCTTTTTCTGCCGGCCCATGGACGGGGGGCTGCCCTCCCGGATGGACTGCGTCAATTGCTGCGCCGCCGCGCTGGCATCTGGGATCTGCCGGAACTGCCAGCCCTTGGCGGTCCGCTGGAAGCAGACGGCGCCATCGCAGAAAGCCAACGCTTCGCCGCGGCACAGATGGGTGTGGAGCGCTGCTGGTACGGGGTGAACGGGGCCACGGGGTTGCTGCAGGCCGCACTGCTGGCCATGGTCCGGCCGGGAGAGCGGGTCCTGCTGCCCCGCAATGTCCATCGCAGCCTGATTCAGGCCTGCGTTCTTGGGGACCTACGGCCGGTGCTGTTCGATCTCCCCTTCCAAAGCGATTGCGGCCAGCCGGCACCGGCAGATGCAGCTTGGATCGAACGGGTGCTGGAGGCTCTGCCCTCCGACGGAGCACCCATCCGTGCTGCGGTTCTGGTGCATCCCACCTACCAGGGCTATGCCAATGACCCGACGGCGGTGATTCAGCGGCTGCAGCAACAGGGCTGTTGCGTTCTGGTGGATGAAGCCCACGGCTGTCATTTCGCTGCAGGAGTGGATCACCCCCTCCCCCCCAGCGCCCTGCATTGCGGCGCTGATCTGGTGGTGCATTCCCTGCAGAAATCAGCGGCTGCTCTGGCGCAAACAGCGGTGCTCTGGCTGCAGGGGGAGCGTCTGGATCCCGTGCGGGTGGAACGCAGCCTGGGCTTGCTGCAGACCACCAGCCCCAGTGCGCTGCTGCTGGCCTCCTGCGAAGAAGCCCTTCAACACTGGCAACGCCTCAAGGGACGCCGGCAATTGCTGCGGCGTCTGCAGGAGGCTGAAGAGCTCGGCGAGGGCCTACGCAACAGCGGCGTACCTCTGCTGCACAACCAGGATCCGCTGCGCCTGATCCTGCACACAGGCCAGGCCGGAATCACTGGCCTGGATGCCGACGAATGGTTTCTGGCCCGCGGGCTGGTAGGCGAATTACCGGAACCAGCCACCCTCACCTTCTGCCTGGGGCTGGCACGCCACAGAGGGCTGGGGCGCCAAATGCGACACCACTGGCAGAACCTGCTGCAGCACTTTCCCGATCGCGCTCCCTTGCCGGCGTTCGAAGCCCCACCGCTGCCACTGGTCACCACCACAGCGCAGTCACCCAGCCAGGCCTGGACGGCTGTGCATCACCAGGTGGCGTTGAAGGACGCGGAGGGATGCATTGCGGCTGAATTGCTGTGCCCTTACCCCCCTGGTATCCCCCTGCTGATTCCCGGCGAACGGCTGGATCGTCAGCGGCAGAGCTGGCTCGAGCGCCAGCAGCTGTTCTGGGGAGACCAAATGCCCGACACGCTGTCTGTGGTGAACGGGGGGTGAAATCCAACCCCACAGCCGCTTCAATCCACGCATTCGGCTGCGGTGGATGAAACCTCTGACATCGCTGCTGATGGCGCTGATGCTGGGCCCCTCCGTTGCGGCCAGCCCCCATGGCGAAGAGTTCGTGATTAAGGCCATCCAGGAGAGCGAAGAGATCACAGGAATCCTGGAGGCCGTCCCGGTCAGGCCCCTGCCAGCCCCTCCTCCGAAACCGATAGCAACCGACTCAGCCATGCCAAGCAAGCTGATCGAGGTGGTTCAGGGGGCCGCAAGTTGGTATGGGCCGGGGTTTTACGGCCGCACAACTGCCAATGGTGAGCGCTTCCGCAAGGGCACGCTGACGGCGGCCCATCGCACACTCCCCTTTGGCACCAAGGTGCGCGTCACCAATCTGAGCAATGGCCGCAGTGTGGTGGTGAGAATCAATGACCGTGGCCCGTTCAGATACCACCGGGTGATCGATCTGGCCCATGGAGCCGCATCCCAGCTCAAAATGATGCAGGCGGGGGAAGTGCCGGTAAAGCTCGAGATCCTCTCCAAGGGCGATTGATAGGGTGACTTGAGGATGCCTCCAATCAGCGTGATTCGTGAGGTTGTCCTCGATCAGAGCCAAGTCCCAACGGCCCGAGCAGCGCTGCGAAAACGGTTAATCAGTGGCCTGGGTGTAGGCGGTTTCGGCCTGCTGGTGGTGAGCCTGGGGGGATGGTGGTTCACCGCAGCGCTGGGGGGAATGGTGCACCTCGGCCTGCTCGAGTTCTTCCGGATGGCGCAATTCAAGGGAATTCGCCCCGCCACCAAAACCACCCTTGTGGCTTGCCAACTGCTGCTGTTCACCACCCAGTGGGCGATTCAGGGCGGACTCCCGGCTGATGTAGCCCATGCTGTTTTGCCCCTCTCTGGAGCCGCCATCTGCGGTTGGCTGCTGCTGCAACCGGTCACGGGTTCCATCGCCGACATTGCGGCATCGATCTTCGGGTTGTTCTACCTCGGTTTTTTGCCCAGCCACTGGCTAAGTCTTCGCGGTTTGGACAACGGTCTGGAGATCACGCTGTCGGCCTGCTTGATGATCGTCGCCACCGACATCGGCTCCTGGGCCGTGGGACGGCACTACGGGCGACGGCCCCTCTCTCCGATCTCCCCCGGGAAAACCATCGAAGGGGCGATCGGTGGATTCATCTCAGCCATGCTGATCGGCCTGGTCTGCGGCCAGCTGATGGGTTGGCCCCTGCATGGCCTACCGGGGCTGCTGCTGGGCGCACTGATCGCTCTGTTCGCCCTGGTGGGAGACCTGACCGAATCGATGATGAAACGCGATGCAGGCGTGAAGGATTCCGGTGACGTGCTGCCCGGCCATGGCGGAATCCTTGACCGGATCGACAGCTATCTGTTCACCCCAGCAGTGGTCTTTTACGCCATCGCGCTGTGCCAACCGCTGTTGGCCCCATAACAAGCGCTATGGGGTGACGCTGGCCTGACCTTTGAGGGCCAACTGACCACTCGCCAGCTGCACGTGCACGATCCGAATGGCAGGATCCATCGGAAGCAAGGTGCACGGTTCATCGGCGGTCTCCGGCCGGAAGCACAACGTTCCCTGCTCAGCATTGAGGCGGAAGCGACGGCGAGCAGGATCTTGATGAGCAGCGACGGGCACCTGCAACTCGAGCAGATCCGCTTCAATACGCAGAGCCCCCAACGGGCTGAGGCCCATCAGTTGCTCAGCCATCCAATCCCCGAGCCAGCGCCAGGGTTCGGCCAGCAGAGCGCTGTTGAGCTGACGCCCGTTGAAGCTCACCTCTCCCTCCACCTGGAACGGCTGCTGCAGGGCCAACATCTGACCGGGACTCAGCAGCTTCATGTCCACCGCAATCGGACCGCTGCACAACTCCACGCTCTGCAAGGGCAGCCCCTGAAAACAGGCATCCCTCGCCTTGAGAGTCACGCCATCCAGACGCCCCCGCAGCAAAGACCAGGTGGAACCGTTCAGGGCCAGCTCGAGGCTGCCGAGGCTCTCGCATTGGCTGCGAATCCAAAGGCGCAGGGCCCCTGCCAGCACATTGAGAACGGGATCAGCCATTGGTCAACAGCGCATGACAACGGTCAGCCACCTTGCGGGGCTGATCGATATGGGGGAGGTGGCCGCAGGAGGGGAAGGTCTCCACAGGCTGATCCAGCAAGGCCTGAAGCGCCTGTTTCTGCGGAGCACGCAGAATCCGATCATTGTCACCCCAGATCACATGCAGTGATTGGGAGGGCAGGGGATCTCCACATCCGGCGAAACCACCACTGCGGGCGAAGGCTGCCAACGCCTCAGCCCAGCCGGGGCATTGCAGGTGCAAGGAGGCAATTTGTTCTTCTGGAGCTCCCACATCCGTATCGGGATCGGCGAAGGCCTGGCGACAAAGCCCCCGCCGCACGCCGGGACGACCCAGGAACCAGGCACCAACACGATCCAGCAGGGGCGGCACGGGCATCGGACGCCCCGTGAGACCGGCTGGAGCAAGCAGCAGCAGAGAAGCCACGCGCTCGTGATGACGCCGGGCCAACTCCACGGCCACTGAGCCACCCATCGAAGCACCGATCAGGCCCACTGGAGCCTCTGTAGGAAGCCGCTCCAACAGGGCATCGAGATGTCGCAAAACAGCCTGCGGCCCATAGGTCAGACCCAAGGGACGTGGCGAAAAGCCAAAGCCGAACAGGTCGGGGATAAACAGCTGAAAGCGATCAGCCAGGAGTGGAGCCAGGCGCCGGTATTCGAGAAAACTGCTGTCGAAACCATGCAGCAGCAACAACGGAGAGCCTTGGCCGAGCACCGCAACCGGGAAGGGATCATCGACTCCCAGGCCAGGCAAATTCCACCACTGCACCTCAGCAGCCAGGGACTCGGCCTGCGGGTCAAGCAGAGCCGGCCGCAGTTGATCCAGAAGCGTCTTCAAAGGTTGATGGGGCTGAGTTCCGCAGCACCCACAAGGGCCTCCAGCAAAGCACCAGGCGTTACAGCGAAGGGCAAATGATGCAGATCGGAACCCTCGCGGCAGGCGAAGCGACACACCTCCTGCAACTCACTGAGGCTGGCCTGCGCCAGACCCAGATCATCAAGGCTGACAGGCAAACCCAGCTGTCGCAGCAACGGCAGCAGCTGGCGATGCGCCTGACCTGCAAGGCGGTTGCCGCCCAGACGTTCCTCCAAGCGAAGCTGCACAAGAATTCCGAAACCCACCTTCTCGCCATGGAGAACGTGGTGACAAGCCTCCAGCTGGGTAAGGCCGTTGTGAACGGCATGGGCCGCGACAGTGCGGCAACGGGCGCCGCCCAGTCCCCCCATCACCCCGGCGGTGAGAGCACAGGCTTCGGCGGTGCGCACCCAGGCCGCACTGTCTGGATCTTCCAGAGCCGTGAGGCTGTCGATCAGCAGTTGATCCCGCAGCACCCGAGCCATCTGCACGGCCTGCTGCACCAGACCATCGCAGCTGTCGCCGCTGCTCACTGAGGCTTCGTACCACTTGGCCAGGGCATCAGCGACACCACTGGCAAGGGTGCGGGGTGGGGCCTGGCGCACCAAGCCGTGATCGAAGACAAGAAGATCAGGGCAACGATCCAGGGCCACATCCCCTTTGAAAGCACCCTGAGGGGAATAGATGTTGGACAGAGCCGTCCAACCGGCACAGGTGGAGGCGCTCAGCGGAACAGTGATGCAGGGGAGGGAAAGGCGGTGGGCCAGCAGCTTGCCGGCATCCAGCACTTTTCCGCCCCCGGCTGCCAGAACGGCGTCGCAGCCCTGGGCTTCCAAAGCCACTTTGTGGAGATCCTGCTCACAGCAGTCGAACTGAAGCTGAGCCTGAACGGGGAGTAGCCCTTGGGCCTGAAGATCCACGACCAAACACTGACGCTGGTCAGCCGTGGAGGAACTGCGACCCAGCACCAACGGACGTGAGCAGAGGGATTTGATCTGAGGCAAGGCCTCATCCCAGGCCCCATCCCCCCGCAAAACGCTGGCGGGGGCAATGGAGTGGGACGAGATGGATCGAACCATCAGACGCTGGCGCCGGCAAGTTGCGGTGCCGTATCCACCTGACCCTTATGGCGGACCACCACCTTCTTGTTCTCATCGACATCAACTTCGGCATGGTCGCCGTCCTTGATCCGACCAGACAGCACCTCTTCGGCGAGGGAATCCTCGAGAAGACGCATGACAGCCCTACGCAGCGGACGTGCGCCATAGGCGGGGTTGTAGCCCTCCTCCACCAGGCGCTCCTTGAACGCATCGGACACCGTAAGGGTGATGCCCTTCTCGCCCATGCGGCCAAAGACCTCCTTGAGCATGATCTCGGCAATCTCCTTGACCTCGTCGCGGTTCAGCTGACGGAAGACGATGATTTCGTCGAGACGGTTAAGGAATTCAGGCCGGAAGTACTGCTTGAGCTCCTCATTCACCAGGGAACGGATCCGGGTGTATTGAGACTCCTCAGCGCTTTCACCGGAGAACTCGAAACCGAGGCCGCCGCCACCCTTCTCGATCACCTTCGAACCGATGTTCGAGGTCATGATGATCAGGGTGTTCTTGAAGTCGACTGTGCGGCCTTTGGAGTCGGTCAGACGACCGTCTTCCAGGAGTTGCAGCAGCAGGTTGAACACATCGGGGTGCGCCTTTTCGATTTCGTCGAAGAGCACAACGGTGTAAGGCCTGCGACGCACGGCCTCAGTGAGCTGACCGCCTTCGTTGAAGCCCACATAGCCCGGAGGCGAGCCGATCAGCTTGCTGACCGTGTGGCGCTCCATGAATTCCGACATGTCGAGGCGGATCATCGCCTCCTCGCTGCCGAAGAAGTAGGTGGCCAGAGCTTTGGTGAGCTCGGTTTTACCGACACCGGTGGGGCCAGAAAAGATGAAGCTGGCGATCGGGCGGTTGGGGTTCTTTAAGCCGACCCGGGCACGGCGAATGGCCTTAGACACCGCCTTGACGGCTTCGTCCTGACCGATCAGACGCTGGTGGAGAGTTTCCTCCATGTTGAGAAGCTTGACCGACTCGCTCTCGGTGAGTTTCTGCACTGGAACACCGGTCCAGGAAGCCACGATCTGGGCGATGTCCTCCTCGTTCACCATCGGTGAACTGTCTAAGGCAGCCGCCTCGGTAACAGCCGTTTCACCGGTTTCAGAGCTGGCGTCGGCTTTGGCCTCATCCTTGTTGGTCTGAAGCAGAGAACGGATCTGCTCACGCAGTTCCACTTCCTTCTCGCGCAGTTCACCAGCCTTGGTGAAGTCCTGATCGCGGACGGCATCCTCCTTCTCCTTCTGCACCAAACGCAGTTCTTTGTCCACTTCCTTGGCCGCGGGGGGCAGCTTCGAATTGAGCAGACGCACCCGGGAACCGGCTTCGTCGATCAGGTCGATGGCCTTGTCGGGCAGGAAGCGATCCGAGATATAGCGATCGCCGAGGGTTGCAGCCGCAATAAGGGCGTCATCGGTGATCTTGAGGCGGTGGTGCTGCTCGTAACGCTCGCGAAGGCCCCGCAGGATTTCGATGGTGTCGTCGATGGACGGCTCGCCCACATTCACCGGCTGGAAACGGCGCTCCAGGGCAGCATCACGTTCGATGTGCTTGCGGTACTCATCCAAGGTGGTGGCCCCGATGCACTGGAGCTCGCCGCGGGCGAGGGCCGGTTTGAGGATGTTGGCGGCGTCGATCGCCCCCTCAGCAGCACCGGCACCGATCAGGGTGTGCACCTCGTCGATCACGAGAATCACGTTCCCCGCCGACTTGATCTCCTCCATGATCTTTTTGAGGCGCTCTTCGAACTCACCTCGGTACTTGGTGCCGGCCACCAGCAGGCCGATATCAAGGGTCAGAACACGTTTGTCTTCGAGGATGTCAGGAATGTCACCCTGCTGAATGCGCTGGGCCAAACCCTCAGCGATGGCGGTCTTACCGACACCCGGCTCGCCGATCAAAACAGGGTTGTTCTTGGTGCGGCGACCCAGAATCTGGATGACGCGGTCGATCTCGTTGTGACGACCCACCACGGGGTCAAGCTTCGCTTCGGTGGCGAGCTGAGTGAGGTTGTTGCCGAATTCGTCGAGGGTGGGAGTTTTGGTGGATCCCTTTCCACCGCCGCCACCGCCACCGGCAGAGACTTCAGCGGTTTCACCCAGCATGCGAATCACTTGGGTGCGCACCTTGGCCAGGTCGACACCGAGGTTCTCCAACACACGGGCAGCAACACCTTCGCCTTCACGGATCAGACCGAGCAGCAGGTGCTCAGTGCCGATGTAGTTATGACCAAGCTGGCGAGCCTCTTCCAGAGACAGCTCCAACACCCGCTTAGCGCGGGGCGTGAAGGGGATCTCGACGGCAACGAAGCCGGAACCACGGCCGATGATTTTCTCAACTTCAACCCGAGCATCCTTGAGGTTGACCCCCATGGATTTGAGAACCTTGGCGGCAACGCCCGTTCCCTCGCCGATCAGGCCGAGGAGGATTTGTTCTGTACCAACGAAGTTGTGACCAAGTCTGCGAGCCTCTTCCTGGGCCAGCATGATCACCTTGATGGCCTTCTCGGTAAAGCGTTCAAACATCGCTGGGCCAGTGCAGTGATGTGACCAAGCTATCAGGGTTGAGGGATCGCTGCGAGTGTTCGGTCTGTTCGGTCACTTTCCAGTCTGAGACTGGCCTGAAGCGCACAAAAAATATCAATGAATCCCACAAGATTCACCGCTTTTTTGTCTCCCAGGGACGGGAAACCGAACAACTTCAAGCCGCCGACGTGGGCGACGGAGGTGACGGGATGCGACACCACAGAATGAGGGCGTCGCGACCATCGGAGTAGTACCCGGAACGGGTGCCTGCGGTGCGAAAACCGGCTTTGGCGTAAAGCGCCAGAGCGGCAACGTTGTCGCTGGCCACTTCGAGGGTGGCGTGCACTGCACCGTGCTGTCGTGCCCGTTGCAACAGTGCATGCAAAAGCAGACCTCCATGGCCACTGCGACGCCTGTCGGGATCCACAGCCACCGCAGTGATGTGCAGCTCATCGGCCACCATCCAGCCACAGGCCACACCCCAAAGGACGTCGATCTGCACAACACCGATGCAGAGGCGCCGGGGGTCGTCCAGCTCCCGCCGCCATTGCTCTCCTGTCCAGAGGCCGTTGAGCGCCCGTTGATCCAATGCCAGACAGGCTTGCTGCCAGGACGGATCAAGACGCAGGATCTGCGGGATCTGTCCGCCCTCTACAGGGTCGATTCTTAGATTGCCCTCCGACGCCGCCACTCCGTGACCCAAACCATCACCAGTCAACGGCCCTTCGAGGCCAACCGGGATGCGGAGAGCCCCAATCGCAACCTGACCCCGATCACCACAGAACTCGACGGCACCGACCGTCTTGTTGTTGGGGGGTGTCGTCTCAGCGATCTGGCCGAGCGTTACGGCACACCGTTGTATGTGCTGGATGAAGCGACCGTTCGGGCCACCTGCCGGGCCTACCGGCAGGCCCTGGAAAAGCATTACGCCGGGCCATCCCTACCGATCTACGCCTCCAAAGCCAACAGCTCTCTGGTGATGAGCAGCCTGGCGGCCTCCGAGGGGCTGGGTCTGGATGCCGTGTCAGCCGGTGAATTGCTGACGGCGCTGCGCGGGGGGATGCCCGGGGATCGCATGGTGCTGCACGGCAACAACAAATCCGACGAGGAGTTGCTGCTCGCCTACGCCAACAAAGTGACGATCGTTGTGGACAACCAGCACGATCTGGATCGCCTCGCCGAACTGGTGCCCGCTGGAGCCGAACCGGCTCGTCTGATGCTGCGCTTCACCCCCGGCATCGAGTGCCACACGCACGAATACATCCGCACCGGTCACCTGGACAGCAAGTTCGGCTTCGATCCCGACCAGGTGGAACCCGTGCTGCGCAGCCTTATGGGACAACCCTGGGCCCAACTCACCGGACTTCACGCCCACATCGGCTCCCAGATTTTTGAACTCGAGCCCCACCGGGATCTGGCGGCGGTAATGGCCGACAAGCTGAAGCTGGCCCGTGAGCTGGGCCATCCGGTGACCGACCTCAACGTGGGCGGTGGCCTGGGCATCCGCTACGTGGAATCGGACGATCCCCCGAGCATTGAGCAGTGGATCCAGGTGGTGGCCGAAGCGGTCACCAGCGCATGCCAGGAACGGGGCCTCGAGCTGCCGCGGTTGATGTGCGAACCGGGTCGTTCCCTTGTGGCGACCGCCGGCGTGACCCTTTATTCGGTGGGCTCGCGCAAAACGATCCCGAACGTGCGCACCTACGTGGCCATCGACGGTGGCATGAGCGACAACCCTCGCCCGATCACCTACCAGTCTCTCTACACCTGCTGCCTGGCCGATCGCCCGCTGGCCAAGCCAGACGAAAGTGTGAACTTGGTGGGCAAGCACTGCGAATCCGGCGATGTGCTGCTGAAGGACCTCCCCCTACCCACCACCGAGAGCGGTGACATCGTCGCCGTGTTTGCCACCGGTGCTTACAACGCCTCAATGAGTTCGAACTACAACCGGATCCCGAGGCCCGCTGCCGTTCTGGTGCACGACGGTTCAGCGGAACTGGTGCAGAAACGGGAGCAGCCGGATGACCTGCTGCGCTACGACGTTTTGCCAGAACGATTCAACGCGTTACGTTGAAGTCAGCAGTGAGAAGGGCGGAGTGAACGTGTTGGCGGTGGTGGATCCGCGCCTAGTGCTCGACGTTCTCTTTGCCTCTTCCATCGGCTTTCTGCTTTTTTCCCGCGTCAACGAGCAGCGCACCCTCTGGCTGCTTCGGGGTTGGTTGTTTCTGGTGGCGATGGCCTGGTTTGTCCAGCGCTTCGCCAACCTGCCCCTCACCACAAAGCTGGTTGACGCGCTCGTCATGGCCTGTTCGCTGTCCCTGGCCATCCTTTGGCAAGGGGAGCTGCGTCGCCTGATGGAGCTGCTGGGCACCGGTCGTCTTGCCGTGTTGCTGGGCAACCCTCAGAAAGAGTTCAGCGCTTCGGCGGGCACCGTCAGCCAGATCACTGAGGCCGCGGGCCGGCTGTCTCAGTTGCGGCGTGGTGCCTTAATCGTGGTGGACCTGGGAAGCGACCTGAGGCCCGAGGATTTTCTCAATCCCGGCATCCCCATTGGTGCTGTGCTGAGTCGAGAGCTGATGCTCAACTTGTTCGCCGCCGACACCCCCCTCCACGACGGTGCCGTGCTGGTGCGGGGCAATCGAATCGAATCGGCGGGCGTGATTCTTCCCCTGTCGAGGCACAGCGTGAGCCGATTCGGCACCCGTCATCTGGCGGCACTCGGCATCACCGAACGCTTTGATCGCTGCATCTGCATTGTGGTGTCAGAAGAAACCGGAACGCTGTCTCTGGCGAACCAGGGCAAGCTGGAACGACCGATCACCAGTTCTCGCCTCCAGGAACTGCTCAGGGAGCTGTTCAACACCGCCGAATCGATGCCGCCGGCACGACGTACGGTGGGTAGCGCTCCGCCCGAATCGCTGTCTTGAGCCGCCCTCCGGCCACCAGCACTGACACGGCCGATCGTTCGCTTCTGCCTGCGGACCTCGACCCAGGTCGGCTCCCGCAGCATGTGGCCCTGATCATGGATGGCAACGGTCGCTGGGCGAAATCCCGCGGTTTGCCCCGCGTGATGGGGCATCGTGCCGGCGTTGAAGCGCTGAAGTCCACCCTGCGGCTGTGCAGCGACTGGGGCATCCAAGCCCTCACGGCCTACGCCTTCTCAACGGAGAACTGGTCGCGCCCTGGGGAGGAAGTGAATTTCCTGATGACCCTGTTCGAGCGGGTGTTGCAGGCTGAACTGCAGGCCCTGGAGGCCGAACAAGTGCGGATTCGCTTTCTCGGCGATCTGCAGGCCCTGCCCCCGAAACTGCAGGAGCTGATTGCCGACGCCACAGCCCGAACGGCGAGCAACAATGGCATTCACTTCAATGTGTGCACCAACTACGGCGGACGACGGGAGCTGGTGCAGGCTGCTCAGCGTCTGGCCCGACGCGCTGCTGCCGGGGAGCTAGACCCCGACAGCATCGACGAGAACAGCATCGCCGCCGAGCTGTTCACGGCTGGCGAACAGGATCCCGATCTGTTGATCCGCACCAGCGGAGAACACCGCATCAGCAATTTCCTGCTCTGGCAGCTGGCCTATGCCGAAATTCACGTCACCGATGTGCTTTGGCCTGACTTCAATGCCGATGCCTTGAAAGCCGCCCTGCTCGATTTCCAACGTCGTAACCGCCGCTTCGGCGGTCTTGATCCGATCAGCCCATGACCCTCAGCATCCGCCACGACTGGACTACCGAGGAGATCCAGACCCTGCTGGAACTTCCCTTGATGGAGCTGCTCTGGCAGGCCCAAACCGTGCATCGGGAAGCCAACCCGGGCTACCGGGTCCAGCTGGCCTCGCTGCTCAGCGTGAAAACAGGGGGCTGCGAAGAAGACTGCGCCTACTGCTCGCAGTCGATCCACAACAGCAGTGACGTCACGGCCTTTGAGGCCCAGATGCAGGTGGAGCCGGTGCTTCAGCGTGCCCAGGCCGCCAAGGAGGCCGGTGCTGACCGCTTCTGCATGGGCTGGGCCTGGCGCGAGATCCGCGATGGCGCTCCCTTTGAGGCAATGCTCGAGATGGTGCGGGGGGTCCGCGGCATGGGGATGGAGGCCTGCGTGACCGCAGGGATGCTCACCGACCAACAGGCGGAACGGTTGGCAGAAGCCGGCCTCACGGCCTACAACCACAACCTCGACACCAGCCCTGAGCACTACGACCGGATCATCTCCACACGCACCTACCAGGAACGGCTGGAAACCCTGGAACGGGTGCGCAATGCCGGCGTCACCCTCTGCTGCGGCGGCATCATCGGAATGGGTGAAACCCTGCGGGACCGTGCCTCCATGCTGCAGGTGCTGGCCAGCATGAACCCCCATCCCGAAAGCGTTCCGGTGAACGGGCTGGTGGCGGTAGAGGGCACCCCATTGGAAGACCAGGCTCCCTTTGAACCGCTGGAGCTGGTGCGGATGGTGGCGACCGCGAGGATCCTGATGCCCCACGCCCGGGTGCGGTTGAGCGCAGGCCGTGAATCGATGAGCCGGGAAGCGCAGATTCTCTGCCTTCAGGCGGGGGCCGATTCAATCTTCTACGGCGATGTTCTGCTCACGACCGGCAACCCGGATGTTGAGGCCGACCGCCAACTGCTCGCCGATGCGGGGGTGACAGCCAACTGGCTGGAGGAAGCGGCGGCTCCGGCCAGCCGCTCGCCCCACTGATCAGCCGACCCATGTAACGATTGCTCCACTGGCACATTGGGGGTGTCAGTGCAGGGCTAGACCAGAAACAGCCCGTCGATGAGGCGCCGTGATTGATCCCATCGTCATCCCCTCCCTGCTTGGCCTGTTTGTTCTGTCCGTGATCCTGGAGGCAATCAAAGACGACAAGCAGCGTCATCACCATCACCGCTATTGAGATCCGGCCGACAGGTCCTGCGCCGACAATCCCGACTGTCACCAACCGGAAACACTGCACAAAAGACTCATTGTTGGTGGCGTCCCTGTTGAGCTACACCGTGTAGGTCTGTGGCACAGCCATGAAGATCGACAGCGCCAACGCTCAACCCATGGGAAGCCTGATCTTTGAAGGGGGACACAAGCCCTTCCATGCCCTGGCCTGTCCGCTGAAACCGGCGGCGGTGCGCATCAGCAAGAAAGCCTGACGACCAACAACACGGGTAGAACACCCCGGCCTGATGCAGGCTGGAGGACTGTTGAACCCGTAACAGCGTGGACCCGAGCAACCTGGAGCCTGTGCTGGCGAAAGACAGCCGACTCCTGGTAGCGGCGTTTTATGCCTTCACGCCCCTGGACGACAAGCGACGGGAGACATTGCTAAGCAGCTTGCCGACCCTGGCTCGCGATGGCAGCGTGCTCGGCTCGGTGTTGGTGGCCCATGAAGGGGTGAACGGCACGATCAGTGGCCCGGAATCAGCGGTTGATGCGGTGCTGGATCATCTGCGCGCTTCCCTGGTGCTCGGCAACGACCACTACGCACGGCTGGAGGTGAAGCGCAGCTGGGCCAAAAAGCCGGTGTTCCGCCGCTTCAAAGCCAGGCGCAAAAAGGAGATCGTGACCATCGGCGTGAACAGCGTGGACCCCCGCACCAGCGTGGGCACCTACGTGGAAGCGAACGACTGGAATGCACTGGTGGATGATCCCGAGACCCTGGTGATCGACACCCGCAACAGCTACGAAACAGCGATCGGCACGTTCGAGGGGGCCATCGACCCCAGCACCGAGAGCTTCCGCGACTTTCCGCAATGGGCAGAGTCCACGCTGCGGCCCCTGATCGAACAGAAGGGCAGCAAACGCATCGCCATGTTCTGCACTGGCGGAATCCGTTGCGAGAAAGCCAGCAGCTACCTGCAGCAACAAGGCTTCGGGGAGGTGCATCACCTGCGTGGGGGCATCCTGAAGTACCTCGAGCAGGTACCGGAAACCGAGAGCCGCTGGCGAGGGGAGTGCTTTGTTTTTGATCAACGGGTGGCGTTGAACCACCAGCTGGAACCCGGCGAGCACAGCCTTTGCCACGCCTGCGGCCTACCGGTGTCAGCCCAGCAACGCGAACTGCCGAGCTACATCAAAGGGGTGCAGTGCGTGCACTGCGTGGATCGCTTCACCGATGCCGATCGGGAACGCTTCGCCATGCGGCAACACCAGATCGACCAACACAACATCGACCAGCAGCAAGCCTGAAGAGATCAGGCCGCATCGGACAATCCCTGCCAGGGACCATCCGGATGCCGTGCTGCCGATCCTTTACAGCTTTCGCCGTTGCCCCTACGCCATGCGCGCCCGCTGGGCCCTGCTGGAGGCCGGGTTACTGGTGCAGTGGCGCGAAATCGCCCTGAAGGCCAAACCGGCTGAGATGTTGGCGGTCTCCCCCAAGGGCACGGTGCCCGTGTTGGTGTTGCCGAACGGCGAGGTGATCGAGGAAAGCCTGGCCGTGATGGACTGGGCCCTTGCTCAGGCGGACCCTCGCGAGCTGCGCAACACCGGCGATGCCTCAGCACTGATCGAGCAGAACGACGGCCCGTTCAAGCACCATCTGGACCGGTTCAAGTACACCGACCGCTACCCCGGTACCAACAAAGAGGAACAGCGCGCCGCCGGTCTGGCGATCCTGACCAGCTGGAACCAAAGGATCGCTGCTCAGGGCTGGCTGCTGGGAGAGCACTGCTCACTGGCGGATGCCGCCCTCTGGCCGTTCGTGCGGCAGTGGCGCATCGCCGATCCGGAGGGCTTCGATAACGACAACGCGCTGGAGGCACTGCGCCACTGGCTCCATCGCTTCCTCGAGGATCCCCGCTTCGAGCGGCTGATGCAGCGCGCCGACCCCTGGAATGCCGGTGGGCAGCAACACCACTTCCCCGCCGATGCCATCGCGGTGCCCCTGGATCAACCCCTGTTTCACCTGGCCCTCAAGGCCGACTGGCAAGCGGCCCAGGCCAGCGGCAGCTACCGCATCTCAACCCGGGGGATGACGTTGGAGCAGGTGGGCTTCATCCACTGCTCCTGGCAAGAGCAGGTGAAGGCAACCTTTGAACGGTTCTATGCCGACGCTGGCGAGGTGCTGCTACTGGAGATTGATCCCGCCGCAGTGAATGCTCCCCTACGGGCCGATGCCATTCCCACCGGCGACCTGTTCCCCCATCTCTATGGGGCGCTGCCTCTGGAGGCGGTGTGCTCGGTCGGCTTCATGCCAGAGGCAGCATGACTGCAGGACGATGACCACGGCCAGATCCCGATCGATGCTTGAGCAATTGGAAGCCGAGGCCCGCGAGCGGGAGCTTCTGCTGCGATTACAGGTGGGCCGTCCCCTGGGGCTGTGGAGCCTGCGCTTGGTGGTGGCCCGGCAAGCCGCCAGCGGCAGTCTTTTGCTGCTGGGGGAAATGAAGGGATGGGCCTACCCCGCTGCCACGGGCCTGCAGCTCGACACGATGCGGGTGATGCCGAAGGCACCGGCGGGCGTGGGTGATCTGATCTGGGCGGCCACCATGGCCTGGGCCCAGGAGGCCACCCCCTGTTCACGGGCCCGGTTACTGGCCATCCGCGACGACGAGCAGCAGCACCGCCGGCTGGTGCGCTACTTCCGCCAACGCGGCTTCAGCAAATCTCGCGATGTGGAAGCAGCCCTCGGGGATCTACCCCTGCGCATGGTCTGGGGTGGTGCCGGGGCCCTGATGAGCGGTGAGGTGGCCACCGTGCTGGATCGCAGTCTGCAGGGCTGGCGTCAATCGGCGGCGTGATAGCTGCTGCGCACCAGCGGGCCACTGCGCACCTGGGCAAACCCCAGCTCACGGGCCACCTCCGCCAATGCGTCGAACTCCTGCGGCGTCCAGTAGCGGGCCACTGGAATGTGCTCCAGCGAGGGACGCAGGTACTGCCCCAGGGTGATCCTTTGGCAATCCACGGCACGGAGATCCTGGAGGGTGGCGATCACCTCATCGCGGGTTTCCCCCAAGCCGAGCATCAGGCCACTTTTTGTCGGGATCTCGGGCGCCAGCTCTCGGGCCGCCGCCAGTAAACCAAGCGATCGTTCATAGGTGGCACCCCGGCGCACCTCCCCCTGCAACCGCTGCACCGTTTCCAGGTTGTGGTTAAAGCACACTGGTTGGGCCGCCAGCACCGTCGCCAGCCGCTCCCGCTGGGCCATCACGGCCCGCTCGGGGTCCGCCACACCGCCCCAGAAATCGGGGGTGAGCACCTCAAGGGCGATGAGCGGATTGCGGGCCCGGATCGCCGCCATGGTGCTGGTGAACAGGTTGGCGCCGTGGTCGGCAAGATCGTCACGGGCCACCGCCGTGAGCACCACGTAGCGGAGTTGCATCGCCTCCACCGCATCGGCCACCCGCTCCGCTTCAGCCGCATCCAGCGGCATCGGGGCCTGGCCCTTGTCCACCTGGCAGAAGGCACAACTGCGTGTGCAGATCGATCCGCCCAGGAGGAACGTCGCCGTTCCGGCGGCGTAGCACTCGCCGCGGTTGGGGCAACGCCCCTCCTCGCAGATGGTGTGCAGGCGGTTCTGTTTGACCAGCCCCTGCACCCGCTCCAACTCGGAGGCGTTGCCAATCGGCCGCCTCAGCCATTCCGGCAATCGCTCGGCGGGAGGGATCGCGCTGTACTTGCTCATACCGGCCGGCGCCCCTCCAGGGCCCTGCTCAGGGTGACCTCATCGGCGTATTCAAGTTCACTGCCCATCGGCAGGCCGTAGGCGATCCGGCTCACCGAACAGAAGGGCTTGAGCAGCCGCCCCAGATACAAGCTGGTGGTATCCCCCTCCACGCTGGGGGTGAGAGCCAGAATCACCTCACTGATCTCCTCATTGGTGATCCGCTGCACCAGTTCGGTGACGTGCAGCAGCTCCGGTCCAATGCCGTCCATGGGCGAAATCAGGCCCCCAAGCACGTGGTAGCGCCCCTGAAATTCACGGGTGCGCTCCAGCGCCAGAAGATCCCGGGAATCGGCAACCACGCAAATCACCCCGTTGCGGCGCTCGGGGTTGCGGCAAATTTCACATTCGGGATCCGCGGAGAGGTGGAAACAGGTTTGGCACTGGCCCACCTGGGTGCGGGCCGCCAAAAGGGCATCAGCGAACTGATGGATCTGCTCCTCTGGTTGATTCAGTAGATGCAGGGCAAGCCGCTGGGCCGTGCGCGGGCCAATGCCGGGCAGACGCTCGAACTGATCAATCAGCCGGGCCAACGGTTTGGTGAAGCCGCTCAGTGGTCTGCCGCCAATGCGGGAAATGTAGGAGTTGCGGAGATCATCTGCCGCAACAGTGGTCACGGCCATCAGGGCACGAAGGCAGAATGGCCCGTGGATTGATCGCCCCGCTGATGCAGCTCCTCCAATCTCTGAGTCGCGTGATCGTTTGCAGCGTCCTGGCACTGGTGCTGGGAGCCTGCGCAGCGGGACCAACGGCCGGGCTGCAGTCGTACCAAAGCCCGGATGGCCGTTTCGCCTTCCTCTATCCCACCGGTTGGACCGAGGTGCAGGTGAGCAACGGCCCCCGGGTGGTGTTTCACGACCTGATCCACAGCGATGAAACCGTGAGCCTGATGATCAACAAGGTGAGCGAAGACAACGAGCTGAGTGAACTGGGCAGCGCCGTCGCCGTGGGAGAGCGGCTGCGCCGTGAGGTGATCGCCACCGCCGGCAGCGGCCGCACCGCCGAGCTGGTGGAAGCGCAGGAGCGCGAGGTGAATGGCCACACCTTCTACGACCTCGAATACGCCGTGCACCTGGAAGACCGCGACCGCCACGAGCTGGCGACCGTGGTGGTGGACCGAGGGCGCCTCTACACCCTGGCCACCAGCGTCAACGAAGACCGCTGGGCCAAGGTTGGAGACCTCTGCGGACGGGTGGTGCACTCACTGACCCTGCTGATCTGATCAGAACAGGAAGCGGAAGCGCTGGCTGCTGGCCTTACTCGCATCAGCCCCACTGCTCGACTTGGCGGGCCACTCCGTATCCAGATAGCTGATGCCATCGGCATTGAACGGCACCGCCTTCAGGCTGGAGGCATTGAGGTCGGTGGTGCCCATGGCGGTGATCAATCCCCCCAGTTCCATCGGCCCCAGATCCGTCTCCAAGGCCTGGCCAGCAGCGGTGATCAAAGCCGGCAGGCGGATCAGATTCTGCGGTTGTTTCATCTGCTCAAACAGACCCTTCAACGCCAGCTGCTGCCGTTCAAGCCGGCCGAAATCGCCGCGGCCGTCGTTGCGCCAACGCAGAAAGCCCTCCAGATCCTTGCCCCTTAACAGCTGAGGGCCGGGCTGCAGGTCGATCACCAGGTTCTGACTGCGATCGACGTAATAAAGGCGCTTGGGAACATCCACTTCGATGCCCCCCACCAGGTTGGCCAGGGTTTCGATCGCATCCAGGCGCACGAGGATGTGATGGCGGATCGGGCGGTTCATCAACCGCGACAACTCCCGCTCCACCGCCTCCACACCGCCGTAAGCCATCAGTGCATTCAGCTTGATGCCACCGAAGCCCTCGGCATCGATGTAGCTGTCGCGGGGGATCTGGGTGATCGTTGTGGTGGTGCCATCCACCCGCACCGTGAAAATCACATCAGTGTTGTTGCCAGTGCGGTCTCGGCCCAGCACCACCACCTCCCTTGCCCCGAAGCCGGTCCAACCAACAAATGGGTTGGCAAGCGGCGCAGGCTGAGGCAGCGCGAAAGGTTGATCTGCAGTCCTGGACGGCGCCATGATCAACCGACACAGAGGCACCGACAAGATCAGGCCGCCGCTGAGACCCACAACCACAGCAGCAACCACCGGCCATGTGATGGCCTCAGTTGACGCCTTAGCAGGGGGGGCTTGTGGCATGGACTACACGCTATGCAGCATCTTGGCGCGCTCGTCCCATCTCGGGAAGAGGTGCGCAGGCCTCTGTTAAACCAAGGGATCGCTGATCACCATCGAGGCACAGGGGAGCTGGCGGATCAATTTGCTGATGCGATCACTGCCGGGAATCGGCAGTCCAGCCACCCGCCTGCGCTGAGTGCGCAAGATCACCAGATCGTGTTCGCGGCTGAGGCGATGAATGGCCCCATCGATGCCGGGCCCCCGCACGATCACGATGTGGAACCGCTCCTCTGGAATCCCCGGCGGACGCCAGCGAATCAGCTGCTGTTCCATCCAGTGACGGTCCTGGCCGCTGAAGCGGGGGTCGTGCACATGCAGCAGGGTGATCCGAACGCGCTGATCCTCCGGGGCTGAGTTGATCACCCGCAGCGCCAGTTCGAACTGCTCGCGGGCGCTGGCGGAGAGGTCTTTGATCGGAACAAGGATTCGACCCAGGCTGCTATCGGTCTCACGGCCCAGGTTCACCACCACCACCGGACAGTGAGCCGTGCGACAGACCCCATCAACGATGTCGCCCATTAGCCAGGCCCGAAGTTGATCGGTGCGGGCTGCACCGATCAGCAACAGATCCGCGGCCTGTTCCAAAGCTGTGCGGCTCATACCACCGGCAATGTCTTCATCCAGCCTCAGCAGGCTGCGGGTGGGCACAGCCAACTGGGCACCGATGCTCTCCGCCGTGCTGAGGCGTCCACGGGCTGCGGCAACAGCCCGGTTCAAACCACCGCGCATTTCTTCGAGGCTGGGATTCACCATCGCCAGGGGGAGCAGCAACCCTTCAGCCCCCGACGATCCCCGTACCAATCGGGCCGCCATGCTCAACAACCCCTTCTCAGTGCTGGGGTTGGCCACCGGCACCACGATGCGCAGGGGGCGCTGCACCACCTCATTGACGCCGTCCAGCACCGCTGCCTCCTCACCGAAGCTGACCGGCACCGCATCGGGACTGGGATCCTTGAGCCGTGTCACCGACTGCTCCGTGAGGATCGGCCCCAGGGTGGCCGTCACCACCATCACCGCCAGCACACTGTTCAGCACGGTCTGATTGAGCAGACCCGCCTGGTAGCCGATGAAGGCCGTGGCCAGGGTCGCCGCCACCTTGGGCATCGTCAGCGACCACATCATCAGGATCTGGGCGCGGCGATAACCGAACAGCCGTCCGCTCAGCCAGGACGCCAGACCCTTGCCGCCGATAGCGCCTACCAGCATCAGCGCGGTGAACTGAAAGTTGGCCAGGCTTTGGCCGAGGCTGCCCAGATCCAGCAGCAATCCAAGGTCGATGAAGAAGATCGGGATGAACAGCACGCCACCCACAAAAATCACCTGTTCCTTCACCCGGCCCTCGGGCAGCACGGAATTCACCGCCAGACCAGCCAGGAAGGCGCCGACAATCTTCTCGACGCCGGCCAGCTCAGCCCCAAGGGAGGCCAGGAACAGTGCCACCAAAACAGCGAGCACCATCCGGTTTTCATCGCTGATGCCCCGCAGCACCAGGCGCCGGCCCAGCCAGCGGATGCCGATCACCACCACCAGAGCGAAGCCACCGATCTTGAGCAGCAACAGGCCCAGGCCAAGACCGCTGAGGCTGCCCTGGCCCAGCCCCAGCCCCACCGCCAGGAGCAGCAGGGCCACGATGTCGGTGAAGATCGTGCTGCCAACGCTCACCACCACCGCCTCGTCCTTCTGGGCGCCGTAACTGCGCACGATCGGATAGCCCAGGGGGGTGTGAGTGGCCATCAGGGCGCCGAGCAACAGGCACGACACCGAGGCGAAGCCCGCCATCAGGCCGATCGACACACCCGTACCCACACCGATCAACAGGATCAATAGGCCATAGATGAACGAGCGGCGCTTGACCCGGTTGAACTCCTCGAGGTCAATCTCCAGACCCATCGTGAACAGCAGATACACCGCCCCGAGATCGGAGAGCAGCCGTACCGTTTCGCTGCTGCTGTCGACCCAGTTCAAAGCGTGGGGACCCACCAGCACGCCAGCTGCCAGCAACCCCACCAGATCGGGAAGACCCAGCCGCCGGATCAACGGCGGCACCGCCGCACTGATCGCCACCAACAGCGAGAACACCCCAAGGGGGTGATGCATCACATGGCTGATCGAGGCCTGCATGGCCATGGCTGCACCGCCGGCTTGCGGACCCAGCATGGTCGCCGGATCTGCCGGCAACAACAGCTGCTTCAGGAAGCGATAACCCCTTCGCCGGCCTGCACCTGCCAGAGGTTGGTGTAGATCCCGCCCTGGGCCACCAGGCTGTCATGGCTGCCCTGCTCCACAATCCGGCCCTGGTCCATCACCACAATCCAATCGGCAAGGCGAACCGTGCTGAGCCGGTGGGCGATCACCACGGTGGTGCGGTGCTGGGTGATCTGCACCAAGGAGCGCTGAATGGCGGCTTCGGTGTCGTTGTCCACCGCTGCGGTGGCTTCATCGAGCACCAGCACCGGGGCATCTTTGAGGATGGCGCGGGCCAGGGCGATGCGTTGGCGCTGTCCGCCCGAGAGGCGCTGCCCCCGCTCCCCCACCAGGGTGTCGTACCCCTGGGGCAAGGCATCGATGAATCCAGAGGCTTCCGCCAAGCGAGCGGCCTGCTCAATCGCCACCGGATCGGGATCTGCGACCCCGTAGGCGATGTTCTCGGCCACGGTGCCGTGGAAGAGGTAAACGTCCTGACTCACCAGGGCGATGCAGCGGCGCAGGTCTTGAAGCTGCAGGGTGTCGATGGGGACACCATCCAGGCAGATGCTTCCGCCATCGCGCTCATACAGCCGCAACAGCAGCTTCACCACCGTGCTCTTGCCGGACCCCGTCGCCCCGACGATGCCGAGGGTCGATCCCGCTTGCACGGTCAGGTCGAAGCCCTGCAGCAGGGCTGATCGGCCGGCATAGGCGAAATCCACCGCTTCAAAGCGAATCTCACCCCGCAGCCGCTGCGGATCCACAGGCACCGTTCCTCCCTGGATCAGCACCGGCGTGTCGATCAGATCGAGCACCCGTTGCGTGGAGGCCATCGACCGCTGGTATTCATCCAGGGTTCGGCCAATGGCGGTTAACGGCCAGAGCAGGCGCTGGGTGATGAACACCAGAACGCTGTAGGTGGCTACCGGCAGTTCCCCTGCCAAGGCCTTGAAGCCACCGATCAACAGGATCGCCAGGAAGGCGAACAGAATCGCGAAGCGAATCAAGGGGATAAAGGCCGCCGAGAGACGAATCGCCCGGGCATTGCTCTGGCGGTAGGCCAGGCTCTCCGCCCGCAGACGTTCCAATTCCAGAGCTTCAGCGGTGAAGCTCTTGATCGTGAGCATTCCCCCCAGATTGTTGGCAAGCCGGGAGGCGAGGTCGCCCGCCCGGGCCCGCACCTCCCGGTAACGCGGCGCCAGCTGGCGCTGGAAATGCAGCGATCCCCAAAGAATCACCGGAATCGGCAGGTAGGCGAACAGGGCCACCTCCGGCGCCACCATCGCCATGCCGATGCCCACCACCAGCACGGTGGTGATCAATTGCAGGATCTGATTGGCACCGCGATCCAGAAAGCGTTCGAGCTGATTGATGTCGTCATTAAGCACCGCCATCAGGCGACCGGTACTGTCCTGCTCGAAAAAGGCCAGCTCCAGCTTTTGCAAATGGTCGTAAGCCTCGAGCCGCAGGC
The DNA here is from genome assembly GCF_020514235.1 of Synechococcus sp. MU1617. Classification (NCBI taxonomy): domain Bacteria; kingdom Bacillati; phylum Cyanobacteriota; class Cyanophyceae; order Synechococcales; family Synechococcaceae; genus Synechococcus; species Synechococcus sp. MU1617. The sequence goes on from NZ_VTLB01000001.1 coordinate 459,410, forward strand.
TGTGCTGGGTGGTTTGCGCCAGGTTGCGCCAGAGCACGTCGTAGAGGTACTCGAACAGCGACTCCGCCGCCCAGATCACAAAGGTGAGCAGGGCCAGAAACCACAGTTGCTGGCCGGCGGTCCTCAGACCGAAACCCGCCAGCACAGACTGCTCACCGCGCAGGACCACGTCCAGGGCCAGACCGATCAAGGCGGGTGGGGCCAGATCGAACAGCTTGTTGAGCAGGGAGCAGCTAACCGCTGCGAGCACCAGGCGGCGCTGCGGCGCCAGATGGCGCATCAGCCGCATCAAGGGGGAGCGATTTGCTGAAGCTTTCCTGAGGGTTCGTTCCGACACGGTTTTCACCCTTGAAGACGCACTACAACGGAACCACAACTGAAGGAGGTGCCATGAGCCGATCAAGGTCTTTCAACCGCTTTCACCGTTACCTCGCGCGACAGAAACGCCGCGGACTGCGGGATGTCTTGCCCCAGTTCCAGGACGCCCTTGAGCATCAACAAAGCCCAGCAGACAGCAGTGATGACGTGCTGCGTCGGCTGAGCTTGCGTGAAATGGAATCAGAACTGATAGAGGCGGAAGCCTGAGCCTCAGCCGCGGTAACCGCCACCACCACCACCACGGGGGCCGCCTGAGCGCTCCCGAGGGGTGGCTTTGCTGACGCGGATCATGCGGCCCATCCACTCCACGTCCTGAAGATCGTCGATGGCTTTTTGCTCATCGGCATCATTGACCATCTCGACGAAGGCGAAACCGCGTTTGCGGCCCGTCTCACGATCCAGGGGCAGGCTGCAGTTCTTGACCTCGCCGTACTCATTGAAGAGATCAACAAGATGCTCTTGCTCCGCCTGGAATGAAAGATTGCCGATGTAGATGGTCATGGACCGTGGAACCGTTGAACTTGATCGATCGCTTGAGCCGGTTCCGAAAGCTCGGAGAGGGCCAATGCTCAGGCGTGAACCCGATGACGTTACAGGGCAGTCGCACGAATCAACACAAAAAAAAGAAGCAATTCCGAAGACCCGCCCACAACCAAGCCATCCACTCCATTGTCAGAAGACCCTGACATAGGAGAGAGATGACATTCGACAGCCTTTGTTTCCAAGCCCTGGCCTGGACCGCCGATGGAGAACTGGATCCGGTGGACAAGCTTGTGCTGCTCAACAACTTGATCCGGCAGTCCACGCCGAGCGAGCAGATCGAGTTGATTCAAGTGGTGGAGAAGTTGGCCCTGCTTCAGCCCGAGGCCACCGTGCAGGTGAGCCATCTCTGACCCTTCTTGATCCCCGGGGATCAGAGGCCATAGGTCTCGGCTGCCTTGGCCTTGCAGGTGGCCTGGGCCGTCTGGATCCCTGCCCCGTTCTGCACCTCCGCCAGAAAACAACGGCAGGTGTCGTCCACCATTCCCTCAGGAGGAACAGTCCCAGCCCTCTGTAGCTCGGCCTTGACGGCCGTTCTGCAGAACTGGGTGATAAGGCTGTTGTCCGAAGCCGAAGCAGCCAGAGGAGCCGCAATCAGGCCAACAGCCAGAAGCGCACGCATCAAGAGGCCTGGCTGATCTGCAGTTCGCGGTTCATCACTTTCAAGCAACGCAAGCTGTTGAACACGTCCTCGGGCATGCCCTTGGGCAGATCCACCAGGCTGTGATTGTCGAAAATCTGGATGCGGCCAATCATTCGGCCCTGCAGACCGGTCTCGCCAGCGATGGCGCCCACCAAGTTGCCCGGCTTGACCCGATCGCGGTGACCCACCTCAACCCGGTAGCGCTGCATGTTCTCCTCAGGGGCCCGTGCCGGACGCTCGCGCCGCTCACGGCGCTCGCCCGAATTGCGGTCGCGATCGCGGTCACGGTCGTTGCGACGGGTGTTCTGGATCCAGTCATCGTCTCCCTTGCGCAGCAGCGCATCGGGTCCGATCGCCAGATTGAGCGCCGCCATAGCCAGTTGCTCGGGGCTGAGCTCGAGCTCCGTGGCCACCCGCTGCATCAACTCCTGAAGCAGGGCCGCTTCATCGGCTTCAGGGCGTTGCGCCTGGGCTGCCTCACTTAAACGCTTGCGCAAACGGTCCAACCGCCCCTGGTTGATAGCCGTGTTGCCAGGCACCTCCATCGCTTCAATCGGCTGACCCGTAGCCCGCTCGAGGTTGCGGATGAAACGCCGTTCCCGTGGGGTCACGAACAGAACCGCTTCTCCGGTACGTCCAGCGCGGCCCGTCCGGCCGATGCGGTGCACGTAGGCCTCGCTATCGAACGGCATGTCGTAGTTGATCACCAGGCCGATGCGCTCCACATCAAGACCCCGCGCCGCAACGTCGGTGGCCACAAGGATGTCGACCGATCCACTGCGCAGGCGCTCCACGGTGCGTTCCCGTTGGTTCTGAGGAACGTCGCCATTGAGGACCGCCACCTGATGGCCGCCGGCATCAAGGGTTTCAGCCACGGTCAAGGTGATCGCCTTGGTGCGGGCAAAGATGATCACACCCTCACCACCACAGGCGTCGAGGACCCGTTGCAGGGCTTCGAGCTTGTGCGGCATCGGCACCGTGATCGCACGCTGGCGGATCCGCTTGCCTTCCTGATCCTTGGTGCGAATCGTGACCTCAGCAGGGTCCTTCAGATAACGCTTGGACAGGCGACGGATCTCGGGGGGCATCGTCGCGGAGAACAGCACCACCTGGCGCTGCTCAGGCAATTGATCGAGGATCCACTCGACATCGTCGATGAAGCCCATGCGGAGCATTTCGTCCGCTTCATCAAGCACCAGGCTGCGCAGACCGCTCGTGTCGAGCGTGCCCTGACGCATGTGGTCCATCACCCGACCCGGGGTGCCCACCACAACATCAACCCCGCGCCTGAGGGCACTGATCTGGGAGCGGAAATCCGTGCCGCCGTAAACCGCCAGCACCTTCAGGTGGGGATGGCCAGCGGAGTAAGCCTTGAACGACTCAGCCACCTGCATCGCCAGCTCCCGTGTGGGGGCGAGCACCAAGGCCTGGGGTGTTTTCTGGCCACTCTCAAGACGCTCGAGCAACGGCAACGCAAACGCTGCTGTTTTGCCGGTACCGGTCTGGGCCTGACCCACCAGATCGCGGCCGAGCATCAGCTCGGGGAATGCGGCCTTCTGGATGGGGGACGGATCGGAATATCCCTTGTCCGCCAGGGTGCGGAGCAGGGCCTCACTGAAACCAAAACCGGCAAAACCGGATTCCGGCTCAGCCGATGTGATCGTGGTGGTGAACACCTCAGCATTGGAATTGGATTCCGGCAGCGCGGATGCAGAAAGATCCACTGCGCAGGCGGAATCGTCGCGCTGCTGTTGCTGTTCCGTCATAGAAGGTGGCTTCGCCTGATTGATCCTTGAAATCAGGCTCACAACCTCCCTGCAACGAAGAGTTGCGCTCTGGTTGTGTTGCCTACGCTTCAAAGGTTGGATCTCAAGTTATCACCCGGCCGTAATCATCCTGAAGACGTTCGATGTCGTCTTCCCGAAGATCATCACCGTGCTGAACTTCGAGAATCAGCAGATCCAAGCCATCTGCACGGGCGCGATGCACAGCGCCGCAGGGGATGGAGAGCATGACGCCCTGGCCTGCGGCATGCCATGTCTCACCGCAGAGCAGAGCCCCCGAACCTGACACCACGGTCCAACTTTCGCTGCGATGACGATGCCGCTGCAGAGACAACTGCTGCCCGGCACGAACGAGCAGCCGTTTCACCAAATAGTTGTCCCCCTGAATCAACGTTTCGTACCAGCCCCAGGGACGCTCAACCCGCATCAGATCACCCGCTTCAGATCAGCGTCACCAGGTCAAGGCTGGCACGAGCACGCGTGATCGCTGTGTAGAGCAAACGGCGTTGATGTTCTGCAGCAAGACCATCCTCGAGGGGATCGGGCCAGAGCACGATCACCCGATCCGCCTCACTGCCCTGGGCCCGATGGATGGTGAGAGCAACTGCGGGCTCCAAACGCCGCAAACGGGCTGGATGCAAACGGCGCACCTGCGGCTGGCCTTCCGGATCCACCACCTGAAACAACAGGCGTCGTTCAGAGCCGGCCCCGATCACCACCCCGAGGTCGCCATTGGCCAAGCCGAGTTCCGGTTGATTGCTGCCGCAGATCACCGGCAAGCCGATCGGCCAACGCTCGACCTTGCCCGCGGAATTGGCCCCCAGCAACGTGCGATGCACATCATCAAGACTCCACGGCCCCCGGCGGCGTGGACAGAGCAACAGGTCCTGCTCCAGAAACGCGAACAAGGCCCGCGACTCCGACATCAAACCCTGCTCGGGGCAGCGGTCGAGATCAACAGTCAGCTCCTGAAGCTGCTGGAGGCGCTGGATCCAGCGCTGCCGCACCAAGGCCGGAAAACGACGCAGGGGGCTGGGGTGCACTTGAAGATTGGCCTGCTCAGGCAAGGCGGCCAGATCCACTGCAAAAGCCCGCAGATCCCCCTGGCGAAGCTGTTGAGCCACCTGCGCAAGGGCTCCGCGGTTGCGGTAGGTGCGCTCGAGATGCACGGCGCCGGCAGCGAAACGGTCGCGCACGTCCGGCTGCTGAAGCCGATGCCAGACCGCTCCACTCCCCACTGGCGGCAGCTGGGCTGGATCCCCCACCAACAGCAGCCGGCAACTGCTGGGCAACGCCTCCAGCAAGGCCTGGGTCAAGGCCAGATCCAGCATCGACATCTCGTCGATCACCAGCAGATCCAGCTCCAAGGGACGCTGTCGATGCCTGCCGAAGCCACGGCTGCCGGCCTCCAACCAGCGGTGAAGGGTGCTGCAGGGCAACGGAGCCCGCTGTGCCAGCACTGCCTCCCCCAGGCGCCGAGCCGCCTTGCCCGTGGGGGCCGCCAAACCAATGCGTAGGCCTGGATGGCGGGCTTCCGCCCGGGCCAGAATCTCCACCACCGTGCTGGTTTTACCCGTGCCCGGGCCACCGCTGAGCAGCACAACCGAGGCCTGATCCAGGGCGCGCACGGCGGCGCACTGTTCAGCGTTGAGACGATCCGACAGCTGGGGATCAACAACCTTGACGGACTTTGGAACGGGAGCTTGGGCCCGCTCTACCAGCTCGGCCACCACCTGCTCCATGGCCTGCAACCAGCGGCGCCAGCCCAGCCGATCACCCTGAAGCAGCAGGGGGGAGGCATCCCCCTCCAGCCAGCCACTGGCTTGGGCAACGGCCAGCCGTTCCGGCGTCAGCGCCACCGTCAACTCCCCCTGCTCCAAGGCCAGCACCAAGTCGCGGCTGAGCTCCTCCAATGCGGGGCCATCCGCCTGGGGCGGAATCCGTCGCCGCAGAGCGGCATGGAGGCCAGCCGAGAAGCTGGAGGGCCAAGAGCTGATTCCCGGGGGCAGAAGCTCTGTCACGCCGGCACCTGCCCCAGGGCTCGATCCAGGGCTGCGATGCGATTGAGCGACACGGGTTCGACGATGCGCCCAGGCCCGACAGCATCATCTGGAGAGGCAGCTACCGATCCGGGCATCCCCCGCAGGAAGCAGTAGACGTAGCCGCCCAGATGCTGCTCCGGGTCGTAATCCGGCAGCCGCCAACGCAGATGGCGATGCAAAGCCACCAGGTAGAGGTGAGCCTGAAGAGGGTAGTGGTGATGCAGCATCTGCTCCTCCATCGCCTCCTGGGAGTAGTGATGCGGACCGCACCGTCCCGGCTCAGCACCGGTGCGCCGTTCACCGATCCAATTGCTCTTCCAGTCGAGAACCCACCAGCGCTTCTGCTGGGGGTCCTGGAACACCAGATCGATTGAACCGGTGAGAAAACCGCGGCTGTTGATCGAGAGCGACGCCAACGCCGGGCTGTAGGAGCGGCCAAAACGGGCCTGGGCATCACAGCCGAAGGCGGCCACCAAATCGGCCGTGCGCACGTGCTGAACCGGCAGATCAAAACTGAGTTCAGGCAGGCGCTGATGCGGCCCCAGCCGATCCAGAGACAAGGCACCCAGCGGTCCCCCCAGGGGGGTCTGCAACACCTGCTCCAAACCCATCAACACATCGTTCTGAAGATCGGGATCAAGCCCAGCCCGCCGCAACTCTGCGGCGATCAGATCAAGCCGTTGGCCGGGCTCAGAGGCCTCCGCCGCAGAAAAGGGGAACTGTTCGAGGATCCGGTGCAGGCAGTCCCCCGCCCCGGCCCCGCGCGGGAAGGCCGCCAGCGGTCCCGTCTCAGCCCATGCCGGTTCTGCCCCGGCCAAGATCGATTCCTCGGCACCAGGATCGCGATCGCGACCTTGCTCATGGAGCTGAACGTCGTCGGATGAGGCAATCCAGGCCGAGTAGCTGGCCCTGCCCCAACTCCGATCGATGCGCTTGGGAACCGAACCAAGGGCCAATGGCTCCGCCACCAGCGGAGGCCGCCAGCGCTTTCCGCTGGGCAGGCTCTCGACCAGGCCATCGATGCTGATCGGAACCTTTCGCGATGCCAAGGCATCGCTCAGCCGCTCATCGGTGAGGCTGTCGATCGCAGCCCCAGCGGCCTCAGCACCGAACAACCAGGCGGGCAAGGGGGAATCCTCCTGGCCGTTGGCCCTGGCCCAGATCAGAATCAACTGGGATTGGGCTCGGGTCACCGCGACATAGGCCAGCCGCTCGGCCTCGGCCGCAATCTCCTGCTGCGCCTGTTGCGCCGCCTGCCAGCCCTCCCCCCAGTGAACATCCACCCGCACCAGGCACTCCCCGGAGCGGGGGTCACGCCAGAGCGGACCGGACACAGCTGGGGGGGACTGCCAGAGGTAGGGGCAGATCACCACCGGATATTCCAGACCCTTGCTGCGGTGGATGGTGACCACGGCGATGGCGCTATCGGCCTGATCGCTGTGGGGCTGGCGGGCCTCCGGCACCGGCTGGCTGGGGTGCAACCGCTCCCGCCGCAACCAATCCGCCGCAGTGGCCACATCCAACCCCTGGCGGTGCATCGCCTCCTGCACCAGCCGCGCCGCCTGCTGCAGATCCCCCAACATCCGTCCCCGTTCCGACAGCCCCGCCATCTGTTCACCGTTCAGCAGATCGGCCAGGGCCCCGAGCAGGCCCAGCCGCGGCATCACCTCAGCCAAACCGCGCAACTGCAGCGCCAGCTGATCCAGCAGGGCCGGCTCCAGGGCATCGGGCGCGATGTTCATCAATCCCGAGCAAGCCAGCAAACGCAGGCGAGCGTCATCACCCGGTTCCGCCAGGGCATCCAGGAACCACTGCAACAGCAACGCAGCTTCACTGTCGAGCACATCCCCCTGGGTCACCAGGCGGGTGGGGATCCCGCAGCCCCCCAGGGCGCGCCGCAGGTCTTCCGCCTGTTGATGGCGACTCACCAGGACACAAAGATCTGCTGGGGTGAGACCCTCCCGTTGCTGCAGTTGATCCAGCACCATCGCGGCGAGCCGCTGGGGCAGCTCTTCCTCCAGGGCACTGCGGCTGGAGGGCGCCTCGGTGGACAACAGCAGCAGTTGCAATGCCGGGGCGTCCTGAGGTGGGGTGGCGGAGCTGCAGGACTGCACCGCGGGCACCGGCAGTTCAGATCGGGGGAGACCCGGAGCCATCAACCGGTTCAACCCCTCCATCAGCGGAGCCGTTGTGCGGAAGTTGTCGAGGAGGTGATCGATCCGCTCCACCCGATCCCGCGCTGCCATGTAGGTGGCCAGATCACCACCACGGAAGCGGTAGATCGCCTGCTTGGGATCACCGACCATCAGCAGCAGGTGGCGTTCACCACCACCAAAGGCACGCTGCAACAGGCGCCACTGCACGGGGTCTGTGTCCTGAAACTCATCCACCATCACAGCCCGGTAGCGCTGTTGCAGGGGGGCAAGCCAGGCAACGTCGCCATCGCAGGGGTCCATAGCGGCCAACAAGCCGCCAAAGGTGATCACACCGCGGCGGCGGCGGCGGAGGTCCAGCTCCCGCAAGCCCCGTTCCAGCAGGAACTGCCAGGTGCGCTCGATCGGTGCATCCCATAGCGCCGCAACAGCGGCCTGCAGGGCCGGCGTCACCAGGCTGGGGTCGGTCTCACCGCACTTGCGCGCGACCTTGCACCAACTGCCGGGGTGGAAGTACTCCTTCAGCGGCTTCTCATGGGCTGCAATCTCCAGCAGCGATGGCACTGCGGTCTGCCCATTCAGCCACTGGTTGATCTGCGCGCAACGATCACTTTTGGGCTTGGCGGAGTAAGGGGTTGTGGCTGCACAACCCTGGGCTTTCCACTGCTCGGCCGCCTGACGGAACCCGGCATCCAGGGCGACATGCTCCCGCTGCCAGAGCGGCACGAAGTCGTCCCAGAGCTGCGCCAGCCAGTGCTCCAGCTGTGGGGCGAGGGACTGGTCCAGATCGATCGCCCCATCACCGGCCCGGAACCGCGGCTGCTGTTGGCCATCGAGTTGCGCCAGCCCTCTGCGCAAGGTCTGGGGCGAGAGGCCACGTTGACGCAACGCCTTGAGCTGATCCGGCGGCAGGCTATGCAGCTCCTGTAGCCAGAGGTCCTGCACCACCTCGGATTGGAGCGCGGTGGCGTCAGTGTCCAGCTGAGGCTCCATCGCCGCAGCGTTGCTGAGGGCCAGACGTCGAAGACTCCGGCGGCAAAAGCCGTGGATGGTGGTGATGTCGGCCCGGTCCAACTGCTCCAGGGCCACCAGCAAGCGCCGAATCCACCGCTGACGCGCCTCCCCTGGCTCGGAACCCGCCAGCCACTCCGCCAGGACGGGGTCCGGGGCAACAGCCTCCATACCCTCCTCCAGCTGTTCGAGTCCCTGCAACGCCTGTTGCAGCCGCTGGCCGATGCGGGAGCGCAGCTCTTCGGCCGCTGCATCGGTGAAGGTCACCACCAACAAGGCCTCGAGGGCGTGGTCGGCCTCCGTGATCAGCCGCAGGCAGAGATGCGCCAGGGCGAATGTTTTGCCGGTGCCAGCGCTGGCCTCAAGCAGGCGGACCCCAGGGCCGAGGGGGTAGGTGTTGGCATCGAAGCGCTGGGCCATGGATGGAGTCTGCTCAACTCCGCCCTCAAAACCAGTGTTAACTTCCATGAAGCAGCCGGAGAAAGCTGCGAACTGGACTGGGTGCAGTCACACCCCAGAACAGAAGACGACCTGAGCGAGGGCCTGAAGAACCCTCGCTTTTTTGTGGGCTTGTGAACGGATGCAACCCAACCCTTGAGAGAACAGGGGCTTGCGATGTTGCCGTGCCATCAGGCCAACACGTTGTGGGAAGCCACCGGCCTGTTGTGTCCCACGAACGTCGTCAGAAATTGGCCCAGCTGCTGGTGCGAAAGGCAGCCGCTGTTGAAAGCATCAACCAAGAACATCGGGCCTACTTCTTTCGCCGTCAGGCAGGCGAGCCCGCGGTGATTTCCAACGAACGCATGCGCGAAATGCTGGACGAGTTGTTCGACTAACGCAGCTGCGCCAGAAGGGGGCCGTACAGCAGCTGACACGCCTCCTGGAATCCGGCCTGATCCATCAGTTGCTCCGCAGCGATCTCCGCACCGAAGCAGAGCTGCATCACCGGTGTCGCCCCTTCGTCTTGCCAGGTCTTGCGGAAGTCCTGCTCCCCGGTCCCCGGTTTGCGCCGGTCTTTGACCACCATCTGCCAGCCGCTCTTCGGGGGGACCGGCCAGCAGCGCTCCAGCCCCTGCTGCGCCAGCCGCACCAGCTGCTGCAACTGGTCTTCGGCTTCAACCGTCGGCAAGGCCGTCCAGCGCAAGTGCACCTCGGCGCCGGCCACCCGGGTGCTGCGCGCCACCACAGCTGAACCGGCGCCTGGAGCCAATCCTTCGGCGCACAGCAACAGGTGCTGTAACCAGCCGCGCATCACCGCCGCGGCAGTAAGCATGCCGGGCTGCACCACCACCTGGGTGTCACCGGCGTAAAGCAGGGGCATCGGCAGGCCGCCGAGCACAGGCACCTCCCGCCGGCAGGGACCGAGCGATGCCAGCTGCCGTTGCAGGGCCTGCCAACGCCGCTGCAGTTCCTCCTGCTCAAGGGCCGCGCCAGCCCCCGCCGGCAACACACCCTGGCCCGCCAGCGACGCCGTCCAATCAGGCGCCGATCCAACAATGAATTGCTCCTCAAGCTCGTGGTTGAGCAGCAGATAGCGCTGCAGACCATCCAACTCGAGCGTCTCAAGATCCTCCACTGCCTCAATGCCTTCCCCAGGCCGCAACCCCCGCGCCTGCAACCAGGCCTTCTGGGGCTGCTGCATCCAGGCCAGCAACGCTTCAGGATCCAGGGCTAGATCGTCTCCATCACGTCCCTCGGCCTCGTCATCGATCGTGTCCTCCTGCCAGAGCGATGCCCAGGCCAGCCCTTGGGCATCCTGGGCCGATGCCGGAGCACGATCCAGGCAGCGCCGGGCGTCCAGCTGGCGCCGATCACAGCTGAGCGGTGCGTTGGGCTGGAAATTCTCACGGGAGAGAGGGTTGGCCGCCGGCGTGATCAACAACCCCTCCATGGACGCGCCGGCCCGTTGCAACTGCTCCTGCAGCACGGCAAGCCACTGTTCAACCGGCGCAGCAGGTGGCTGGGGCTCACCGGTGCGCTCCAGCCGCCCGCACCAGCTGATCAGCAGATGACGGCGTGCCGACATCAAGGCCTCCAGCAGCACGTAGCGGTCCTGATCGCTGCTGCGGGGATCCCCCAGTCGCCGTTGCTGCTCGAGCAGATGAAAGCCAGGGCGGCGGCTTGGGCGCGGGAAGTCGGCGCTGTCGAGGCCCATCAAGACCACCACCTTGTGGGGAATCGCCCGCATCGGCTCCAGGGCACTGATGGTGAGTGCGCCACTGCGGTGCCCAAAGCGGCCGCTGTCCACCGACAAGGCCTCCTGCAGCACCTCCAAGGCCACGGCAGCGTCGAGATCCAGGGGGCAGCCATGGGCCCGCAGCCGCCACTCCTCCAGCGCCGCCGCCCAGCTCTGCGCCTCATCGGCCCAGGCCCCGCCCCCAGCAAACAGCTCCTGCAACAGAGACTGCAGCACCTGCACCCAGCCATGGCACGGCCGGGGCTGTCGCAGCCGGTCAAGCATGCAGGCCAGACGATCCAGCAGCGTCCACCAACGCACCAGACGATCAGGGTCCAGCTCCTGTTGGAACGGTGCCGCCCCTGCCGGAGCCAGGCCCGGCTCCACCGGCAGCACCAGCCCCAGCAGCCAACGGTCGAGACACCAACGCAGGCTGTGCATCTCGTCCCCGCCCCGCTCACGGGCATCCAACCCCCAGCGAAAACCGCTGCGTTGCAGCGTTTGGGTGATCAGCACCGCCTCCTCCGCCGTCAGTCCCTGCTGGCCCTGCAGAGCCGGGTTGGCCAGGAGACGTTCCAGCCCCGTGGCGGTGAAGCGTGTAGCAGCCAGCTCCAGCAGCGTGAACATCGCCATCGACAACCCCGGACTGCTCTGCTGACTGCGATCGGTTAGACGCCAGGGCAAATCAAGACCGATGGCCGCCGTGTCGTTGAACACGGAGCTGAGCAACGGTGCATAGCGCTCAATCTGCGGTGTCATCACCAGCACGTCGCGTGGCGCGAGATCGGGATCGGCCGCCAGCCACTGCAGGATGCGATCACGCACCAATTGCACCTCCCTCCAAGGCCCCGGTGCCGCCTGAAACAGCAGCGACTGATCGCCTGAGGAACGATTCAGCTCAGAGATGCTCTCCGCATCCACCAGCTGCTGCTGAAGCTGATCGAGCAGGGTGGGCTGGCGCTCTTCCGCCGCGGCGATCTGCAGTGAACCTGCAAACAGATCACCCTCACGTCGCTCCCCCAGCTGCACTTCACCGGAGCCCTCCAGCAACTGCTGAAATTCAGCGCCCATCCGGCCAAGGACAGCCTCCAAACGCGGTGCCTCCGCCAACCAGCCCCCATCGGGCGGGACCAGCCAGTCATCCCTGAGCGAAGCGCGCCGACTGCCGCAGCGCTGCCAGAGATCCGGACACGGGGTCAGCAGGTAGATCTCCACCTCCAACAGGCCTGACAAGGCCTGAATTAGATCCACCTGCACCGGCGCCAGAGCACTGATGCCGAACAGCCGCAGCCGCTGCGGCAGCAGGTCCGGATCAACGTCTCCTCGCCGGAGACGATCGACGGCCTCACGCACCTGCAGACCGAAGGGAGCTCGGGGCAGCCGTTGGGCCAGCAGTCGCCAGAGCACGGGCTGCCAGTCGTCTTCAGGTCGCGTCCGTTTCCACTGCTCCAGTTGATCGGGGCGGTAGAGGGCGTAATCGTCCATGGCATCGGCGATGGAGCGCGCCAACTGCCAGCGATCCCGTGTCAACCCCGAGGAGGTTCCTTCACGCTGGGCCAGCCAGGCCTGAAGCGGCTGGGCGACGGGCTGATCCAACAGCTCCGGCAGCAGCTCGAGCACAGCCCACACCAGCTGGCCCGCCCGCCATGGATCGTCTTCCTGCGCGGGGAGATGCAGCACCTGCCGCACGAGCTGCCGCAGGCGACTGCCCGGGAAGGGGAACCGCACCAGGGAACTGATGCCATTGGCTGTGGCCAGCTGTTCCCCCAACCATCGACTGGTGGGCCAGGTGTTAACCATCACCTCCACCGTCTCCAGGGGCCCCGGCTGCTGCTCGATCAACTGACGGGAGAGCAAGCGAGCCAGAAATTCAGCCCTGTTGCTTCGGTAAACCCTCAGCAAGGGCCTACCTCTCCAGCCAGCACCGACAGCCGCCGATTGAGGTCCGAAGGACGGGGAAAACTGGTGTCGGTTGCGGCCCCCTGCACCTGCACGACCGCATCTGTTTCAGGGCAGTAAGCCGACAGATAGCCCCCATAAACCGCCCCGGTGTCAATCAAAACGATGGAGCCAAGCCGTTCCACCTGGGGACGTGGCGTGTGCCCCACAACAACCAGGCCAAAACGACCGTCATAGGCCTCCCAGAACGGATCGCGAATCGACAGATCCGGCTGGCCCTCGGTGTTGAACCCGGCATGGGTGGCGCACCAACCGTCACCGCGATAGATGAGCGGAAGCTGTTGCAGGCGCGGCAGCCACTGGTGTGCGCGGCTGTCGCCCAACTGGCCGTAGGTGGCGTGTTCACTCAAGCCGTCCTGGGATTCAAGAGCCTCAATGAGGTCTTGCTCATGGTTCCCGCGCAGCCACGTGGCACGACCGGTCTGGATCAGATCCCAGACCAGATTCAGCGTGGCGGGGATGGCCTCGCCACGGTTGATCACATCCCCGCAGAAGACCAGATGGTCGTTCGGCGGCAGGCTGGCGAGCAGATGGCATAGGGGCTGGTAACAGCCATGCACATCTCCAATCACCCAATGCCGGCGGCTGCGCAGGTTCAAAGCAACAACCTGGAGATGCATCAATTCTGATGCTCAGCCAGGCACCGCCAATACTCCGTAATGCAGATCAGAACAAACCGAGAAAGCGTTTGCGTTCCTTGGGTTGGCTCGGGTCTGGCTTGGGCTTATCGGGGGTTTCGCGGCGATAGCGGGCCTTGGCATCACCGACGGTGACCAGGGGATCGTTGTTCTTGAACCAGATCCAATCGCGAATCGGCGGCGTTTCTGTGAGATCCCGACGAGTCAGCCCCAGCCCAAGTTTGGCCGAAGCCCCCAGAAGGATGTCCACCATCGCGTCCCCGTCGGCACAGGTAGCCAACGCCTTGTTGGTTTTCTGCGCACCATCGAGAGCCTGCACCAGAAGTGCGATGCGCTGCTGAACGGGTAGGGAACTGGGATTCATCAGACGGCACCGGCAAGAGCATCGGGAATCCCCGCGGACGGTGCTTCAAAGGACCCCACAACCACGTACTCAAGACGCAGTTTGAGGAAGGTGATGAAGGTGGGATCGGTGGACACCACAGCGGCAGCTGGCTGGGGAATGCTCTCCTTCAGCTCAGCCAGCTCAGGAGAAGACAGGAAAGCTGGTTGCTTCACCAACCAGAAATCAATGGTCTTGCCGGTTTCGGCGTAGTTGCGTTGGCGCTCCCGCAGCACTTCCTCCAGCGGCTCCTCCACGGTGAGGAAGCGCTCGCTGGCTGCAACGAAGTGATATTTGGTCATCCGGGCGCCTGTCCGAAAAGGGGATCAAGGCGGGGATTCTGAACCAAGACCTTCATATCCCGCACAGCCTGTTGCAGTCCGACGGCGACAGAGCGGGCCACGATCGTGTGACCGATGTTGAGTTCCTCCATCCCAGGAATGGCCGCGATGGGCTCGACGTTCTGATAGGTGAGGCCATGGCCGGCATTGACCCGCAGACCGAGCTGACGGGCGATGGCTGTGCCCTCTTGCAACCGCGCCAGCTCCTGGGGCTGGGTGCTCCAGTCGGCATCGGCGTAGCGACCCGTGTGCAATTCCACCCAGCAGGCCCCCGTGTTTTTGCAGGCTTGGAGCTGGGTGGCCTCCGGATCCACAAACAGGCTCACCGGAATCTTGGCGGCCTGAAGGGTTTGCACCATGGACTCCAGGGAGGCTTCTTGTGCAGCCACATCCAGGCCCCCCTCCGTGGTGACCTCCTCGCGCCGTTCCGGCACCAGGGTGACCATGTCGGGCTTGATCCGCAGCGCAATCGCCACCATCTCCTCGGTGGCCGCCATTTCAAGGTTTAGGCGGGAGCGCACGGTTTGGCGCAGCAACTCCACATCCCGATCCTGGATGTGACGCCGGTCTTCCCTCAGGTGCACGGTGATCCCATCGGCCCCACCGAGTTCAGCCAGGAGTGCCATCGACACCGGGTCCGGCTCAACGGTTCGCCGAGCTTCACGGATGTTGGCGATGTGGTCGATATTGACGCCGAGGCTGGCCATGACGGGGCAGTCGTTGGCCGGATCCTATGCAGCTTTGCCTAGGGGATTTAGGTTCTCAGGCACCGAATTCGATCAGCCCGTTGCAAGCGGCCCTGGCGACACGAGAAAACAGCCTGCGAGTCGGAATCGACAGCTTCTGGGCCCCCCTGGCGATGTTCACCACCCAGGATCTGGCGCTGCGGTTTCAATTTCGTGAGCGGCTGGTGCTGAATCCGGAGCATCTCCCCCATCAGGGACCGGTGCTGTTGGCACCGACGCACCGCGCCCGCTGGGATGCCCTGATGCTGCCGATGGCCGCCGGCCGGCGGGTCAGTGGTCGCGACTGCCGCTTCATGGTGACCACCACCGAAATGCGGGGACTGCAGGGCTGGTTTCTGCAACGGCTGGGCTGCTTCCCTGTGGACCAGGGACGACCCTCGATGACCACTCTTCGTCTTGCCATCGACCTGTTAGCCGGCGGACAACAGGTGGTGATGTTCCCCGAAGGCAGGATCCACCGGCAGGACGAAGCGATTGCGCTGCGGCCCGGCCTGGTGCGTCTGGCCCAACTGGCCCAGAGCCGCGGCGTTTCCGTTCCTGTGGTTCCCGTTGGCTTGGGCTACAGCCAGGCCCCACCACGGCCTTTCAGCCGGGCAGCCCTCTGTTTCGGAGCACCGCTCACCGTGCCAGCCAAGGGAGATCGCGAGGCGACGCGGCAGTTCAACAGCCAACTTGCTGCTGCGATGCATACGGCTGAACAAGCGGCCCGTGCTGCCGTTGGCCGACCCCTACAAAGCTTCTAAAGTCCGCCCACGTTTTCTTCTGGTCTCATGGGTTGTCGCGCATTGCTGACGACTGCTGCACTGGTGGCAACCCTGGGCGTCACCGCCGCTCCTGGCATCGCCCAAACATCAGCCGAGAACCGTGTTCTGGCTCAGACCCAGGGTGGATTCAATCCAGCGGCCGTCCGTTCGATGCTTGCCGCAGGGGATGCAGCCGCCAGCCGGGGAGATCTGGCCGAGGCACGGGCCGATTACGACAAAGCCCGCAAAGCCTCCAAGCAACTGTTGGCCTTCTACCGCGACCTGAGTGGTGCCTTCCGCGGGCTGGATGCTCGGATTCCTCGTGAGATGGACACCAAGGGCCGTGAAGCTCTGGAACTGTTGGCGGAAACCAACCTCCGACTGGCCGCCCTGTTCCGCCGTCAGAACCAGCCCGAAGTGGCTGTTCCAGTGCTTGTCGAGGTGGTCAAGCTGATGACACCCGCCAAACCCCAGGGACAAAAGGCCTATCAGAGCCTGCTGGAGCTGGGCTTCGTTGAAACTGAATTCCGGGGCGCATCAGCAGTCGGCCAATGAGCCGGTCTGTCAACATCTGAGCCAGTACCCCCTCGCGCAACCACCGCCATGGTGCAGCCGGATGCCGTTGAAGCAGCGATCCAACAGGTCATTCCCGACGCCAACGTCACCGTTGAAGACCTCACCGGTGGCGGTGATCACCTCCAGGTGACAGTGGTGTCGTCCGCCTTTGCTGGCCTTTCACGCATCCGTCAACATCAAATGGTGTACAGCGCGCTGCAGCAGGAATTGGCCAGCGAGGCGATTCATGCCCTCGCCCTCAACACCTCAACCCCCTCGGACGCTGCGTCCGCTTAACGCTTTACCCACGCTCAACGATGGATCCCTCCACCAAAGCTCGCATCGAAACGCTGGTCGCTTCCAGCCCAATCTTCGTGTTCATGAAGGGCTCCAAGCTGATGCCCCAGTGCGGATTCTCAAACAATGTGGTGCAAATCCTGCACTCCCTCGGTGTGGCATTCGAGACATTCGACGTGCTTTCCGATCCTGAAATCCGTCAGGGAATCAAGGAGTTTTCCAGCTGGCCCACCATTCCGCAGGTGTATGTCAAAGGTGAATTCATGGGCGGATCAGACATCCTGATCGAGATGTACAACTCCGGAGAACTTCGCGAAAAGCTGGAAATCGCACTCGCCAGCTAACTCAATAACCCTGGGGATGACGCATGTACAAAGTGCTCACATCCCCGTCAGGGCCAATAAAGCTGGAGGGATCCATGATCCAGCGATCGATCAATTGCTCGAGGCGATGCTGAGAGCGGGGATCAAGCGATCCTGACTTTCGCAACGCATGAAGGTAACCGTCGGAATACAACCGCAACTCCGAAGGGGTGTGATATCTCGTGGTCAGCTCCTGGCAGGCATCGCAGAGCGACTGGAAATGACGGATGGATTCAGGGTCGTCGAGTGATGTCATGAGATGCAACAGCAGCCCCTGCTACCAGCCTGCCAGGAATTTCGGCTTAGCGTAGGCGCGCCTCGGCCGATCCAGTGACCTCCACTCCCCACGACCTCAAGGCGGAAGCATCTGCTGCCAGCAGCGATCCGGTGGTGATGCCAAGCGCAAACACCGGTCAGGAACCTTCGCGGGTGCTGGTGGTCGAGCCACACCCCACCCTTCGCACGGTGCTGGTGCAACGGCTGCGGCAGGACGGTCATCTCACCGCTGCAGTGGCCAGTGCCGCCGAAGCATTGGAGGTTTGTCAAGAACAGTCACCGGATCTGCTGGTGAGTGCAGAACTGCTGGAGCGCAGCTCTGCCCTGCGGTTGGCTGAGCAGCTGCGTTGCCCCGTGATTGTGCTCACGGCACGTGCCGGTGCAGAGCCGGTGGTGGGCCTACTGGATGACGGTGCCGACGATGTACTGCGCAAGCCCTTTGGCCTCGAGGAATTGGCTGCTCGATGCCGCACCCTGCTGAAGCGGGGCCACAGCGGCCTGCAGGAACGGGTCACCGTTGGTCCGCTGGAGGTTCATCTGCTGCTGCGCCAGGTGACGCTGCGGGATCAGCCGGTGGAGCTCAGCCCCCGCGAATTTGCGCTGCTTTGTGCCTTGTTGATGCCGCCCGGACTTGTCCGCAGCCGTCAGGAACTGCTGCGGATGGCCTGGCCTCCCTTCAGCGGTGGGCCCCGTTCCGTGGACACCCAGGTGCTGACTCTGCGCCGCAAGTTGGAGCAGGCCGGTCTTGGCGAGGGCGGTGGTATCACCACCGTGCGTCAGCGGGGCTACCGCTTCAGCCTCGACAACCTGCCAGCCAGTTAAGGCAAGTGAATTAATTCCAGTCACAGACTGGAATTTTGGGGTTGGTGCCAATCAACTCCACCCCGAACCAACCCATTGCCTCGAGCCCTTTGAAGAGGCCTTAATTTGTCTTGTGGTGACGAAGGGCCTGCTTCAGTTGCTCTTCTTTGGGCGGGACCAGATGGTGTGACGACACCCACCCCAATTCACAAAGGTGATTCGAGCAGACTTTGAGCTGAACCGTCCCGCAGGGGAGGTTGGTGAGTTCGGTTGTCATCCCATCGGAGCAACTGGATCGATTCCAACGCCTGAACGACAGATGGCAACGCCAAACATCTGGACAAAATCAAGAGTTGTTCGAAGGACCATCTTCATTGCTTGATCAGCGCAAGCCGGTCAAGATGGCTCTGTCGACACCCGGGAGCCCCCGCCGTGATCGGATTGACCAGGCTGTATTGCAACCAAGGAGAGAGATTTCTCCTCATCGATGTTGCGTCTGAAGACGCTTGCCAAAGGGCCGAAGAGCTACTCAACGACGGCTGGGAAATCGAAGCAGCAATACCGGTCTGACGCAAAAAACCATTTCACGTCCAGATTGGGAGGGAATCTTGGGACGGCATCCCTGAAATGGGGGATCTGGCCTGGGAAAAACATCACTCAAATGGGGGAGTTGTTCTCAGACAGGAACTGAGATGGTGTGTTCAGAGAGGAGAACACCATGCTGCCAATGCTCACCATCGCAATAGCCGTTGCTATCTGGACTCCAATCACTTGTGTCGCATGCAAGTGGATTGCTGATGCCTGAAAGATTGCGTCGGGAAGCCTGATACCTGCCAAAGGGCGTCTTTGAGACAGGCTGAAAGCCATACAAGACCCGAAAGGGAAAGAAGTGTGTCCTGATTGCAGCCACCTATCTCCCGACCAAACCTCACACACACCACCCCGTCAGCACTGGCGGGGTTTTCTGTTTGCAAATACAGCTCTGATCAGCCTGGATACCCCGCTGGCAAACTGATCCATCCCTGAGCCAGCGCCAGAGACATCAGCAACTCGCCGGCAATCATCACAACGGCCAATCCTGCCAACAGTTGATAGGTCCAGGGCGGCGTCAGACGCCCGATGCCCTTGGTCGAGACACTTGTGTTCGCCGCAAGAAGCTCCAGAAATCGATCGAAGCGCTCAATGCGTTGCGGCAAGAGCTGGTGGCGTAGATCGGCTGCCTTCACGTAGTACACCGTTCCGCCCTGACTGGTGCCAACGGGAACCAAGGCCCGAATGTTCTGCCAACGCATGGTCCAGCCGCGCCGCAGCAACCAACTGATCCAGGCGGGGTAACGCACCTGAATTCCCTCGGCATCGGTCTCCACCCGTTCACTCAACAGACCGATCACCAACAGCAGGCCCAGCAGCAGCCCGGCCACCATCAGCCAACGCGACTCCGCAGGAGCCAATAACGGCAAGGGCAACACCAAGGCTCCGTACAGGCTGAGCAGGGTGAAGCGGATCAACGGAGAAAGGCCGAAGCGTTCGATGCCGGTCATCGGTCGTCCGGAGAACCCGGCAACGGTTCAATCAGTTCAGACGGTTGGTAAGTGCCACCAAACACCTGCTGTTCACGGCCTTTCCAGAACTGGCCAAGACGCATCAGATCGGCATGGGCCTCCTGCACCTTCTCGAGATACAGCTGAGGATCCATCGAGTCCTTGGCTTCCTTGAGCTTTTTAAGCCGGAGCATTTGGAGATTCCAAGGCTTGGTCAGCTCACCCCTCTGCTCGAGGTAGCGGGCCAGATCTTCCGAAGACGGCTGAAACTCAGGCGGCATCCCAACTCCTACTTCAAATCACGCTAGGCAGAAGATCAGGCTGGCAGTGCCCAAGGGTTCAGGCCGAGGTCAGCACCAACCCGATGGGCACAGGCAAACCCACTGAAGGCAACGGCGTTGAGGCCCTGGCCGGGGAAACAGGAGTCACCCACGCAGTACAGGTTCTTCAGACCGGTGCGGTTGAACGGCATCGGCAGCAGACCCGGGAGCTGCATCGCAGGGATCGGGCCGTAGCTGCCCTGAAAGCGACCCAGAAAACGCCGGTGGCTGCGTGGCGTGCCGATCTCCTTGTGGGTGATGGCATCGGCGAGGCCCGGCAGGATCGCCTCCAGGCGCTGGATCAACCGTGCCGCATCCGCCTCCTTTTTCTCGCGGTACTGGCTGGGGGTCAGTCCTTGCCACGCCTCCATCGATGACGGCGTGAAGGTGTGGACGATGTGATGCCCAGCCGGCGCCAAATCCGGATCCAGCAGCGAGGGCATCGACACGAAGATCACCCCCTGCTCGTCCTCCATCCGGTTCCAGTCTTCGAGCAGGAGGTGATGGCAGTGGGTGCCGGCCGGAATCAGGTCAGCCCGAACCCCCAGATGCAGCGAAAGGAACGAAGGAGATGGCACATAACGCTTTCGCCAGAACTGCTCCTTGCCAGGGGTGTGGGCGGCATCCACCAGGGCTTGGCCAGAGCGGTGCTGCTCGTGAGCCACTCCCGAAAAGGTGTCCCAGCGGGTGGCATTGGAGATCACACGCTTGGCACGGATGACCTCGCCATCGGCCAGCTTCACACCAACCGCCTGATCGTTCTCGATCAACACCTCGGTGACCCGGGCCTTGTAGCGAATGGCGCCGCCATGGCGTTCCAATCCCTGCACCAGTTTTTCGGCAATCACGCCGACGCCTCCCTTGGGGTAGTTGATCCCTCCCGCATGCCGATCGGAAAACACCATGCCTGCGTTGATCATCGGGGTTCGATCCGCCGGCATCACCGACCAGCAGAAGCACTCGATGTCAATGAACTTGAGCAGCTGCTCATCCTTGATGTGCTGGCGGGCAACCGCACCGACATTGAAGGGCAACCAGCGCGCCAGCCCCAGGCAGGCCAGAGGTGCTTTGAAGAACACCTTGGTGAGGTAGGCCGGATCCTCCAGCGAGAGAAGCGGCATGGCATCGAGGCAGTTGAACACCTGCCAGCAGGTGTCGTAGAAGCGGCGGATCCCCTCAGCCTCATGGGGAAACCGCGCCGTGAGGTCGGCGATGAACTGCTCGTAGTCACGATCCACCGCGATGCGCAGCCCACCGGGCATGTGGTACTCAAGCTGGGCTCGGTCGGGGATGGTGTCGCAGTGCTCCCCCACATCGGCCAAGGCCCTGGTGAGCAGGTTGGTGAAACCCTTCTTGCCGAAGCCAAAGATCATCGAGGCCCCCACATCGAAGGTGTAGCCCTCGCGCTTGAAGGCACCGCCACTACCGCCAGGGATCAGATACCGCTCCAAGACGAGGGTCTTGGCTCCCTTGGCCGCCAACTGGCTGGCGGTGACCAAACCACCGATGCCGGAACCGATCACAACGGCATCCCACTGCTGGTTCTCGCTCATGGCATCGCTTCTTTGGGGGTGACGCTAAGGGGCCGTCTGCGGCCTTTGATCCTGGCGGTGAATCGGGGGCATCACCGTGAGGATCACCTCAGAGCGCACGGGACGTGCAAGTTCGGCACTGCAGCGGGCATCGATGTGATGGCGCAGCCCATCAATCACCCGACTTTCCAAAGGCTGCAGCGGATTGATGTAAACCACGACAAAGGCCGTGCGGCCCAGCTGCTGCACCGTGAAGTCCATCATCTGCAGCTGAAGCCCCACCAGCTCCTGCATCAACACCAGCCGTGTGCGCTGCAGCACATCCGGGTCGGCAGCACAACCGGCGGCCTGGGCCATGGCATCCCGCAGGGCCGCCAGCGGTTCGCGCAGCAAGGCCAGGCTCACCGCCAGCACCAGCAGGGCATCGGTGATCGGCGCCAGGGCAGACAAAGGCGTTGCCAGCAATAGGGGAGACGCCAACAGGGCCAGGCCAGTAGCCAGGGTGATCACGGCATCAATCCGGGCATTGCGGGCCTCTGTGAGCAGCAGCAGCGACACCCGCCCCGTGCGGCGCCAATCGCGGCGGTGCCGCCAGGCCAGCAGGCCGCAGAGCGCTGTCATCAAAGCGGTGTAGAGCGCCACCGGCTCCAGATGCAGCGCCGCGATGCTGTTCCCCCGCCACCAGTCGATCAAGGTGGAGCAGGCGCTGCCGACGCCAAAGCCGATCACCCCGAGCAGCACCAGGGAGCGAAACAGCACATACAAAGTTTCCTGGCCTTCGTAGCCGTAGGGCCAGGCTCGATCCGGCGGCCGCACCACATTGCAGCTGATGCGACTGGCAATCAAAGACGAGCCCACTAACACGGCGGAATAAAGGCCATCCAAGAGAAGGGCCGAAGATCCGGTGAGCACATGGGCGGAAAAACCAGCCAATGCCATCACTGCGTTGGCTCCGACCCCGAAGCGCAAGGAGCGCTGTTCGATCCGGCGAGCCTCCGCAGGGTTGTTCATGCCGTCACGGTCTCGGGTTGGAGGGCGCGCATCGGCTCCAGATCTTGGAGTGCACGATCGCGGTAGGCGCCATAGCGGGCCCGTTTGTCGCGAATGCGTTCCGGCAAATTTGGCAAGAGACCGAAATTAGGGGGCATCGGCTGGAACTTGGCCGTTGGTGCCTCGCTGACGAAATGGGTGAGGGCTCCACTCATGCAGGTGGCCGGCAGATCAATGGGCTCCAGGCCACGGGCCAAACGGGCCGCATTGGTGCCGGCCAACCAGCCACCGGCCACGGCGGCGGCATAGCCCTCGGTGCCGGTGATCTGGCCTGCCGCCAGGAGGTTTGGGCGCTGGCGGAACTGCAGGGTGGGCTGCAGCAGCTGTGGCGATTCGAGAAAGGTGTTGCGGTGCATCACCCCAAAGCGCACGAATTCCGCCTGACCCAGCCCTGGAATCATCTGCAGAACTCGCTTCTGCTCACCCCATTTGAGGTTCGTCTGGAAACCCACCAGATTCCAGAGGCGACCGTCCTTGTCTTCCTGCCGCAGCTGCACCACGGCATAAGCGCGCTTGGCCCGGCGCACATCGCGATCATTCACATCACCCCAACGGGGATCCCAGAGCCCGATCGGCTTCAGGGGGCCGTAACGCATGGTGTCTTCGCCACGACGCGCCAACTCCTCGATCGGCAGGCAGCCTTCAAAGAAGGTGGCGTCATTCTTGTCGAAGTCTTTGAGTTCAGCCTGTTCAGCCTCCAGCAGGGCCTGACGGAACGCCAGGTACTGCTCCTTGTCCATCGGACAATTGATGTAATCCGCATCGCCCTTGTCGTAACGGCTGGCGCGGAAGGCCACCGAAAGATCGATGCTCTCGCCATGCACAATCGGGCTGGCCGCATCGAAGAAATGGCAGTCGGCACGACCGGTGAACTGGCGTAGATCCTCTGCCAACGGTTCACTCGTGAGCGGCCCCGTCGCCAGAACGGTGATCGCATCCTGCGGCGGCAGGGCCTGCTGCTCGCGCCGTTCAATCGTGACCAGGGGATGCTGGTCGAGGGCTTCGGTGAGGGCAGCGCTGTAGCGACCGCGATCAACCGCCAATGCACCACCTGCTGGAACAGCATGGGTGTCAGCCGTGCCGATCACCAACGAGCCGAGCCGGCGTAGCTCCTCCTGCAGCAAGCCCGCAGCACGGTCACTGCTCAGGGCACCGAAACTATTGCTGCACACCAGTTCAGCAAAATCACTGCTGTGGTGAGCCGGGGAGCGTCGAATCGGACGCATCTCCACCAGGGTGACCGCAACCCCTGCACGGGCGATCTGCCAAGCAGCCTCAGTGCCGGCCAGACCGGCACCAAGAACGGTGACATGGGGGGATTGAGACAACCGGCTGCATCAAGCAGCCTTCAGCCTACGAATCTCGCTTGCCTGGATCAGGCGCGGCTGCGCTTGAGCATCAGCTGAAGCTGGCCCACAGCCGCACGGCCGATGTTGAAAGCAGCCCAGCTGACAGCGGCCAGGATCGGGGCAACCACCAGGAACAGGCGGGCGTCAATACCCAGAACTTGGCCTGTGGTAATCACGCTGAAGGCCGAGTAACCGACGATCACAAGGATGAGGACCAGACCGATGGCAACTCGGACCATTCTTGAAAACGGAAATCTGTGTCGCCGATCTTACGGACTTCTCCGTTGATCCCACGACCTTCTCTGAAAGCTGATCGAATTCGCAGCAATCAGGCGGTTGCGTTCAAGGCCTGATCTGGGCGTGGGATGCCGCCAATTGCGCGTAGCGCCGAGCATGGCAGCGCTGTTCAGCAATCGCCTCAGGAGACAACTCCCGCTTCACCACCGCAGGCGTGCCCATCACCAAGGTTCCGGGAGGCACATCCTTGGTGACAACAGAACCAGCAGCCACCAAGGCGCCGGCACCGACGGTGACGCCATTGAGAACGATGGCGCCAATCCCCACCAGGCATCCATCCTCGAGCGTGGCGCCGTGGATCACGGCCCGATGGCCAACGGTGACGTCGGCACCGAGTCGCACCGGTTGCTCCGGATCGCCATGGAGCACGGCACCGTCTTGAACATTGCTGCCCGCTCCGATGCTGATCTGCTCGAGATCGCCGCGCGCAACAGCTGTGGGCCAGAGGCTGCTGCCTGCTGCCATCCGCACATTGCCGATCACGACGGCGGATTCAGCAACCCAGGCGGCAGCATCGATTTGGGGATCGGGCCAGGGCTTAGAGCCAGTCATGGCCATGGTTCAGAAGCCACCAGTCTCCCCGGCGACCTGAGTGATAACCTCATTTGGTGCCGAAATGGCATGCCCAAGCGGGCACGGGTCGCTAGCTCAGCGGTAGAGCATCCGGCTTTTAACCGGCTGGTCCTGAGTTCGAATCTCAGGCGACCCATACCAGCGCTTTGATTTCGTCTCGTAACTCAAGCGAGCCGACACCCCTGCGGCTGTTAGAAAGCCGTGAATCTCTGATCAAGCCAACAGTTCAGATGGCGTATTTCGCGTTCTTTGGCGTCACGATTCTTCTGGCATTGCTGGGTGGTTTGTTTTCTCGAGTCGCCGCAGAGCGCTACTGGATGTGATCGACGGCGGAGACTTCAGCGCTTGTGACTGAGGTTGATCTAGCCGTTATTGGTGCGGGGCTGTCTGGTTGCAGCCTGATTGGCCGACTCCAGCAGCTGGGATCTGAGCTCAACATCGCCTTGATAGAGGCCGGCCGGGGACCAGGTGGCCGTGCGGCCACCCGCAGAAGACGCGAACAAGGCGGCTGGCTGCTTAACCATGGAGCACCGGGCTTTGCCCTCAGTGATTCCATTCCGGAGAGCATGGAGGCACTGCTAGCGCCGTTGCGCTTCGCGGGTGTTCTTCAGCGTGACGAGCGAGCTGTGCTTGCGCTCGACGCCCAAGCAGGTTTATCGCCAGCCAACTGCCCTGAAGCCTGTCCAGACGGGGGCTGGTGGCATGGGATTCCCTGCATGGCCAGCATCTGCGAGGTGCTGCTCGATGCTCCTGGCTCCATGCAACTGAGTCGTCAATTCGAGACCCGCGTGCGCTGGTTGGAGCGACGCCAGGATCATTGGCTGCTGAAAAACGAGGATCGAAGCTGGTGCCTCAAGGCCAAGCGCCTTGTGCTCAGTGGAACCTTGCTGGCCCATCCCCGCTCGCTGAAGATGCTGGCCTGGAACGACGTCCCCCTGCGCTCAGCCGTTGAAGAGGGGGAAGACGTCGGCCTCGATGCGGCACTGAGCCTGCTGCAACACAGCCAAGCCGAGGTGCGCTGGAACTTGATGGTGGACCTGGGCGTGCTCGCGCTCAACGGTGAACAGCTTCCGGCTCAGATCTGGTTGAAAGACGCTGCCAAAGAGCGCTGGAAGGTGGAACGCCTCGTGCTGCAGCCGCAAAGCGATGCTCGCTGGGGGCTGGTGGTGCATGGCTTGGATACCGGGGAAGCGATCACGCCCGAAAGCCAGGGTCGCCTGCTGGCTCAGGAGCACCAACGTCTGGTGGAGCTGTTGCCCGAGTTGCTGCAAGGCCTGCCGGTTGTTTCAGCTGCGTTGGACCAAGCGACGCCGTTGGGGGTGATGCGCTGGGGCGCTTCTCGGCCCCTCGACCACCCTCTGCCGAAGGAGCTGCAGTGGTGCCCCACCAGCGCAGTGGGGTTCTGTGGTGACTGGATCGAAGGGCCTGGCTTTGGCAGAGCAGAGGGAGCGATCCGCAGCGGCGTCAACCTCGCTGAACAGCTGCACGCTGACCGCTAATCTCTAAGTGCGCCGGGGAGTGGCGCAGTTTGGTAGCGCGCTTGCTTTGGGAGCAAGATGCCGCAGGTTCGAATCCTGTCTCCCCGATGCGATCAGAAACCAGTCCCCAGCTGGTATCAGAGCCGTCCCTCAAGGGGCGGTTTTTTATTGCTGATGAGCTCTTGCGCGCAAAACGTGCCTATAGCCACCTAACCGCAATCCTTTTTGCGCACGACTTCTCTCCCCCCCTGACAGTTGGAAGACAGCAGACAAGGTTTATTCAGCAATGGCCGACAAATTTTTTTCTCATTTGAGGCAATTTTCTAGCTCGCGCAGGCCAATGACGAGTTCAGATTGATACACATAAACGGTATCCTAGCGAACCTGCATCAACAACTATCACGCATCTGGGAGGTTTTTAGATGTGCCCAGTAGCGTCTTGCGGCTTGAAAAGACATGTGCCGTTCAGGACTTCTCCTCTCTCAGCCCCCTTCCATGTGACTAATCCCAAACCCAAAAGGTGGAGAACTGCCATCAAAGCGAGAGAGAACCAGCTCCTGACTCTTGCCAAAGAAGCTTTGCAAGAGAAGAAGGAGAGAAAAGTGATTCATTTTCTGGACTATGTCGATCAGGACATAGCGGCTTAGCCATCCCCAGAAGCCCAGCCCATCTCCTTCATCCACTCGAGTGGAGCGGATCATGGGTCAGACGTGATTGGCTTGAGTGTTCCTCCCATTGCTCAACCAATAAAAAACCCAGGAGGGAAGAGAAGGGCTCCTGGGTCTGGTGCTGTGTGTTGCCTCGCAGCCCAGCCAGTTAAATGGCATTCATCGGATTTGTTCTGAGGCTTCTCTGAGAGTTTTGGAGTATTTCATCAGCAGCATCCCCAAAATGGTCCGCAAGGATCAGAAGCCTGCGGGAACAAAATAGCCAGCCCTTTCGGGTGGGTTAGTTGCATTCAAAAAGCCCCCGCTTGGTAGTCGGAGGCCATATCTGTTCTGAACTACCGAATTGGTTAGAGCAAAAGAATTATGCGTTCTTCACTCTGCCGGAACGCCATGGGTCATGTGTGACAAGGTCAGGAAGTTGGTGATGTCGCCACCGTTGCAGTAATGGACAGCAACAGGGCGCTCTAGGAAGCCGGGCTTGCCATCTTTGTCGAGGAACTCAACTCCAGTCAGCTTGACGATCGCTTTCTCAGAGTTCTTGACGCAGTTCACAAACTCCTTGGATTGCTTGGCCATAGGTGCCAGCAAAAAAAGAGCTCCAAGTACAGCGGCTCCGATCAGGCCCTTTTCAATTTTGGAATTCATGCACGTTGCTTGGTTAGCCCACCGGTTTTAAGAGAGAGAAGCCTTGTTCGCCAGGAACATCTGCCCCCCTGGCCAGCTTCAGGAGTCCAACTCATCTTCTTCTGCCAGATAAACGCCATAGACGCAGATGGTTACAAGCATCTCAGCGGGCTGGAACTCCTGCCGTGCGCAAGGGCCTCCTGGAATTTGACGTTCAAACCCGTCAGTTTTCTAATGATCTAGCCATAGGGTCCAAAGCGCGTCGCACAGGCGGCACCACATTGGGCACCCAAGGCGATGGCTTTCGCCAAGGTCCAACGCGCAGCGAGTCCGGTGACCACCCCCGCCGCAAAGCTGTCACCGCAGCCATAGCTTTCTACCAATGGCCCCGGGAGGGGTGAAGGGTCATAGCGCCCGCCCGGAAGACTGAAACCACCTGCGGCACCTTCCGTGCGAATCAGCATGTGGGGAGCTGGGTTCAACTGCTCCGGCTCCACCCGCTCACCGGGATCAAGGCCACTGCCAATCAGGGCATCGAGGGAAACCTTGGCCTCTTGAAGCACAGGCAAACGCACCCGCGGAGTCGCGGCCAGGACTGCAGCAGCGCGACAGGCTTTCAATAAAGGAACATCAGCTGCAGTAACGAAGAGACCGTCGCAGTCGCCGAGGGCCTCCCAGGGCAACGCATCGTCCAGTGATGGCGTCAGCCGCTCGCCGATCACGGTGATTGCTCGGTCCCCCTCCCCATCAACCAAGCTGATGCCACGCCGGGTTGATGCATCTCTCCAGGCGACATGAACCACAAGGCCCAGGTCTTCAAGCCGCTTGACGCAGGCTTCGCCGACCGAATCGCGGCCTAAGGCCGTAAAGAAATGGACAGGTTGCTGCTGCAACCGTGCCATCTGCACAGCAACGACGGCACCACCACCAGCAGGTTCCTGCAAGGTTCGCAGGGCGTGGCCAATGGTCCCGGGATGGGGCAACTGATCCACCGCCAGAAATTCCACCCACTCGACATGGCCGACCACAGCCAAACGCAGGGGCGGCAAGGATGAGACGCAAGACAACGGCAGTCCCAGACGACTGGAGTCCCATCCTCACTGGTCATTCGGCCCAACAGAGGTCCCCAAAGCGGGCTGGGGCTCGACTTAGCGGTGAGGGTTGGTTTTTACCGCTGAATCTCTAGGTTTCCTGATCAGCGTGCCTTCTCCACGGAGTCCATGGCCGCTGGGCTTGAGGAGCGATCTCCGGTTGATGTGCGAGCTGCTGTGCTGTTGCGGCTTTCTGCAGGGCTTGCTGGTCGAGTTCCGCAGAAAGGAACAGTCCGGCGATGAACACCATCAGGATGGTGAGTAGTGCTGCGACCAGATACATCGTTGACCGCGCGATGGCTTGTTCCTGCTCCTTGGTCAGGTCGC
Organism: Synechococcus sp. MU1617; assembly: GCF_020514235.1. Lineage (NCBI taxonomy): Bacteria > Bacillati > Cyanobacteriota > Cyanophyceae > Synechococcales > Synechococcaceae > Synechococcus > Synechococcus sp. MU1617. The sequence goes on from NZ_VTLB01000001.1 coordinate 488,087, forward strand.
CCATGGCTTGGCCCAAATCTGGTCAAGGTGTATCAGTCAGAACTCTTTGCTGCGATTACAGAGCATGTGGTTTTGTGTGCTCACTTCAAGCTTGGTCCAACTCCACAGGGGATTGGTGGCGAGCACCTTGCTCGGCATGGATTGGAATCTGGCGGCTTCCCCGCTTCGCTAGCCCGGATCTGGTGCGGGCTTTGCACGCCATTCCCACAATCGGCCGATTCGCCCCAGAAGGCAATGAGCACGACAGCTGATTGCCGGGTGCTCCACGGCTGCCGAGAGTGTGTGCATCGAGATCGGAGGAGCCCATGACGGCCGACACTCCACCTGAGCAAACCGCAGAAGCAGCCTGACTTTTCTGGCCCCTGCTCCAACTTTTCAACCCAACCGTGAGCGCCTCGTCTGTGACGACACTGATGTGCGTCTGATCAGTCGACACTCCTCTGCACCGTCCGTCTAGGTGCCCCGTAGGAGTCCTGCTTCACACCTGGACAAAATGGCCCCAGGGTTGCCACTAGCCAGACGCTTCGACCTTTCTCTTTCAGTTCACTGTCCTTCGATAAGCACTTCGCTTCACGGATACAGCTTCACTGATTAGGTCGACTGCAATGCATAAACGAGCGAGCTAGGCCGTCTCTCCATCGGGAGGGGCGGCCTTCCTCTTTGCGAGCAGATCGGCAGTTCTTTACAACGCCTTGCTGTTCTCGCAGGGGCGTTCACCTCGCTGGAGATGTCTCATGCAATGCAGCTTCGGCACGTCTCCTCGCGGCAATGATGAAGCGGTCTGTCTTGTCTACGCCTTCAAATCCCACGTCCCTCAAAAGGACGACGGTCGCAACGTAGGCATACGAAACTGGAGTGCATCGCATGCAAGTGAGCCCTCACTTCAAACGAGGACAAGCGCTAACCACGGACTCCAATCACCCAACCCAATCTTGGCCGTCGCCAACGATTTCTTTCACGCCGTTGCCTGTTCAGCCGTGTCATTGAGGACATCTTGCTGAAGCTGCTGAACTGCGCAGAGGGCTTCATGCGCGGGCCATCCATGAACATCCATCAACTCTTTAACCAGAGCATCAGGGGCCCGAGTGATCGAGGTGCGAATGGCATTGACAACCTTGTTGTCCCTCGCGAGTGCAGACAGCCGCAGAGCCCGGAGTCGCTGAGTGTTCGGCTGTTTCATGACAGCACTCTGGACTAACGCTGGTTTTGCTCCAGTTGCCAACTGCTGATACGGACTGGGCTAACTCGTTAAGTGCCCTATCGCAGTGGACCGGCGCATCTCCTCCAACCCATTGACTTGAGTGCATTCCATTTCTCCAGCGCCTCCTGTCGTGTCATCAGTTGACTCCCCTGAGGGATCGGGTCGTCAGGTGGTCGCCAATGGAAGCTGCGCATGACGATCGACTCGCCTTGAGAGCCATCCTGATGAGCGGTGAATTGGTAGTAAAGCTGCTGTGACTCATTGGCAAGCCAGGCACCAACAGACTTGTAGGAGAGTTCTTCAGTGATGAGTTCACTCCATAGAAGGGGCGCCTGATCGGTCGGTCAGACGGCTTTTTTCGTAGGTGAGCTGACGGAGCTTTTCGATGTGCTGCTCATGCTCTCCGCTGCTCCAATGGTGGGGGAAGGCGACTCGGGCTTGAAGTTCCGAGATCTCGTTGTTGAGTTCTCTCGCTGGGTCCTCGGACCAAAGTTCCTCTCCACAGTGGAGCATCGCCCCGCCTTACTGGCGGTGGAGAAGTGAATCTCCTCAATTACTACTGATGCAACCTCTCGGGGCAGGTCGTCTCCCCATCAGGACAGGCGACCCTTCTCTTTCGCGGAGATTTAGGCATTAAGCCTTAGCCATTGGCCAGAGAAAAACCTGCAGACTGATCCGACCCACACAAGCTGCATGAAAGGACTCCACACGAACGTTGCCTACTTCAGCGGCACCGTCGCGATTGCAGTCCTAGTCATGACTTTCGTTGTCAAAGCAACGGCCTAAGAAAGCGTTACTTCAGCCAGGCGCGATCGTTAGGTATGACTCAGTCAGGCCACGCCCTGCTTCCTATTGATTGAGTTAGCAGGGATAAATGACATGAGAGCCACCAAACTCACCACAGCTCCACAAGGCGATGAGTACTACAGAGTCTGCGACCAGGAAGCACCTCGTTGAGGACACCTCCGACCTGAGCGCAACTAGGACACGGCTCTATCCACCGGAATGGAATTAGAGCCCTGACTCTCAAGGCTTGCTCCTCGACCAATCAGAAACCGGTCCCTCAGCTGGTCTTTAAGCCGTCCCACAAAGGGCGGTTTTTTGTTGCTCTGGCCAGCAGTGCGTGCTGCGCATATTGATCAGTGCAAGCTGATCAATAACGAGTCACCTGGAGCAACGCGTGACTCAGATGATCTCTTTACGGCCAGCCTTGATCTTGGCTTGGGCTGAAACGAGACCAAAAATCAGCAGAATCAGCAGGCCCGCGTTCACGCCAACGAAAAACATTGTGTCCATGACTTCAAGATGGCTTGCCTCGTAATAAGGAAAGAGAGCAAAACAGCCCATCGGTCAAAAGACTCAATTCAGGACCAAAAGAAGATGAAGCCTTGCGCTGATCTTGAGAGATCTGTCGAGACCACCTACGACTGCAAACCGCCATCGCCATCACGATCAGCCCAGCCCTTCGCTTGCAGCTGACGCAGACGGTCCAGGAGCTCAAGATCACCAACAATCTGACGACGACACCCGTCCTCCCCCATGTAGGTCAAACGCCCATCGGCATCGATGACCAGGGCGGTCATGGGGGTGACTGGAAACAAATCGTCGATGGCGAAGTGCTCCTCATTCAGATCAACCCAGTCTGCGTCCTCGAAGCGCTCCAGCCCAAAATCATGACCAAACCAAACAGGGGGGCCAGCCGCTAGGGCAGCTTTCCTCTATGAAGGATGCGATGGACTGGATCCTTTCCCGACGCGTGACTGATCAACAAGGCAAAGACAAGACCTATTGGATTGATGAGATCGCGTTCCTGGAGGCACGGTTGAACGGCAGTCAGGGTGACATCGACAACGAAGACCGAGCGGCTTGCGAAGAAGCCCTGAAGGCAGCAAAAGCGAACTTGGCAGACTCTCACTGAAGACGGGGCTGACCGAAGCTCGAGCCAGATCTATGGTTGGGATGTGAGAGGGAGACCTCTTCGGGCGTGGTTGCTTGATTTGGTGGGTGGTGTCACGACCTACTGCCTCTCTCACACCTCTTCGTCAAGGCTGATCGAGGCCTCTCTCCTTGGCATAACTCTTGTAATGATTGGGAAATTCATCGGCCAGCTGGGCAAGCAGATCGCTAGCAGAGCCCATTTGCTCGTTAACTTCATCAAAAACCGAGGCAAAACAGCTCTCACACCTGATTTCAAGACAAAGATCTTCCCAGGTCGTTTCTTTTTGATTGAAACTGGCCACAAGCTCTTTAAAGGTCATCAGCAACAAACTGTTTTTCTTAGAGTGAGCCTAAACCCAATAGCGTTACATAATTCTGAACCGAATAAAATCAAGGTTGTCATGACCTGATGTGCCAAGGCTGTGATGGCGCAAAATTGAAGGATGAAACGACTGCTGCAACTCCTTTTGAAATGGGCTGGCAAACGGGAGAAACCCCCATTGAACACCCCTGAAGAGTTGGAGTGCTTTAAAACAGATGCGATCGAAAACCGCGGCAAGCACTACTAATGCAAGGGGCAACTGAACTGGCACTACTCGCCCTCGCATTTGTCGGGCTCCAGATCTGGTGGCTCAGCAAGGTTTTTTTGAATCGACCTCGGCAGCCAAGACCGCTTGGCAAGCCCATGAGGGCCAATTCACTCCAGACCAAGAGAACCGCACTGCAAAAGATCTTTGATCAATCCTGATCATCGCTAGCACGAGGAGATCACTAGGGACAAACACCGATGCCTGATGCGATCTGAACAATCAGCGTGGTGCATCAGCAACGAAAGCCATGGCACTGATTTGTTGTGCGAACTGCGGTCACATGCACTCAAGCTTGAGAAACGGTTGCCCCCAGTGCATCAAGCAGGGGCGACTAGGGTCCCCTCAGGCGTTATCTGATCGGATCAAGCAAACCCCGAGCAACACCAAGGAGTGACCACCATGGCTTTTGATGCTCCCCCTGCACAAGGACGTCAATGCAGATGCTGCGGTTACATCAAACCTCTAAATTTCTTTGGATTGGATCAACAGGAGTGCCGGAACTGTGAAGTACAACGACGACGCCAACAGGCCATGAAAGAAAACGCCAATGATTCAGTCGAGGAGTCTTGAATCAAACCCAGCCTCAATGAGCATATGCACCAATGTTCAATTGACATCCATGGGCTATCACATGGGAAGAGTTGAAAAGAGGCGTCATGGGCAAGGTTCTTTCAGCAGCAAAATGGTCGTTCGATCTACTTGGCCAGCGCATCACTGCTCTTCGTCTTAAAAGGAGCTTTCCAGAATCAAGGATCTACAGCGACTGGGCTTACGACGAATCACAGATGAAAGAGGCCAATCTTGACAAGCGTGAGCAGAAGTCTCATCTGGAATACGATTGCTGAAGCCACAAACCAATCAAGCAAGGGCAAAGATAGCGACTTAGCAGTCGTCAAACCAACACATCAAATGGCGAACAAACCGCTTTGGGATGGAGGTTGGCAATCTCAGCCAAGTCCCCTAGAACGCTGTTCAGCATCGTTGTTGTTATGGCCTTGATTCCCCGCTGGCAGTACATGACTGACAGCAGCAAAACCATGGTGAAACGATCTGCAATCACACTTGTGGTTGTTCTGATTGGATTAACACTGCTGCGCGCAATCTTTCCATGGATCCTGCTCGGCCTGGCCTTCTATGGTGCCTGGTGTTTGTTGAACCGGAAATAACCGATGAGCGAAGACTCAACCCAAGCCAGACGAACGCTCTATCTCTGGGCCCTAGGCCTCAACGTTGTCGCTTGGGGCGGATACCTTTATCTGACCAAGGTGATGGGAATCGATTTTGAATCGATTCAGCAAGCGAGAATGGCCGGTTAAGTTCCCACCCTTCAAGAGGGATCCGCCTGGTCCGACCAGGACGTTGCCCTGAGGTGTCTGCTTGACCGGATAAGAATCCTCATGCCTCCTGCACCAATCAAAGAGATCGCGTCATAACCTCCTCTTAACGAGAAGGCTGCTTCGTGAATCACCCCCTAACGCATGGCTTTGAGGGTCACCCGTCCTCAGAAAAGAGCCGATCAGAGAGCTTGATGAGGCAGGAGACGGTGCAGCGCATCTGCGGCCAGGTCTGTGTGTGGTTTGGAGTCGTTGTTCTCGGCGTCTCTCTTTATAAATTCATCAGCGCTTTTTGGGTGGATGCTTCCCCTTGGCCTGAGTTGCAACTGGGTACCGCTGGCTTGATTTTGGTTGCAGGAGGACGAATTTTTCGAAACTCAGCATTCATAACAACACTGCTGGCAGAAAAGAGTCCTTCAGCACGAGCTCAACGAGCCTTTCTGATGCTTGCCCTCGCCTCATTCATCATGGGCTGCGTTGTTTTACTGAAACTTTCTGTTCAGGACATTTATCGCTACAAGCGTCTGCTTGGCGAAGGAGGAATTCTGGAGTATTTGCAAGCCCTAATTCTTTTCACATCCGCCTGGATATCGTGGCTCATCTCCAAAGATCTACGCAAGCGCTTGTCCATGCGCCTGCCTTCAGTGGTTTACGCGATCATTTCTTTGACCATGCTGTTTGTTGGCCTCGAGGAGATTGCCTGGGGGCAAATCCTATTCGGCTGGAAAACACCTGAAAACATCGCTGCGGTAAACGCCCAAAACCAGACAACGCTCCATAACCTTGAGTTCTTCCAGAGCCACCTCGACCTCAATCTTTTCTTGGTCTCAATCGTACTTTTGGTGCTCGTCCTGTGGCGACCTTCAATCCGATGGATACGCACAAACCCTCTTAATGGAAATCGGATTGCCAACAGCAACTTCTTCATACCGAGATACTTCTGGCCTCTCTTCTTCTGCGCCGCATTTCTGTCTTATTTTGTGGCGACAGAATCGGGAACAGAAGTGGTGATTAATATCGATCAGGAGTGGGCAGAGTTTCTTCTATACCTGGCCGCTGGTCTGAATTTATTGAGAACCTACATCCTTCTTAGTGACTCACAACCGAACCCAACCCACTGAACAAATGCTCATTGCACTTCCTGATCAGCCCTGATCACCGCAGTGTTGTTGTAAGCAATTCGCTCTACCTCCGTCTTAGCCCTCACCAAGGCAAGGGTTACAGGTGCAGATGCACAGCTGACCTAATCCAACCGCAGCGGGCTTGATCCACAAGACACCAAGGGTATAAATCGTTCGGTGCAGACAAAAAACCGCCCCATGCTTGGGGCGGTCTACATAGCCAAGGCAATCCCCATCACCCGGCGATCTGCACCAATCTTTGATGCAATAAAAAAATAATACCCAGCAGACACCACATGTAGTGGACGTCAACACTCACTTAAGACTCTGGTGAACATGCGTAAAGAAGCCAGTTCAGGCAAGCAGCACTGCTACAGCCAATAGAAGCCTGCTTCTGAGGAGACACTAAATCTGGAGCAAGAGGTCAAAAAACCTCGGGATTGCGATGCTTCATGATGAAGACATCCTTAAGGGAGAAGCCATGATTTCTGGCCCATCCTGCCCATTGCGCTTGGGAGTTCTCGACAGCCCCGACTATTGGACTGATGACGCACTGATGTCTGCAGTGCGTCCATTGAATCCAGAGGAACTTCACCACTTGGCCATCGGATCCCTTCAACGAAGGGCTCGAGAACGCGGTGTTCGCCAAACCTCTTTACTCAACCCCGTTGGCTGAACCCAGCCAAGAGTTGATGGAACTGCGCAAACAGCCTGTCGAACCAGGTGCCTGAACGTCGACCAGCTGGTCGCTGCAATACCGAGGCATGCAGCATCGGCCCGTTGGTGCCGTATCCATCAAAGGCAATCAAGGCGTCTTGGGCTCCCTGAAGCTCCTGGTCGATTCGACGGGAGGAGAAGCGCTCGTGAGCTCGGTTTCGTGACGTTGACATGACTGGGGCGAATGCACCTACCTCCGGTCTGCCACCGGACCGAGCTGCTTGGCCGTAGTTGGTGACGCTTCTTAGGGAGCCGAACCTCGACTCCATTTACAAACCGTTACGCAAGGCTTAACATTTCGAAAGATTTCAACGAAAGATGGCTACTTCAACTCCCAATGACGACTGGTTCCAAAGCGCTGCAGCAGCTCAAATCCGCAGTGAGCGTTTCGCGAAAGCAGAGCTCCTCAATGGCCGCACCGCAATGATCGGCTTTGTGGTGGGCCTGCTGACGGAAGCCCTGACAGGGCACGGGATCGTCAGTCAGATCACCTTTGGCGTGTTCGGCTGCAACTGAACCGGTCAACTGCTGAGGGGATGCTCTGGGACTGCAGTTGCAAGCCTGCACTCACCCATCCCTTGACCGAGGCTCTTACGAACATCTTTTTCGGCCAAAATGCTTGATGTTCCAGGCGTTTTGCGATAAAAGGTTATGAATTGGTTATGAAGCGATGAAGACAAGCACCGCCCATTCACGTCTCGAGTCCCTCCAGCTCGCAGCTGAGGAGTGCCAGACCCGCGAAGAAGCGCAAAAGATTCTGAGGAAGGCAGACAAGGCCCACGCCAAGCTGGAGTCCTCAGCAGCTCCCTACCACCGTCTCAAGAACTGACGGGCCACTCAACCCTGCAGAAGACGAAGACATAAACCTCTGATTCGTGAGTTGGATTGTTTCAACTCACTCCAACAACCTCAAATCAACTCGGGATGGTTGGGATCCCCCTTGAAGGGACCTTGGATCCATGGGCTGATCCAGCCGCCATAAAACTCGCCTGGCTGCGCCAGAACCATCTCTTCTTCCAACATGCAGGTATCAACGCGGCGGGGATAAACGCTGATCCACCCTGCCAAGAGAGAAAAGGCTTGCGTTGGATTGGAGTAACTCCACCCCGCGCGAATACGGCGATCGGTGCCATCAACAGCACTCACATCCCAATAGGACGCCACTCCTTTCCATTCACAGAACGAAGGCCGTCCCGTTGAGGGGTGGAGCGTTCCGGGGCGAAATGCTGAAGGGTGCAGATAAATCGTGGGCGGGTGAAAGGTTTCACACACCCGCACGTAGCGCTGATCCTGGGCGATTGCCTGTCCTGCAATCCAGATCTCGACAGAACCGGACACCAGCTCAATCAGGGGAGGACGGGGATAGTTCGAAACATTTTCAACGGGTTGCATGGCCTAACCCATATCGAGCAGATAGTGCATGACGGCAACCCGATGGGACACAGCAATTCCCTCGGGGGAGTCGGGGCCGATCAACGCCTCAGGAACACGATGAATGCGAGTGACCGGTTTGATCTCATAGGCCGTTCCCTCGGGAGCACCGGAGCCGCGACTGCGGTCCCAGATCCCACTGGCATCTCCCTTGTAATGCCCCGCCACCTGCGACAGATGGGCATAGAAATTGGGCCCCATGCGACAGACCACGATGGCCAAACAGGCATCAAAATCGTCGGACGACAACACATTGATTCCATCACGGACAGCACGTTCATCGACACCGAGAACCATGTCCTCGAGTGCTGTTTCACCCGTCAATTGCCAGCAACGGATGGTGACGGCGTCGTGTTGGCTCACTTTCTACGGGTGAGGTCACCGAAATCATCGTCGTTGGGTTGCAAAAATTGCCAAACGACAGGAACTGTGAGGATGACTGTCAGACCGATGGTGACCCAGATCGCTGTTGTGTAATCGCCCATGCCTATCAACCAGTCCAGCGGACCTTACCCAGTTCGTGCTGAGCAAGCAGCCTTGCATTGACGACAGAAAGGTCACTTCTTAATTTCTCCAGACCAACCCACGAGCCAAATGCGCCGATTCCTGACGGCTGGATTGCTCTTGGGCACGCTGGTCCCAGCGGGACAAGCAGCTGTTTTCACCGTGAAGCCAGGCACGGCGTTTTATTCCAAGCCCCAAGCCAAGCCGGAGTTTCTTCTACCGCTGCCGGAGGTCCGTGTTCACGTTCCAGCAATGAAAGACGCCGCTGGCTTCTGCCACTTCAAGCTGATCTACAAAATTGTTGATCGTGAGAACCCCGAGCTGCCAGCAGCCGGCTGGGCCCGTTGCGTCTCAATCGACCAGCTTGTTCCGAACTGACGCCAAGTTGTTCTGCCTCAGCGATTCCTTGAACACGCGAGTTACGCCTGGACATGCCCTCGCCACAACCTGGTCATGCTTCACAAGGTCGCTGCCACCACACTTCATTTGGGGAACAAGACACCCCTCACACGCGGACCAAAGGCCCAAACGAGACCAGCAAGCCTCATGATGAGATAATTAAGCAACCATTAAGGGCTGGCGGATGGGTTACTTCGCAAGGCAGCTCAACGCGCAGGAAATCAAGCAGGGCTACGCCCTGCTCAACCTGATGGAGCATCTGGATCGCGAAATGGATCTGCTCAATCAGCAGCGAATCCGCGTCGGGCCAACAACCCAGGAAGGGCAGCGGCTCACCCAGATCAAGCAGGGCCATCTGCGCAAACTGCAGAGCTGCATCAGCGAACTGAACACCAGTGGCTTCAACGACTGGTTGCTGCACCAACAGCCTGCCTGACCCTTGAATGGGGCGGAGCCATCCCGGGTGAGACAGCCCCTTGCCGCTTCCGGTCGTTTACCACCCGCACTACTCCGCGCCGCTGCCGAGCACCCATCGCTTTCCGATGGCGAAGTTTCGGCTGCTGCATCAACTACTGCTTGAACAGGGAGTGGTGCAGGCCGACCAGGTGCATCGGCCCTTGAGCATCGCGCGCAAGGATCTGGAAAGCGTTCATCCCCGCACCTATCACGAGGCCTTCAGCCGTGATCGCCTGACCCGTCCAGAGCAACGTCGCATCGGGCTTCCGGCCACACGCCCTTTGGTGCAGCGCACCTGGCTCGCCGTGGGCGGCACCCTCTTGACGGCACGGCTCGCTCTGGAGCGAGGCCTGGCCTGCCATCTGGCGGGTGGCACCCACCATGCCCACCCCGGCTTCGGGAGCGGCTTCTGCATCTTCAACGACTGTGCTGTCGCCGCACGGGTGTTGCTGGGAACAGAAGAGGTGCGGCGAATTCTGATCGTGGATCTCGATGTGCACCAAGGGGATGGTTCAGCAGCTTGCTTTCAACACGACCCCAGGGTGACCACTCTTTCGGTGCATGCCGCCAGCAATTTCCCCCTGCGCAAAGTGCAAGGGGATCTCGACGTCCCTCTCGCAGATGGCACCAGCGATGACGACTATCTCGCCGCCATTGCCGACCGGTTGCCCGATGCCCTGGACACCATCGTGCCGGATTTGGTGCTCTTCAACGCAGGCGTCGATCCCCATCGCGATGATCGGCTCGGCCGACTCTCCCTCAGCGATGAGGGATTGAACATGCGAGATCGGCTCGTGCTCGATGCCTGTCTGCGCCGCAGGATTCCAACTGCGACGGTGATCGGCGGCGGCTATGACGCCCTCACGCCCCTGGTGCAGCGTCACGCCATCGTGGTGCGTGCTGCTGCCGAGCAGGCTCGCTTGTTCGACCTTCCATGACTGAGGGAATCTCTGAGGCCATCACTGAGGCCATGCCCCCCTGGAGACCTCTGCTGCGCGCGGCCATGCAGCGGGAGGGACGCTCCATTGCCGCCCGCTGGGTGCAACTGGCCACAACAGGACGCGATGGTGCTCCCCGGGTGCGGACCCTGGTGTTCCGCGGCTGGGCGGGGGCCAAACAGCTCGAACTGTTCAGCGATCAGCGCAGCGAGAAGGTAAAGGAACTCACCAACGATGGAGCTTCTGAACTGTGCTGGTTGTTCCCCAAAGCCCGCCAGCAGTACCGGCTACGGGGGAAGGTGGAGCTGATCACCACCTCCGAGCAACCTGAGCTTTGCCAGCAGCGTTGGCAAAAGCTCTCCGATACGGGACGGGCTGTCTGGGGGTGGCCCACCCCGGCAGATCCGCTGGACCCCACGGGGGAGTTCCCCGAACAACTCGCTGAGACTGCGCCGCTGCCGAAGCATTTCGTGGTGCTGAGGCTCCACGTGGACACTGTCGAGCGGCTTAACCTCGGCCCACATCCCCATCAACGCACGCTTTGGCGCGCGGACACGCTCTGGCGGGAGCAGCCGCTGAACCCCTGATCACCACCAGCGCTCCACACGACCAACGGAGGGCCGACCCGGTTCGCTGGGCACCGTCACCACCGACAGCCGCTGAAGATCTCGACGGTAATCAAAGCGGCAGAAGCCAACGCCTGTACCAGAGCAAGCCGAGAGGCTTTCGAGCGCAACAGATGCCCAGTGCCGCTCTTCGGGCGTAGGCGTTTTTTCCGGGGCGGGACGCCAGCCATCGGCAATCAGATGGCTGTTCGCCTCGAGGATGGTCTGCCTGGCACTGAGCTGTGGATCAGGTCTGGCGAAGGCAGACCCGCCCATCAACCAGGGCAGTAACAGCGACAAGACAACACAACGTGCCATGGAGGGGCTCATCCCTCTCTGCCCTAGCTATGGATCACGGCGCTGACCACAGGGGTCAGCCTGCGGTGAGCTGAGCGAGGGGCTGAATGCCGAGGGCGATCACCACACTGACCACAACGCCAACGGCGGCTTTCCAGAGATCCGAACCGATGACCTTGGTAAGACTGCCCGCCTCCCGGTTGATGAACACGACGTCTGATGCTTGTTGCTTGATCCGCAAGGCCAACTCACGACCGCCGATCAGGCCCAAAAACACCCAAGTGGTGCTGAGGGGGAAGCTGGAGAGGAATGCCTTGTAGAGAAGGCAAAGACCGAACAAAAAGTCGATAAGCGTGGCCGAGCGCAGATCGGAACTGTTGGTCTTGGTGCGAAGCACGGCCTGGATCGGCCCACCCCCGGTGGCCACCAGAACACAAAGGCCCACGCAAAGCACCAGGGTGCAGATGAGCATCGGGATGAGGTGCAAGTGGCGCGGCAAGAACACAAAAATGTTGGCCAGGTCCTGCACCAACCACATGCACCAGAGAAACCCGGTGGAGAACCACTGCAGGCCATACCAAAGCTTGTTGGGGTCTTTGCCGTCCTGGGAACGGCAGAACACCCATCGCTCCAGCGACCACAACCCCAGGCCATAGGCCGCAAGGCCGACGCCGAAGGCGAGGCCGTACCCCGTCAGAGAGCTGCTGAGCAGCATGCCGATGTTGGCGGGCATGAACGATGACAACACCAGAAACGAGGTGCTCACCGGTGCTCCCCACTGGGTCAAGGCCACAACCGCGAGGGGTGGAATCACATAAACCCAGGTGAAGGGCTCGGGCCATGGAAACTCCCTGCCAGGCACACTGAGCCGGCCCCAGGTGGGATCACCGTTGTTGAGGAACCAACCCAACAGCAGAACTCCAAAGGTCACCGTGCAGATGAACAGCATCTGCACCGGCTTCGGCGTGCGTTTCCGGTTGGAGGAGAGATAGGTGCCGAGGGTCTGGAGCGAGTCGTTCGCCACCACGGAATAGGCCGCCAGCAGGAAGCCGACGATCATCCAGATGCTGACGTCCATGAATCCGATCAAGCCGATCGATTGCTCCTGTTGTAATGAGCTCTAGGAGGAACGTCGGTGCTCCAGGCCACCCAGACGTGTCGTGATCAAGGAATGTTGTGTGGTCGACGGTGATGCACCACCGGAGCGATTCGACCACGAAAGTACATTGACGGACGAATAGGTATTCAGCGATACACAACTAATTTTCTTAAGAACGAACGGATTTGACCCCAGCCAAAGCCGAAGCCAAATCGCAGGTCCCGTCGGGCATCGCTCGGCCCGGCTTTCAAGTCACTTAGCGGCTTGACCCAAGGATCATGAGCCGAAAAGAACGTGATTGCAGGGAAGACGGCGACGATTTTTCGACATTCACAAATTCCGTTTGAGACCGAACCTGGGACTGCTGCACGTCAAGGCTTCCCCTCAGTTCAACACCTTCAGAGTCCGAATTTCGGAGGCCCTGACCCAACTAGCGAGGGCGTCGATGTCAGCCCGCTTGGGAATGCAGATGCAGCCCGTGCCGGGATAACAGCGGTGGATTCCAAGGGCACTGCGGGTGGTCTCGAAGCGAGGGGTCAGGTCGAACCAGAGGTCATTCCCCCACGGCTCAGGAGGCCCCAGGCTGTATCTGCCGGCGGGCAAAGGGGCTGCGTTGCCGGGGCTCCAGCGGCGATCAGCGCTCTGGCGCTCGGCCACACCACTCGCTGCTGGCCAGCTGGCCAGCAAGCGCGCACCGCGATGCAATTCAACCTTCCAAATGCGGTTGCCGTCTGGGAACAGTTCGGCCGTTCGGCGGGTGCTGAGCTGCAGCTCCCCGCCCTGAAGCAGCGCTGTCGTTGGCCCCCGTTGCCCAGGAAGATCAGAGGCCGCCGCTGCAACGCAGCCTCCAAGCAGCGCAGGCAGCAGGAGGGCGTGGCGCAGCATCACGATCAGCATGAACGGTGCTCCCACTTTGGGGCTGCCACGATGGCCTGCAGCAGACCAATCAGTGGTGGACGTTCTCGATCTGTTTCCCCGTTCCATCCTTCGGGGCACCCTGCCGGATCCCCTACTCCAGCAGCTGACTGCGCTGAGCGAAAGCGTTCTCGCCCACCCTGATTCCAGCCCCGATGCATCGTCGAAGCTGGCGGGTCAGCTGCGTCAGCAGCGCGAACTAAGGCCTGATCAACCCGGCGTGCAGGAGCTCAGCAACGACCACCTGCTGCCGGCCTGTGATCGCTGGATCCGCCATGTGATGGACCGTCAACCTCCCCAGGGTCGCGGCCCCTGGGTTCCAGGTCGCTACCGCTTGCAGATGATTGATCTCTGGCTCAATTGCCAGACCGCAGGTGACTACAACCCCACCCACACCCATGGCGGCAGCTTTTCAGGAGTGATCTTTCTGAAGGTGCCACCGCAGATCAACGCCAACAGTTTTGATGGCCAACTCTGCTTCCACGGTCCGGAAGACTGGCACATTCAGTCGTTCCGCACCGGCATGGCGCACTATGTGCTGCCAGTCCCCGGTGAGTTCTACGTGTTCCCGGCCTGGCAACCCCATTCCGTGATGCCCTTCCGCGGCGATGGGGAACGCTGGTCGCTGGCCTTCAATGTTGTTGCAGCGCCGGGTGTTGCACCAACAGCAATGCAGCAGCCCGCCCCCCAACAGCAACCTCTGGGCAACGTCTCCCTCTCCAGTCAGCGGCCCACGGCCAAAGGCTTTTGAAGAGAACTGTCAGAGTCTTCCGATTGCATCTGTTCAGGATTCATGGGTGACTCCGAGCCGCTCCAGCAGGCCAAAGCGATCGCATCAGCACTGGAGCAGTTGGCCGACCAACTGCTCCCTGAGGTGATTCGTGCAGCACGGCTGAATGACGACGGACGCCGTGATCTCGACCGGATCGAGTACGCCCTGGGGACCATCGGCAAGGCCTTGATCCTGACGGACTATTCCATCGACGAAGAGAAGGACATCGACAAACTCAAGGCCTTCCGAGAGGCGCAGAAGGGAATGGGCTGAGCTCAGACGCTGCTCCAGCGCAGCACCTGGTGTTGAACGTTTCCCTCAGGCGTCACCTCGAGCAGCCTTCCCCCAGGATCATCGGCACGACCCAGGGGGCAGGGCTGCACCGCTTTGAAACTGCTGAGCGTGGAGGGGCATCCAAGCAGCAATACGTCAGGCCGCGTTGCCCAGGAGCCCTGCCAATGCTGATGGATGTGTCCAAAGAGCACCGCCTGCAGGGCCCGATGGGGACGCAACAGCTCCTCAAGACAAGCCTGATCGAGGAGCCGGATCGCATCCATGCCGGCATCACCGATGGCGATCGGTGGATGATGAAGAGCGACCACCAGGGGCAGATCACGGCGCTCAGAACACTGCAGGCGCTGCGCCAGCCAACGAAGCTGAAGCGGGCCGAGCTCGCCGGCAGCTGAACCCACCCGATGGCTGCTCAGCAGCAGCACTCTCACGCCCTGCACCAGCAAATCAGCGGGAGCTGTTGCCCACGTCCTGCCCAGCACAGCATCCAGAAGCAGCGGGTGATCGTGGTTGCCGGGCAGCAGAGCAACCGGGCAGCGCACGTGTTGGCTCAAAGCCCGCCGCAGCCGGACATAACCACCCCAGCTTTCGTCCTGGCAAAGGTCCCCCGTCACCAGCACCAAATCGGGGTTCATGGCGCCACCAACCTGAAGAGCTCGCTCAAAGTGAGCAAGGGCCGGCCGTCTCCGCACCAGCCCCTGATCAGCGGCTACCAGGTGTGGGTCACTGAGTTGAAGAATCCTCATCGCTCTCAGGGATGGACTGCCAGCCGCTGCTCCAGCGGGTTGGATCCTTGAGCTCACTCCAGAGAACCCGTTCGCGATGCGACGGAGCCAGCACAGCCGCCAACTCGACCCATCGCTGCGGACCACTTCCCCCTTGCGTGATCAGCTCGAAATGGCGGTAACCGGAAACCGGGCTTTGGCTGGTCCAGGCCCGAGCAGGACGCCAGGCCATCAGCTGGCGACGAAAACCTGACTCACGGTGCTTTCAATCACATGTCCTGAAGCGGCGATCGTGTCAGTGTTATCGGCGATGAATTGCTCCATCACCCCGGGAGCGGCTTGCATCACCGCGCAGACCTTGGTGGGGTCGTCCTTGCTGACTCCCCGGTAGAGGGAGGTGATGCCAGCGATTTTCTGAAGCGGCAGGGATGCGTCATAGGTGGCGACCCATTCAGCAAATGACTTGGTAATGGTGAAGGTGAGGACGTGGGTTTCCATCGACCAGAACGACAGCGCCGGCGGACGCTATCACCAACATTCATCTCTCTCATCGGCAACCGATGGGATCCGACCAGGGTCCTGATCCTGAGGGCGAGACAGGACTCTCATTAAGGCCTACTCTTGAGAATGAGCGAGGAGAAGCTGTGACATCGTCCTCCGCACCTGCCGCCACGGACATCACCCTGCAGCAGGGGCTGCATCAGGACGGGCGCCGCCTGACCCCGCAACGCAAACGGGTTCTTGAGCTGTTCGAACGCATTGGGTCGGGCTGCCACCTCAGTGCCGAAGAGGTGCACCAGCAGCTGGCAGCACTTGAGATGAAGGTGTCTCTGGCAACCGTGTATCGCACCCTGCGCTTGCTGGCCGACATGGGTCTGCTCCAGGAGCTGGAGCTCAGTGAAGGGGGTCGACGCTTCGAGCTTGCCGTTGACGATCACCGCCAACATCACCATGTGGTGTGCATCCGCTGCGGCCGCACCGAGGAATTCGAAAGTGAACCCGTGCTGGCAGCAGGAGCTACTGCCGCCGCCCATGTTGGTTTTCAGTTGATTGAGTCGAGCCTGAACGTGCGTGCGATCTGCCCCAAATGTCAGGGGTAGATCGCAACACCTGAATCATTCGGCGCGAAATTCCTTGTCGTAGAGATCAGCCACCAGAAGGTCAATCAGCTGCACAGACACCAGTTCTTTTTCGCGTCTCAAGGTGTTCAGCAAGATCTGAACCTGGCGGTGATGCATCAACGACACTTCACCCATTTCCAACCATCGGGCACTGAGCAGGGTTTGAAGACGTTGGCGTGGCGACGATGGTGACATCAGATGCGCCCTGTTTCGCACACTGAAGCCACCACCAGGGCCACTGAAAAGGCGTGAGCAACAGAAGTCTTCCGAAGCTTTTGTGAAGCAAGCGCGCGGGCTGCTTACTGAGGATGCTCGTTGCAGGGCATCCAGTAGCGATCGCCCATGCGATGCACACCCTCACAACCCAATTGACGAGCCTGTTCCTCTGCCTCGGCGCGACTGGGATAGGCCAGATAGCGGGGATTGGTGGTGGAGCGAATCTGAATCAACCCCATGCTCATCGGGCCGGCGGTGATCACCCCCATGGTGTTCACACCGACAGCTACCAATCCCATCCCGACGATGGCGGCATTGATTACGCCCATCGCCACCACACCAATCGAAACGACCCCCATTGGGACGATGCCGATGCAGATCACCCCCATCGGCACGATGCCGATGGAGATGGTGCCCAGGGGAGCGACGCCAATTGCGATCCGCTTCGGCTTGCTGCCGCAGTGTCCTCCTTCACTCATGAATCAGTGGGACCCCTTGTGATCCATCTCACCGTGCTTGTCGCAGACCATCCACATCTCTCCCATCTGATGGGCACCCTTGCAGCCGAACCCCGGAGCAGCCGCTTCGGCCTCAGCCTTCGTGTTGAACATGGCCTGCTTGGGCTTTCCATGGCTTCCAGCCATGGCCGAAGTCGCAGACAAGATCAACGCAGCAATAGCGAAACAAATGCGTTGCAACGGACTGGCCTCATAACAGATTCACCCACTATGCCCATAACGCGCCGATCAACCCTGAAGCGCGCCGCCACAACTGGACCCGGCGCCAGCCGTGCAGCCAAAACAATGCGGGGCCGTGTGGATGGGCTGATCCACCGGAACGGTCTCAAGGCAGATCAGATCACGAAGGTGACGCACCTCACCGGGGCAGGGCAAGCCGAGCTGTTGATTGAAATCACAGTCGTAGAGATGGCCCTGCCAATCCACACTGATCAGCTGGCGACACATCACAGCCCCGAGATTGTCCGGGTTGTGCGAATCCTCAAGAAGGGCCTGATAGCGCTGCAAGTCGCCACTGCGTTCCAGTTGCTTGGCGAAACGTTGAATGGGCATGTTCGCCAACGTGAGCAGACGATCAAAGCGAATTCCCAACCCACCTAAGGCGTTCTTGTAATCCGCCTCCAAGGCCTGCTGGGGAGGAGGCAGAACCGGACCCAGCGGGTTGTAAACGAGATCCAGCTGCCGGTTTGGATCGCCCGTTCCATAGCCCAGGGCATTGAGCTGGCGCAGCCCGCTGATGCTGCGCTCAAACACCCCATCGCCCCTTTGTTGGTCAACGTTCTCGGCGCTGTAACAGGGCAAGGAGGCGGTGATGCAAACCCCCTGCTCCGCCAGGAAGTCAGCCAGGTCCTCCTGGCCGGGTTCACTGAGGATCGTGAGGTTGCAGCGGTCAATCACGGCGGTGCCGCGTGAGCGTGCCTGGCGCACCAAGCCACGAAAGCCTGGATGCAACTCCGGTGCTCCCCCCGTGAGATCAAGGCAGGAGATGGAATGCCGCTCAAGGATCTGCGGAATCAAGGCCAGAAGATCCGCACTCATCATCTCGGTGCGGGTCGGGCCTGCATTCACATGGCAATGGGCGCAGCTCTGGTTGCAGCGGTAGCCGAGATTCACCTGCAACGTTGTGAGCAGTCCGCGCTTCAGGGGCGGGAAAACACTCTCAACAACAGTCACCGGCTCACTTCGAATGAGGCTGATTCTTCCAGACAGAACGCATCCAGGCGGGAGAAACGGATACCCCAGCGGCAGAGCAGCTGATCAACCCACACGGCGACGATCAGAGAGCTGACGGAACCAGGCGATGTACTGCTCCGGGCCGTCAGGCATGAGAGCGTCAATCCGCAGGGGGTCCTCCGGATCGGTGATGCCTTGCAATGTCCCATCGGCATGACTGGGGCGATCCACTTCTCCATGACTGCTGTCGACGAGAACAACGCGATTGGGTTGGCCGCACCAGGCACCGAGGTCCTGCAGCAGGTTGAGGAAACCGCGGTCACTCCCCCCACGCATCCAGCCCGTGCCATCAGCCGATGCCGTGGAGGTGACCGTGTCACCCACACCCACCAGCAACGGCATCCGTTCCGCCGGGATGCACTGCTTCACCAAGGCCAACAACGCCTCGTGGTGGTGGGGAGCCGTTCTCACATTGAACGTCTCACCCAAGGGAGATTCCCCCCAACGGCGCTGAATGTGCTGATTGAGCAGCACCAGAAGTCCGGCCTCCTTGATGGACCCGGTGAGCATGAATTGGATGTCGGTGGTTCCCACATCCCCTGCAACAGCGGGCTTGATCCGTTCCTGGCCTTGCGCATCACGGCCGAGGTTGGGGGCCACATGCAGGAAGAACGAGTCCTGCAATCCCTGGTCTGCAGCCTCGGCAAGCAACTGCTGCATCAGCTCAGAGAGCATCGTCTGCAGAGCCTGCTGAGTGGTGATATCAGCGGAGACGAGCGCAAAAATCCCGTTGAGGTTGATGGTCGGTGAGACCTGGGTGTCCAACACCGCGGCTTTGGCCACCACGGCCAGATCATCAACACCCACCTGCGGCAGCAGAGCCGGCAGCCGCTCCATCAGCAGGGCTTCCATCCGGGTGGGGGCTGCAGCGAGGAAAGCCATCTCCTCCGGAGAAACGCCGGGGTGGCTCAGCTCGCCGAAGCGATCCTGCAACTGCACCCCTCCAGCCGCCAGCCCCGGCAGATACCGACCCTCGCGTTTGGGGAGATCCGGATCCCCGAGGGCCTGCTCCACAAGGCGGTTCACCCCACGCCGGCCTTCGTGCTCACCATTGGTCAACACAGCGAATTGGCCGTCCAGGGCAGCGACGGATTCCACATAGGACGGGTCCATGCACCGCGTCAGCGGATCCTTCACCAGTTGCATGCAAACGCCGTCCAGGTCCTGCACGATCAGCAGGTCTTCAGCACCGGTGAGCTCCTGCAGCAACTGGTCGGGAGTCAAACGGGGCATGGAGGTTCAGGAATGTCGCTGCAGCCGAAGGCTCAGCGCTGCAATTTCGTCGCGCCACTCCTTAGTTCCAAACCACTGAGAAGTCCAGTGGGGAAAGAAGGCAGAACAGCTGATGGCAAGAGAAACACCGCGGCCAGGCCATCCGGCTAGCGAACATGGCGGCCTTGATGCTCCTGCCATGAATCCCACCTGGACTGAAAAGTGGTGGCCGATCAGCTATGTGCAGGACCTCGACCCCAAACAGCCGAGTCGGTTCACACTGCTAGAGCGGGATCTGGTGATCTGGTGGGATCGCGCCGAATCGAGCTGGCGCGTCTTCCCTGACGTCTGCCCCCACCGTCTGGTCCCCCTCAGCGAAGGGCGGATCAACGAGGAAGGATTGCTGGAATGCCCTTACCACGGCTGGAGTTTCGATGGCAGTGGCCAGTGTCAGCGCGTGCCGCAAGCCCTCGACAACACCCAACCCAACAACCGTCGGTCCCGCTGCGCCAGCCTGCCGACAGCCACGGGGCAGGGGCTGCTGTTCGTCTGGATGGGAGCCCCTGATGCCGCAGACCCCAGTCAGCTCCCCCTGGTGCCGGCACTGGAGGAGAACCCCGACAGCTGGACGGTGCAAGACACCTTCCGGGACCTGCCGATGGATGCGGTGACCCTGCTGGAGAACGTGCTGGATGTGAGCCACGTTCCCTTCACCCACCACAAAACCGTCGGCAAACGGGAGAACGCCGCGCCCGTGGAGGCCTCGATCACGGGAGAAGACGCCAGCGGCTTCACGGCCTACTGGGACGAGGGGCCGCGGCGGGGCAAGCTCGGCGCCCAATCCACCTGCTTTCATGCCCCGCAGCTGATGTGGCATGACCTCACCGCCAAAGGCTTCGGGCGGATCCTCACGGTGGTGTATGCCGTGCCGATTCGCCGCGGCGAATGCCGGCTGTTTGCCCGCTTCCCCTTCCAGTTCCAATCCGCCGTCCCCAGGCTGCTGATCGGATTACGGCCCCGCTGGTTGCAGCACATCGGCAATCACAAGGTGTTGGAAGACGATCAGGTGTTCCTGCACTGGCAGGAACGGGTGCTGGAGCGGGCCGGCGGCAGCCCCGCCGTGGAACGCAGTTTTTTCATGCCCACAACGGCAGACGTCTACGTGGCGGCCCTGCATCGCTGGTTGAACGCCAACGGCGGCGAGCCCTTTGCAGGACAACCTCTACCGCCCCGGCAAACCACCACGGCGCTGATGGATCGATACAACAGTCACACCATCCATTGCCGCAGCTGCTCGTCGGCACTGACGCGGATTCGCGCTGCTCGCCCCTGGGCCTGGGCCCTGCTCTGGGGATCCGCCGTTCTCGTGGGCATCCAGCAGGGCAGCGCTTCGAGCAGTGCCGGCTTGGTCACCGCCGCACTGTCGGCCTTGGCACTGCGACAGTTCAACCGTTGGGAGCAGGGGCTGACCATGGGCAACGGCCAGGCCCCACGCAACCGCTGATCAGGGCATCGGAACCGGAAGCAAAGTCGGCTTCACCTTGCCCTCAATATCGACCTTGCCGCCGATCGTGATTTTCTTGTCGACAGAAACGTCGGCTCGCACAGCCAGTGGATCATCAGCCGTGACAGACACCTGGCCTTCCACCCCGCTGACTCGTGCATCGGCATTCACCGACACAGTCCCCGCAATCGATTTCACCGATACAGGGCCTTCAATCGCCAGGGGCGCATCGCCGCCGATGGTCACCTGCTCCTGCACCACGACCGGCAAAGGGGTGACGGAGCGGATGGTGACACTGGGCGGGAGCACCAACTTGTCGACCTGCAATCCACCCTGAATCGCGATGGGGATGGGCCGACTCAACAGCTTGGCGGCCGTGACCGCCAGAACAAGGCTGGACAAAACAACCGCCGCAGGCCAGCGGTACGCCATCAGCAGATCACGGCTGGTCACAAGCCTGGTAGCAATGGTTTGAGCGCATTACAGCGTGTTTGAACCGGGCCTGCCCGTGAAGACACCTGCACAGCCGCCCCAGACTGTTATCAAACAGATGTTTCTTGCAATCCCACGGAACAGATTTACACGCAAAATTTCCAGCACAACGGGATCGCCATCAAGGCATCCAACATTGACATCAATACTGAGCAGAGCATCCGCAGCGCAACAGCACTATTTGATCCCGAGAGATAGCATGAAGATTATCAAAAATCAGTGATGACGCTTTATCTCTACGGCGGCCCCAAGACCCGTGTTTCGATGCCGAAATGGTACATGGCAGAAAAGGGAATTTCCTACGAATACGTCAACATCGATCTAGCCGCTCGTCAAAATCTTGCATCGAGCTTCTTAGAGGTGAATCCTTTCGGCAAGTTGCCCGCCCTCAAAGACGACAGCAATGGTTTGGTGCTTTTTGAGTCGGGGGCGATTCTTCAGTACCTCTCCGAGAACTACGCCAACGAGATCAAAGACCTCGCAACACGCGCCTCCATCAGCCAGTGGGTTCTTTTCGCCAACTCCACACTGGCGATCGCTTTGTTCGTTCCATCGAACAAAGAGCGGGAGTTTCCGAGACTGATGGCGACCCTGAATGACCTCTATTCAAAAAAACATTATTTAGTAGGTGACCACTGGACAGCCGCCGATTGTGCAGTCAACGCATACTTGGGCTACCTCCCTATTTTTTATCCCAACGAAGATCTCTCGGCTTATCCAGAAATCCAGGCCCTCAATGAGCGAACACGATCCAACCCGAATTACAGAAGGATCATGGGCCTTTGAGTCATTCAATTGCTATTTAATTTACGCTTAGTTCTTTCATTCAATCTTCCACCTTGGCAGATGCTTTGCAGGCCTCCAAAACGATCTGCAGCCATCAAGAGTGGTTGAGTTGAGTCAGTTCAGAGCACGCGTTTGGGCGAAACTCCGCATCACCCAAGGGAATGGCGTCTGTTTGCGGTGAGCAGTCTCATCGGCAACGCTGCTTAGTCTTGCCGGCATGCGCAATTCCTTCTTCGATCAGAGCCTTGACGCCAGCGCAATCCGCCGGCGGGTGCAGGAGCTCTCGACCGGCAAGGTGGGGTTCTACAGCGTCGGGCTCTATCCCGCCTCGCTGGCCTACAACTGCGCCATGCAGAACGCCAAAGGGCGTCTGCTGCTGGCCCCTCGCCCTGGCCGGGACCTCCTGGGAGCGTTCCCGAAAGAGACGATTGCAACGATGGACGATGAGCATGTGGAGACCGTGCTCAACATGGGCGGTCACCGCAGCAGCGGTGACCTGGTCGCCAACACCTTGAGTGATCTGATCGAGAGTTGTGAGCTCGTGGTGCTCAGCGCCAACAGCAATCACATCGAAGAAGACCTCCAGGAAGCCTGTCGCCTGCGGAAGGAGCTCAATCGGGAACAGGTGGTGCTGGCCTGCCTGGCGGGATCCTTCAGCCATGACCCGATCAGCAACAGCGCCTATGTGCTGTGTGAACAAGAACCGGAGCTCGCTTTCTTCTCCGGCTTCCACCGCCATGGAGCGCTACGCAACCCCTTCGACAGCTTCACGGCCAACTTCTGTCATCCCAATGCCCTGACAGCCATGTTGGGGGCCCAACTGATGGATCAACTGTCCCCGAACATCCAGGTCTCCGCCGGTGTTCACAACGTGGAGGGACAGTTCATCAAAGCCGCCAAAAACATGGCCTCGGTGTTCGCCGGCTTCGGCTACGGCTTCCATCAGGACAACCCCGGGGTGTTGCCAACGCTGCTGACCCTGCTGCTGAACCAGTGCCTGGACCAGGCAGCCACCGTGTCGATGGCACGCCCCGACCGCCAACGGCTTTACCACCGTCAGCCCTTTCCCCTGACGGAACTGGGCTATGCCGTGCCGAGGATCGAATCCACCCTGGTACGCGATGGCGACTTCGAGCGGGTGCGGGACCACACCTTCAGCCAGCTCACCGCAATGGTGGCCGATGTGCGCGGCAGCATGATGCGGCCGGTCTCCGGCAGCCCCACCCGCAACTTCCAGGCCGGGCAAGTGATGGCCGAAGCTATGCGGGATCAGGGCCGCTGCCCCCATTCCATGGAGGAGTTGGAACAGTGGTGTGAAGCCGCAGGGCTGCGCAAAGGCGGCCTGGAGGGCCTGAAATCCTTGCGGTACTGGCCTCAGATCGCCCGCAAGTACGCCATCCCGGCGAACGACGCCTCCATGGTGAACCTGCTGTACATGGCGATCTACGGGCGGGCAGGCGTGAAGGAAACCGCCTACCGGGTCATGACCGAAAGCCGGGAACTCTCCAACTACTGCCAGGAATCCGTGCGACCCAGCCACAGCCGTCGCTACGCCGAAGCGCTTCAGAACCTCGATGTGCCCAAAGCCCTGGAGCTTGTGGTGAATGCCGTGATTGCCGACAACGCCAATCAAGCCATGGGCAGCAAGATGGCTCTGGACGAGAATGGTGAGACCGGGGTGCCGGCCTACTTGGAGTTAATGGATGTGATCGAAAGCCAGCTCGAGGCCTGAGTCGGCTGTGGTTCTGCACACCTGAACGGGGCAGAGCACCAGAACAGCGGCAAGGTGCCGTGTGAGACCCATGCGACCGTTCATGACCGAGGCCCTGGAAGCCATCGCCGATCGCTTCCATCCTCGCGAGGGGATCAAAGCCATCCGCTCCCTTGGTTCAGGCAACGTCAACGAAACCTTCCTCGTGACCCACGAGGGACAGGGAGGAGCCTTCGTCATGCAACGCCTGAACACAAATGTGTTCGATCGGCCTGACCTGGTGATGCAGAACCTGCAGGCCCTGGGCGATCACATGGAACGCCGTCTCGCCTCTCCACCCCCACAACTGAAGGGGCGGCGCTGGGAAGTGCCCAGGGTCGTTCCCTGTCGGCGAGAGGCCTCCCCCTGGATCGAACAGAACGGAGAGTTCTGGCGCTCCATCACCTACATCGGCGCAGCGACCACCAGCGATGTCATCCGGGACAGTGCCCACGCCCAGGAAGTGGGGTACGGGCTGGGAATGTTCCACCACCTGATCAGCGATCTGCCCACCGATCAACTGGCGGACACCCTCGAAAATTTCCACGTCACGCCGGCCTACCTCCAACACTTCGATGCCGTCGCCACGGCCTCAGACCGACTGGGGCCTGCTGAACGTGACGCCTGCGCCTTCATCGAAGCGCGTCGCCAGAGCGTCGATGTTCTGGAAGCAGCCCTCGCCCGCGACGAACTCCATCACCGGCCCATCCACGGAGACCCGAAGATCAACAACGTGATGATCGATGAGGCCAGCGGCCAGGCGATCGGCTTGATCGATCTGGACACCGTCAAACCGGGGCTCGTTCACTACGACATCGGCGACTGTGTGCGCTCCTGCTGTAATCCAGCCGGTGAGGAAACCCTCTGCCTCAACGATGTGCGCTTCGACATGGAGCTCTGTGAGGCGATCCTCACGGGCTACCTATCCGTGGCTGGTGGTTTCCTGAGTGACTGGGACCTGCACTATCTGCCTCACTGCATCCGCCTGATCCCCCTGGAGCTTGGCTTGCGCTTTCTGACGGATCATTTGGAGGGCGATGTGTATTTCCGCTGCGATCGACCCGGGCACAACCTGCAACGGGCCCTGGTGCAGTTCCGACTCACCGAAGCGGTTGAGCAGCAGTTCAACGCCCTGGAGCAACTGGTTGCGCGGCTGAAGCAGCAGCAAAGCCCAAGCCTCTGAGATGGCGCGTTCAGCCGTGATGCTGCGTCAGGCCTGCCGCCTGATTCCCTTTGAACGGTCCATTTCACCGGGGGTCCAGATCAGCGCCGAGCTGGTGTGGAGGCGCGATGGTTGGCTGGAACTCAGCTATGGGATTCTGGCCCGCGCGGCCAAGGGCATCGACGTCCTGAAGCTGCCGGTGGGGCTGAACGATGGGCCCCAACAGGGGCAGCGCAAAGATGAGCTCTGGACCACCACCTGCTTCGAGGCATTCATCGCTGCTCCTGGAGAGCAGCGCTATTGGGAAGTGAATCTGGCTGCCAATGGCGATTGGGCGGTCTATCGCTTCGATGGCTACCGCAGTGGCCAAACCCAGCAAGAGCTGAGCATGCCCCCAATGGTGCGACTGCAACGCGGGGTGCACCAACTGCGGCTCGACGCCCGGATCGCGTTGGAGCCCTGGTGGACACCAGGCGTCTGTCCAGACCTGGCACTGACGGCTGTAATGGACCGCGGGCAGGAGGGTCTGAGCCATTGGGCCCTCAGCCACGGCCGCAAGGCGGACTTTCACGACCGCAGCACCTTTCTTTCAGCCTGAACCGCACCGGTAGGGTCAGCACAGCGCCCCTGCCTCACCATGCGCAGCCGCAATGTGCTGGTTGTCTCGGCCATCACGGCAAGCCTGCTGACTGGGCTTTTGCTGAAACCAAAACAGCCGGAGGCTGCAGCCGAAGCGGTGGTTTCCAAGCCAGTGGTGATGGCACCAGTGCTGCTTCCGGCCCAAGCCAGCCAACCGACAACGAAAGACGGCCGTCAGTACCCCCTTGTGCCAGCGGAGTCAGCCGAGCTGGCAGCACTGCTGGTTGCTGTTGAACAGGCTCTAAGGGATCCCGCCACACCGGCCGAGGCACTGCCCGATCTCGGCCATCAACAACAGGTGATCTACCGGGTCTTATCGACAGACGAACCCAGATCTCAGCAGGTCGTTAAGGCGTTACCCCCGCGCTGGCGCAGCGTGGCCGAACGCCACCTGGCGGCACGGCGCGAATTCGTTCGCATGAGCCGCGGCCGTGGGCCGACGATGCTCCCCGCCTGGCGGATCATTCAGCCCGAACCGGCGGCGGATCTGCTCAGCTATTACCGCAAGGCCGAGGCGGCGACAGGGATCGAATGGGAAGTATTGGCGGCCGTGAATCTGGTTGAAACGGGCATGGGTCGCATCGATGGCATCTCCGTAGCCAATGCCCAGGGCCCGATGCAGTTCCTACCTACCACCTGGGCTGAACCGGGGATTGGCGCCGGGGACATCCGCGATCCCCACGACGCCATCCAGGCAGCAGCGCGCTACCTGGTCAGGCGGGGCGGACTGCAGGACATTCGCCGCGGCCTCTGGGGCTACAACAACAGCGATTACTACGGCCGCGCCGTACTGCTCTATGCCTCACTGATGAAAGAGGACCCCACGGCCTACACCGGGTTGTATCACTGGGAAATCCACTTCAATGCTGCAGACGGCGATCTTTGGCTGCCGGTGGGTTACAACCAACCGCAGCGCATCTCGGTTGAGAAGCATCTGCAGGCCAACCCCGCCAGCAAATCACCAAACCGGTGAGCATCGACACCTACGCTGAGACCTGGCGTGATCCAGGAAGCGGGTGTCCAAGGAAACCTCCCATCGCGGTGATGAACTGAAGGGTCTCGGCTGGTCCGAGGCTGATGTGGCTCGCTACGTCGAGCTCTGGGAATACCGGCAGCGCTGGGGAGCCATGAATTTGGAGCGGGAGGATCGCCTGTTCCTGCGTAAAGCCGAAAAAGCTCTGCCGGCGCTTGTGACTGGTCGGGCCGCCGCCAAGAAGCCAATCAAAGACAAGACCTACTACCGCTGGCTGCGCTTCCATCTCGATGCGATGACCGAAGCCGAAGCGGGCATGGGCCTAGGCGACGGTGAACGCGGAGCATGGCCTGTGCTGCTGGAGGCCGAACTCCGTCTGCTCGACCATTACGAGCCCGTGCTCGGCTTGCCCGACACGTTGAAGGCCAAAGCCCTCAGCCCCTTGCGTGAAAAGCTCACCGCTCAAGTGGCCTCCCTCGGCAACACCAAGGCCTACGACTTCCAGGCGCCCCTGATTGCGCTGAAAGCGGAAGACAGCAGCAACCGCTGGAAGCACCTGCGCGAGGTGGACGCCAGTGATCGCACCTATCCCCTGCTCAGCTCAGATGGCGTGGCTGGATTCCGCAGCGAAGCGCACCGCGACATCCAAGCCGTGATCCGCAGCACATTCCCCTCTTTGGCGGAAACCGACAAACCCGAGCTCTCTGACGACTAGAACTGGGGCAGTGGCCCCCGCCGAAGACCATGTCTCACCGTTTCGAGACCCTGCAACTGCACGCCGGGCAGTCCCCAGATAGCGCAACAAACGCGCGGGCGGTTCCGATCTATCAGACCAGCTCCTACGTCTTCAATGACGCCGAACACGGAGCCAACCTTTTCGGTCTGAAGGAGTTCGGGAACATCTACACCCGCCTGATGAATCCCACCACCGACGTGTTTGAAAAACGCGTCGCCGCCCTTGAAGGCGGGGTGGCCGCACTGGCGACAGCCTCCGGGCAGTCGGCTCAGTTCCTGGCGATCACCAACTGCATGCAGGCGGGAGACAACTTCGTTTCAACGTCTTACCTGTACGGCGGCACGTACAACCAGTTCAAGGTGCAGTTCCCGAGATTGGGAATCGACGTGCGTTTTGCCGAAGGCGACGACGTCGCGAGCTTTGCAGCACAAATCGACGACAACACCAAAGCGCTCTACGTCGAGGCGATGGGAAATCCCCGCTTCAACATTCCCGATTTTGAGGGTCTTTCTGCGCTTGCCAAAGACAAAGGCATCCCATTGATCGTCGACAACACCCTGGGGGCCTGTGGGGCTCTGCTGCGACCGATTGAGCATGGCGCCGATGTGGTGGTTGAAAGTGCCACCAAGTGGATCGGGGGCCACGGCACCAGCCTGGGGGGTGTGATCGTGGATGCCGGCACGTTCAATTGGGGCAACGGCAAGTTCCCGTTGATGAGCCAGCCCAGCGCTGCTTATCACGGCTTGGTGCACTGGGATGCGTTTGGCTTCGGCAGTGACGTCTGCAAAATGCTTGGCCTGCCGGATGACCGCAACATCGCCTTCGCGCTGCGGGCCCGGGTGGAGGGCTTACGAGATTGGGGTCCGGCAGTCAGTCCGTTCAACAGCTTCTTGCTGCTGCAGGGCCTGGAAACCCTGAGCCTGCGCGTTGAGCGCCACACCGAAAACGCCATGGCCCTGGCCACCTGGCTGCAGACCCATCCCGCCATTGCCCATGTGAGCTATCCCGGACTGGCCAGTGATCCTTACAACGCTGCCGCGAAGAAATACCTGACAGGCCGCGGGATGGGATGCATGCTGATGTTCTCCCTCAACGGTGGCTACGACGATGCAGTTCGCTTCATCGACAGCCTCAAGCTGGCCAGCCACCTTGCCAACGTGGGCGATGCCAAAACGCTGGTGATTCACCCCGCGTCCACGACCCACCAGCAACTGAGTGAGGCTGAACAAGCCTCGGCTGGCGTGACCCCCACGATGGTGCGGGTCTCTGTCGGACTCGAGCACATCGACGACATCAAGGCCGACTTCGAGCAGGCCCTAGCCGTTCTCAGCTGAATGACGACCCAGCCCCCATGGCGCTGATCCTTCCTGGCAGTTACCACAAAATCGCAGAGGTTGAACGCAACCGGATTTCCTGGATTCAGCCTGAACAGGCCGAACGCCAGGACATTCGGCCCCTGCGTATCGGCATTTTGAACATCATGCCGCTGGGCAAGCAGTACGAGTTCAACCTTCTGCATCCACTGGGCCTTTCGGTGCTGCAGATCGAACCGATTTGGATTCGACTCAACTCCCATGCCTACAAAAGTTGGGATCAAAACCATCTCGACCAGCTCTATGTGAGCTGGGATGAAGCCTTGTCCCAGGGTCCCCTGGATGGCTTGATCATCACCGGTGCCCCCGTGGAACACCTGCCCTTTGAACAGGTCAGTTACTGGAATGAACTGGTCCAGTTGATCGAGGAAGCGCGAAGCACTTGTGCCAGCACACTCGGCCTGTGCTGGGCCGGTTTCGCCCTCGCCTACCTTGCAGGCGTCGACAAGGTGGCCTTCCAGCAGAAGCTGTTCGGGATCTACCCGATGCGCAGCCTTGTTCCGGGGCATCCGTTGATGGGAACCCAAGACGACCATTTCGTCTGCCCCCAAAGCCGTCATGCCGGACTACCCGATGCCGCCATGGAAGCCGCCGAACGGGATGGACGTCTTCGTTTGCTCGCCCACGGCGAACACGTGGGCTACACCATTTTCGAGACACCGGATCAGCGGCAGCTCATGCACCTCGGCCACCCCGAATACAACGTGGGACGGATCCTCGGAGAAATGGAACGCGACCAGGCCCGGGGAGATGTTCCTCCGCCTGAAAATTTCGATGCAGCCCAACCCCAGACCCTGTGGCGGTCCCACCGAAACCTTCTGTTCCAACAGTGGCTTTGGTTCTGCTACCAGCGGGTCAGCCTGAAAGCCTGATCAGGCTTGGCTAGGCAGCACCATCAACCGTTTCGTTTCGGGGTGGGTTCCAGATTGACCGAAGGCTCGTGAGCGACGGCATCCGGACGCTCAGCTGATTTGCGATTGAGTTCCCTCTCCAGCGATGCGATACGTCTCTCGCGCAGGCAATGACGGCATCCACCCAGGGTTTGAAGATGCTTTTCCGGTGTGATTGTGATCGGTTGAACCGGATGGGCGTTGCAACGGATTTGAACGGGACTCTTGTAACTGCGCCAGCGGATCAAGCTGTAATCGAATTGATCACCGAAACGCTGTACGGCGCGCTTGAGGAATTCGTCTTGGGTGATGCGGGCTCCCATGCCACCGAATGTATGGGACAGTCTCAGAAACGAAGCGACCTCGTCATCCGACGTCACGAATGGCCATCCATCCAGCCGCAGCTGAAACGGACTGGTCCCTGCATGAGGGTTGGCTGAAGCCAGATCTTGCGAGGCACTGGCAAACACAGCTTGAACACCAGCTCCAGTGGGAGCAGCCCGTCGTTCAGGTCTATGGCAAACGCCACCCGGTCCCCCGAATGACGGTGTTTCTTGCCAATGAAGGAATTCACTATCGGTACAGCGGTGCCATTCACACCGGCTGTGGCTGGCCTGAATGGTTCAAGCCATTGCTCCACCAGGTGAATGAAACCTGTGAGACCCACTTCAACGGATGCCTGCTCAATTTGTATCGCCATGGCGATGACCGCATGGGTTGGCACGCCGATGACGAACCGGAAATTGATCAGCGGGCTCCGATTGCCTCCCTTTCACTCGGGGCGACACGGGATTTTCAGCTCCGCCACCGCAACACTGCTCAGCCGAAGATGTCTTTGCCGTTGGCCGATGGTGACCTTCTGGTGATGCATCCGGGGTGTCAGAGCCGATGGATGCACAGCGTTCCCCAGCGACGCAAAGTGCAGAGCACCCGCATCAACCTGACCTTTCGCCGTTTTCAGAACTGAGATCGCAGCAGCACGCCCCATGCGGGCGCTGTCATCAAGGCCAGCAACGTGCTCCAAAACACCAGCCCGGCGGCCCGCTCCTGATCAGCACCCACAGACTCTGCAATCAGCAAAAGAGAGATTGCCGTGGGCGCGGCTCCTTGCAGAGCAACCGCCTGAACCATCAGTGGCTTGAACTGCAACAACGACGCAAGCAGCAACAGGAGCAACGGATAGAGCAGGAGTTTTGCCACCAGTGGCTTGAGCAGCTGCACAGGACGTGCCGCCGGAGCAATGCCCTGACGATGAATGCTGCCCAGGCGCATGCCCACCACCATGAGAGCCAGCACAATCACGCAGCGGGAAGGCCACCACAGCGCATCGGCCACCGCCCCAGACCATGGGGTTGCCTGAACCAGCAAAGCGCCGATGAGCCCTCGGGTTGCCGGACTCCCAGCAACGCTGCTCAGAAGACCACGCAACCTTTGGGAACCATCGACCGCCCCCCCGATCAGCAGTGGTCCCAGGCTCCAGACCAGCAGTGTCGCCCCGAGGTCGTAGCCAATACTGATGGGCAGAGCATCCTCGGGAAGGAAGGCCAGGGCGAGAGGAACTCCGAAATAGGCCGTGTTTCCGGTGCAGCTGCCGAGCCGCAACGCGGGAGAGGCCAGCTCAGCCAATCCCGGAAGGCGCGCTGCACCCACCAGAACAAGGCCCATGGCGAGCACCGCAAGACCTGCGGCCTGCAACATGTCGCCGCTGAGGCCACCCTTCAACAGCAGGCCCATCACACTGATCGGCACACCGAAGCGCACCAGCGGTGCGGCCAAGCGGGTGGACAGGGTTTCATGGCGTCGACCAGCCCAGAACCCAATCAGAAGAGAGGGCACAAGCTCCAGCAAAAACCGAAGAATTGGCACCTCCATCAGACAAATCGACCCTAGAAACCTGAGGTGACCGATGCCTCAGCCCCAGGCGTAATCTGACTCCCGATCGGCCGCGTGGAGCCAGCTGATGCAACCAGCTTCACGCCATCGCATCGTGCGCAGTGATCAATTAGAGGATGGGCTGACACGGCAGCGATTTGACAGCTACGACGCTGCCTACGATGAACTTGAGCATTACTACGGCGATTTTTGCTGCTCTGATGATGATCGTGTCGAGTACACGATCGTTTGTGAACCCTCAGACAGTCCTGAGGTTTAAACCACCGAAGAGACCTGAAAATCAGCCGGTCAAACTTCATCCCAGGAGAGCAGTCTCAAAATCCAGACCACAGAGACCCATCCCTAGATACCAACCTTTCAAACCACTAAGCCTTGGCAATATCGGCTCGAATGATTGACATCCAGCCAGCCAATCAGCTATGAACTATGTATCCATTGAGACGCATTAAAAATGCTGACTGGCTCCGATCTGCTTGCCAAGGTCAAAGAACTTGGAGATGTTTCCAAATCCGATCTGGTGAGAGCTTGCGGATACGTCTCTGACAAGAAAGATGGTGGTGATCGCCTGAACTTCACTGCCTTCTACGAGGCTTTGCTCGAGGCCAAGGGCGTGAATCTGAGCAGCGGCGGCGCTGCAATTGGCAAAGGCGGTCGCAAGCTGAGCTACATCGCCAAAGTGCAGGGCAACGGCAATCTGCTGATCGGCAAGGCTTACACCGCCATGCTGAACCTGGAACCCGGTGACGAGTTTGAGATCAAGCTTGGCAAGAAAGCCATCCGCCTGATCCCCACGGGTGCAGCTGCGGAGCACAGCGAAGCTGCCGACCAGGTTGACGAGTGATCAACTGATCCATCACCCCAAGGTGAATCCCTCTCAGCCCCTCCTGGTGCAGGAGGGGCTTTTTTTGGGCAACGACGCAACCAAGGCTCTACCGCAGCCACGGTGAGGCTGGCATCACAATTGTTGCTCGGTAAGGTGAGTCAGAGTGGAGCGACAGAGTTGAAATCATTCAGGGCAACCGTCGCTTCGTTCCTGAGCAATATCTTTCTGTTGGGGGGCTCAGTCGCCCTATCCATCCATATCGTGCTGACCTTTTTTCGGATGCACGGACTGGCGCTGACCCTCGCTTTTGTGGTGTTTTGGCTGATCAGCGTGACTGCCTACCTCCAATGGAAGCAGCAGCAGTCGAAGCCTCGAACTGTCAGCAAAGCTTCAACGCACGAAAGGAATAGCCGAAAGCCCACTGAGGCTTGGAGAGAACGACAGTCGGCCTGAAGCACTGCAGGAGGTTGTGCGAGCCGCTTAGTGCTGCATCTGATTGAGGAATCTGCGGCTGCGTTCTTCCCTGGCATTGCTGAAGAACGTCTCTGGGTCGGAGGTCTCCACCACCTGGCCCCGATCCATGAACATCACGCGATCGGCCACCTCACGGGCAAAGCCCAGTTCGTGGGTGACCACCACCATCGTCATGCCGCCTTTGGCCAACTGGCGCATCGCATCCAACACTTCCTTCACCCGCTCCGGATCCAAGGCGCTAGTGGGCTCATCGAACAGCATCACCTCAGGATCCAACGCAAGAGCCCGGGCGATTGCCACCCGCTGCTGCTGACCACCACTGAGCTGCGCTGGGTACTTGTGGGCCTGCTCGCGAATTCCCATCTGGTCAAGGAGCTCCATCGCCCGCTGCTCGGCAGCCGCCTTGACACGCCGTTGCACCTTGATCGGGGCAAGGGTGATGTTGTCGAGAATGGAAAGGTGAGGAAACAGGTTGAACTGCTGAAACACCATCCCCACGCGCTTGCGAATCGCCCGCACCTGACGTTCCACATGGGTGGCATCCAAAGGGACCCCGAGCACATCAAGAGCTCCACCGTCCAGCGTCTCCAGACCGTTGAAGGTACGGATCAGCGTGCTCTTACCGGACCCGGAGGGACCCATCACCACCAGCACTTCGCCGCTGTTCACCTCAAGGGTGACGCCATCGAGAGCTCGAACCCCTTGGCCATAGCTCTTGACCAAATCAGTGGCACGAATGGCGACAGTCATGAGGCGGAGCGGGCAGGATCAAGCTGAATTTCCAGGCGGCGGGCCAGCAGCGCCATGGCCGTACACGCCAGCCAGTAAACCGCAGCAAGCCAGAGATAGACCTCCAAATAGCGGCCGATGAAAGCCGGATTGGCCAACAGACTGCGGCTGATGCCCAGCAATTCCACCAAACCAAGAATGGCCATCAGGCTTGTGTTTTGCAGCAGACCCACCGCCTGGTTGGTGAGCGACGGAAGCGCGACCCGCAGCGCCTGGGGGAGCACCACCAATTGCAGCGATTGACGTGGCGACAGCCCCAGCACGGCTGCAGCTTCCCGCTGGGTGGGCGGAATTGCCTGCAGTCCACCGCGCACATCCTCTGCGATGTACGCCGCTGCAAATAAGGCGAAAGCGACAACCGCCCGCAGAACCCGGTTGATCTCAAGCCCTGCCGGCAGGAACAACGGAATCAGCAGTTGTCCGAAAAACAGAACCGCAATCAACGGAACAGCACGCATCAACTCGATGTAGGCGGAGCTGCTCCAACGCAGCACCGGCAGATCACTGCGCCGGCCGAGGGCCAGGAGGATCCCCAACGGAAGCGCCAAAGCACCACTGCCTCCCGTAAGCAGCAGCGTGAGCGTCAGACCACCCCAACTGCGCGTCCCCACCGGCAGCAAGCCCAAACCTCCGGCCAAAAGCCAGAGCCCCAGCGGTGCCATCACGATCCAGAACAACGGCAACCATCGGCGAAACCAGCCACGTTTCGGACCGACGAGAGTCAGCAGCGTGAGAGTGATCAGTGCAGCCATCCACAGCAGCGGTCGCCAACGTTGATCCGCTGGAAAACTGCCCACGGCATACAGCGGCAGATTTGTGCTCACCACAGACCAGTCGGCCCCAACCACCAGCCAATGCAGCATTGACCAGCCAGCCCATCCGAGCAAAGCCAGCAGCAGCAGAGTGATCCCACGATCCAACCAACGGTTCATCAACGGCTCCTGTTGAGACGACCCAGCACGGCACGGTTGAAGGCAGCCATGCCGCCGCTGATCAACAAATTCAGCAGCAGAAAGCTGAGCAGCAGCAGCAGGAAGCCTTCAATGGCGCGGCCGGTTTGGGTGATGGTGGTGTCACTGACGGCGTAGAGATCGGCGTAGCCCACGGCAATCGCCAGGGTGCTGTTCTTGGCGAGATTGAGGTACTGGCTCGTGAGCGCAGGAAGAATCGCAGGCAGCGCCTGCGGCAACACAATCCGACGCAGCCCTAGCCCTTCCCCAAGCCCAAGGCTGCGAAAGGCCTCCCACTGGCCGCGTGGAACAGCGTTGATGCCACCGCGCACGATCTCTGCAATCGACGCACCCGTGAACACCGTGAGGCCGACAAGAACCGCACAAAATTCAACGCTGAGGTTCAGGCCCAAGAACTGAATGCCCTGATTCGAAAGCCGGATCAACCCACCGATCGGCACCGACGGAAGGCCAAGGAAGGCAACGAAATACCAGAACAGCAACTGCAGGAGCAGAGGGACCTGACGAATCAACGCCACGTAGCCCCCGGCCAGGCTGCGCAGCAATCGGTTGTTGCTGCTGCGAGCTGCACCAGCAGCAACACCCAGGACGGTGGCCAACACCAGACCAGCCGCGATCACCTTGAGGCTATTGAGCCAACCGATGGTCAAGGCCCAGAGGTAGCTATCGGATGGGGCATAGGGAAGAGCTGTTTCCGCCAAGGCAAAACCAGCGGGTCGGCCCAGCCAGCCAAAACCCAGCCCCAAGCCCGTCCGGATCAGATTGACGGCCAGATTGTTGACCAACAGAGCCAGCAGGCCGATCAGAACGGCGGCGACACCAACCTGAACCAGGAGACGACGCTGCCGCATCAGGTGAACGGTGGGGAAATCATCAAACCACCTTCACCGCCCAGGCGATTCGCCCCCCGTGGAATCGCCACGGCACTGTCCGGTCCGAGATGGCGGTCGTAGATCTCGCCGTAATTGCCCGTGGCACGGATCATTTGAACGACAAAGTCATCGGCGAGTCCGAGTTTGCGACCCAGGCCTGGATCCACACCCAAGAAGCGCCGCAGAGCGGTCTGGGAGGGATCGGCTGCGGCTTGCTTGACCACCGCATCCACATTCGCTTGGGTGATGCCCCGTTCCTCTGCTTCGATCAGGGCGTTGACCACCCAAGTCATGGCATCACCCATGGGCTGGTCCCCCCCCACCACAGCTGGAGCCAGAGGCTCCTTGCTGATCCGGTCATCAAGAATCAGATGCGCCTGGGGATCACTGAAACCTGAGCGCGCCGCCGCCAGTTGCGACCGATCAGACGTCATGGCTTCGCAGCGCCCCTGGAGGTAACCGCCAACCACCTGATTGAGGTCTTGGTATTTGATTGGTGTGTAAGGAAGCCCCTCGGAAGCGAAGGCATCGTTGAGGTTTTGCTCGGTCGTGGTACCCGATCCCACGCAAATGGCCTTGCCACTCAAATCAGCCAGCGCACGCACTCCGCTGGTGGCGTTCACCATCAGGCCCTGTCCGTCATGGAACACCACAGGCCCAAAGCGCAGCCCATTGCCCCCCACCGCATCGCGACTGAGGGTGTGGGTGGTGTTGCGGGACAACAGATCGATCTCGCCCGATCGCAAGGCGGTAAACCGCTCGGGCGCGGTTAGAGGCCGGTACTGAACCTTCTCAGAATCGCCAACAAAAGCAGCAGCCATGGCACGGCAGATGTCGACATCCAGGCCGGTGTAACGCCCATCAGGGCTGAGAAAACTGAAGCCTGGAATCTTGCCGCTCACCCCACAAAGCAACTCCCCACGCGCTTTGACCAAATCCAGACGCGAGCCAGCCGCACTGTCCAGTGACGCGCAGGACGCAAGGAAAGAGGACAACCCGGCCAACGCAACGATCAGAACACGCGAACTGGATCGGAACATCAGCGTTGGTACGAATCGGGTGGGATTGTCCCAGATCCCGAGCAAATCAATCACGTCCGACCTACTTTCACGGAAATAAGAGTGGGTGCAATGAGGGTCTGGGCCTGCCTTTTGGCCGGACTAATCGCTGGAACCACGGCTCCCGGTGCTGTCGCATGGGAGGAGCAAGAGCGTGGCAGTTACAACAACAAGATGGCGCTGTTGAGCTTTCTTCTTGAGAGTGCTCAAGAACGGGCTGGACGTGATGTTCAGACTCTTTGCCTGTTGATGAGCATTGGCAACGATGTCACCGAGCGGTACGTGGCGACCAACCCTGAGGACGTTCAGATTCAGCAGCGGCTCATGGCGATGCGCCAAGACCTCAGTGCCTGTCTTGCCAACCAAGCGGAGGCTCATGCATGGGCTGATTCCTGACCACCGATCCGCTCGAACAGATCAAGGCTTTCTTCATTCAGGCCAATCACGCTGACAACAGATCCACCGCTGCGGTATTTGCGGATGACCTGATCCAGCGCAGCCACGCCGCTCTGGTCCCATATATGGGCTGAGGAGAGGTCAATCGTGATGCGCTCGGGATGGTCGTGAAGATCAAATCCCTGGAGGAAATACACCTTGCTCACAAAAAACAGCTGACCCTGCACCCGGTACAACCGCTCCTGATCGCTGATCTCGATGGGCTCCACCTGAATCACCTTGGCCACCTTGCGACTGAACAGAATTCCGGCCAGTGCCACGCCAGCCAACACGCCAAGGGCGAGGTTGTGCGGGGTGGTGAGCATCGTGACGGCAAAGGTCATCAACATCACCGAGGTGTCGCTTTTGGGGATGCGACGCAGATTGCGCAGACCATTGATGTCAGCGGTGCTGACAGCGATGCTGATCATCACGGCCACCAGGGCCGCCATCGGAATTTGCTTGAGCCAGGGCCCAGCCAAAAGGATCATCGCCAGAAGGCTCACACCCGAGAACAGGGTTGAGAGTCGCGTACGACCACCGTTGTCCACATTCATCACGGACTGACCCACCAAGGCACAGCCAGCCATGCCACCGAACAGGGACGCGACGATATTGGCGATGCCCTGACCACGGGCCTCAACGTTTTTGTTGGTGGTGGTGTCGGTCTTGTCGTCGAGGATGTCCTGGGTCAGGAAGGTTTCCATCAGACCCACCAGGGAGATGGCCAAGGCTGTGGGGAGCACCAACCCAAGGGTGTCCAAGCTGAAGGGAACGCCGCCTTCACCGAAGGGAAGGCTGAAGGAGGGCAATCCTGACGGAAGGGTTCCGAGACTGCTGACGGTGGGAATGTCGAAGCTGAATCCCACAGTGATTGCGGTCAGAACAATGATGGCCACCAGCTGTGAAGGCACCACCCGGGTCAGCCTGGGAAGGCCATAGATGATCACCAAGCCCAGCAGAACCAAGCCCCAGACGACAGGGATCTGGCCGCCATGGGGGAGCAACGACGAGGCCCCATGGTCTCCATCTCCAGCGTGAAGGTTGAGACCGAGCTGGGGCAGCTGGGCCTGAAAAATCAGCAAGGCAAGCGCATTGACGAAGCCGCTCAGCACCCCTTGGGGAACAAAGCGCATCTGATAGGCAAGACGCAGATACCCCCAAAGAATCTGCAGCAGACCCGTCACCAGCCCAGCCACCATCAGGTACTGGACACCCAGGCCTGCCCCCCTGGCTTCACCGGTGGCCACAAGACCTGTCATCAACAGGGCAGTGGAGCCGGTGGCTGAGGTGATCATGGCCATGCGACCACCCACGACGGCGATGGTCAGCGACAGGCAGAACGCTCCGAACAGTCCCACTTTGGGATCGACACCAGCGATCCCCGAAAAGGCAATGGCCTCGGGAATCATCGCGAAAGCCACCACCAGACCAGAGAGCAGGTCTTTGCTGGGGTTGGCCAACCACTGATTCACCAGGGTTGGGCTGGATCGTTTGGCCATCAATGGATGCCGGTTAGCGGCGACCGTAAATCAGAGCGTCGGCAGGGTGCCTGCTGGATCCAAGCGCTGTTTCAGCTTTCGCAACTCGGGCAACCAGGAGCCGAACGCTGCCTCTAACTCTTTGTGATGGAAGGGCAGATGGTCATGAAACTGCGCCAGATGCACACCAGGGCAGACCGGCTGGAGGACCTGCCAGACCTCCTCTAACCAAGCGAGGCTGCGCCTGGAGCCCGGGGTATCCCCCGGGCTCCAGGCGGCCGTAATCCATGGTTTCCACTCGGCATTGCGGTGCACAAACGAGCTGGCCTCCACGTCAACCTGTTGCGTCGCCGCCCCAAGCTGCTGACAGGCCAGACTGCAAAGCGGATGAGGACGGTGCTGCAGCAAACGGCATAAATCCGGCATCAAAGGCCCCCAGAGCTCAGCAGCTGCCGGCCCCAACAAGCCGACCACCTCCGTGTGAGAGCGGGGAGGCATCGGAGCCGATCCCCTCAACGGTGGAAGCTGATGCAACCCTTCGATCTCCTGCGCACCAGCCCATGGGGCATCGGCAATCCGGAGCAACTGCACCGCGTCTGCGCTCTCCCAATGCCACTGCAGGCTGGCGCTGGAGTCGGCCGCTTCCGCCTGAAGCATGAACTCAGGCAGTTGATCCGGAGACACCACGCATTGCTCCACCCACAGCGGCACGAGCGGCTGGGTGGTCATGCGCAACTCGCTCACCACCCCCAGAAACGGCGCAGCACCACAGAGGCTCCGCCACTCCAGGGAACCAGCATCGGCAGCCCGAGACAGCGAAAAGGGGCTGCCATCTCCCCAGACCCCATGGATCTCGAGCACTTGATCAACAGCAAGCCCCACCTGCCGGCTCAGCGGCCCCATGCCGCCCGTGAGCACATAGCCAAGCCCAGGCAGACCCGACAAACCTGCAGCCACGGTTCGGGCGTGGGGAAGCAAGGCCTCCAGCACCTCTCCCATGCGGCAGCCCCCGCCAATCCAGACCGACTGATCAGCGGGCTGCCACTCCAGGCGCTGGAAGTGGGTTTGAAGATCAAGGGTCCAGTGGTCGGCCACGGCGGCCCGAGACGTGGTCCCCCCGCCACAGAGACGCAGCGGCCGGGGGCCGGTCCAGTTTTGAACCAAGGTCACCAACTCCTCTGGTCGGGGGGACACCAGACCGGAGCGCCTCGCATCAGCCGCCTGCGCATTGAAGAAAACGGGACGGTCTGAATCCATTGCGATGCGACCGATATCGTCAAACCATTGGAACAGCAGAGCGAGCTTTTGGCCGAACAGCACGAGGAAACCGGCAACGAGCGCCTTGGCGTTCTGATCTGCGGCCATGGCAGTCGAAACCGATTGGCCGTCGAAGAATTCGCCGAGATGGTGGACGCCCTGCGACCTCGGCTCGCCCCCATGCCGGTGGAGCACGGCTATCTGGAATTCGCCCGACCCATCCTTCGAGATGGCCTTGAAGCGCTCCGGGGAAAAGGCGTCACCAAGGTGCTGGCCATTCCAGCCATGCTTTTCGCCGCAGGGCATGCCAAGAACGACATCCCCTCTGTTCTGAACACCTACACGGCCGAAACGGGTTTACCGATCGATTACGGCCGGGAGCTGGGGGTGGACCGGTTGATGGTGTCGGCCGCCGGGGCCCGCGTTCAGGAGTGCCTGGATGCGGCGAAGCACGACGTTCCACTGGCCGAAACCCTGCTGGTGGTGGTGGGTCGAGGTTCCTCGGATCCAGACGCCAACTCCAACGTGGCCAAGGTGACGCGGCTGTTGGTGGAGGGATTTGGCTTCGGCTGGGGAGAAACGGTGTATTCGGGAGTGACGTTCCCCCTGGTGGAACCGGGGCTTCGTCACGCCGTGAAGCTGGGCTTCCGCCGGGTGGTGGTGGTGCCCTATTTCCTCTTTTCAGGGGTTCTGGTGAGCCGAATCCGCCAACACACCGAGCTGGTGGCTGCCGATCACCCCGAGGTGGAGTTTCTCTCTGCGGGCTATCTGGGCGACCACACCCTGGTGGTGGACACCTTCAAAGAACGGGTCGAAGAGGTCTTGCGGGGGGACACCGCCATGAACTGCTCACTCTGCAAGTACCGCGCCCAGGTGCTGGGCTTCGAACAGGACGTGGGACGCGCCCAGGAAAGCCACCACCACCACGTGGAAGGACTTGCGGAAAGCTGCACGCTCTGCGAGCTGGAGTGCACGGGTGCCTGCCAACCCGACGGCATCCCGATTGCCCATGACCACAGCCACCCTTCAGACCACAGCCATGGGTCAGATCACAGCCATGAACACCATCACCCCCCTTATCCCCACGCCGACCATCCCCTGGGGCCTACCACGTTGAAGCGCAACAACGGCATCCCTAAAGATTGATTCCATGGATCCAAAGAGAACCTGCTGTTGGCTTGTCGCCAATGACACGGTTCTCGAAAGCGACAGCAGCGACGAAGCAAAGATCAGGCTTTCTTATCGAAATTGCTTCGCAAGGGTTCACCCTCTTTTTCCACAAAAACTGACGTCGTTTTCCACAGACGGAAGTTGGCACGCCGGCTGTGACGGTCAACCTGTGAATTTCTGAGGGAATCGTGCCATCGGGTTGACAGACTGCCTATTCGACCTAGAGCAACCGCAGTTCGTCATTTCTTGTGCACTCAAACCCAGTCACAGACTGCAGTCTCATATCGTCTCACCTGCAATTCAACAAATGTCGACGGCTTTGACGCAAGCGCCGGTTGTGTGGCTTTCTTGGTGGGCGTTGGACAGGGACAAGCTGGAAGGAATGAACCGAAATCACCTCGAGCGATGCCATGAAAAGGGGACCACGGAGCGCGGAACTGCTTCAAAAGCCAGTTACGTCAGCCTGGAAACGGAAATCCCCGAGGTGCTCTATCGAGGCATGAAGGATTTCCTCGGGGAGAACCCCACCTGGGACCAATACCGCGTGATGAGTTCTGCTCTCGCCCACTTTCTGTTTCAGAACGGCTGTGACGACCGCGCGGTGACCGAGCGCTATCTCGACGATCTGTTCATCCGCCCCGACCACTGAAGGCCAGCAGACAGGCTCGACGGCTCAGGGCCATCATCGTCAGCGTTGGGCTCTGCCAGGCCGACGTCGGCCAACAGGCGCCATCCACCACAAGAACATTGGGAGCTCGCCAAAGACGGTTAGAGGAATCAACAACGCTGTTGGTCTCGCTTCCCCCCATCGCAGCCCCTCCAACCTCGTGGATGTAGTAGCCCGGGGGGGCTGCGCCGTCAGACAGCGCAACAGCACCCTCCAGAAAAGGCTCAACCAAGGGCAGGTGAAAGAGGTCTTTGATCGATTTAGCTTCGCCTCCGGCGGCGGCAATGCAGGACTGGATCGAAGCGCGCATGTGCCTCACCATTGCCAATTCATTGCCGCTCCATCGGCAGGCAATCGAAGGGACACGCACGCCCCAGCGATCCGTGCGCTCGCTCAGGGTCACCCTGTTTTCAGCCCTGGGAAGAACTTCGCCATGACCAATGAGGAAACCGGTGATGCTTGAAGGGCGACGCCGCAACCACCGCGGCGGATCAAACCGTCCAATGCCACCCCAGAGGCCATAGCCACCCTGAAAATCAGCCGATGGCAGGTGTCGGCCAAACGGAACAAAAAAACTTCCAGCCCCCGTGAGCGTGGGCTGTTCCCCATGTACAGCCTCGGGGAAGGCAAAAAACTGCGATGTGGACACATGGTCCATCAAGCGTGTGCCAAGTCGCCCTGAAGGGTCGTCCAAACCGTTGCTCTGTTCCCCACGACGGGAACGCAACAGGATGGACACGGTCTGAATCGTGGAAGCAGCCAAGACCACGAGATCCGCCTTCAACTCCTTGCGGTTGCCGTTGGATTGGTCAACGGCAACCACACCAATGGCTTTGTCTCCGCCGGCACCCATCAACAGATGCTCCACCAAATGCGCAGAAAGCAGCTGTGTGCGTCCTGTGGCCATGGCGCGGGGAAGGCTGCTGCCGCGACTGCTGGAGCGGGGCCAGGCGGGGGCCGCTCCCTGCGGCGCCGGACCAAACCCCCTTGAGGGAATCACGGGATACCCCAACCGTTGCCTCACAGCTTCAGCAAAACGCTGTTCCGCCGGAGTCGCCGCCAGAGCCGGTTGCGTTTCGCCATCCGGCAGATGATTCAAACCATCGCGCCCACCATGAACGCCAAGCCAGCGCTCCAGTTCGGAGTAGTGAGGTGTCAGCTCACCGCTGCGCAAAGGCCAACTGACCTGTTCACCCTCCACATCCACACCGGCCAGATCCTCATCGGAGAGACGCAGGGTGATGCCACCCCAGGTGAGGCTGCGGCCGCCAACCTGCAAGCCTCGCGTCCACAGAAACGGCTGTTCCGCCGGGTGCTCATAGGGATGCAGACGCTCGTCGGCATACAGACGAGGGTTGGCTTTCCAGTAGCCAGGATGCTGGGACTGCTGGCGATGGCTACCGCTGGTCAGGCCCACGATCCGCCGCAGCAGATTTCCTGGTTCAGCCCCGAAGGCTTGCGTGCTGTTGAGGTCAGGTCCTGCCTCCACCACGAGCACGCGCGCTCCTGCTTCAGCCAAGGTCATGGCGGCCACGCCGCCACTCGCTCCAGAGCCAACAACAATGGCGTCCCAGGGGCCATCGCAGTTCATGGAGCGACTGCTCATGGAGGTACGACGGGCAAAAAAAAATCTCCCATGAGGGAGATCTTTCATTCAATCAGAGTTGGTGGCGGGGGGGAGATTTGAACTCCCGACCTTCGGGTTATGAGCCCGACGAGCTACCAGACTGCTCTACCCCGCGGCGACCCAAAAATCATACATGTCGGTGTCGCAGGTGACAGCAAAGTCACGACTGCAAGGAACCGGACACGCTGAGCTTGACGCTCGGGTTCACGACCAGCACCTGCTCATCGAGCTCATCGAGCCCCATCGGTGTGAGCCACTCCAGTTGACGCAAGAGATGCAGAGCAACCGCTTGCTTGGCACGACGGGAGCCGTCTTCCAC
This sequence comes from Synechococcus sp. MU1617, assembly GCF_020514235.1. Classification (NCBI taxonomy): domain Bacteria; kingdom Bacillati; phylum Cyanobacteriota; class Cyanophyceae; order Synechococcales; family Synechococcaceae; genus Synechococcus; species Synechococcus sp. MU1617. The sequence continues at coordinate 531,861 of NZ_VTLB01000001.1, forward strand.
CTTGATGGCTACTCCAAGACCTTCACCAACACGGCTGAGGCATTGAATGCCCTCTGCACCACCTTTGCTCAAGACCTGACCATGGCTGCGCCGCATCAGCTCGGTGTCAAAACGACCCTCGCCGGCCACCAGGTCGGGATGACTCAGCATCGCCCGACTGATCTGCTCGAGTTCAGCATTCTGTGAGGCGCCGAGGTGGGCATACAGCAAGGCCATCTGAGCCAACTGCAACACCAGGGTGGGAGCACCACAGTCATCCCGTTCTGCAACCAATTCCTCAGCAGGAAGACCGATCAGTTCAGCAACCCGGCGGTTCACTTCAACCTGCAGCGGATGGTCCTTCTGGAGATAGGTCTCGATCGGCCAGCCCATCTTTCGACTGGTGGCCAGGAAGGCAGCGTGCTTACCGGAACAATTGTGCTGCAACGGACTGTCAGCCCCGTTTGGAACTGGACATTGCAGTGAGGAACTGTCCAACTCTGCTTTCCAGAGCAATCTGAAGGCTTCCCGGGCGTGGGCATTGGTGCCCGCATGGGACGCGCAGCTGATGGCGATGCCCCGTTCATCTACATCCAGTTGGTCGGCGGTTCCACTGCTGAGAAACGGCAGGGCCTGAAAGGGTTTCAGAGCCGAACGAATGAAACTTTCCTGCCCGGGGTTTCCTGCCGACATCAACACCCTTCCTCGGCCATCACAAACCACCGCATGAACGCGATGCACCGATTCCGTGATCGATCCGCGCCGCAGACAGACCTCAAGGGGGGCTGAACCAGACCGGGCTGCAGGGCTGAAGCCCGAGGGCAAAGTCATCGGACACCCCAATTGATTCAGAGAGCCTGACAGAGACTGGCACCAGCCAGCATCAAACCCGCCGAGGTGGCCATCGCTCGTCCCAGACGACCAAGGATCGGGCGAACCTCATGCCGGGCCACAAGCAGATCCCGTTCCCGCCAGGACAGAGGCTTTTCCCAGGTCTGCCCGTCATACCAGCCGGATTCCTCGTAGTCGACGGATTCACGCAGAAGCCTCTGCATGACGTAAGTCCAACCAAGCCATTGCCGGACCAGCAGCAGCAGGGGGAGCACAAGAGCTGCAACAGCGGCTGAGGCCAGGAGCCTGGGGGGATCCTGCTTCAAGGTCCAACTCCCACTGGCAATCAGGCTGCAGACCGGGAGGATCAGCAGCCAGAAGCCGGCAAGGCGTTGGGTCAGGCGAGGATCCTGACCCGCTGGCCAGGAAAAGAACCATGACTCGCAGAGCTGCTGAAACTCCTCGAGTGGCCGCTGCTCCGGTGGAACGGGGCAGGACACCGCTTCAGGCATGGGGCAAGCGGTTACTTCACCGACGGTAAGAAGGTTCGGGTTTCACCGTGACTCCAAAACGCCTCAAGGTCGTAGTAGCCGCGCTCATCGGGCATCAGCACATGAACGATCACATCGCCGTAGTCCAGAAGAGCCCAGCGCCCCTCATTAAGCCCTTCCTTGCGCAAAGGAAGTAGATCAGCCTCAGTCTCCAGGCGGTCTTCAACCGACCGAGCAATCGCACGTACCTGAACGTCGGACTGACCGCCGGCAATCACCATCCAATCCGCCAGGCTAGAAACCTCATCAACACGGATCAGGCGGATATCGGTGGCCTTGCGGTCATCACAGGCATCGGCCACCAATTCGGCAAGCTTTTCGCTATCCATAGACGTTCTCGCTGGTAACGGAGCTGCGTGAGCCCTCCTGTTGGGCCATTTCAGCTCTGGCCTTGCTGGCACTCTTGCGCAGCGCCTCAAGACGGTCTTCGTAGTAACTGCGGCGGCGCTTCTTGCGGGTCTTTTCCACCAATTCCTTCAACGCACCCCCCAAGCTCCGATAGGCGTTCGGCACGCTGTATCCGAAGCGGCAGGCCAGATCGATTGCACGCTCGTCGGCACTGATGGCGTCCTGCAGGCGTTTCTCAGAGTTGTTCTTCAAATAGAGCCGATAACCCGCAAAGCCAGACAGGCCGAGGGCCATCATCAGCAGAAGACCGTCTTGAACCCACAACTCACCGATGGCACCGCCGAGGCCGATGGCCAGAGCGGCCATCTCCCACCCATCCCGGGGAATGGTGTCGTTCTGGATCCGACCGACTTCATGCCAGAACAGCAAATTGCGGTGATCCAACGCGAGAGCGTCCCATTCTTCGAGATCCACCTGGATCTCCACTTCATCCCGGCCGATCTCCTCAAGGGTGATCAATGGAGGATCGACTGCAGCAGCTGATTCCACAAACACCCAGCTCTGCATTTCCGGTGGCAGCAGCCCCTTCAGGCGCTGGAGCTCACTCATTGCAACTCTGGTGCTGATCTCTCATCACCGTAGCGAGGCCAAGTCCCCCAGTCGGGGCGAGTCCGCGTGAGAGGCTTGAAATGTTTGGCCAAGGACGATTTCCCATGCCGAGGCGGTCTGATCTGCGTCGCATTCTCCTGGTGGGATCTGGTCCGATCGTGATCGGCCAGGCCTGTGAGTTCGATTACTCCGGAACCCAGGCATGCAAGGCCCTCAGAGCCGAGGGATATGAAGTCATCCTGATCAACTCCAACCCGGCGTCGATCATGACCGACCCGGAGATGGCGGATCGCACCTACATCGAGCCGCTCACGCCCGACGTCGTGACCCGGGTGATCGAAAAGGAGCGGCCGGATGCTCTGCTGCCGACCATGGGCGGGCAGACCGCCCTGAACCTGGCGGTCACCCTGGCGGAAAACGGGACCCTGGAACGCTTTGGCGTCGAGTTAATTGGTGCTGACCTCCAGGCGATTCAGAAGGCGGAAGACCGTCTGCTGTTCAAGCAGGCCATGGAGCGCATCGGGGTGAAGGTCTGCCCTTCGGGCATTGCCTCATCCCAAGAAGAAGCCGAAGCCGTCGGGGCCGCGATCGGAAGTTTCCCGCGGATCATCAGACCTGCCTTCACCCTGGGGGGAAGTGGCGGGGGCATTGCCTACAACCCCGAGGAATACGCAGCAATCTGCAAGAGCGGGCTTGAGGCGAGTCCGGTTTCTCAGATCCTGATCGAGCAATCGCTCCTGGGCTGGAAGGAATTCGAGCTTGAAGTAATGCGTGATCTGGCGGACAACGTCGTGATCGTCTGCAGCATCGAAAACCTCGACCCCATGGGGGTGCATACGGGGGATTCGATCACGGTGGCTCCGGCCCAGACCCTCACGGACCGGGAATACCAGCGGTTGCGCGACCAGTCGATCGCCATCATTCGAGAAATCGGTGTCGCAACGGGCGGCAGCAACATCCAATTCGCGATTAATCCCGACAACGGCGACGTTGTGGTGATCGAGATGAATCCCAGGGTGAGCCGATCGTCGGCCTTGGCAAGCAAGGCCACCGGCTTCCCGATCGCCAAGATCGCCGCTCGCCTCGCCGTCGGCTACACCCTCGACGAAATCCTCAACGACATCACCGGGAAGACGCCTGCCTGCTTCGAGCCGACCATTGATTACGTCGTCACCAAAATCCCGCGCTTCGCCTTCGAAAAATTCCGAGGTAGTCCGGCCGTCCTCACCACCTCAATGAAATCGGTGGGCGAAGCGATGGCCATCGGCCGTTGTTTCGAAGAGTCCTTCCAGAAAGCCATGCGATCCCTGGAAACGGGATTCTCGGGATGGGGAGGCGACCGGGAGGAACCGGAGCTCACTGATGGTGAGCTGGATCGCCAGTTGAGGACCCCCTCTCCAGAGCGCATCCTCAGCGTGCGAACGGCGATGGTGCGCGGACGCAGCGATGAGGAGATTCATCGGATCAGCACGATTGACCCCTGGTTCCTGGCCAAACTGCGACGCATCATTGAGGCGGAGGCAAGGCTGATCAAGGGCAAAAGCCTGGAGCAGCTGAATGCCGACAGCCTGTTTGAAGCCAAGCAACTGGGTTTTTCAGACCGACAGATCGCCTGGCAGACCAACAGCGACGAATTGTCGGTGCGTCAGCGGCGTCATCAGCTCGATGTTCGCGCCGTCTTCAAAACCGTCGACACCTGCGCTGCGGAGTTCGCTTCCTCCACTCCTTATCACTACTCGACCTACGAGCGTCCCTTGCAGACCCTGCAGGCCGACGGATCGCTCAAGCCCCTTCCCGCTTCATCTGAGGTGAGTCGCCGCGAGGGCGGCCGCAAGATGATGATCCTCGGTGGTGGACCCAACAGAATCGGGCAGGGCATCGAATTCGACTACTGCTGCTGCCATGCCTCCTTTGCAGGGCAGGAGCAAGGGATCACCACGGTGATGGTGAACAGCAATCCGGAAACGGTGTCCACCGATTACGACACCAGCGACAGCCTCTACTTTGAACCGCTCACTTTGGAGGACGTGCTCAATGTGATCGAAGCGGAGCGTCCCGATGGCGTAGTGGTGCAGTTCGGTGGACAAACACCTCTGAAACTCGCGATTCCCCTGCTGCGCTGGCTTGACAGTGATGAGGGGCGCGCAACGGGCACCAGCATCTGGGGCACCTCTCCTGAATCGATCGACCGGGCCGAGGACCGCGAACAGTTCGAAGCCATCCTCCGGAAGCTGAACATTCGCCAACCCCGCAATGGCTTGGCACGCAGTGAGGAGGAGGCACGGGCCGTGGCGACAAGGGTGGGCTATCCAGTCGTCGTGCGTCCCTCCTATGTCTTGGGCGGACGAGCCATGGAGGTGGTGTTCGACGAAGAGGAACTCAACCGCTACATGCGCGAAGCCGTGCAGGTGGAGCCAGACCATCCGGTGCTGATTGACCAGTACCTCGAAAATGCCGTTGAAGTGGACGTGGACGCCCTCTGCGACCACACCGGTGCTGTGATTATCGGTGGTCTGATGGAGCACATCGAACCGGCGGGAATCCATTCCGGAGACTCAGCCTGCTGCTTGCCCGCGGTCTCCCTCGGCGAAGCGGCACTGAACACGATTCGCGAGTGGAGTCGCTCCTTGGCGCAAACCCTCGAGGTGCGGGGTCTGATCAACCTTCAGTTCGCCGTGCAGCGCAACACCGATGGATCAGAGGTCGTCTACATCATCGAAGCCAACCCCCGCGCCTCCAGGACTGTCCCCTTCGTCGCCAAGGCCACAGGACAACCACTGGCTCGCCTGGCAACCCGACTGATGGCGGGCGAAACCCTCACCGACATCGGTATGACCAGCGAACCGAAGCCGCCGCTTCAGTCGATCAAGGAGGCGGTGCTGCCGTTCCGGCGCTTCCCAGGGGCGGACACGGTGCTGGGGCCAGAAATGCGCTCCACAGGAGAGGTGATGGGATCCGCCGACAGTTTCGGCATGGCCTACGCCAAGGCTGAACTCGGCGCTGGAGAAGCTCTGCCCACCCAGGGGACGGTGTTCCTCTCCACCCACGACCGGGACAAGCAAGCGCTGGTGCCCATCGCCGCTCGGCTGATCGAACTCGGGTTCGATGTCACGGCCACCTCAGGCACGGCTCAGGCTCTCGCCAACGCGGGGTTGAAGGTGCAATCTGTACTCAAGGTGCATGAAGGGCGCCCCAACATCGAGGATCAGATTCGCTCCAATCAGGTGCAGCTGGTGATCAACACACCGATTGGCCGGCAAGCTGCCCATGACGACAAGTACCTGCGTCGGGCAGCGCTCGATTACGCCGTGCCAACGGTGACGACTCTCGCGGGAGCACGGGCGGCAGTGGAGGCGATCTCAGCACTCCAGCAACAGCCGAGGCTCAGCATCCATGCCCTGCAGGACGTCCACGCCATGCAGCGTTAGGCCACCGGTAGGGTTGCAGAAGCCTCCTCACCGCTGTGACAGCCTCCGTTCCCGTTAAGTCTGGTAGTGACCTGCGTGATGACTTCCGTCGCGCCTACGAAAACCGCTACACCTGGGCACCTGGATTCCCCGGCTACCGCGGACGCTGCATCTGGCAGCAGGGGGATCAACGGGTCGAAGGCAAGTTTGAGATCGGCGCAGATCTCAAAGCCAAGGTGGAAGGCATTGAAAACGAAGAGATCCTCAAGGCGGTGAATTCCCAGCTCTGGGAAGTCGCAATCCATCGCGTGCGTCGCAGCTTCGAGCAGACCCACGGTGAGAACACCTTCACCGCCGGTGATACCAACGACGTGGGAACCGAAGTCCTGGTCGGCGGCAAAGGAGCAGGGGACAAATACCGCATCAAGGATGACGTGGTGACCATGGTTCACCGTCACATCCACGGCACTGTCGTGACGATCTACACCACCGATGTCACCGACACGGGTGCGGGCTACCTCAGTCACACTTACACCAGTCAGTATTCCGACCCGGCAACGGGAGAAGCCCGGGGCGGGCGCAGCAGCTTCAAAGACAGCTTCGCTCCTCTTCCTGGGGATGGCCCCTGGGTGCTGGCCGAGCGGGTCGTGACCACCGAAGCCCATGGCGATACCCCCGCAGGCAGCCAGACCTTCCGCTTTGAAGATCTCGAATCGCTCTGAGTTGATTGCCGGTACAAGCCGGCTATGAGACCATCCGCCCAAACCTGTTGAAAGGCATGGGCGGAGTCGAGTCGACCATTCAGGCCATCAATGGCCCGATCAACAGCATCGTCTGGGGATGGCCCACCGTCCTATTGATTGCCGCGACAGGCATTCTTCTGATGGTGGGCCTGCGGTTCATGCCACTGCAACGGCTGGGCTATGGCATCTCAATGATGCTGCGTCCTGCCGCATCTCAAACCGAAGGAGAGATCACCCCCTTTCAAGCGCTGATGACGTCGTTGTCGGCCACGATCGGTACAGGAAACATCGCCGGTGTTGCCGGGGCCATCGCCGTTGGTGGACCTGGCGCCGTCTTTTGGATGTGGATCATCGCGATCTTCGGCATCGCGACCAAGTACGCCGAAGCAGTGCTCGCGGTTCAGTTCCGCGAAACCGATGGAGACGGCAACCACGTGGGTGGGCCGATGTATTACATCCGCAACGGTCTCGGCAGCGGCTGGAGCTGGATGGCTGGCCTGTTTGCCCTCTTCGGCATGTTGGCGGGCTTCGGTATCGGCAATGGGGTTCAGGCCTTTGAGGTGTCGTCAGCCTTGAGCCTGATCGGCATCCCGAAGCTGGCGACCGGCATGGTTTTGGCGGCTCTGGTTTTTGCTGTCGTCATCGGGGGCATCAAGCGCATCGCCCAGGCGGCCTCCGCCATTGTTCCGTTGATGTCGATCCTCTACGTCGCTGCATGCCTTCTGGTGTTGTTGGCCAATCTGGGGAGCGTGCCTGAGGCCTTCGCCACGATTGTCTCCAACGCGTTCTCTGGCAAAGCTGCGGCCGGTGGTGCCCTCGGTCAGGTTGTGCTGATGGGGTTCAAACGGGGCATCTTCTCCAATGAAGCAGGCCTGGGGAGCGCTCCGATCGCTCACGCGGCTGCCAAAACAGATGATCCCGTTCGCCAAGGAACGGTGGCGATGCTGGGCACCTTCATCGACACCCTGATCATCTGCACAATGACCGCCCTGGTGATCATCACCACCAAAGCCAATCTGATCCTCGATGCAGCTGGCGAAAAGCTGAGCGGCGCAGACCTCTCAATCGCTGCCTTCAACACCGGCATCGCCGGCAGCGGCGTGGTGGTCACTTTGGGGTTGGTGGTCTTCGCCTTCACCACCATTCTCGGCTGGAGCTTCTATGGCGAGCGCTGCACCACCTATCTGTTCGGTGAGTCCGCCGTGCTGCCCTTTCGTCTGACTTGGGTGGCTGTTGTCGTGATTGGTGCTGTCGCCGGCGACCGTGGAGTGATCTGGTCGATCGCCGACACGCTGAACGGCCTGATGGCTCTCCCCAACCTCGTGGCCTTGATCTTGCTCTCTGGAACGGTGTTCAAACTCACCAAGGCCTACAGCTTCAGCGACTGAGCACAACGACGAGCAATAAAAAAAGGGGGGCTCAACGCCCCCCTTTTTTTATTGGCGGGCGATCAACCCTGATCGGGCAACGGAGTTACGGACTTGAGCTTTTCATTGAGCTGCATGGCCAAGCTCTGACGACCCACCGCCAGAACCTTGAGGGTGTCTTCGTGCATCCGCAGCTGAGCGTCGGCAACCTGCATGCCACGCACAAGCTCCTTGAGCTCATCGGGAAGCGTATTGAGGTCGTAGCGCTTGCCCTCAAAGGTCAAGACAGGGTTGTTGGCTGCAGAGTCAGTCATCGTTCATCGCCGGGATGGCGGTGTGCCGGCGGCCAGATCGTAGAGGGATTCAGGACTTTTGCCGATCTCGAATGAACTGCCGTTCGCACAATTCGCGATAACGCCCACCACGCTGCATCAATTCATCGTGGGTTCCTCGATCGACAACAGCACCTTTCTCAAGAACCACGATTCGATCGGCTTCCTGCACCGTGGCCAGACGGTGAGCGATCACCAACACCGTTCGTCCCTTCATCGCCTGCTTAAGGCCGAGTTGCACCGCAGCCTCGGCTTCTGCATCGAGGGCACTGGTGGCTTCATCCAGTAGCAACAGCGCTGGATTGCCGAGCACCGCCCGGGCAATGGCGATCCGCTGCAGTTGTCCTCCGGAAACGTTGGTCCCCCGTTCCTCAAGCTGGGTGTCATACCCCCGGGGCAAGGCACGGATGAAATCATCCGCATTGGCCAACCGAGCCGCATCGCGCACCTCGTCGTCCGTCGCACGACGCCCGAACCGAATCGCTTCGGCAACGGTTCCGGAGAACACGGTTGTGCGCTGCGGAACCAGGGCCACCTGCTGACGCAGCTCACGGGCGCGCATCAGGCTGATGTCGGTGCCATCAAGGCGGATCTCGCCCTGTTGAACGGTGTTGAATCGCAGCAGGAGCGACAGCAAGGTGCTTTTGCCCGCACCGGAGGGGCCAACGATGGCCAGAACCTGACCGGCATCCACCCGCAGATTCAACTGATGCAGCACCAGCTGGGCTGGGTCATAGCCAAAGCTCACCTGATCAAAGACCAAATCACCTCGGAGAGCACCGATGGATTGCGCCTCGACTGGATCGGCGGCCTCTTGAGGCTCTCTCTCGATCTCACGAAGACGTCGCAGCGACGCCTGACCCTGCTGAAATTCGTTGAAGTTGTTGGTGACGTGAGCAATGGGATCGATCAGCACGATCAGCCCCGTCAGGTAACTGCTCAGCCCGGCAATGCTCAGATCACCGGTCTGAATCCGCCAGGCTCCGAGGGCCAGCACGGCAAACAGACCCACCACCTCGATGATGCCAACCACCGGATGCTGAAGCGCCACGAGGCTGTAGGTGCGGTGGCGAGCCTGCCGGTGCTGGTCGATTTCTGTCTCGAAGCGGTCCTGCAACCAGGGCTCAGCGGCAAAAGCACGCACCAGGGGCAAACCTTCGATGGCCTCACCAAGCAGACCGGCCAGTTCACTCACCTTTTTCTGACTGCGTTCCGTGGCCACCATCACGCGCGCACCAAACAGGCTGATCAACCAGACGATCACCGGTGCCAGCAACAGGATGGCCAGCGTCAGTTTCCAGTCGAGCCAAAGCATCATCCCCAGCACAGCAAAGAGCTGAAGCACGCTGGGAACCGTGTCGTGAATGGTCTTGTAAAGCACCTCGCTGACGCGATCTGCGTCTTCGGTGAAGCGGTAGGTGAGATCACCGGCCGAGAGCTTCTCCAGCGCTCCCAGCTCCACGGTCTGCAAGCGGCGGAACAGATCGCGCCGTAAATCCTGGCTCACCAGCAATGCAGGTCCGGCAAGAAGAGAGTCCTGACCGAACTGGGCGATTTTCTGAACAGCAAAGATCAGCAACGCCAGCCCGATCAGCTGAAACACGCGAGCAAGATCACCCGACCCCAGCGCTGGAAACAAGTCCCCGGCCAGCTGCACGAGCAGCGGGAAGCTGCCGACGTAAACCACCATGCAGCAGCCCCCCCAGAGCAGTTCCCGCATGTGGGGGCGAAGCAGCGGCAGCAGCCGGCGGAATCCGGCCTGGGATGGGGTCAGCATCGCGGCACAGTATCAATGTTGAGCTCAGAACTCTCTCCAATGAAGCTGGATCAGTTCCTGAAATGGAAGGGTTGGGTCTCCACCGGCGGTGAAGCGAAGCAACGCATTCAGATGGGTGAAGTGGAGGTCAATGGAAGCGTTGAAACCCGGCGCGGTCGTCAGCTTTCCCCGGGAGATCGGGTTGTGCTTGCTGGGGAGGAGTCCGTTGTCGAGAGCGAAAACGCGACCGGGCCGTAAGTTGGCTGCCACATTCCATGGGGAAGCAAGGCGTGCGCAGACGGGTGATCGCTGGCAACTGGAAGATGCACATGACCTGCGCCCAGTCGCGGGAATTCATGGAAGCCTTCCTGCCACTGATTGCTGACACCCCTGACGACCGCGACCTGGTGCTGGCACCACCCTTCACGGCGCTGTCGACCATGGCGGAACTCAGCAAGAACTCCCGCCTCTGCCTGTCAAGCCAGAACGTGCACTGGGAAGGCCAAGGTGCCTTCACTGGAGAGATCTCCCCAGCGATGCTCAAGGAGCATGGTGTGACCCACACGATCGTGGGCCACAGCGAACCCCGGAAATACTTCAGTGAAAGCGACGAGCAGATCAACCACCGGGCCAGGTCATCCCAGTCCAACGGTCTGATTCCGATCGTTTGCGTTGGCGAAAGCGATGAGCAACGCGAACGGGGCGAAGCCGAACGGGTAATCCGCCGCCAGATCGAGCAGGGACTCGAGGGTCTCGATGCCGAGAAATTGGTGGTGGCCTACGAACCGATCTGGGCAATCGGCACAGGCAAAACCTGCGCTGCCGAAGAAGCCAACCGCATCTGTGGTCTGATTCGAAGCTGGGTGGGCTCCCCCGATCTGGTGATTCAGTACGGCGGCTCCGTCAAACCCAGCAACATTGATGAGTTGATGGGAATGAGCGATATCGACGGGGTTCTGGTGGGGGGCGCTTCCTTGGAGCCTGAAAGCTTTGGACGGATTGCCAACTACCAAGCGGCTTGATTCAGGCGACTGGCCCCAGGGCTGGCGCCAACGCACAACTGTGATGGGGGTGATCAACATCACTCCCGATTCCTTCAGCGACGGAGGACGATTCCTGGCCAGTGAAAGGGCCCTCGCCGAAGCCCAGCGGCAACTGAGCAATGGCGCTGACGTTCTGGATCTGGGAGCCCAGAGCACCCGCCCTGGAGCTGAGGAGGTTGGCGCTGAGGAGGAATTACGCCGACTGTTACCTGCGCTCCAAGCAATACGGCAGCACTGCCCAGAGGCCCTGATCTCCGTCGACACGTTTCTCGCACCAGTTGCCGCGAAAGCCCTGGAGGCAGGTGCCAATTGGATCAATGATGTGAGCGGTGGCAGGCGGGATCCAGATCTGCTGCGCGTCGTTGCCGATGCGGGCTGTCCGGTGGTGCTGATGCACAGCCGCGGTGACAGCCAAACAATGGATCAACTCACGACTTACACCGATGTCGTGACGGATGTGAAAGAGGCGTTGCTGGAGCGCAGCGAAGCCGCGATTCAAGCCGGCGTTGATGAAAGCCAAATCATCTGGGATCCGGGTCTCGGCTTCGCCAAGACCCACGAGCAAAACCTCCAGTTGCTGAGGAATCTGGAACAACTCACCGAGGGCCCACAACCGGTGCTGATCGGCCCTTCGCGCAAACGCTTCATTGGTGCCGTGCTCGACGAGCCCAGACCGAAGGCGCGGCTCTGGGGGACCGCTGCCGTGGCCTGCCGCTGCGCTCAGGCGCGCGCTGCCGTGCTTCGGGTGCACGATGTAAGTCCCATCAGCCAGACGCTGCGCATGGCTGCTGCCCTCTGGTGAGATCCACGATCTTCATACAGATCGCGGCTTACCGAGACCCGGATCTCCCGGCCACGCTGCACCACCTGATCGAAAGAGCAGCGCAACCCGAACGCCTGCGCTTCAGCATCTGCCTGCAGCTGGCTGATAACGACCCAGCCCACTGGGGAGAAAGCGCGTTTCCGAATCATCCACACCTGAAGATCGTCAGGTTCGATGCAACTGAAAGTCATGGAGCCTGCTGGGCCCGTCGGCAGGCCCAAAGCTTTTACGGAGGGGAAAATTTCCTGCTCCAGATCGACAGCCACATGCGGGCCGTGGAGCACTGGGATGACCTACTGCTGACGACCTGGAGGGAATGCAGCGATGAGCGTGCCGTTCTCAGCGTTTACCCCAACGGCTTTCACCCACCCTGCCGATTGCAAACATCAACATTGCCGGTGATGGGAGCCGCCGGTTTCGATGACTACGGCATCCTCAAGCTGCGAGGCATCAGCCGATTCCAACTTCCAGAAGAACAGCCAGAACGTCCTATCCCCGGAGCCTTTATCGCTGGAGGCTTCCTGTTCGGAGCCGGCTCAATCGTGAGCGAAGTTCCCTACGACCCAGAGCTGTATTTCTACGGAGAAGAGATTGCAATGTCGGCACGACTTTGGACTTCGGGTTTCAACATCTACGCCCCAAACCGTCTACTGCTCTTTCACCTCTACAAATCGGAAGCTACGACAGCAGAGCATTCAGCCACCCATTGGGGCGATCACAGCGACTGGCACCAATACAACCTTCGCTCACTCAAACGTGTTCACAGACTACTTGGCAGCCTCGACAACGCTCCGGCAGCAATCCGCTGCTTTAATGATCATCCTGGCGGGCTAGAACCCTTTAAATTAGGGACAACACGCAGTCTAACCATGTATCAACAGTGGGCTGGGGTTGATTTCAAAACAGCAAAAATCTGCCAATCCGCAAGAAAGGCAGATTTCAACATTTCGCAGTTCTGAATTGCAGCCAATTCATCTCCAATAAAAAAGCCAGAGTTCTCAACAAACTCTGGCTTTTTTATTCATGACTTGGTCGAAAATCAGTCGGTGACAACACCCTCAATCCGATCTTCCACTTCCTGATACAGCTCCTGCAACTGCTCGATATTCTCGTCTGAGGTCTCCCAGTAGCCGCGACCGTGAACCTCAAGAAGCGTACCCACGATCTGACGGAAGCTGTTGGGGTTCAGTTCCAGCAGACGCTTGCGCATCTCCGGATCGTTGATGAAGGTCTCGTTGGCTTCCTCGTAAACGAAGTTGTCGACGGCACCACTGGTTGCACTCCAACCCAAAGTGAAGTTGAGACGCTTGGCCACCTCTCGCACACCCTCATAGCCGGAGTCGAGCATGCCTTCGTACCACTTGGGATTCAGCAACTTGGTGCGTGAATCCAAGCGGATGGTTTCACTCAGCGAACGCACCTGCGCGTTGGCCGTGGTGGTGTCGGCGATGTAGCTGGTGGGAGCTTTGCCGTCATCACGGAGGCCCGCGATCAGCTTGGTGGGATCGGAGTCGAAGTAGTGGCTCACATCAGTGAGGGAAATCTCAGCCGAATCAAGATTCTGGAAGGTGACATCCGCCGTCTTCATCACGTTCTCGAACACCTCACGCTTCTGGTTCATCTCACCAGGGTTATCGGCATTGAAGGCGAAGGTCTTGCGAGAGAGGTACATCTCCTGCAGCTCACCTTCCTCCTCCCAGGTGCTGTTCTCCACCGCAAGGTTCACATTGGAGCTGTAGCTACCGCTGGCATTGGAGAACACCCTGCAGGCCGCATCACGCAGACTCATGCCTTCTTTCTCGGCCTGCTCGAGGGCGTGCTTGCGAACGAAGTTCTGCTCTAGGGGCTCGTCGGCCTCTGCAGCCATTTTCACGGCCTGATCAATCAGGGCCATCTGGTTGATGAACAGATCGCGGAACACACCGGAGCAGTTCACCACCACATCAACGCGGGGGCGACCGAGTTCTTCAAGGGGGATCAGCTCAAGCTTGTTGACCCGACCCACGGAATCAGGCATCGGCTTGACGCCAACGAACCAAAGAATCTGAGCCAGAGATTCGCCGTAGGTCTTGATGTTGTCCGTTCCCCAGAGCACGCAGGCGATGGTCTCGGGCCAAGTGCCCTGTTCCTCGCGCTGACGCTCAATCAACTTGTCGACAACACTCTTGGCTGCAGCCACCGCGGCGCGGGTGGGAATCGCCTGCGGATCCAGCGCGTGGATGTTCTTGCCGCTGGGAAGCACACCAGGATTCCGAATCGGGTCACCACCAGGGCCCGGAAGGATGTATTCGCCATCCAGAGCCTTCAGAAGACTCTCCATCTCCATGTCGGCACACACCTGCTCGAGGCAGAAGCGCAGATAGGCAAAGAGCTTGTCGAGCTCGGCGGAATCGATCTGAACGAAACCGGCCGTGCAACAGGCCCGCAACCAGGGTGAGGGAAGCTTGAAGCCAAACTTCGCCAGCAGGTCGTAGAACCAACCGAAGCTGTTGCGCAGGCTGACACGACCATCACGACCGGTGAGGGTGCGAACCATGGCACCGATCGCAGCGCGGGATGTCTCCGTGATCGTGCGGTTGAGCTCGACATCAGCGAGCACGCCCTCGTCGTTGCCTTTGTAGATGTCTTCAATGGAGCGACCCATCGCCTCAGCCAGCAGACCGGGGAGTGAGCGCAGGCCATCCTCCTCACGCTCAAGAGCAGCGATGCTCACCAACGTGGCAACGGCTTCCTCCGCGGTGGGAGGCTTGCCAATGGTGTGCAGGCCACAAGGAAGGAGACGGCTTTCAATCTCCATCAACTGGCGATAAACGGCACCCACCAGCGCATCGCGTCCCTCCAATTCGAGGGTCGAAGCATCTTCCTCAGGAAGATCGACGTCCTTATCGAGGTTGCACTGACGTGCCGTCTCAACAATCGTGTTGACGATCTGAATGCCGCGGCCGCCCTCACGGAGCTGCTGGTAGGAACCAACCAGCTCACCCAGTTCCTTCAGGCCCTTGTAGAGACCGGCGTTTTCGGCCGGAGGGGTGAGGTAACTGATGGTGGAGGCATAACCCCTGCGCTTGGCAATGGTGGCCTCGGAGGGGTTGTTGGCGGCGTAGTAATAAAGATTGGGCAGCGCACCGATCAGTGAATCGGGATAGCAGGTTTCGCTCATGCCCATCTGCTTTCCGGGCATGAATTCGAGGGAGCCGTGGGTGCCGAAATGCAGCACCGCATCAGCCTTCCAGATCTTCTGCAGGTAGGTGTAGTAGGCGGCGAAGCCATGGTGAGGGCTTGCACTACGGGAGTAGAGCAGGCGCATCGGGTCACCTTCGTAGCCAAAGGTGGGCTGAACACCAACGAAGAGGTTGCCGAAGTGGCGACCGAAAACCAAAAGATTCTGGCCATCGCTGTTGAGGTTGCCGGGGGGCTTGCCCCAGTTCTCTTCAAGCCGCTCGGAGTAAGGAGTTAGGCGCTCGTACTCCTCAACGCTCATCCGATGGGCGATCGACAGCTCCGGGGAGCCCTGCATGGCATCGGCGTCATTGATGACGGCCTCCAACAGCTCTCGAGGAGTGGAAGGCATGTCCTGAACGTCGTAGCCCTTTGCCTTCATCTCCTGCATCACCCGATGGATCGAGCCGAAGACGTCGAGGTAAGCCGCCGTTCCGACATTCCCCTTGTCGGGAGGGAAGCTGAACACGGTGATCGCCAGCTTCTTTTCGTTTCGGGGCTTGATCCGCAGTGATGACCAGCGAATTGCACGCTCAGCAATGGCATCAACCCGGTCTTGGAGGGTGTGAGCTTTGCCGGTGGCGTCGTCACGACCGGAGAGAACGATGGGCTCGATGGCACCATCAAGTTCCGGAATGGCGATCTGCAAGGCCACCTGCACCGGGTGCAGGCCGAGGTCGCTCTGTTCCCACTCCTGGGTAGTTTGGAAGACGAGGGGAAGCGCAACCATGTAGGGGCGGTTGAGCTTTTTCAGAGACTCAATCGCCTTCGGGTGGTCCTGGCGGGCCGGACCTCCGACCAGCGCAAAACCGGTGAGGGAGACGATGCCATCCACCAGGGGCTGCTCGGGATTCAGCGGGTCGTAGAAGAAAGCGTTGACCGGCCTAGAGAAGTCGAGGCCACCGCAGAAGATCGGAATCACGCGGGCACCACGGAACTCCAGTTCCTGGATGGTGGCCACGTAATGCGCATCGTCACCGGTGACGATGTGGCTGCGCTGGAGAACCAGTCCGATCACAGGTCCTTTTCGGGCTTCCTCAGACAGGTCTGTTCGACTGGAGTTCCAGTTCAAATATTCCTTGAGGTCCTCGAACATCGAGGGAGCCAGGGGGTGCCAGATGCCGAGGTCGGGGAACACTTCGGGCTCCGCCACGTCCATCGCTGGACGCTGCTCACCTTCTGCGGCTGGGAAGACGTACTTGTCCGCCAGCATCAACAGGAAGTTGCGCAGGTTGTCGGGAGTACCGCCGAGCCAGTACTGGAAGCTGAGCATGAAGCTGCGGGCATCCTGCGCCTTCTCGACCGGCAGGTACTTGAGGACGGTGGGCAGCGTGTTCAGCAGCTTGAGCATCGCGTCCTGGAAACCAGCACCTCCGGCCTCCTTCCGCTTCTTCATGAAGCCTGCGATAGCGCTCTTGCTCTGACCGAGCTGGGCCATCGAGAAGCTGCCCAGCTTGTTCAGCCGCATCACTTCAGGCATGGACGGGAAGACCACAGCCGCCTTGAGTCGATCGCGGTGTGGGGCAACGGCGTCCACAACCTTCTGAGCCAGATCTTCAATGAAGATCAAAGAGGCGATAAAAACATCAGCCTCTGCCACATCGGCACAGAAACCGGCGTAGTTGTCGTCGTCGCGGAGTTCTTCGATCAGATAGCCGCTCAGCTCGATCCCGAGATCGCCACCTGACGCATTCAGTGCCGTCGCAGCCTGGGTGAGGGCGTTTTGATACTGAGGCTCGAGCACCACATAAACCGCCTTCATCACGGACTTGTGGTTCTGACCCTCCACAGGAGCAACTCGGCGATCGGCGGAGCGGACCTGTGTGAACATCTGCGCGCTTTGAGCAATGTAAAGAACCTTACGGTGACTGGCCCTAAGGACGCGAGGATTTCTGATCGGCCGTTACACGAGCCGACCCATAGGCTTTGAAGCGTCTGCTGCGCTTTCATGACCGCTCCGATTCCCGTCGTTGTCGCCGGTGCCCTGGGGCGAATGGGTGCCGAGGTAATTAGGGCTGTGGTGGGAGCCCAGGACTGCAGCCTTGTTGGCGCCATCGACAACACACCCGGCAAAGAGGGGGCAGACGTGGGGCTGGAGCTGGGCCTAGGGGAGCTTGAGGTGGCAGTGACGGCTGATTTTGAAGGTTGTCTCTGCGCTGTGAGCCAATCGGTGCGAGACAGCGGCAGCGGCGCCGTGCTGGTGGACTTCACCCACCCTTCCGTTGTGTACGAGCACACCCGAGCGGCGATCGCCTACGGCGTTCATCCCGTGATCGGGACCACAGGGCTCTCCCCTGAACAACTCAACGACCTCACCGAGTTTTCGGCCAAAGCTTCAGTGGGTGGGGCCGTGATCCCCAATTTTTCAGTGGGCATGGTGCTGTTGCAGCAAGCGGCAGCCGCAGCGGCACGGTTCTACGACCACGCGGAACTGACGGAGTTGCACCACAACCGCAAGGCCGACGCCCCCAGCGGCACCTGCATCAAAACCGCTGAGCTGATGGAGGAGCTGGGGAAAAGCTTCAATCCCGAGGAAGTGGACGAACACGAATCCCTGGCGGGTTGCCGCGGTGGACAGCGGGACAGTGGCCTGCGGCTGCACTCCGTGCGGCTGCCGGGCCTGGTGGCTCATCAGGAAGTGATATTCGGTGCCCCAGGGGAGACCTACACCCTGCGTCACGACACGATCGATCGTTCCGCCTACATGCCAGGCGTGCTGCTCACGGTGCGCAAGGTGGGCAGCCTCGGCAGCCTTGTGTATGGCCTTGAGCGCCTGATCTGAAGGCGACACCATGCTCATTCCCCTTCGCCCCGGTGAACTTCAACGGCTGATCCCTGCCGTTGCCACGGGCAACCAGTTCCGCTTCTCCCTCGGCAACCCCCAGGAGGTGCTGCAGCGCCTGATGATCGCCGCCATCGGTGGAGTCATCACATTCCTGATCTACAACCAAGCGCAGCTCGGCAGCCGCTGGGGCCCCGTCTGGCTGGTGATCAGCGTCGTGTTCTTCCTGTATGTGCTTTGGGGCCCAATCGTTCAGGCCGGCCAGCGCAACGCCACCCTTCGGCGATATCCCTCGGCAGCCCTGTTCGAGGGCGAGGTGGCGGACGTGATCACGCGAGAGCGGGTGGAAAACCGCCACGAGCAGGCCGACAGCCGCGGCCGGCTGGAACTCGTGGAGAACCGACGCACATGGATGCTGCTCGAACTCGAAGACGAGGAGGGTTATCTCGGCCGAGTGGCATTTCCGATGGAGAAAAAACACCAGTCGATCCGCCGCGGCAGCCTGATCCGCTGCTTGGTGCTGAGTGAGCGCAAGGATTTCTCAAAGATCGGCGCCCTCAGCGATGCTTGGCTGCCGGGCATGCGGATGTGGGTTGGCGAGTACCCATTCCTGCTCCGCCCAGCCTTTGAGGAGCTCTGCCAACTCCGCCTGAACAGCCGGCGCTGAACAGCCACTGCCGAACATTTCTTAAACCTGGTTTACACTTCTTAGCAATTCAATCGGCGGCTTCCATGTCTCAGTCTTCACCTTCCACTCCTGTCGTGCGCGGTGCACAGGTCACCATGGAAGACGGCGGTCGCCTCAACGCCTTTGCCACGGAACCCCGTATGGAAGTGGTTGAAGCGACGCAGGGTTGGGGTTTCCACGACCGCGCCGAAAAACTGAACGGCCGCATGGCCATGCTCGGCTTCATTGCTCTGCTCGCCACCGAGTTGGCCCTGGGCGGCGAATCCTTCGTTCACGGGCTGCTCGGCTTGGGCTGATTGCCTCGCGCTGGATTGGGATGGCTGGCCAGACTCCCTGAATGGCCCCTTCCCTTCCAGAGATTCATGTTTTGGGCGCTGGTCCTACCGGCGCCCTTACAGCTCTTGCCCTCGGACTCCGAGGTCAGCGTGTGGTCCTGTTTGACCCGCTGACGTCATCGGAACTGCAATCCAGAAGCCGGGCCTACGCCATCACCCACTCCAGTCGTCGGTTGTTGACGAATCTGGGGCTTTGGCACGATCTACGCGATGCCTTGGTGCCTTTCCGTGAACTCGATTTGCGAGATGGGGCCACCAACGTCCGCGTTCTCTTCGGCCAGAACGATCTGGCAACAGCCAATCGGAACCATGACGGTATTGGCTGGATCCTCGATCACCGGCCATTGATGAAGCTGTTGCTGGCACGGCTTGAGGCGAATGACAACGTTGCCATGCACCTGGCCGAACCATGCCCTGATCCAAGCGCTGATGCCCTGATCGTGGCGGCTGATGGACCGCGCTCCCCCACGCGAGATGCCTGGGGCATCCGTCACTGGGGCATCCGCTATCGCCAGGGATGTCTCACCGCAAAAGTTGTCCTACGGGGACTCCCCCACGACAGGGCCTGCGAGTTGTTTCGTCCGGAAGGCCCCCTCGCCGTTCTGCCTTTGGGTCAGGGAATCTTCCAGGTGGTGTGGAGTGCACCCTGGCAGCGTTGCCAGCAGCGCAGCACGCTGCAGAGCAGTGCATTTCTCGATCAGCTGGCCGCTGTTCTCCCGCAGGGGATTGAACCGGATCACCTGCTCGACCAACCCCGTGCTTTCTCTCAACAATGGCTGCTGGCTCGCCGCTTTCATCGCGGACGAGGCGTGCTGATCGGCGAAGCAGGTCACCGCTGCCATCCCGTGGGAGGCCAAGGGCTCAATCTCTGCTGGCGGGATGTGGATGGATTGCTGCGCGCCGTGGAGCGGGGCGGCAGCGCTGCAACGATCGCTCGGCACTACGGGATGAGCCGTTGGCTTGATGTTCTCCAGGTGGGTGTGGCAACGGATCTTCTGGTGCGGGTGTTCTCCAACCGCCAACCGCTGTTGCTTCCCCTGCGGCACTTGGCCCTGCTGCTGCTGAAACAGTTCTCTGTGCTGCGCCAACTCAGCTTGCGGGCCATGAGTGACGGCCCCATGCAGCTCTGGCGGGCCTTGCCAAACTGAGCCAAGCGCGGGTCGCGACCATGGTGATGTCCAGCCAGCGGCAACCCCCAGCAACCGAAGCGCTGCTGCACTTTCTGCAGCGCCGTTTGGGGTTGAGTCCCAGCGCCTTGGAGCTAGGGCAACGCCAGGCGGAATTGGAACAAGCCCCCCTCCCGATTGTGCTTTGGAGCTTCGGGTTGTTGAGTTTGCAGCAGTTGGAAGACGTCTTCGACTGGCAGAACAGTCAGCCGTAGCGCAACAACGCTTCCACGGGTTGGTCCGCAGGTAACGCCTGACGGCCTCCCAGCCCCTCCAGCTCGATCACAAAGGCAAAGCCCACCAAGCAACCACCGGCCTGCTCCACCAGTTGTCCTGTCGCTGCAGCCGTTCCACCGGTGGCCAGCAAATCGTCCACCACCAGGACACGGGGTGAATTCTCAAAGGCATCGGCTTGAATCTCGAGCCGATCGGTGCCGTACTCCAGGGCGTAGTCGAGACCGACCACCTCACCGGGCAGCTTTCCAGGCTTCCGCACAGGCACGAAGCCAAGCCGTCGGTCGCTGGCCAAAGGAGCCCCAAAGATGAACCCCCGGGATTCGATCCCCACGATCAGGTCAGGCTTCACCTGGTCGCAGAACCGGCCCAGCTGGCGGATCACCTCGGCCATTGCTTCGGGCGACCGCAGGAGCGGGTTGATGTCTCGAAACAGAATTCCAGGCTTGGGAAAGTCTGGAATTGAACGAATGTGCGACTGAAGATCCAAATCCAGGTGACGCAATGGCGGTGCCCCTGGCATCATCGCAGCCATGACTGAAGCTCCAGCCCCAAGCGCACCCACCGACGGCGCGCGTCTCAGCCGGCGGGGCGTCGAGCGCCTCGACCTATTGCTTCTGACCATTGAGGCTCTTGATCTCAATGGTGGGGAGGCGATGGTCTGGACCAGCCAGCAGATGGGCCTTCAAGCGCAATTCCCTAACCGGGTTGAACTCTGGAAGCGGCGCTGTCATAACCCCCTTCGGCGCACCACCCGGCGGGACCAGCTCGACCCAGTGGACGCTGAATCCCTGATTTGCCTGGTGTGTGCCATGGCAGATCGGCTCTATCCAATGCTCCACCAACTCCTCTCGAGCCGCGAGCCGGAACAGCTCACCCAACAGCGTTGGCAGTTGTTCCACGAGCGCCTGCGCGACCTCATCGAAGAGCGGATGAATCAACGCCGGGAAGCGGTTGTTCGCCTTCTCACGATGGAGCCGGCGGCCCCTCTGCACCGCGAACTGATCAGCACCCTGGCGTTCTGCGCAGGCCCAGGAGGAATCGATCGACTCCGCGCCACCCTGCTCGACCCCACGCCCTAGGCCGACCATGTTGAAAACGACGTACCAATACGAACAGACCGCAGCACGGCTGGTGGTGGAAGGCTTTCCCGACCTCTCCGCCGACCATTCCAATGAGGCGATCGGCATCCTGTCGTCTTGGCGGCTGCAGTTGGTCGGAGCACCGGAACTGGAAGGCACACGGGATCATCTCGAGGCTCTGATGGGAGCCGTGATGCCCTACGCCAGACATCGTTTGTCCGGTGTGCAGCGCCGTTTTGGCCAGGAGAGCGGTTTTGTGAGCATCGCGCCGGATCAGGCCAACCATCGGCTGGAACTTCGCAGCAGCAGAGAGGGCGTTGAGCCGCTGCAGCTCAAGCTCGATGACGCCGAACTGGCCGATCTGGTGCGATGCCTCGATCGCTTGCGGCTGGACAGCCGGGTCAAGCTGACCTGGACATTCCCCGAGGACCGCCCCTTGAAGCGTCAGGAGATCGTCGATCGCGTTCCTCTACAGAAACGCCTTGGACCACCCCTTCTGGCTGGGGTCGCTCTGGCGTGCACCATCGCCACAGCATGGCTTGTTCCTCTGCCTCAGGAGCCCAAGGAGTCATCGCCGGCGCCCGCCCCCGTGGACAAGCCTGAAACGCAGTCCGAACGTTGACGTGCAGGAAACACGCTTCAGAATCGCCGCATTAACGGCTCACTGATCAGCACCATGCCATGAGGAAGGCACGCCGTAGCAGCAAACTCGATCAACGACGGGTCTTCCGCCCCCGTCGTCGCTTTCCCTACGGCGCCGTCTTGCGTCAGTTCACGGTCGTCGTTCTGATGCTGGCTGCGGCAGCCGGGATCGCTGTGCTTCTTCATCAGTTGCCCCAGCAGGTCGACATCATGCTGCTGCTGAGCAAGGCCATCGATGATCTGATTGGCGGTGTTCAGCAACTGCTGGAAGCCATGCTTGGGCTCGCAGCCATCGTGCTGATCGCTGGCATCGTGCTCCTGGCCGGCATTCTCTTACTTGGTGCGCTCTGGAGGTTGATTCGCATGATCCGCCTGGTGATCTCGCCCCCCGCTCAAGGCCGGCGCTGAGGCGGAGCCAGAGAGCGCTGATGATTCCACAACTCCTCCAGCGTCACGGTTCCATCCCGATCACCATCCAAAACATTGAAGTTGCGACTGATCCAGGGGATGCGCTGGGCTTCCTCTGAATCCAAGCGAAGATTCCGGTCGCGGTCGGCCTGGCGGAAATGGCGCTTCAGGCGAGGGCCAGTGGGCGATGAATCCTGAAGACGTAGGTCCTTCAAGAGGAGATATGAGCGATTGTTCTGGCGTTTGAGCACACGGCTCAAGGCACGTCGACCCTGCACTTCCGAGGCATCCAATCGACCGTCTCTATTGACGTCCAAGCGGATGAACAGGGTTTCCATCCTGGTGCTGTAGACGCGCATGGTCTTGTCGCCCGGGGCGGCCTGCAACGCCATAGGACTCAGAGCCAATGCCAACGGGCCGAGCACACGGATGGCTTTTGGCGCAGTCATATCACCAGCCTATGGAGCATGAGCAGCTCTGACGATGACTGATGCATGACAGTCGGCTGCTGAGCTGTGACTGGGTCCTACCGGGGAGGGACAGACGCCAGGCCACTGCATACCATCAGCCCATCCGCTGATGGCCATGGCCAAGGACACCATGATCTGGGTGGTGGACGACGACCCGGAACTGAGAAAGATGGTCGGCACCTACCTGATCGACCAGGGCTATGACGTGCGCAGCCTCTGCGATGTGAAGCAATTCGAGGCACGTCTGGAATGCCAACGCCCAGATCTGGTGGTCCTTGACCTGATGCTGCCTGGTGATGATGGGCT
The DNA here is from genome assembly GCF_020514235.1 of Synechococcus sp. MU1617. NCBI lineage: Bacteria > Bacillati > Cyanobacteriota > Cyanophyceae > Synechococcales > Synechococcaceae > Synechococcus > Synechococcus sp. MU1617. The sequence continues at coordinate 554,982 of NZ_VTLB01000001.1, forward strand.
GACGGCTCTGCGAAGGCTGCGGGATGCCGGAGATGATCTCCCCGTGTTGATGCTCACCGCCCGCGCGGACGGTGTGGATCGGATTATTGGCCTTGAACAGGGGGCCGATGACTACCTGGCCAAACCGTTCTTGCCCAGAGAACTCACGGCTCGAATTGAAGCCGTGCTCCGGCGGCGCAATGCGATGCCAGCGGGAACACCGGTGGAAGGTGGGGAATGCATCCGCTTTGGCGACAACCAACTGGATCTCTCCGCCCGCACCTTGCTGCAGAACAACGAGCCGGTTGTGATCACCAGCGGTGAGTTCAGCCTTCTGGCCGCCTTTGTGAGCCATCCCCATCGCCCCCTCTCGCGGGAACGTCTGATCGAACTCGCCCGAGGTCCCGGCAGCGACACCGACAGCCGCAGCATGGATGTTCAGGTGTCGCGGGTGCGCAAGCTGGTGGAACCGGATCCAACCCGCCCCCGCTACGTGCAGACGGTTTGGGGGTATGGCTACGTCTTTGTGCCGGACGGCACGCCGAGATCCCGCTGAGATGCCTCGCCAACGGGGACTGACACGCGGACTTGCTCGCTTCGGCGCATGGGGGACAGCCCTCATGGCCTGTTGGATGCTGGCTCTGCTGCTGCTGCAGGTGCTGTTCGGCAGGCAACTGGAACGGATTCAGACGCTGCAATTGGGGCGGGACCTGGCGTTGAACATCCGCCTCACCGAACTAACCCTGGAGCGTTACCCCCCTTCACTGATCAGCGAACTCACGGGCCTGGAACTCGTGGTGAGCGCACAACCAGCGGCGCCGGATCGAGAAAGCCAAGCTGCGGCCCAGCGGCGCCAAGAGCTGCGGCAGGTGCTCTGCTCTCGCCTCACGCACTGCCGTGAGCTCCGGCCTGCCCCGAGCAGGGCTGGCACGCCGGAGGCATGGATTGAACTGTTCTCTCCGCTGGAACCAGTCTGGCTGCGCACACCCCTGCCCATGGCGCGCGCCTGGCCGCCTCCACCAACACTGCTGCTGCTGGCCCTGGTGGGCGCGACGGTGATGACCGGGGTGCTCTATCTGCTCCTCGATGTTGCCCGTCCTCTTCGAAAGCTTGAGGACGCTGTTTCTCGAGTGGGAGAAGACATCAACCGCGAACCTGTCCCCGAACAAGGATCCGCTGAAGTACGGCGGATCTCCCGACGCTTCAACGCAATGGTGCACCGCCTGGCTGAAGGGGAAAAAGAGCGCGCCACGATGCTGGCCGGCATCGCCCACGATCTACGTGCACCTCTCACGCGGCTGCAGTTTCGGTTGTCGATGCCGGAGCTCAATTCCGAGGAACGGACGCGTTGCCACAGCGATCTGGAGGCCCTAGAGCGCATTACAGGTCAGTTTCTGCTGTACGCCGGAGGCGGTGAACGGGAGGAAAGCGTTGAATGTCCACTGGATCAGTGGCTTGCTGAAACCGTGGCGGGCCAACCGAAGGACCAGCTTCAGCTCGAGCTCAGTCCGATCAGCTTGCCGATTCGGCCGGTCGCCCTGGGCCGCGCCGTGAGCAACCTGATCGACAACGCCTTCAGCCATGGCACCGCACCGGTTGTCGTTCGGCTGCGCAGGCGGGGAGCGGAGGTTGCCATTGAAGTGTGGGACCAGGGGCAGGGAATGCCCGCCAATGCCTGGGAACGAGCCCTGCAACCCTTTCAACGCCTGGATTCAGCGCGAGGGAGTCAAGGCCATTGCGGCCTTGGGCTGGCCATCGTGAACCATGTGGTCCGCACCCACGCTGGACGACTGAGTATTCGGCAGGGCAATGGCGATCCAGGCCGGTTTTCCGTGATCATCACCCTGCCGGTGAAGGAGACGAAAATGCCAGACATTCCGTAAAAAACCGGACTGGATCATCCCGGCAGATTGCATTGCTGGCAGAACTGAACTGGCGATCCACCTGAAGCATGAGCCAGCCCAGCGACCCTGACATGACAGCCGTCCTCGAGGCCATCGATCACTACAGCGATGGCGATGTCGACCAGCCGCAGGAAATCATGGTGGAGCTGCAGGAGGGTTGTTCAAACAAGCACAAACCGCTGAACAAAAAGGTCTACGAAAAAGAGCTGGCCAAACTCCAGACGGAACTGGTGAAGATGCAGTACTGGGTGAAAGCCACCGGCTTTCGCATGATCATCCTGTTTGAAGGGCGGGACGCCGCAGGCAAGGGAGGATCGATCAAACGGCTGACGGAGCCCTTGAACCCCAGGGGATGCCGGGTGGTGGCCCTAGGCACACCTTCAGAGCATCAAAAAAGCCAATGGTATTTCCAGCGCTATGTGGAGCATTTCCCCAGTGCCGGAGAAATCGTTATCTTCGACCGGAGCTGGTACAACCGGGCCGGCGTGGAGAGGGTGATGGGCTTCGCAACACGCGAACAAGTGGAGCAGTTTTATGTGTCGTGCCCACAGTTTGAGCAAATGCTGGTGCAGGACGGAATCCTGCTACTCAAATACTGGTTCTCCATCAACGATGACGAACAGGAGAAACGCTTTCAGGAACGCATTGATAACGAAGAGCGTCGCTGGAAGATGAGTCCGATGGACATCGAATCACGCAATCGCTGGGTGGAGTACTCGAAAGCGAAGGACATCATGTTTTCCAAGACGCATATTCCGGAAGCCCCATGGTTCACCGTGGAGGCCAATGACAAGCGCCGCGCCCGCTTGAATTGCCTGCGCCACATCCTCAGCAAGGTGCCCTATGAAGACATGACACCTCCGCCCATCAAGATGCCGAAGCGTCCAAAGCAAGGCAGCTACAAACGACCTCCCTTTAACGAACAATTCTTTGTTCCCAACAACTATCCATACAAGAACTAAACAAGGGAGCTCAATGGAATGGGAGCGGGCCAAGAAGCACGTCAATAAATCAAGCTCCACTCGCAAAGATTGTTTTAGAGATTCCAACCAACCCATCGATCTGCCGCCTTCAGACAGACCGATGAGTTTCGCCTAAGCCAAAGCCATCGAAATCCGTTTAATCCAACTCAATACACAAACCAGCAAAACAAATAGACGAGCAGCGACAAGCCAAACACCAACATTCCGGCCGATGTTTTAATCCTCATCCACTTTTTGTCCCACTTATAGGGAGCCATCACCACGATCGTAAAAAATGTCAAAGCGGCATACACAACTAAAGTGTGCTTGGGATGCTCCTTGGCAACCAACATGCTGATGCCATGCCAAAAGAAGGTCAGCATCGAGGCATAGGATGAAATCGCTCCAAGGTTGTAAAGCAACTCTTTGCGCTTTTGGAGTTGCCCACTAATCCATTCTTGAAGGCGCATCAGGGACATCGAAGGGACGAGAACTTCAACTTAGCGATTGGATCTTTTAACTCACATTGCAAGGAATCCCCTCACCACATCGAGTGTCATGTGCAGCGGGCTTGAGCCCAGACAGCAGCACGCTTTAAGGTGACCAACCATCAAGTCCCCCAGGTTTTGCTCGCTTCCTGGCAAGTCCTAATGCGGTGTATCGCCAGCGCACTGTTCCTGGTGGCCCATGGCCTGCTGGTGCTGGAGCACATCACCATTGGGACGGCACTCCATGGGATTGCGGAGTTGTTCCTTGCCCCTTGGGCTCTGCGCCACAAAGCCTGGGACATCATCGTGATCGGACTGATTTTCTGCGTCTTCGACCTGTGGGGAACGCTGCGCTTGACCGGCGCCCTGGTCTAAGAGCCCCTCAGCCACTGAGCTGCTGGGACCAAAAACCAAAGAGCTGCCAAGACGACCAGAGGAACATCCCAAGGAAGACCCAGTTCAGCCAAGCGGGACGTCTGTCGTTTTCAAACATCTCTCAAGACAGCGAGAAGGCGACACCTGACCTTATCGGTGCCGCCAGTCAATGACCATGGAGCAGGAGTTGAAGCAGCAACAGCGCTCCCATCCCGCCACACCCCGCCAGCAGCCAGGGCAATCGAGCTTGCTGCAGATCAGGCAATTCGTCCCGAAACACCGCCATCAAGAGGCCTCCACCCAGAAACGCGGTTGCCGTCGCCAACGTGAGCGCATCAACTGGATGAAGCACAAAGGCATGCAGAAGCCCCAATACAAGAGCAGCACTTCCAAACCAGCGGTTGCGGCGGCGGAATCGCTGCGGATGATGCTCCGCTGCATAGCGATCCATCAACAGCACATGGGCACTGATCGCAACAGTGAACAAAACGCCATAACCCACGCCGGTTGTGATCAGTGACGGCAGGGAATAGGCATAGAGGTAATTGATGGCAGCAAAGTTGAAGAGCTGCAGCCAAACCGCGTAGGGCGGTGCCCCCTCTTTTTGCTTCATCAGCACGTTCAAGCTGAAAACCACGAGCACGCCGCCCAGGGCAACCAGGAACAGCAAGGCTTCCACCAGAGGTGCAGGCACGTAATCGACGAGGCCTCGAATTTCTGAGAGTTCAGATCCGCCCGACGCCAACTCCGGCAGCAAATGGATGAACACGTAAGCCAAGCCGGCGCCCCCTCCAACGGACGCCCAGCGCTGCTGCTGAGGCTCTGGGCATGAGGCAACCCAAATGGCCAGCCAATGACAACTGCCTATCGCCAGGACACAGAGGAGCGCAATCAACCAGACCACTGATCCCGATCAGCCCCTAAAAGTCTGAAGAGCGGCGACTGAAACGTCATCTGGTCTGGCTGGGGCAGATCAGCGCGCCCAAGCGTTCGCGATTCGCATCAGAACACCGACATCCACAACCGGCATCTCTAGCTTCAAAAAATCCCAGCCGTCCGCTGCCCGCCATGGCCATGCGATCCACCACGAAGGCAGCACTGCTTATGGCCACTGTGCTGTCGCTTGGGGTCGTTCCCCCCGGTGTACGTGCTGGTGAAAAACTTCGAACAGCCTCTGTTTAAACCGATCAACTGACCTGATTCGTCATTGATGCCGCGGCCGAAGCATCACTTCGCCGAGGAACTCCAATCGGCCGAACGAAACGACACGTTGGCACCACCACTGCGTTTCAAGTCGTGCATGCCCTCCAACTGGTTGTAGACCGACAGCAGCTGCCGGCGCATGTGATCGGTATGCGGCAGATCAGCGATCAAACGCAGCACATCCTCTAAGGATCGCTTGGCATCGATGACCAAACGACAATCGGGGCTGCCAGGCTCATCACGCATAAATCAGAAGCGAATACCTCTATTCAGCAGAAAATCGCTGCTTGCGGGTGTCTGAATCCCTACCAATACAGCGATATTCAGCAGAAATTCAGGGTTTGATCCCAACTGGCTTAACGCTCATTCATCCCGCGGCGTTTCGCACCGCTGGCAGCCTGAGGCTGCTGAGCCACGACAACAGCACCAGCAGGGATGAAGCCCAGAGACAAGCCTGCATACCTGCGGCTTCGGTTCTGCCAAGCATGAACACCGCTCCCGAGAGCAACGTGCCCACGAGTCGCCCGGCAGCATTGGCCATGTAATAGAAGCCCACATTGAGGCTGACGCTCTCCGCATCGGTGTACGCCAGCACCATGTAGGAGTGGATCGACGAATTCATCGCGAACACCACCCCGAAGGCGGCAAGGCCTGCGGTGATAGCAACCGCCACATCAACCTGGCGCCACAGCGCCACAGCGATCAGGGCCGGTATCGCCGTCAACAAAGCACTCCAGAACTGCACAGCAGACACCCCCGGGGATGTGGTCTGGCCCCAGAGCCGTCTCAGGCCAGGCGCTGATCCCTGGACGATGCCGTAGCCAATCACCCAGAGACCGAGGAAGCCACCGATCTCCCAGAAACTCCAGCCCAGGGAGGTCTCGAGGAACACCGGCAAGGCCACCACGAACCAGACATCCCGGGCACCAAACAAGAAGAAGCGCGCCAGAGACAGCACGTTGATGCCCTGGGATTTGGAGAACAGGGAAGAGAAGGCCGGCTTGGACTTCATCTTTCCGATCTCTCCGGGCAGCACCAGCGTGAGCAGGAAGGCGAAGGCGAGGCCTGCCGCCATCCAGCCCACAGCAGCATTGAAGCCAAAGGCAGTCAGCAGCACCCCACCGAGGAAGAAGCCGACACCCTTGAGGGCGTTCTTGGACCCCGTGAGGATCGCCACCCACTTGAAAAGCTGCTGTTGCCCCTGCTGCTGATCATTCGGAGTTTCCGGTACCACCGTCTTGATGGCACTCTTGGCGCTCATCTTGTTGAGGTCTTTGGCGATGCCGCTGATGGCCTGAGCGACCATCACGTAGATCACGCTCAACAGTTTCGGCCAGCTGGCGGCGACGGGCATCAGCATCAGCAGCGCAAAAATCTGCAGCAGCGTGCCCACCCAGAGGGTGAGCCGAAGTCCATAGCGGGCACCGATCCAACCGCCATAGAGGTTGGTGAGCACCCCGAAAAACTCATAAAAGAGAAACAGGAACGCGATCTCGAGGGTGGTGTAGCCGAGCTGATGAAAATGGAACACCACCAACATCCGCAGGGCCCCATCGGTGAGCGTGAAGGCCCAGTAATTGGCGGTGACGATGCCGTACTGCTGCAGGGGGGAAAGCTTCATGCGTCCAGCCCAACCACGTGACAGGTGAGGTCGGCCATGCGGCAGCTGTAACCCCATTCGTTGTCGTACCAGGCAAACACCTTCAGCTGGTTGCCATCCACCACCATCGTCGAAAGGGCATCGACAATCGAGCTGCGGTTGTCGTTGGTGTAGTCGCAGGACACCAACGGGCGTTCCTCGTAACCCAGAATTCCCTGCAGCGGCCCTTCAGCAGCGGCTTTGAAGGCAGCATTCACCTGCTCCACCGTGACGCTCTGCTTGAGCTCGAACACCGCATCGGTGAGCGATCCATTCAGCAGAGGCACGCGAACAGCATGACCATTGAGCTTGCCCTTCAGCTCGGGGAAGATCATTGCGATCGCCTTGGCAGAGCCGGTGGTGGTGGGGATCAATGAGGTGAGCCCGGAGCGCGCCCGACGCAGATCGCTTTTGAAAGAATCGATCGGCACCTGGGTGTTGGTGATGTCGTGAATGGTTGTGATCAGGCCGTGCTCGATGCCGAAGCTCTCGTGCACCACCTTCACCACCGGAGCCAGGCAATTGGTGGTGCAGGAGGCGGCCGTCACCAACTTGTGCCGCGCCGGTTCATAAAGGTGATGATTGATCCCGTAGACGATGTTGAGTGCTTCCTCACCAGCGACGACACCCTTCACGGGACAGGCCACCACCACACGCTTCAAACCCACCTGCTCGAAATAGGGGTTGAGGGTCTCCGGCGTTTTGATCTTGCCGCTGGCCTCGAGCACCATCTCCACACCCCGATCGATCCAGGGAACGGCGGTGGGGTCTTTTTCGCTGGACCAGGTGAGTGCGGATCCCTCCACACTGAATCCATCAGGGCTGCTGGTGATGCCTCGATCCCAGCGACCATGAACAGAATCGAACTCCAGCAGGTGGGCCGCCGTTGCTGCATCGCCAGCGGGATCATTGACGTGCACCAATTCGATGCCAGGCCGGCCCCAGAGGGCGCGGAACACCAGGCGACCAATCCGCCCAAAGCCATTGATACCAATCCGCATGCCAGCCCCTTTGATCAATCAAATTATGTTGATCCAAACAGAGCGGGGGACACTGCTCTTGTGATCCAGAACACCCTGAATGTTGAGCAGTCGAGACAGCTGCTCAAAGCACTGGCCGACCCGATCCGCCTCGACGTGATCCATGCACTGGCGCAAGGCGAACGATGCGTCTGCGACCTCACCGGTGTTCTCAACCTCTCCCAGTCAAAGCTCTCGTTTCATCTCAGGGTGCTTCGAGAAGCGGGGCTGCTGAGAGACCGACAAAGCGGCCGCTGGATTTACTACCGCCTGCAACCGGATGCCCTGGCAGCACTGGAAGCCTGGCTGGCTGAACTGCGCCGCAACTGCAGCCAAAGCGCCGCCCCCTGCCCGAGTTAACGATGGACCAACGGCTTTTTTTCCCAGCCACGGAACGCAATCGCGGCCCCATCGGAGATCTGCTGCACCAGCTGTTGCCTGCCTCAGGGGCCGTGCTGGAACTGGCCAGCGGCAGTGGTGAGCACGCCGTCTGTTTTCAGCAGCGCTTTCCCAATCTGCGCTGGCAGGCCAGCGATCCGGATCGAGACCATCGCGCCAGCATCAACGCCTGGATCCAGCACCAGGGTCTGAGCCAGGTGATGCCAGCAGCCCTCAACATCGATGTTGAGAAACGCCCCTGGCCCCTTCCCCAGACCGTCCGAGGGGCACTGAACGCTGTGGTTTGCATAAATCTGCTGCACATCAGTCCAGCCAGCTGCACGGATGCCGTGCTCGAGGAATCCGCCCTGTTGCTGCCCAGCGGAGCCCCCTTGATCATTTACGGCCCGTTCATGCGCAATGGTGCTCACACGAGTGCAAGCAATGCCGCCTTCGACCAATCTCTGAGAGAACGCAACCATCAGTGGGGGTTGAGGGAGCTGAATCAAGTGACAGCCATCGCCGCCAAAGCAGGCTTCAAAACTGAAAACGTGCTCTCCATGCCCGCCAACAATCTGAGTCTCATTTTTCAGCGCGCTTGAGCCCGATCTTGTTGCCAGCTTCAGCAAGGCCGTCAAGAATCACGGACATCTCCTGTGTGCGCGATGGATCTGACTGGTTTTTTAACAACGCTGCTGATCGGTTCAGCCATCACCCTGACCCTGGCCTTCCTGTGTAGGACGGTTTTTCCTCGGTTTACGAAGCGGACCACATCAGACTTCGACGACGTTGTGCTCAAGACCTTCGCCGCCTCGGTGGTGCCTTTCGGTTTGGTGGTCACCCTGATCCTCGCGCAGGATGATTTGGGCTTGCCCAACAACATTGAAAGGGCCTACGACACATCGCTGCGCATTGTTGGCACGATCATTCTGATTCGGTTGGTTAACCGGATTGGATCGCGATTTCTTTTCGGATTGGTGCGACGCGCAGGCGCGGATGATCTTCAACAACTCCTCCAAAGCCTGCTCCCACTGCTGAGAACCGTGGTGTGGGCCATCGGCACTTTGGTGCTGCTGCAGAGCCTGGGCGTGAAGATGACGGTGATCTGGGGTTTGCTCAGTGCCGGCGGAATCGGCATCGGCTTGGCCCTTAAAGAACCGGCCCAGGAATTATTCGCCTACCTGATGATTCTTCTGGACAAGCCTTTCACCGTTGGGCAATTCATCACGGTGGGATCCACCTCAGCAACGGTGGAACGCATTGGTGTTCGCTCCACCCATCTGCGCAGCCTGCGCGGCGAACAAGTGGTGATGAGCAACTCGACCCTGACGGGCTCCACCATCCTCAACTTCGCCGAAATGGCGCAACGCCGGATGATCTATTCCATTGGCGTCACCTACAGCACATCCGTCGAGCAGATGCAGGCGATCCCGACGATGGTTCAAGCCATCATCGATGCTCAGGAGCACAGCACCTTCAACCGCTGCCACTTCACCGAATTCGCTGATTCAAGCTTGAATTTTGAACTGGTTTATTACATCGACACCCGCGATTTCACCGTCGCTCTGAACGAACAGCAAGCGATCAACCTCGGCATCATGGGGGCCTTCGCCCAAGAAGGCATCGACTTTGCCTTCCCAAGCAGGACGCTCTACCTGGAGGGAGATTCACTCACTGGCAAAGCCTCCTGAGCCGTCGGCACAGCAGAACGCCAGACGATGCCACCGATCAGCAGGGCCAAGGCCGCCACAGCAGCAGCAAGGGGAATCAAGCGGCGCTGATCCGGACTGGGCCCAACGGCGATCTGGCCCGAGATGTTGTCGCGTCGTGACGCCAGAAATGCGCCCTGCCGGCATCGGGTGCACACCGTGTTGGTGATGCCGGCACTTTTCAACTTGAAGCCGTAACGCCCAGGTATCTCAACGGGTGTTCCGCAGCTGGAACAAGTGAGAGAAAAAACTGTCATGGGGAATCTGCCCTCACTTCAGATTTATCACCCCGGTTTCACTCCAGCGGGATGACGCCCGTGGCACACACAGAACCCCAGCAGAGGCTGTGATCCACCGTCCAGAAGGGCTGCACTTCAAGCCAGTCCTCAGCCTGACCAACCCGCATCATCATCTGACCGCTGCCGTCATGGACAAATTCGACGCGCTGCTGATTCCAGGTCAACACCCAGCGCTCTCCAGGGCTGGAGGCGACCATCCGACAGGGACTCCAGGCCTGCTGATCGATCCGGCAACGCATTGAGGCAGCTTCTACCGAGCTTCCACCTACTGAGCTGCCAATCAGCAGCAGAGCAGCGGTCCAGAGCTGAATGCGAAACACAGACAACGACTCGGCAAAACGCTGGCAAAAGGCGTCCTTTTCACCATGGAGCCGGGCGATGGTCACGCCGTTGAGGCGCACCGGATCTCTTCAGGGTTTGGTGTCTGTCAGGATTTGATCAGAGCAGTTGCTGATCGTGCCGCGTTTTCAAGCCCGCGTCCTTGTGCGTTTGCGCCCCTCTGTGCTCGATCCAGCCGGAGAAGCCGCGCGTGGTGCCGCTGAACGGCTTGGGGTGGAAGGCCTTAGCAAGCTGCGCATCGGCAAAGCCGTGGAAATGGAGCTGGAGGCTCCTGATGAAGCCGAAGCCCGCCGCAGGTTGGAACTGCTCAGTGATCGCTTGCTGGCCAACCCGGTGATCGAAGACTGGACCCTGGAGCTGGAGCAGTCATGAGCATCGGGGTCATCGTTTTTCCCGGCTCGAACTGCGATCGGGATGTGCAATGGGCAACCGAGGGTTGCCTTGGGATAAGCACGCGCCGGGTCTGGCATGAGGAGACCGACCTCAGCAGCTTTGACGCCATCGTTCTGCCGGGCGGTTTCAGCTATGGCGACTACCTGCGTTGCGGTGCCATTGCCCGCTTCGCGCCAGCCCTGCAGTCCTTGATCGACTTTGCCGCCAAGGGCGGACGCGTGCTCGGCATCTGCAACGGATTTCAGGTGCTCACAGAACTGGGGCTCCTCCCCGGTGCACTCACCCGCAACCGGGATCTGCACTTCATCTGTGAGGACGCGCCCCTCAAGGTGGTGAGCCAACGCACGGCCTGGACGCAGGGGTACAACGAAGGGGCCCTGACCCTGCCGATCGCCCACGGTGAAGGCCGTTACCAATGCAGCGATGACACGCTGAAGCAGCTTCAGGATGAAGACGCCATTGCCCTCAGCTACGGCAAAAACCCGAATGGGTCGGTATCCGACATCGCAGGCATCACCAATGCCAGCGGAAGTGTTCTTGGCCTGATGCCCCACCCGGAGCGAGCCTGTGATCCAGCCACGGGAGGCACCGACGGCCGCCGGATGCTGGAAGCTCTGCTGGGCTGATGCCAACCCGACGGACGCTGCTGCTTTCAGGGGCATCCACCGTTGTCACGGCCCTGCTCTCCCCCAGGGGCATGGCTGCCCAGCGCAGGCTGAAACCCCTGAAACCTGGATCACGCATCCGCGCCGTGAACCCCGGCACCTGGATGGATCCGGACACAGATCTGCAGGCCTTGCGCGAACGCTGTGATCAACAGCAGTGGCATCTGGAGATTCCCGCAGCCGTCACCCGTCAATGGCGCTATTTCTCAGGAACCGACCAGGAACGGGTTCAGGAGCTGAAATCAGCCTGGAACGATCCAACGGTGGATGCCGTGGTGACCCTTGGCGGTGGCTGGGGGGCCGCCCGTGTGCTCGAAGCTGGGTTTCGCTTTCCTCCTCGTCCCAAATGGAGCCTGGGGTTCTCCGACACCAGCTCCCTGCTGCTGGCCCAGTGGGCCGCTGGGCTGCCGGGGGCCATCCATGGATCCAGCGGCGGCACTGAGGCGCAGTGGCAACGCACGGTTGATTTGCTCTGCGGACGTCCGGTGGCGCCCCTGCTGGGCGAATCACGACGCCGGGGGATCGCTCGCGGCCCTTTGGTGGTAACCAACCTCACCGTGGCGACCCACCTGATCGGAACGCCCTGGCTTCCCTCCCTGAAGGGGGCCATCCTCGTGCTGGAAGACGTGGGCGAAGCGCCCTACCGAGTCGATCGGATGCTGACCCAGTGGCGCAGCGCAGGCCTGTTGCAGCACTTGGCAGGGGTGGCCTGCGGTCGCTTCAGCTGGGCTGAAGACGACATCCTTCCGGGTGACTTCACGATGGACGAGATCCTTGAAGAACGACTTGGCGATCTCGGTATTCCACTGGTGCTGAATCTGCCACTGGGCCATGGACGGCCCAACCAGGCCTTGCCCCTGGGAGCGCAAGCGCAACTGGATGGCAACCACGGCCGTCTCAGCCTGATGGCCTGATCAAAGACTGACGCCGCTCACGATGGTGCAGCGCAACAAAAAAGGGGCCTTTCGGCCCCCAGTGATTGGTCGTTTGATCGTGATGATCAGGCAGCGACGGCAGCCTTGGGATCGAGAGCGCCCTTGGAGTAGAGGCCGGCGTAGTAGGTGATGCTCTGCTGCTGGATCTTGCTGGCGTTGCCGGCAGCCCAGAACTGCTGGTAACGATCCAGGCAGACCTGCTTCATGTACTTCCGAGCCGGCTTGTTGAAGTGGCGGGGGTCGAAGTTAGAAGGATCGGCCATGGCGGCTTCGCGCACAGCAGCGGTAAAGGCCAGACGGTTATCGGTGTCGATGTTCACCTTGCGCACACCATTGCGGATGCCTTCCTGGATTTCTTCGACGGGAACGCCGTAGGTCTCGGGGATGGCACCACCGTGCTTGTTGATCATCTCCAGCCATTCCTGGGGAACGGAGGAGGAGCCATGCATCACCAGGTGGGTGTTGGGGATGGCTTTGTGGATCTCAGCGATGCGGCTGATGGCCAGCACTTCACCTGTGGGCTTGCGGGTGAACTTGTAAGCGCCGTGGCTGGTGCCGATGGCGATGGCCAGGGCGTCGCACTTGGTCTTGGCAACGAAGTCGGCAGCCTCAGCGGGATCGGTGAGCAGCATGTCCTTGGACAGCTCGCCCTCAAAGCCGTGGCCGTCTTCGGCTTCACCCTTGCCGGTTTCCAGGGAGCCCAGGCAACCCAGCTCACCCTCAACGCTCACACCCACGGAGTGGGCGAAGTCCACCACCTGCTTGGTGACGTTGACGTTGTAGTCGTAGCTGGCGGGAGTCTTGGCGTCGGCTTCCAGGGAACCGTCCATCATCACGGAGGTGAAACCGTTGATGGCAGCGGAGTAGCAGGTGTCAGGGGCGTTGCCATGGTCCTGGTGCATCACCACGGGGATGTGGGGATAGGTCTCGGTGGCGGCCAGGATCAGGTGACGCAGGAAGATCTCGCCGGCGTAGCTGCGGGCACCGCGGGAGGCCTGGAGGATCACAGGGCTGTCGGTCTCGTCAGCCGCTTCCATGATGGCCTGGACCTGCTCCAGATTGTTCACGTTGAACGCAGGAATGCCGTAGCCGTTCTCAGCGGCGTGGTCGAGCAGGAGCCGAAGCGGAACGAGCGCCATGGATAAATCCTCGGAGGGTTGGGGTCGTCAAAGACGAATCGCCGGCAATTTTACCGCGTGTTACGCAAAATCCAATGTGCCGAGGGCAGCCTGATCGCAGGCCACACGACTCGCCACGCCCTCGGCCAGTCCAGGCAGCATCGGTTGCCCACTGCGAATGCTCTCGGCCCACCAGCCCAGCACCCGGGCCACAGGGGCGATGCGGCCATCCGACCAGGTTTCCGGGAAGGCGAGGTCGGTATCGGGCTCCACCGCGCGGAAGGGCTCACCGATCGGGGCGTGCTGCAGCTCAAAGCCATGGACGTAGTCCTTCTGGTTGGTGCTGCTGAGCAGCAGCGATCCCGCGGAACCGACCACATCCAGACAGAAACCGCGACCGTTACGCGACACGGAACTGAGGCTGACCTGAGCCGGCACCGGCAGCTCTTGCATTCCCTGCCAATGGGCAACGGTCTGCAGCAGCGACACATCGGGGGCATCCACGGCGGCCAGGCCACCATCGGGGTGGGGGCGTTGCTTGATCGAAACACTGTTTCGAGCCTGGATGGCCCCCAGGGGACCGATCAGCCAGGCCAGCATGTCCAGGGCATGGGTTCCGAGGGCTCCGATCACGCCGCCTCCCTGATCCGCCTGGGCATACCAGTTCCAGCCGCGCTGGGGATCGGCACGGCTGCCCATCAGCCAGTCGAGCTTCACCAGCCAGGGCGTTCCGACAGCACCAGCCTGCAGGAGGCGTGCGGCTTGCATGAACAGGGGAACAGCCCTGTATTCGTAATCCACAGCCACCGAGAGTCCCCGTGCCAGGGCCAGCCGCTGCAGCTCCCGGGCCTGATCGGCATGCAAAGCAATGGGCTTCTCCAGCAGCAGGTGCTTGCCCGCCTCCAGAGCCCGGCGGGCCAGGTCAAAGCGAGGTGCCGGGGGGGTGGCGATGACCACCGCGTCCACCGCGGGATCGCCCAGCAGATCGTCCCAGTCGCTGAATCCCCTCAAACCATGGGCAGCCGTAACGGCATCCAAGCGCTCCTGGCGGGGGTGCCAAAGGGCAATCGCCTCAAGATCGGGCGTGGCAGCAAGGGCCGGCAGGTGCACCTTCTCCCCGAAGCCGAGACCGGCAACGGCAACACCAAGGGGTTGTCGAGACATCTCAGCTGGGGAGGGGTTCAGTACAGACAGCCTTAATCACAGAGATGATCAGCCCGTCATCCCCGGCAGGCTGCCATTGGGCGCGAAATCGCGGCAAACCATTCACTTGTTTATCGCGATACAGCTCCTGGGAGCAGTCCAGTTGCATGACATAGAGCTCTCCGGAGGGTTGATCCTCGTCGTCGGTGGCCGCTGGAGTGAAGCGGCTCAGCACGGTTCGATATCCATCCCGATCAATGCGCACACTGCCGCGGTCCCACCACTGCTGACCCGCATCGGTAGCGGGAACCTCGATCCATTCCACGGGGCCAGCTAGCACGGGGGCGACCCAGCAGAGCAAGGCCAGGATCAAAACAAGTCCAGCTCGGATCATGCGCTGGTGAGCTCCATCGGTTTGCAGCCGTGCAGGCGCAGAAGATTGGCCAGGGCGGGTCGCAGCTGGGTGCGGGGAACGATCGTGTCCACGAACCCATGCTCCTGCAGATATTCAGCCGTCTGGAAATTGTCGGGCAGCTTTTCCCGCAAGGTCTGCTCAATCACCCGGCGCCCAGCGAAACCAATCAACGCTTTCGGTTCCGCCAGGATCAGATCGCCCAGCATGGCGAAACTGGCGGTCACACCTCCCGTTGTGGGGTGGGTGAGCAAGGGCATGTAAAGCAGCTCAGCTTCGCGGTGGCGTTCCAGCGCGCCAGAAATCTTCGCCATCTGCATCAGGCTGAGCATCCCCTCCTGCATCCGGGCACCGCCGGAGGCACAGACAATCAGCAGCGGCAGCTTGCGGGCGGTGGACTCCTCGATCAGACGGGTGATTTTCTCCCCGACCACGGAGCCCATCGATCCCCCCATGAAGCGGAAGTCCATTGCTGCCAGGCCCATGGGGATGCCTTCCACCCGGCAAAGCCCAGTGACCACACCATCCCGCAGCCCCGTTGAGGCCTGACTCTCCCGCAGCCGGTCGGCGTAGGCGCGCCGGTCTTTGAATCCGAGAGGATCCACCGGTGCCAGATCCGCATTCAGCACCTGGAAGCTGTCGGGATCCGCAATCAGTGCGATGCGTTCAGCACTGTCGATCCGGTGGTGATAGCCGCAGTTGGCGCAAACACTGGCATTGAGTTTCAGGTCTTTGAGATAGACGACCTGACCACATTCCGGACATTTGCTCCAAAGACCATCGCCTTCATCCGGTTCCTGCTTGACGTTGGCGACGTACTGACCCTTGCGGCGATCAGCAAACCAATCGAACAGAGACACACAGGGCCGTCAGCTCACACCATTAAAAGCCGGCCCGGGAATAGAGCTGGTCATCAAGCGCCCAACAACATCAACCAGGTGCTCCACCACCACTGCGGACCGGTCAACCAGACCAACCAAATGCCCAGGGCGATGAAGGGCCCGAAGGGGAATGGTTCCCTGGGGCCCAGCCGGCCACTAAGGCGGGCGATGCTTCCGACCAATGCTCCCGACACAACCGCAAGGGCCATCGCCGCTGCAATGCCCCCGGGGCCCAGCCATGCCCCACCCAACGCCGCCAACTTGGCATCGCCCAGGCCCAGCGCAGGCTGTCCCAACAACCGTTCGGCCAGGGCACTGAGACCTTCCAACAGCAGCAAGGCCAGCACCGCGGCGATCAAATGGCTCGCCAGGAGAGGGATCCCAGCAGCAGTGCTGACGAGCAAGCCCAGCACCACCCCCCAGCGGCACAGGGGCTCCGGCAACCAAAGGTGATCCAGATCGATCAACACCAGCGGCAACAGCAGCGCGATCAAGAGGAGACCAGCCCAGGGGAGCCAGAGATCCGGCAGCCCCCCTCCAGCACCAGGCCAGACCAACAGCGCCGAGATCCAGAGGCCGGCACTTAGGGCTTCCACTGCGGGGTAACGCCAGCTGATCGCTGCATCACAGTCGCGGCAGCGCCCCCTCAGCAACAGCCAACCGAGCAGCGGGAGATTGTCATACCAGCGGATGGCATGTCCGCATTTGGGGCAGTGGCTGCCGGGGAAGACCACCGATTCCTGGCGAGGCAAGCGCCAGGCCACCACGTTCGTGAAGCTGCCGACGCAGGCGCCCAGCAGGCCGGTCCAAACCAGGATCAACCCCTCCATCGAGCCCGACCACGGCTCGTGCGCCCCCGGATCAGATCGATGGCAATGAACTCTTCATCCGGCAGAAGAACAGGTGTCTCGAAGACCACCCGACCATCGGGTTCCTGTGGATCCACCACCACGCCGAGGGGTTCCTGCCCTGCAGGACTGCTGGAGAGATAAGCGAAATAAACGCGACGGGCTTGAGCGATCAGAGAGCGGCTGTCAATGCGGTCCCAACGGGGAGTCGACGGCGCCCCCGAGGCTCCACGGATTTCAAAGGAGGGCGTTGACAAAGAAATAGAGCCCACCTGATCACTCAGATGGACCCATTGTAGAGACGATTGTTGTAAGGAGAAGCGCTCAGCTGACCTTGTTCTTCTCTTCGATCATGCGGTGAATGATCGGGGTGAGAATCAGCTCCATGGCGAAGCCCATCTTGCCGCCGTTCACCACGATGCTGGTGGGGCTCGACATGAAGGAATCGTGGATCATGTTCAGCAAGTAACCGAAGTCGATCCCCCACTTCTCACGAGCACCTTTGCGGAAGTGGATGATCACGAAGCTTTCATCCGGGGTCGGAATATTCCGGCAGATGAAGGGGTTGGAGGTGTCAACTGTGGGGACCCTCTGGAAATTGATGTCGGTCTGGCTGAACTGAGGGCAGATGTGATTGATGTAATCGGGCATCCTGCGCAGGATCGTGTCAACGATGGCCTCAGCGGAATAACCACGCTCAGCGTTGTCCCGGTGGATCTTCTGAATCCACTCGAGGTTGGTGATCGGCACCACACCCACCAAGAGGTCGGCCAGGGCGGACACGTCGTAGCCCTCGCCCTTCACACCGCCGTGAAGGCCTTCGTAGAACAACACGTCAGTGCCTGAGGGGATGTCTTCCCAAGGCGTGAACTGACCAGGCTCGAGGTTGACGCCAAGACGGGCGTTGTGTTCAGCAGCTTCTTCGACGCTGTGAAGGTAGTAGCGCTTCTGACCAGCACCGGTTTCGCCGTAGGTGCGGAACAGTTCCTCGAGCTTGTCGAAGAGGTTGGCCTCAGGGCCGAAGTGGGAGAAGTTCTCACCCTTGGCCAAGGCATCCGCCATGGCCTTTTTCATGGGCATCCGCTCGTAGCGGTGGTAGCTATCGCCTTCCACCACTGCAGGGGTAATGCCTTCCCTTGCAAAGATGTGCTCGAAGGCGCGCTTGACGGTGCTGGTTCCAGCTCCGGAAGAACCGGTAACAGCGACAACCGGATGACGCTTCGACATCGACGCAGGGACTACGGGCCCGGCGATCCTGCCAGATCAGGGCCCGATTGCACCAATCTCGGGCTTAAAGAGCTTTAAGCAATTGCTCACCCATGGCGCGACAACCCAGCTGGGTGCAGCCTTCTGCCATCAGATCACCGGTGCGGAAGCCACCGGCCAAAACAGCATCGACGGCCGCTTCCAGATCATCGGCAGCCGCGGATTCTTTCAGACCGATGCGCAGCATCATTGCGGCCGACAGCACCATGGCCATGGGATTGGCTTTGTCCTGACCGGCGATGTCGGGGGCAGAACCGTGCACAGGCTCAAACAGACCAGGTCCCTCACTGCCAAGGGAGGCCGAGGGCAGCATGCCGATGGAGCCGGTGAGCATCGCCGCCTCGTCGCTGAGGATGTCTCCGAAGAGGTTGCCGGTGAGCAGCACATCGAACTGGCGTGGATCACGCACCAGCTGCATCGCCGCGTTGTCCACATACATGTGACTCACCTCCACACCGCCATAGGTGGGCGCCATCGCATCAACCCGGTCCCGCCAGAGCTGGCTCACATCGAGCACATTCGCCTTGTCCACCGAGCAGAGCCGGCCCCGCCGTTCCTGGGCGATCTCAAAGGCCACCTTTGCAATCCGATCCACCTCCGAGGCTGAGTAGGTCATGGTGTTGAAACCGCGCTCCTCCCCCTCGGTCTCGATGCGTCCCTTGGGCTGACCGAAATAAATCCCCCCCGTGAGTTCCCGCACCACCATCAGGTCCACACCTGCGATCACCTCACGCTTGAGGCTGCTGGCATCGATGAGGGCCGGAACAATCTTCACCGGCCGCAGATTGGCGAACAGCTCCATGCCGGCGCGCAGGCCAAGCAATCCGGTCTCCGGACGTTTCTCGCGGGGAAGGCTGTCGAAGCGGGGGCTGCCGATGGCGGCGAGCAACACCGCATCGGCAGCCTTGCAGGCCTCAAGGGTGCTGGCAGGCAGCGGCTCACCGGTGGCATCGATAGCGCTGCCGCCGATGGGCTGTTCCTCAAAGCTCAGCGAAAAGCCATGGCGCTGGCTCACCACCTCCAGCAGCTGGCGGGCGACAGCGGTGATCTCGGGGCCGATGCCATCACCGGGAAGGAGAACAACGCGGTGCTGAGCCATGACGGTGCGGTGCGGCAGGTCGACCGCTGAGGTTACTGAGGGGTGTCGCGCTTGAGCTCCCGCAGGGTCTTGGCCATCTCCGGCAACTTGCTGAAGGCGGCGGAACAGCGCAACCAGAGACGATTCGGGATCGCGGGATAGCCACTCACCACCTCTCCGGGGGCTACCTCACCGTGAATGCCGCTCTTGGAGCTGGCGATAGCACCGTCACCCACCACAGCGCGGTTGGCGACCCCCACCTGGCCCGCCAGGATCACCCCCTGGCCGATCCGGGCTCCCCCGGCGATGCCCACCTGGGACGCGAAGGCACAGCCACGCCCGGTGGTGACGCCATGGCCGATCTGCACAAGGTTGTCGATCTTGGTGCCGGCACCAATGCGGGTCTCCCCCACGGAGGGGCGATCGATGGTGGTGCCGCAACCCACCTCAACAGCGTCTTCAAGAACCACCTGGCCTGTCTGCGGCATTTTTCGCCATCCTTTCGCCGTCGGCACAAAGCCGAAGCCCTCGGAGCCGACCACGGCGTTGGAATTCACCACACAGCCGCGCCCGAGACGGCTGCCGGGGTGCAGCACGGCATTGGCGTGCAGCTCGCAGCCATCACCCACCACCACGTCGTCGTAGATCACGACACCCGGATGAAGGATGCAGTCAGCGCCCACACGACTCCCCTCACCGATGCAGACCCGCGGGCCCACCGCCGTGCCAGGGCCCACCACAGCCCGTTCATCGATCACCGCCGAGGGGTGAATCTCCGCCAAGGGCCGGCGGCGGGGATGCAACTGATCGAGGGCTTCAGCAAAAGCCAGACGCGGATCGGCGAAGACCGCAAAGGCGATGCCACGCTGCGACGCCAGATCAATCAGATCCTGTTGATCGGGCAGCAACAAGGCACCCACGCCGCTGGCGCCCAAAACCGCCGTAAGGGCATTGCCCTTCTCCAAAAAGCTGAGCTGCGCGGTTGAGGCCTGATCGAGCGAAGCAGCACCCTCAAGCCATGGGTCCAAGCCCGCCTGGCTCCAGCGCAGGCCTGCATCACCGGTCTGCAGAACCTTGATCAGGGTGCTGAAACGCATGGAGGCCAGGGCAGACGGCCGGATCGTAGACGTGGTTAACGGCTGCGAAGCACCAGACCATCGCGATGCACCACCACCGGGGAAGAGTCCCCCGGAGATGGGTCATTCATCGCGGCCCGTAGCTGGTCGCTGTCCATCGAACAGAGGCCGCGGCCCAGGTCCTCGCCCTGGGGGTCCAACAACTGAACGGGTTGATTGGCGGCGAAGTCGCCCCGCACCGCCGTCACCCCCACCAGCAGCAGAGACGCGCCACGGTGCTGCAGCGCATCACAGGCCCCCGCATCCAGCTGAAGTTCACCCTCAGGCCGAAGCACGTGGGCGAGCCAACTGCGTCGATTGCCCAGGGGTTCGGGGTGGGGATGGAACACTGTCCCCCCCCGTTCCCCCTGCAACAAGGCCTCGAGGCGAGCTGGGTCGCGGCCATCGGCGAGCTGCACCGTGATGCCACTGGCGGTGGCGATGCGGGCTGCCGCCAGCTTCGTGGTCATGCCCCCGGTGCCCCAGCGACCACCGTCGCCGGCCCCCTGTTCCAGCTGGTCAAGGTCGCGGGGGTGGCGAACATCCGAGATCGGTTCGGCGTTGGAATCAACCCTTGGATCGGAGGAATAGAGGCGATCAACATCCGTCAGCAGGATCAATTGCTGCGCTTCAACGGCGGCGGCGACCAAAGCCGAGAGGGTGTCGTTGTCGCCGAAGCGCAACTCCGCCGGCGAGAGGGCATCGTTCTCGTTAATCACCGGCAGCACCCCCCAGCTCAGCAGCTGCCGCAAGGTGCCCGAAGCGTTCTGATAGCGACGGCGATCGGCCAGATCGGAGCGGGTCAGCAACACTTGAGCCACGGAATGACCGTGGCGTTCCATCGCCCGTTCATACAGAGCCATCAGCGCGCCCTGGCCGATGGCTGCAGCGGCCTGCAGGGCTACCACCGTCTCAGGTCGGCTGGTGAGAGCCAGCTTCTGGCAGCCCAGCCCGACGGCACCACTGGTGACCAGCACCACCTGGTCCCCCCGGGCCATGGCCCCTGCGAAGCAGCGGGCGTAGCCATCAATCGTGGCGGCGGTCTCCCCCCGAAGCAGGCTGGTACCGATTTTCACGACCCACAGGGTCATGCTGAAGGCGCCCCCATGACGCGTGCCATGGCGCGTTCAAACCGCTGCACCCGGTCATGGCGGCAAGGCTTGCCGTCCTCTCGAACCGGTCGCACCAACACTGTGTAGAGCCCCATCCGGTTGCCGCAGAGCACATCCGTGAACAGGCGGTCTCCGATCATCGCGATCGCCTCCGGTGGCAGCGAGAGATCGCGAACCACCCTGCGCAGGGCGCCACGCCGGGGCTTGCCAGCACCGAAGGTGAAGCTGACCTCCAGCTGATCAGCCACGGCAGCAATCCGATCGCGGGAGGGGTTGTTGCTGAACAGATGCAGCTGAAGGCGGCGGCCGGCATCCACCATCCAGTCGCGCACCGGCCCTGGCAAGGTCACATCACGACCGGGCAGGAGAGTGCGGTCGACATCGATCACGGCGGCCCGCAGACCATGGGCCGTGAGGTGGGGCAGCGAAAGCTGGGCAATGGTGAGATGCGGATCCCAATCAGGGGTCAACCAACGCTGTGCCGTCACTCCGGCCATTCACGCTCCTCCAGTTCGGCCTCAATCAAGGGTTGAACGCGATCGAGCTCATCGTCGCTCAGCAGCACCGCCTGACCATCCACCATCCGCACCAACACCAGGAAAGGATCGAGCGGGATGTAGAGGCCGTATTCCTCCGCTTCGACCATGAAGCTCACCAGCAGTTCAAAGGTCTCGGCGTCCTCATCAACGTCGTCGTCCTCCTCCAGCTCATCGAGCTCGTCCTGATCCGGCTCCTCCAATTCACCACTGACGGTGAGGGTGATCGCCGATCGCACCAAGACCAGGTCGTGCTCCTGCAGCACCACATCAGCCACCGAGAGAATCGGCTCGCTGCTAGCGACTTCCGTGATCGGCACCGGCTCAGCATCGTCATTGAGCCGAAACAGCGACACCGGTGTGTCGACCGGCGAGAGCAAGGCGTAGTCCTGCCCCTCGATGGGGATCAGATGCTCGAGAAAGCACAGCAGGTCATGGCCCTCGCGGTCGCGTACCAGCAGGGTGGGGTGATCGCTGCTCTTACCGGGACCCGACTCAGACATCGACGCGGCTATGACTGGGCTCAGGATCCACCATCGCCAGCCCCGGCGCCCGACCTTGAGGCACTCTGTTGGGCCGGTTTGAGCTCCGGACCATCCGCAAGCCACTGCTCCAGCAGCAGGGCAGCAGCTGCACTGTCCAGACGCCCGCTGCGGTCGCCCGTCAACCCGAACTGTTCACCGGCCGCCCAGGTGCTGCTGTGTTCATTCACCCAGGCCAGGGGCAGGTCAAGGGCGGCGGCCAGCCGCAGGCCGTAACGCTGGCAATGCTCCGCCTGGGCCGTGGGCTGGCCCGCGGCATCCAGGGGCAATCCCACCACGAGCCCCTGCACCGACCGTTCGCGGCAGTGAGACCGCAGAACGAGCAGATCGGCATCAAAGCGACCGCGACGCAGGGCAGCGAGGGGCGTGACGCTGATACCGAGGGCATCGCAGCCGGCCAGGCCGATGCGCCGCCGGCCCACATCCAGGCTGAGGATCGAACAGGGACGCGGCCGCATCAGTGCCGATCACCCAGGCTTGGCGTGGGCAGGGGTGTGCCCTGGGGCCGCAAACGGCCCAGCACCTGATCGAGCGATCGGGTCAGCTGCAGGTTGCGCTGGGGTGACTGACGCCGCCACATGCTGCGTCCGAGCAGCAGCAGCTCTTCGCCGCGGATCCACCCCTCCGCCTCCAGGATCCGGTTGAGGGGTGCATCGTCAAACGCCGTGAGCAGCCCGCGGGGGCGGCCGCGCTGAATGATGCCGTTCAAGACGTGGGGAAGGGCCTGATCCAGCCGGGGATCCCAGGCGACATCACGCATCAGCTCCAGGAAACCGGCCTCGCCCGCGTCGGGAAGGCGGATGCAGCCCGCAAGAACAGCGTCTCCGGCCATGAGCACGCCGCAGCCGGGTCCGTTCCGATCCAGCAGATCCAGCCAATGGCGGTCGGTGATCTGACGCAGGTGGCTGTGGCTACCGCCCTGCTCAATCGGCCACAGCAACTGGGCGGTGCGGCGGTTCAGTGCCGCCCAACGCAGACCCGCAGGCAGCTGATCGCTGCCCGTCGACTCAACCTCGCCACCTGGTGGACACCAGCACTGATACGGGCGAAGCGGTTGAAAACCAAGCTCCCGCAGCAGGGCGATGGCATCGGCATCGGTGGCCGGACAGCGGATCACCCAGCTGCAGATCTGGGCCGTCCAGGACAGCAGGGCCTGCTGAAGCAAGGATTGCTGAATGGTGCGATGGCTGTGATCGTCCACCGGCCCCAGCAGCTCCGGCAAATGGAGGATCCAGCAGCTGCCGCGGCGGTTGAACGGCCGCGCCACCACACTGGCCACCGGGCGATCAGCCTCAAGGGCCATCAAGCAACGTGGCGAGCGGCTGGGGAGCAGATCAGGGAAGCGCTGCTCGACTCTTGAAAGCCATTCACCGATCAGGAAGCCCTGAAACCGTGAGAGCTGATCGATCGGCGCGTCTTGCACCCACTGCGCCAGGTGGGCCGGATTGAGGGGCTCAATGCGGATGGAGGTTGTCTTGGGTTCTGTCACCGGACACCCTCCACCCCAACTGTTCACAATGTATCGCTCATTCCAGGCCTGGCCGCACCAAGACAAGGGGGGTGCGCTCATTGGCATTGCCAGCGGGATTGGGGCGCAGGGCCCGGCCCAGCAAGCCCTCATCACAACCTGGGCTGGAAGCCAGCACCTTCACACGGCCGAGGTCATTGACGTCGACGATGGCAACGTCAACTCCGAGTTCAGCAGAGGCATCACGACAGAACTGCTCGGCCCGGGATGGACCCAGAACAATGGTCTGGTCGTAGGGCGGTGTGGTTCCGGTGATGTCGTCGATCAAGCGGGCCTGGTCACCGGCGAGGCGATAGAAGCCCCCGGGGATGCCCACCAGCTTCATCAGCAGCCCCCCCAGCCAGGCTGCAAGCACCCGGGTCGGGCCCACCAAATCGATCAAGGTCTGCATACCGCAGGCCGTGGCCAGGCTGCTGGTGGGGTGGAACACACGGCAAGCCAGACGCGCCACCATGCCGGGTTCCACCTCACTTGGATGGCGGTAGCGACCCTGGATCACAGCCACGGGGGTCTCGCCAATGGTAAGGATGTCGCCGGGCTGGACTAAATCAGCGGCATAGGTGCGCAAGACGTCAATGGCGTCATCCAGGGGTCCGAGCAGGTGGGTGCGCAGCGGCAACACACGGCACCCTTCCCCCTGGCGGAAGTGGGCTTGATCGGGCTGCAGGGGGTCCGGACGGGTCAGGGGAACCAGCACGCCCTGACGGCGCTGCAGGCGACCGAAGGGTCCGTAATTCACCCAGTGGGCATCCACCCAGAGGCTGTCGACCCGGGCCGATGGCGTTGGTCCGGTGATCTCGATCGAAACCCGGGCACGCGTGGTCTTGCGTCCTTTAACGATGTAAGCCGCCCAGTAGCCGTCCGCCCGGGTCTCCTCATCGGGATGGTCGGCAGTGATCCGCGTTTTCACCTCCAGACCGGCGGGGTCGGAGGACCCCAGCAGCACGGGCTCGACCCGCAGCTCCGGCACAAAAACCTCCATGCGGGGGTGGGGGTTGCTGATCTCAAGCACACCTTCGATCCGGAGCCGCCCGCCCAGATCATCGACGCGCCAGTCGCGAGGCGTCATCCTCAACGGCGAGGCGGGTCTTAGGCGGTGGCGGAGCTCCAACCAGGCCACAGCGAGTCCAAGGCCTAGCGGAGCAAGCAGCAGCGACACAGCGGATCCGGCTCAGCGACCGGGACAACTGGGCGGCAGCGTAGGCGCCATGGAGATGGGCGTCTCAGTTGGCGGTGACTTCGATGTTCACTTCGTTGAAGCTGCCTTCCTGATCAATCCGCCCCAGATCGGGAGCGGGAAGACCGGTGGAGGCGCTAATGGCGTCGTTGATCGCCGCCAGGGGAACCTGACCGTTCTGATCGAGAACAACCCGGCCATCGGTGCCGATCACCACCACCTGCGGAATGGTTCCAGACCAATAGGTGGCTGGATCACCGGCACCCAGCGCTTCTCGGCCCTGCAGCGGATCGGTGGACAGCGGCAGCAGATCAATGCTGCGGCCCCAAAGCCGTTGCAGTTCAGACACCACCGGAGCGAAGCGTTTGCTCACGGCACTGTCATCCAGGTAGTAGACGATCACGGCCGTGCGTCCCTCAGCGAGGGACTCCTCCAGGGTGTTTGCGGGAGGCACCAACGAACCGTTGCCGGCATAGAGGGCATAGATGTTGCCGTCGTAGCTGTCACTGTTCAACACAGCGGCGGCTGGAGCGACATGGAGCAGCAGCGCGATCGAAACGGTGATCAGACAGCGCACCAAAGCAAGCATCAAGCCGAAGCAGCGGATCGCCATTGTGGACCCAGGGACCTAACCGCGGCCGAAGCTGCGTCCCATGCCCTGGGCGATGCCCCGCCCAACTAGACCGATGGCGCGACCCAGCACCTGAGTGAGCAGGATCACAGCAAGGTCGCCGATGCGGCGCACCAGGGCCTGCACCTGCGGTGCGAGGGCATCCCTGGCTTCCAACAGCAAGGCCACCTGCCGCTGCCACCAACCCAGCTGATTGAGCTCTTTGTCGCGGGGCTCAGTCAGTAGAAGCGGTTCGATGCGACCGGAGCGCAACTGAAACAGGGTGCGCTGGCTTTCGTAGAGCTGAATCGGGCGCTCAACCCAATCCGCCCAACGCAGCTGGGTGTTCAAGCGATTCCTGAGGCGATCGAGTTCCCGGGTCGCCAGGAGGGGATCCCGCAGCAGATAACGACGCAGCTCTGGCCAGTCACCACAAGCATCGAGCAGTTCGGCACCAATCAGTTCAGCCGTCCGCACCAGCCAATTGCTGACCAGGGTTTCCAACTGCAGGAAGGCCCTGGGGTCATCGGCCGGCAGCAGCAAACCATTCACCAGCATCGGCTGATCGGCCACCAACGGGGCCAGCATTCCGGTTGGATCCGGCAGCTCGCCGTCCGCACCGGTGAGATCAGCACGGCTGAGCAGCGATGCCACCACCGGTTGCAGCTCGCCGTCGCAGGGGATCTGGACGTAGCTACCGGCCAAAGCGGTCAGAGCCTGCTGTCGCAACTCGGGCTGCAGGGCATCCCAGGCTTGGGCTATCGCATTGCTGTCCTGGCGGCTGCGCAGGCGCTGCAAGACCTGATCAAGCTGTTGCAGCAGAGCCAGAAGCAACTCCCGGCGGCGATCCGGGTGCAGGCCCTCAATCGCCAGCAGACGGCCGGTGGAATTGGTCAATCCCGCCTGAACCGATGCATCGATGCGGTCTCGGATCGCATCCCAAACCGCAACGGCATTGCGTTCACGCAGGCTGATCGCCGTGGTGGTGGGTGATCCATCGCTGGACACAGATGGGGCCAAAGGTTCTGCATGCTCGAGGCCCATTTGCAGCGGCCCCCAGAGCCAGAGCAGCAAACCCTTGGCGAAGCGCAATTCACGTCGGCGCCCCTGGAGCAGAAGGAACAGCAAGGGCTGCTCCGGGGGTGGATTGAGCAGGGCCTCCACCCGTTGGAGGTCGCGGCTGACCTGCTGCAGGCCACTGACCAGCAACCACTGCCCCAGGCCCATGGTTTGACCCTGGTTCTGGGTCTCCGAAGCAGCCTCAAGGCGAATGTCGCGCCCACCCTGCAGCAAAGTTTCAATGGCGTTCTGCAGGCCCTCGGCATCAACGTTTTGAAGCAGGCCGGCGGCCGGCAGCTCCAGCAGCTGTTCCCGCGACAGACGTAGCTCGCTGGGCAGCAGCAACAACACCGGGGCGGGCTGCCAGCGCTCCTGCAGGGCGAACAGCTCCTGCTGAATCGCCGACAATGAGGCCACGGTGTCGATCGACCAGATCACCAGGGCAGGGGAGCCCGTCAAGCGCTCAGGACGAAGCACCACCTCCCAATCGGTGCGGGCGGAGGTGAGTTTCAGCGCAAGCGACTCCCCGAGCAGATCCGGAGCGAGCAGCAACATCCGCACCGGCGAAGGGGAGGTCAAGGGTTGAACCCGAAACAGTTGGGCTCAAGGTAACGAGCTTCTGCTCAGTTCTCCAGGGTGCGGCGGCCGTTCAATTGCAGGGTGTACGACTCGATGCGAAAGCCGGTGCGCTGTTCGATCTGACGCAATAGGTCGTCGGGAAGAACAACGTCGATGTCTTCGATCGAACCGCTGTCCAGACAGGTGAGATGGCTGTGGGGATCACTCCGGTAGCCGTACAGGCGACCACTGGCGCGGTCGAGACACTCGATCACCCCTGCCGACTGCAGGGCTTCGAGGTTCTGATACACCGAGGTATGGCCGATGCTGCGACCCCTCAGGTTCAGTTGTTCAAAGATGTCGCGAGCACTGAGGTGGCTCTTTTCGCTCCAGAGCAGGTCGAGCACCATGCGCCGCTGACGGCTGAGGCGCATCCCCAGCCCCCGGCATTGCTCGAACACCTCCTGCAAGCTGCCCGCGAGGGACGGCGAGCTGTTCTTGCCGGCTGCTGCTCTTACCACAGAAAGGGCCTTCTGCATCAACCATAAGGCCCAAGGCCAGCTCAGGCGATGTCTGCCGCCACGGCAGTGACGTCCTGAAGCCTTGCCTCACCCAACGCGGCGATGGCCTCCGCCAGGTCAACACGGCCGTCGTAGAGGGCTCGGCCAACGATGACTCCTGTCACACCAAGGGGCTCCAAGGGCAGGAGCGACAGGAGATCGGCCATACAACCGATGCCACCGGAGGCGATCACCGGAACAGCGCTGCATTGCGCCATGGTTCGCAACGCCTCCAGGTTGGGGCCGGCGAGGGTCCCATCGGTAGCGATGTCGGTGGTGATGATCGCCGCGATACCAGCGGCACTGAACTGCTTGGCCAGATCGGTGGCCAGAACATCGCTCTGCTCGATCCAGCCCCGGGTGGCCACTCGGCCATCGTTGGCATCAATGCCAACAACGATGCGGCCGGGATGACGTTGGGCCAACTCCTGGACCAACTGCGGCTGTTCAATCGCCACCGTGCCGAGGATGACCCGATCCAGACCACAGGCGATCAACTCTTCGGCACGCTCAAGCGAGCGCACACCACCACCGAGCTGAACAGGGATGTCGAGGGCGGAGGTGATGGCCCGCACCGCTGCGTCATTGATCGGCTCTCCCCGTTTGGCGCCATCAAGATCCACCAGGTGCAGACGGGTTGCCCCCTGGCTCTGCCAGCTCAATGCCTGAGCAACAGGATCCTCACTGAATCGGGTCACCTGGTCGTAATCCCCCTGGTGGAGCCGGACGCAGGCTCCATCGAGCAAATCAATGGCGGGAAGGATCTCCATCGGGGGCGGACCAGAGACCCTCCATCCTGCAGCGCCACGCTTCAATAGCTGCGCTTTTCGGGCCCAAGTGCATGAAGATCCTGGTGATGGGGGGAACCCGCTTCGTGGGCCGGCCCCTGGTGGCCCGCCTGCAGGCCCAGGGCCATGCACTCACCCTGTTCACCCGCGGCAAGAACCCCGTTCCCGCCGGCGTGGAACACCTCTGTGGCGATCGCAGCAGCGATGAAGGCCTGAGCGCGCTGCAGGGGCGCAACTTCGATGTAATCGTCGATAGTTCCGGACGCAAGCAGGCGGACAGCAGCCGCGTGGTGGCCATCACCGGGGCCCCCAGCCATCGCTTTGTCTACGTGAGTTCAGCCGGGGTGTATGCCGATTCGGAGCAGTGGCCCCTGGATGAATCCAGCCCCACCGATCCGCAGAGCCGTCACGCTGGCAAGGCCGAGACCGAGGCCTGGCTCCGCAAGGAAGGTATCCCCTTCACCAGCTTCCGGCCGACCTACATCTACGGGCCGGGCAACTACAACCCGGTGGAACGCTGGTTTTTCGATCGCATCGTTCACAACCGCCCGATTCCCCTCCCCGGTGACGGCAGCACGATCACCCAATTGGGCCATGTAGAGGATCTGGCGGAGGCAATGGCCCGTTGCATCGAGGTGGATGCAGCGGCCAACCGCATCTACAACTGCTCCGGCAAACAGGGCATCAGCTTCCGGGGCCTGATCCGCGCTGCTGCAGTGGCTTGCGGCCGCGATCCCGATGGCCTCGATCTGCGCAGCTTCAACCCCAGCGATCTGGACCCCAAGGCCCGCAAAGCCTTCCCACTGCGGCTTAATCACTTTCTTACCGACATCACCCGGGTGGAACGCGAACTGGCCTGGCAACCAAGCTTCGACCTGGCCAAGGGCCTGGCCGACAGCTACAGCAACGACTACGCCAAGAGTCCAACTGCAGCGCCAGACTTCAGTTCTGACGAGGCGCTGATCGGGGCGTGAGGTAACCCAGGGCTGAGCTCAGAGCCAGGGCGAGGGAAGGCCAGAACAGCCACCAGCCCAGGCTCTGAAGCCCGGGAGCACCGATCCAGCCGGAAGGCCAGAGCATCAGCAACAGGCTGAGGAACTGAAGGATCGTCTTGGCTTTGCCCGACAACGAGGCAGGCCCCCCATCGCTGGCCTGGGACCGCCAGCCAGAGATCAGCAATTCACGGGCCAACAACAACCAGACCGCCCAGAGCGGCAGCACGGCGGACGACGCCAGCCAGAGCAACGGTGCCGCGATCAGCACCTTGTCAGTGAGGGGATCCAAACGGGCGCCCCAGCTGCTGCCACCCCCGGCGCGGCGGGCCAGCCAGCCATCGGCCGCATCACTGAGTCCGGCCAGTAACAGCAACCACCAGGCCCAGCCCTGCCAGCCGAACTGCAGGGCAAGGATCAGCGGCAAACCGACAACAGCTCGCGCCACGGTGAGTCCGTTGGCAATCGAACGCAAAGACAGAAACAACGCTCAGAATGTGGGGACCTGAACCTTGATCATGGTCCTGCAGCTGACGGTGGCTGATGTGATGACCAAGCCTGTTCTGACGGTCAGACCCGACACCCCGTTGCAGCAAGCCGTGCAGATCATCAGCGATCACCACGTGAGTGGTTTACCGGTGGTGGATGCAGAAGGGCGTCTGATCGGCGAGCTGACGGAGCAGGATCTGATGGTGCGGGAAAGCGGCGTTGATGCCGGCCCGTACGTGATGCTGCTGGACAGCGTGATCTACTTGCGCAATCCCTTGAATTGGGACAAGCAGGTGCACCAGGTGCTCGGCACAAACGTGAGCGATCTGATGCGCAAAGACTCCCACAGTTGTAGGACCGACCTACCGCTGCCCAAAGCAGCATCCCAGCTGCATGAGCGGGGCACGCAACGCCTGTTCGTTCTCGACGGGAACCAATGTCCCGTCGGCGTGATTACGCGGGGCGACGTGGTGCGCGCCCTCGCCTCCCATCAAAAGAGCTGATTCATCGGGCCGGCCGAATCCCGATCGCAATCGGTTGAATCGAGCGGAAACTGACGAAGTCACCCAGCTTGAGCTGGGCTAGCGGATCGCCGTTCAGCCCAGGGCGGACGTCGAGGTTGTGAACCCCTCCGAAGGGACCGCGGAGGCTCAGTTCATGGTCTTCCTCCGAGATCTTCACCACCTCCGCGGTTCCGGTCCCCATCGCCACCCTGGCGCCCTTGCGCACCTCACCGAAATCCTCCGAAAGGATCACGTCTTCTCGGTTAAAGCTGAGGCTGCTGGCGGAGCCTTTGCTTAGGTCCACCACAAGGCCATCCAAGACGTCGACGATCACCTCATCGCCGTTGCGCACCCCGGCTGTTTTGAGCCCCCCGCCCATGGTGATCAACAGGGTGTGGCCGTAAGGGCTCTTCAGCTCCATCACCTGCTGATCCGGCTCGTACTGCAGCAGCGTTCCTTGCACCTGCGAGAGCTCGAACGCCTCCAGGAGCTCGGCCTTCAGGCTGGTGCGGCGATCAGCACGGCTACTCAGCAGGGGTTGCGACGTTGACGCACCGGCTGTGGCAGCTGCGGTGGCAATCCGGTCGATACCGACCGCCACGGGCTGAATCAAGCGGAAATCCACCAGATCCCCGGCCTGCAGCGCAGGGAAAAGATCATCGCCACTAGGCATGACGACATCCAGGTTATGGATGCCGCCGAGGGGGCCCATCAAGCTGAGGCTGCGGTCGCTTGCTGACACCTTCACAACCCGCGCTGTTCCGGACGCCAGAGCCATCCGCATGCCCTTCTTCAAGGGACCCATGTCCATCGGCATGATGATGTCTTCGCGATCGAAGCTCAGCGTTGTTGCCGTGCTGCGCTCCAGATCCACCACCAATCCATCCAACAAAGAAACGTCGACGCGATCGCCCTTGCGGAGACGTAGGGGAGCCATGTCGATGCCGACGGTGATGATTTCCAGGTGACCCTCCGGATCAATCACCTCGATCACCTTCTGCGTCGGCAGCACGGCATTAACTTCACCGCGCAGGTGGGTGACTTCAAAGCCCGCCAGCTGCTCAGGCGTGAATCCAGCCCTGGAAGGCATATGGAAGGCCAGGGTCGAGACAACGGCAGCCGCACCAGCGGCCAAGACACGGCTGATTCCAGAGCAGCGGGTCATGGTTCAGGTACGGACAAAGCAATGGGTTGACGCTAGCCCCTTTCGAATAGGTCAAAATGCCTGCGGTCGCCTGTTGCGCAAGCCGATGCAGCTTCGTTCACTCCTACTGACGGCAGCGTTGGGCCTTGGCGCCTTGGCCACGGTTCCGGCGCAGGCCGAAACCTCCATCCAGATCAGCCTTAAGGACAGATATCTCACCCTGCTTGACGACGGCCAGGTGATCGGCAAGTACCCCGTGGCGATCGGTGCACCGGAATCGCCGACGCCAGCAGGCAGCTATGCGGTCACCAAAATGGATCCGCAGCCGGTGTACCACAAGAAAGGCAAGGTCATTGCTCCCGGCCCGAACAACCCCGTGGGCGTGCGCTATGTCGCCTATGTGCAGATCGGAACAGGCGAGTACGCCATCCACGGAACAGCCTGGCCCAACTGGGTGAAGTTGCGGGCCGCCGTCAGCCTTGGCTGCATCCGCATGCTGAACAGCGACGTGATTCAGGTGTACAACCGCATCAAGGTCGGCACGCCGGTGGTTGTCACCAACTGATCCTTCATTCTCCCTTTCCAGTCCGATGCTGCGCTTTGTTCTGATCGCTTGTGTGGTGGCAGCTGTGCCCCTTCACAGCCATGCGTACCCCACAGCAGAAATCGAGGAAAACGACTTCCTCGATCTTGTGGATGGAGACGGAAACGTGCTGATCCAGGCCCGAGGGGTTGATGCGGTCAATGCTGAAGCCCGGTCCCAGGGCTTGGCATTTCCTGCCCTGGGCTACTGGTCGCCGGAGGGGCACTGCTTTGTTAAACCTGCTCCGGGGGACTGCAACGGCGTGTTCAAGCGTTAGGGGCGTTCGATTGTTGGGGATGGCGGGCCAGGCTGCACGCGGTTATCCACACGCAACGGCGAAAACAAAACGAGGTTGCCCGCCACCAAACCTGCGGTGACAACAACAGCCGCGAGAACCTCTAAGCCTTCCGATGTTTTGGCCTGCATATCTCGATCATGCGCCGTTGGGTTGCCAATGGCGAGGCCTTGTCTGGCTTTCAACGTGTCCGAACGAAAGGAGTCAATTGATACGTCAAACTTCTAACAAGCAGAGTTACGACGGAGCAGTTGATGCACCCAGACCTGTGTCGCTCATCTCACGTTTTCACAACGACATGGGTGATGCTGCTCGGTGCAAGGTCCAGACCAGGCATCACACCAAAAAAGCAGAACACCTGAGCCAATTCATCCGAGAAAGAGTAATCACGTTGCTGCTGATGGGCAAAGCAAAGGAAGCGAATTCCCTCCTGGAGGAGTTTGATCAGCCACACCTATGGGATGAACCACTCGACTGACAGACCATGGGAACTCCACTCACGCAATGGCTTCAGCTGGTGGGCTGGGTGCTGCTCGCCACAACCCTGATTTGCTTAAGTGCAACGGGGGTTCTCTGAGTTGCGTGATTAAAACAATGCCCGTCCACAGCAATCGATCTGACATACAACATCAGAGATCAATGACATCGAAATCAATCCGGTATGACTTGCTACATCGATCCCGAAGTCTTCCTTGATTCCTTCAGTGACGGCATCCAATCAGATTATTGATTGATGCATGCGTTGATTGAACCAATGGCTTCGTATCAAATCACAGTCACCACATCAGAAGGTACATCCAGCTTTGCGTGTGCCGACGATCAGTACATCCTGGATGCGGCAGAGGAAGCTGGTACTGACCTGCCCTATTCATGCCGAGCTGGCGCCTGCTCCACCTGCGCGGGCAAACTTTTGAGTGGCTCTCTTGATCAATCGGATCAAAGCTTCTTAGACGATGAGCAGATTTCCAAAGGCTTTGCCCTGCTTTGCGTGGCTTACCCAACAAGTGATTGTCAGATCACTGGTGAAGCCGAAGAAGACCTCTGATGCCACCGACCTGATGGTCAAGGCTTGGCCCTAGCGGTCGTGGATTGTCCCAAGAAAAAGTCCCGGCGCTTAATGCCGGGACCCCCGCCTCTCAATGACATGAATCCCACATAGCAAAGTGCGTAAGCACTTATACGTACGGTTTATACGACTTCTTACGGCGAAGAACGATCAAACCCTGTTTCTGTTCTTTTTGACCAGCTCCAGTCCATTCACTTCAGCAATCACCTGATTCGCCCAGGCTGAATTCACCACGCGATAGGTGCCCAATGTCGCCATTGACTTGGTGCGAGCGTTCACGAAAGCTTTGAACTCCGTCTTGAAGCAGATTTCTCTCCTCCATTGAGCGTCATCGTCTTGGCGTTCGATGCAATACATACCGAGAAGCTCGTTCAGCACATACAAGCCAGGCAATGCTCAAACACATTGAAATTGCAGAACTGCTTCGGGATCGCCTCTTCAATTCCTCACAGTGGCTTTTGCAGCGGCAGCAGGAGATGAATAAGCGCTCCCACTGATCCACCTGCAAGGAGCGGCGAAGCAAGGCTCGTCCTACGGATCAGACGCCAAAGAAAGCAAGGACTGCTTCTAAGGCTCCGAGACCCAACAGGAAAACAGCCGTGAGCAAGGCAAAGTCTTTTTTTGAGTTAGCCACAGATGCAACGGTTGCTCCGACGAATGCCAACAGGACAAACCTAAAGAGAATCGGAAGAGGCAACATTGCGGAGGATGTACGTCTCCGATGAGTTTTGTAAACCCGCTGCGGTGCAGGGAGTTAACGCCTCGATACCAATGTTGGGTTCCTTAATTCCTCTCAAAGGAGGTAATCAGACTGACGAAAGGCATCACCCTCCCCCCCTCAAAAACTGCTCTGGCTCTGCCCAGCGAAGCGGCCCACGTAGTGCTCTTCACCATCCATCCGCTGAAAGATGAACTGACAGATCAGCGTGCCCGGCACCACCGCCAGTGGAGCCGGGCCGAAATTGCTCATTTCCAGCACCTGCTGACTGTCGATCCCCGGCCCCATAAATGGTGCACTGATGTGCACCATCAACCCCAGGCGAGCAAAGCGACTGCGGCCCTCAAGCCAACCGCAAAGGCCTGGTCCGAGCTTGACCCGCTCGCGGGTGATCCCCAGCACGGTCTCCCCCGGCATGATCAAGATGTGTCCGCCCTCTGGGATCTCCAGCTTGTCGGTGCATTCGCGGTAGTCGGTGTGATCGCGAACCTCGATCACTTCATGCACCTTGCGGAACACCCGAAACGTGGAGCCGAGGGTGAGGTCCACAGATGCAGGCCCGACATGGTCGGCACTGAAAGGCGTGATCGCGATCAGACCCTCATCAACTGCTTGAAGAATGGCCTGACGTCCAAGCACCGCCATGGGTCGATCCCTTGATGGGCCCTGAGTATGGACGCCTCAGACGCCTGGGTGCTCAAACAGAACCGTCGATCGCTCTGACTCGCTCAGCTCAGCAGGGTCTTGCTTCTGAGGCTGCTCAAGCGGTGGAGCGTCAGGGAGCCTGAATGCTTTTTCGAGGTCTGTCTTGATGGCACCAAAGGGGTAGGTCATAAAAAAGAGGGCTGCCCACAGCCCCCCCCAGGAACGACTTGACGACGCATCCCTGCGCCTCCGTTACATTAATCAACAAAGTTTTGTAACGAGAGCCATGGCCTTCACCACCCAGGACCTGCTTATCGCGTTTGGCAGCTTCGGCATGGCCCTTTTCGCCTTGAACCTCTACAAGCTGACCAAGCCGGCCAACGGCTGATCAGGCATAAAAAACCCCGCCATTGCTGACGGGGTGATGTCTTGAGCATTCGACGGAAGGCTGTAAAGCTTGCTCTCTGTTTCACCAGTTCGCGAAGCCACCTCGATAGCGGGCATTGGCAAATCCACCGCCACCATTGCCCCAGCCACCACCACGGGCGTTACCGAAGCCACCACCACCGCCACCGCCGTTGGCCCAGCCACGTCCGCGGCCGTTCCCCCATGCAGCGATATCCAACGATTGATTGGTCGTTTTGTTGAGAAAGGGAGACCAACTGTTGTTGCTGCGTGCAGCGGCAATGCGTTGCTCAATTCTGTTGTCGGCTTTCTGAACGGAATAGGTGCCGGTTTCAGTGGCGCCAACACTGCTCCAAGTGCTGAGCAGGATCAGTGTTCCAAGAAGGGTTGTTGGGTTCATTGAATTGATTCGGTCAATGTTGATGGTTTTGCAGGAAAATCAGTCGGGCTGGGTGTTAATCCCTGTCACGGTCGACAGCACAGCGTTGTAGTAAGCGGCAATCGCCTCCCCAGAAAGGCCCACAGAACTCTCGGGACCGATCCAGCGGTTGATCCGAGTGGTGCTTTCTTCATCTCCATCGATGTAGTTCTGGAGCAACTGGGCAATGGCAACATTGGCCTTGGCCAGCAACGCATGGTTCTCAGGATTGACGACGCAGGCGACGGCGGAGCGACCGTACGGACGCTCCGGTACGGCCTTGCTGCCAGGGACCGCATCGAGATTGGCCTTGGCCCAGAGGGCGCCATTGGCAATGGCATCCACTGTTCCTTGCTGAAGGGCATCCAAAGCAGCCGCAGGAGAGTCGAACGGCTTGGGCTCGGCTTCAGGTAACTGCTTCGCCACAACGCTTGCTGGGACAGAATCCCTAATCACTCCAATGGTCCTGCCCTTCAGTTCTGCAGGCGTTCCATCGATATCAGCTGTGGTGAGGAGTCGAACACCGCCAACAGCAAAAGGCAGGGAGTAGCTCAATTCCTTGGCTCGGTCCCAACTGAAGCCCACGCCACAGGCGATGTTCGCGGAACCATCCTTGAGGGCTTCACCAGCCGCTTTGACGCTGGCCACCTCAATGATGTCAGGGCTTGAATCTCCACCGAGTTCAGCCTGAATCACACTCAGGACCTCATGTGACAGACCTTCCCACTGCTGTCCATTTTTGGCGCTGTAGGGGAGCGCATCGGTCACAGCCACGGCCTTCACGCTGGAGATTTGCTCTATGGGAGAAGCAGGTGCTTCAGCATCAGACGCAGAGTTCTTGTCTGGCATTGAACAGGCCGTCAGAGCCGTCAGCGCCAGGAACAGGGCAGAGGAGCGAAGAGGCATCAGGTGCAGCATTCAGCTGAACAACCGAATTGGTAGCCAAGCTCGAATCGCCCAGCCCTACAAATGCTTGATCTGTACCAGACGCATGCCTGAAGACAGATCTACTCCCAACTAGTTAAAAAGTAGAAAATCTGCCATTGCATACGGGGTGGGCGCTCTGAGTTGCTTCAGAAGCGTTTAATCAACTGTGTGCCTACCTGGTCGCGAGTTTTTGTCGATGGCGGACCTCCAGGAAGAAACTTCTGCTTAGGCTTGTCCTGCAGGAACCAGCCAATGGACAAGAGCAAAGAGCCGGTTGGTCATCTCAGCTCGATCATCGGGATCGGCCTCTTGCTCGTTGGCCTCGTTGTGTTTGGAGTTGTCGAACAGAAGGCCTGGAGCCATCAAACGGAACTCACCAAAAATTTTGAAGCATGCATGGAGAGCGCTCCATTCAAAAAGTCTCTACTTGTGCCGAGACCAGAGGCTGTGCTGACAGCAGAGGAACTGCAAAACCACTTTGACGCTTTTGATCAGATGCTCAAAGAGACCGGACTACCGCCAATTTGGGATGGCAAAGCATTGATTCCTTGGAAGGATTACCACAAAAACTCGATTGAATTTGCAAGGGATTGCCATCTTCAGCTGGGCATCGATCAGCCTCAACAACAACTGAAGGGGACCTACTCCAAACCCGTTTGGGATCCCAACTCTCAAATCTGGCAGCAGGCTGATTGATGAGCTCGCCGCGCTTCAAGGGCCTCTACCTGCAAGCAACTGGTGATCCGTTCTGCTTTTCATTTGTGACGTACACACCACAAACCAGAGACCAAATGCTGGCGTGTGGGGACCTAGATGCAAGCGAAGAATATTTTAATCCAGTGATTTTTGATTTTCTTTTGTTCACATCAGAGGCTGCCCTTGGAGCACCATCTGGCGGCAATTTCCCCATTGGATACGACGACGTCTCGATCATCACATCACGGAAGAGAGGCTCTGGACTTCAGCACGAATATCTGATCAGGCTCTCAAGCCCCGACTGGAATGCTTCAAAGCAGAATGCAATTGATGAGCTCCAAGACGTATTAACGAGTGAGCGATGGAATGGCTCTCAGCTCACGGATTCGCGCGATTAAAACAGGGTCAAACCGCGAACGGACAAGCGAGTCCTTTAGCTTGCCGGCTTAAGCAGTCACTTCCATGATCCCAGAACCCCACGAGCCCTTTGACTCCAACCGAAAGGAAGACTCGATCTTCCTGTTGGGCTCAATGTTCATTGTGATCTTCCTTTTCCTTCTTTAAACGAGAAGATACTGATCACGAGCATCAAACAAAAAAGCACCTGCTCAACCCGAACAGTTGCCAGGCAAATTTCAACGGCTCGGCAAGCTCACCTGATACATCGTGTCATCAGCAGGCTTCCACTGCACGAGATGAAGTCGGTCGATGTTGTTGTTGTCCAAACAATCCCAAATTGTGGTGCCTGAAAGTGTTGCCATCGACCACACATCTCCCTGGCTCTTCATCTGCTTGCGATTGCGATCTTTCCATTCCTTCCAATTGATTTTTGGATAGGAGCCCACCTGCTCACTCAGAATCACCACCGTGAATTCCACCGAACGCAAATCAAAACCGGCGGCAACTCTAAGTTGTTGAATTGCAATTCCTTGGTTCAGCCCGCCGGTTTGCGCCAAATCCGCCAGACGAGCCAGCCCGTTACCCCGAGCCAGAGGAACGCCACGGCCGAGAGGATCGGGACGACGATCAGATAGCTCCACACCCCCAGGGCCACCCAGGCCAGCAAAGACGTGATCAACGCCTTCTGAAAGTTGTTGGCCTCGGCCAGACGTTGCTGAAGACGAGATCTCACGCTTTTGCTCGATGCTCCACCCCCTCCTCTAGCCACGGATGCCCTCAGCGACCGCCACGCTGAAGCCATCCTGGGTCCACAGGCTGAGGGCGTAACGCGAGCCATGCAGCCATGCCGCGGCCCCATCTGGCGCAATGGTCACGTTGGCAAGTCCGCCACCCAGCCCCAGTCCCGCTGCCTTCAACACAGCCTCCTTCGCCGTCCAGGCCTGAATCAACGTCCAGTGCTGCAGGCAGGTTGTCGCATCAGCGGCCGAGGCAAACATGCGCCGCTTCAACAGTTCAGAAGCCACACGCATCGGCCGGTCCAGCGCTTCCACATCAATGCCAATCGGATCAGGTCCCACCACACCAAGGCTGAGGGATCCGGTGTTGGAAATGCTGTGGTGCAGCGCAGAGTCGCGCAGCTGCGGCTTGCCATAAATCGTGCGGCCGATGTCATCCGCAGCAACCACCTGGCCTGCATCGGCGAACAGCCGGCAGGTGAGGCTGTCGCTCAAGGCCCGCTGCTCAGCGCGCGTTGGGGGTTGGGGGAGATGCGCCACCAACACCCGACGTTGGGTGCTGGGGATCGACCACCAGGACCAAACGGCTTCCAAAGTTCAATCCTGAACAGCAGGCACGGGCGCCTGCGGTAGGGGCGGCAGAGCCGGCGGCTGCATCACCGGTGGGGCTGGCTCATCGAGGAGAACCTCAGCGGGATTGAGCATCGGCTCATCAAGAACGATCGGCGGCGGCAGATCGGGGGGCAACGGCACATAGGGCTGCGGCTCGGTCCAGCTGTCATCCGGATCAGGCTCAGCCGGCTCCAGCTCCCGGATCACAGCCGGCTGCTCGCGCAACACCAAAGGATCAGCCGTGATCGGGGGTTCCCGCAGGGGGGCACGATCCAGATCGACGCTGCGGTCATCGGCATCCGCAGGCGAGCCCGGCTTGGTGAGGTTGGAGGGCCCCCAGATCATCCGGGCCAGAGGTTCAACGCCCTGTTCCATCACTCGGTTCAAGCCCGCCAGGGCGCGATCGGCGAGGTGATTTCCGAAGGACGACACACAGTCGAAGGGGCCATCACAGCCCTCATCCATCACCAGCCTGGGCGCCAGACCCGCGATCAAATTGCCCCGAAGCGGAATCTGGCGGGGGCTCAACCGCAGCATGTATGGGACATGCACAAAGCTGGTGGCACCGCCGCTGATCCAGTTGGCGTCTTCTTCGGTGAATCCCTTGACCCCCGGGATGATGAAGCGGCTCTTTGAGGCATGGTCGGGCATATAAGCCGCCAGGTAGCCCCGGCGCCGGGCCAGCTCCTTGCTCTGCTCCAGGGTCAGGCCATCACGGCTCATCAGCACTTCCATGTGGCCGTCCTGACGCAGACCCATCACCATGCGAATCCTCGGCAGGTAGTAGCGGATCCGCTGGCCCATGCTGATGCTGTAGGCGCCCTTGTAGCTCTCAGGCGGCTCCTCGATGTCGTTGTAAAGGCTGTGCAGGCCTCCGATGAAGGTGTCGTAGGTGCGGCTGCGGTCATCGGTCAGCTCCCCGTAGCTGAAATCAATGCTGCCGTCGTGGCGGATGCCGACGTAGGCCCGTTGGCGTGACGCCGTGCGGTTACGCCCACGCCAGACCTGGTTGCCGAATTTGAGATCGCCCAGAGGAACCGTAATTTCGCGGCCGTCGTCGTCCACATGGCGCTCATACATCGGGCCGGACACGTAGGCCAGAGCAGCGCTGTCCTGGTAGGCGTCCTGTTCGCGATCCCAACCCTCCAGCAGGCCGAAGCGCACCCGCCTTGGGTCGAGATCCAGTGCGTAGACCTCATCGTCGGGGATGTAGCTGAACGGCTTGGCATCCCGGCCGCGCTGCAGGGCAGAACCGACAGTTTGATCCTCCAGATCGGAGCGCTCAGGAGCCACAGGCGCCAAGGCGATCAAACCGCCGAACACTACGAACGGCATGGCAAGCAACAGCCAGCGCTTGCGCAGACGAATCCTGCGCTTGGGTCGAGGTCTGGGTCGCGGCGCAGCAGGCTGGGTCACGCGATCCTTCGCTCTCGGTTTTGGGAGATTGGATCGAACCAAG
The DNA here is from genome assembly GCF_020514235.1 of Synechococcus sp. MU1617. Taxonomy (NCBI): domain Bacteria; kingdom Bacillati; phylum Cyanobacteriota; class Cyanophyceae; order Synechococcales; family Synechococcaceae; genus Synechococcus; species Synechococcus sp. MU1617. The sequence goes on from NZ_VTLB01000001.1 coordinate 595,688, forward strand.
GAACGATGGAGCCTTCGGCCACAAGCCATTGCTGGTAACGCTCGCCGCAGTCATGGCCTCCCGTCAACTGCCCGAAGGAAGGAATCACCAAACGCGGCCCATCCGGATCAAAGGCGAAGCAGGGCAAACGCAACTGATCGGAACGGCTGCGAATCCGGGTGGTGGGATGCAGGTGACCGCACACGTTCAACAACCCCGGCTCGGGCACCCGTTCGGGCATGTGGCTCAACCAGAGATTGTCCAAGCGCTGAGAAGGCTGCTGGGGCAAGCCTTCAATCCAGCTGTCCTGGTCATGGTTGCCACCGATCAGCACCACCGGGCAACCACAGAGATCGGGCAACGCCAGCAGGGTCTCGCGCAGCGGAACGGTGATGCCGATCCGGGCATGCACGAGATCACCCAGCACAAACAAGCGCTGAGGTGACCAGGCATGGCAGAGCTCCAGCAATGGATTGAGGGTTCCCTGATCCCCGTCGCTGGGCATGGGGATGCCATGGGCCTGGAACACCTCGGCCTTGCCGAGATGCAGGTCTGCGACAAACAGCTCGCGCCCCTCAGCCCGCCACAGGGCACGCTGGGGCAGGAACGTGAGCGGGCTGTCGCCCCAGGACCACTCCAATGCGGTCATGAAGGGAGCAGATCGCAGATATGTAGCGCTGGCTGCATTGGATGACTGACGTCGTGCCGCAAGCTTCGAGGGCCTCCAGAAGACTCATTGTGGCGCGGAGCAAGGGGCCCCACCAGCTCGCGAGTTCAACCCTGAGCACGCTCGAGCAACGGTTGAGCTTGCTGGAAGAGGAAGGCCGTTTCGAATGTGCTTATGCCCTGAGGATGGAAGTGGCCGACTGGCTGCTCGGGTCCAGGGATGCCAACCTGAGCGCACCATCTCTTTCCTGACGTTTCCATGACCATTGCCCTGCTGATCGCGCTGGCGGGTTCCCTGGCGGCAATGGCTGTGATCGTGCGTCGGCTGGAACAGCGCTGATGGGAAGGGTCCGGCGCTGGTCCGTCGTCCTCGCGCTCGCTTGCTTCAGCAGCGCAACCCCCCTGCAGGCCAATCAACTGAAGGTGGGGGTCAGTGGATCGGCCCCGTTCGTAATCAAAAACGGCGAGCAGATCAGCGGCATCAGCCTCGAGATCTGGCGACGCGTCGCCGAAGACAACAACCTCAGCTACAACCTGATTCCCCAGCCATCACCCAAAGCCGGGATCGAGGCGGTGAATGACGGCAAGATCGACGTGCTGGTGGGCCCGATCAGCATCACCTCCCGCCGACTTGCCATTGCAGGGATTGACTTCACCCAGCCCTACTTCCTGAGCAAGGAGGGCATTCTTCTTCCCCTAAAGGCCCCCTCCATTTTCAGTCGCGTTCAGGTGTTCTTCGGCTGGGCCGTGATCTCCTCAGTTCTGGTTCTGATCAGCGTGTTGTTGGTGGTCGGCAGCCTGATCTGGATGGCTGAGCGGCGCACGAACAGTGAACAGTTCCCCCGCGACTGGCTGCCCGGCATCAGCAGCGGCATGTGGTTTGCCCTGGTGACGTTGACGACCGTTGGCTACGGCGACAAGGCGCCGATCACACGAACCGGCCGGGGCATCACCGGCGCCTGGATGGTGATCTCGCTGATCGCGGTGTCGTCCCTCACCGCCAGCCTGGCTTCAGCCTTCACGCTGTTTCTCTCGGGGACCACCGAAGCAGCCATTGACAGTCCTCAACAGCTCAGCGGCCGCCGGGTCGCCGTCGTCGAAGGAACCGATGGCATGGAGCTCGCGGAAAACCGCGAGATGCGCGTCGTGCCAGCACCCAGCCTCGACAGCGCCGTTCAGTTGGTGCTGGATCGCAAGGCCGACGCCTTGATCTTCGATCGGCATTCGCTTCGTTACCACCTCAAACAGAACCCCGAGCTTGATGTGCGGATCGCACCGTTCACCCTCTCGGATGAGACCTACGGATTCGTGTTGCCCCCCAACAGCTATCTGCGCACGCGTATGGGGGTGTCGATCCTGAAGCTCCAACAGAGTGGCCAGGCGGAAGCCATCGCCGACAAGTTTCTGGATTGAACGGAGCCTCAGCCCAGGGGGCGATGACGACGCAGGGCCTCTTCCAAGAGATAGGCGGCGAGATTGCCGCAACTGCGCCCTTCAGCGAGAGCATGGCGCTTGAGATCGTCCATCACCCCGCGGGGCAGGGTGACGTTGATGCGCTCCGAGCCGGCCGCATCCGCCACCGCAGCCGTGCTGGGAGCCGCAGCCTGGCCCTCGATCCGCTGCTGCAACTCCTGAACCAGGTCTTGAAGGAGGGACACGATTTCGTGAAAATATACTCACAACACATAAACAATATCGTGCAAGACAAGATTGCGTAATCTTGAGCACTCTTTTGAGGCGCCATGCAACCCCTGCCGCTGAAGCTTGCTCCCGGTAGTGATCTGCGCCTCAGCCTCGAAGCACTGGCCCAGAGGGACGGCATCAGCGGCTTCGTTCTCGGCGTGGTTGGCAACCTGACCAAGGCGTCGTTCCAGTGCCCCGGCCAGGCGGAGCCCACCGTGCTGGAAGGCGACCTTGAGGTGATCACCCTCAATGGAACCTTTTCCCCTGAGGGCGTGCACCTGCACCTGAGCCTCTCGGATGGAGCCTGCCAGGTCTGGGGAGGCCACCTGGAGCCCGGCACGATCGTGCAGAAAGGCGTCGACCTCCTGATTGGGGTCCTCGAGCAACGCAAAGGCCGCCCCGCACGCCAAACAGCAGCGCCGCGGATCGAGATCGCCGTGCTGCCGGGATGCCCCTGGTGCAGCCGTGCCCTGCGCATCCTGAGAACCCTGGATCTGCTCCACACCGTCACCACCATCAACGACGACGCAGCCTTCCAAGCCGTGCAGCAGCGCAGTGGAATGACCACCTTCCCCCAGGTGTTCATCGACGGATCCGTGATTGGTGGCTACGACGATCTCGCCGCCATGCAAGCCGCAGGTGAACTCGACGCCCTCCGCTGAGCCTCCGGAACAGCCGCCCTTCTGGTCGCTGAAACCCTGGTGGTGCCAGCCCTGGTCCATCGTCTCCACAGGGGTGCTTGTGGTGGGTGGGTCCTGGGGCCTGCTGCATCAGCTCTGGATCAGCCTTCCCCTGGCCCTGGGCGTAATGGCCTGGTGGCTGCTGTTTCTGGTGCTCGTTCCCGCCGCCTACCGATCAGCCTCAGATCAGGCCTGACGTGAGGCTGATCGGGACCGCTGCTTCTCATCCAGCAATTCCCCTTCCAGCTGCTCGATCAAACGACTCACCAACGCCTGAAATTCCGGCTGGCAACCACGAAATGCCGCCTTGTGACGGATCGGCTCGTTGCGCATGCGCAGATCCGTGAGCATCAGCTGCAGCGAATCGATCCGGGCGTTGGAAGTCATGGACAGCGTCGGCGTTCCAAAGCGAGGTTATGACGCAGCTGCTTCAAAGCCCTAGCTCCCGCAGCAGACTGTTTTGCGTCTCCCGGCCGAGGACAGCATGGGCCGCCATCGCACCACTCGCCGCCACGGGGGGTATGCCGATACCGGGGAAGGTGCTGGCACCACAAAGCCAGAAATTGGCCAGAGGTGTCGTCACGCCCGGGAAGAGACCTTCAGCCGCTGAAAGGGCAGGGCCATAACTGCCCTGATGCACATTGAGAAAATAGCTATGGGTGAGCGGCGTTCCCTCCATGATCAGCTCGCAGCGGTCGCGGATGTCGGGAATACGGCGTTCAAGCACCCGCCAGAACACAGCGCATCGCTCCTGTTTTCTCTGCTGATACGCCGCACTGCCGCGCTCCAAGTCAGCCCAGAGCTCCCAGGGCTCGCTGGCCGGGGTGTAGGCATGCAGCACATGCCGACCGGCCGGCGCCATGGAGGGATCCAACACCGACGGAATTGACAACACCACGGCATTGCGCTCGGCGTCGATCCCACGCTCCCAGTCATCGACCCAGACGGTGTGGATCGGCAAATCCTCCAGCCCCGTGGCATCAAAGCCCAGATGGAGATGCAAGAAGCCGTTGCAGGCCGGCGTGGCCTGGCGCTGATGCTGCCACTTCGGCGCCACGGACTTCGGCAGCAGTTCCAGGGTGGACCAGATGTCGGCATTACAGATCACCTGCCGGGCCGCAATCTGCGTTCCATCGGCCAGGGTCACACCCACAACACGATTCCCCTCCACCCGCAGCTGTTGCACCGCCGTGCCCGTCTGCAGGCTGCCGCCGTGGGCCTCCAGGCCACGCACCAGGGCCTCAACCACTGCAGCACTACCGCCAACGGGGTAGTCGAGATGGGCTTCCGGTTCAAACCACTCGCCAAACAGCGTGGCCATGGCTGCAGCGTTGGTGTCTCCCATCGGCATGCCGCTAATCAGGAAGGAGAGGAGATCCACCCAGTGGCGTAGGAAGGGATCGCTGAGGTGACGATCCACCAGGGGCCCAAAGGAACCGGAGAGGTGACGCATCGCCGCAAGGTGCGGCAAAAGGCGTCCGCCGCGCTTCAGCAGTTGCGCCATGCCATCCACCCCAGGCCGCAGGGCCAGCAAGGGCAAAGCATCGGCAGCGGCGGCAATCGGCTGAAGCGCCTCCACAAAACGCCGCCATTCGGCGGCCACCTCAGGGCCGCGCAGGCTGCGCACCACAGCCTCAAAATCGTCGTGGCCAACGGCGATGCGCAGATCCCCTTCCGGCAACAGCACATCCCAGGTGCGATAGGGAATCACTTCGACGGTCTGCCCCAGCGCGCGCAGCACCTGGGCCAAGGGATTGCTGCTGGGCCAACGTCCCAGACCACTCCAAAGGGATGGACCGGATTCAAAGTGATAACCCTGGCGTTGAAAGCCATGGGCGGCTCCACCGGGTTGCTGGTGGGCTTCCAGTACCAGCACTTCACGGCCGGCGCGGGCACACAAACCAGCGGCACACAGCCCACCGATGCCGCTGCCGATCACCAGAACGTCGACATCGCTTCTGATCATCCGCCCAGCATTCGCGTCATCATTGTGATCATTGGCGCAAGACGATGCGCGCTCGACTGCTGCTGCCCCTGCTGATCCTGGCGTTGGCCTGGGGGCAGGAGCTGATCGACCAACTGATCTTTGCGGGGCAGTGGAACCTGCCAATGGGCCCGGATCAACCGTGGTGGGGGGTCATCACAGCGCCATTCAGCCATGCCGGCTTGGGGCATCTGATCTCCAACAGCCTGGCGTTTCTGCCCCTGAGCTGGCTGGTGCTCAGCCGGGGGATGCGCGATTACCTGAGCGTCTGGCTGTCGGTGCTGCTGATCAACATTCCCGTCGCCCTGTTCTGGCCGGCCCGCAGCCATGGACTCTCGGGCGTGGTTTACGGACTGCTGGGCTACCTGCTGCTGATCGGCTGGCTGGAACGTCGCATTTTGTCCATCGTCCTAGGCCTGGTGGCGTTCTGGCTCTACGGCTCAGCCCTGATCGCGTTGATCCCCGGCGTTTCACCCGCCGGCGTGAGCTGGATCGGCCACAGCGCAGGCTTCATCGGGGGATTGGTGGCAGCTCTTGCGGTGTATCGCGAGCCTTCCGCCGCTTGAAGACAGCCGATTGAGCTCAGCCCTCAGACAAAACCTCATCGAGAAACGCCAGGGGGCGTTCCATGGTGGCTGAGTAGCCGAGCAGGCTTAGATCGCGGTGGGAGTAGATCACGCTGTCATCCCCATCGAGCAGAACGGTGGCGCCGCGCTGGGTGATGTAGTCGTCACAGGGCACATAGGTGCGCCAGTTGCTGAGCACTTCGTTCATGTTGCGCAGACGCTTGGTGGCGAGCTCAAACGGCCGCTGGAACCCCTCGCCACCAGCCCGGCGGAACAGAGCACCTCGGAAGCGCGGCAGAGGAAACGCCTCAACCAACTCGTCGTCGTCGAAGATCTGGGCAGCCGAGCGATCCCCGGTGTAGCCGCGCAGCACCTCGCGCAGGGTGCCCGGCGAGCCCACGCCGGCGCACATCAGTAAAAAGCCAGGCCAGGGCCCACCGGGCAGTTTCAAGCCGGCCTCCAACCCCAGGGATTCATGCAACAGCGGTGATGGATCAGCGATCAGCTGCTGCAGGGGGAACCCGGTGAAGGCAGCAAACCGCTCGGCGCTGGCGGCATTGCCGATGCCGAACAGCTGAACCTTGACCCCAAGCGCCGCCAACTGGGGGAGCCGCGGCACCAACGCCTGGGCGTATTCGATCGAGTCGAAATCTCCCAGCTGGCCCAGCACAACAACAAGACGCTTCGAGCCGCCCTCCATGCCGGCAACCCCGGCCAGCCGTTGCAGTAGTGGGTCCAGTGGAATCATCTCGACAGGCTGACATTTCGCCGTCGAAAACGTGGATGGCGCTTGCGCGCCGCCTGAGAGACTCAAATCAAAAGAAGGAAGCAGGTGGGCAAGAAATCTGGCTTCACAAGTGCTGAGATCGAAGAGATCAAGCGGCTGTATCTGCAGGAAGGGCGATCAATCCTTCAGATCCCCAAAATCCTGGGCAAAGGCAGTGAAAACTCCGTGCGCAACGCCCTGCACAAGGCACGGGTCAAAGATGCCCCCGAAGAACGCACCAAGCTGGAGCGATTCAAGCCAGAGCAAGTTTTTGGCAATGTCACCCTTTTGAAACGACTCAAAAAAGCGAAAAAACTGAAGTTCCACGCCCGCTGCTCCTGCGGCTACGAATTCGACGTGGACCCTTTTCGGCTGACGCTGCCGGAACACCACAAAGACAGAATTACTGCATGCCAGCGTTGCAGCACAGCGCAAAACAAGGAACACCCCAAGCCTCAAGCCTGAGAGACTCAATCAAGACAAGTTGAACAGCACGAGCAAAACCAACAAATATTTCAACCGCTTCACAACAACCAACACAACATCCCACAACTGGCATCAACCCCCTTTCCCCTGTCAAGACGGGGCTGGAGAGCAGGACTTGTATCAAACCGACGCAGCCTTAACAATTGCTAAAGGACAAGGTATCAAGTGGAACCTTGCGGCTTTTTTACAACGACGTAGAACTCAAAAAGTTTTAATCCATCCCTATTTACTCAATGGAACTCACTTTCTTGGGCAACAAATATGCAAAGACAGAAACAGTATCTACGAGGCCAACAATCCAACTGAAATACATGGGAAAAAGCTATCGCGCTGAGCAAATCCAATCCGTTCGCAATTCTGTTGCTCTGACCTACCGCGGCGTCTCTTACTCCAAAGTCTAGGAAGGCGTTGGGCTGGGGCACTGAGAAGGCAGCCGACGTGACGGCATGACGCCACAGGATCGGCAAAAATGGCGCGATGAGACTTCTGATCACAGTCCTGATCGCGTCCAGTGCTTTGGCCTGGCCGGCAAAAAGTGCGGAACCTATCCCTCTCGTGGTGGTTCCCTTTGATGCCGCATGGGGATCGCGACGTCTTCCCGTTCAGCCCGCAGCGTTATTGCCGCCACCTCCAGTTCCCAGCCTGAATCAACGAACCGCAGTCAACGCTGAACCAAAACCGCAACGCCAACGCTGGTGCCGAGGCGGCTGCTGAACGCAGAAAGGCTGTCACCTGAACTCGTTCTGAGTAAACCGAATGGAGAAGCAATCCCATCGGGCGCTGACGATGCGACACGTGGCTCTATTGATGGCCAGCCTCCTTTTGGGATCCATGGCTCTTGCGGGCGGCAAGCGGGCCACAGCCCAAGGGCCGTCCAAGCAGTTCGCCACCGCTGAGGCGATGCGGGTGATCCCCAAAGGGGCAACGATTTCCGACACACACTGCAAAAGCATTGATGTGGGAGCCAGCAGCCGCTATCAGTGCACCATCACCTACAGCCCCTGAGCTGATCGATGAAAGGCTGGCGTGCTGCGTGTTGGAGCCTCGTCCTGTTGGGGATCCCGGCTGCGGGGCGCGCCGAATTTGATCAGTGCCGCCTAATCGATCAGGTGCTGAACCGCCTGGGCAACGCCATGGCGATCAATCGTTTGATCATTGCTGAAAGCGGTGACAGCACAGCCGTTGCTGCGGCCAGTGACGCTCTGGCTCAACAGAACGAGAGCTACCGGCGCACCAAACGCCAACGCTCCAAAGCCGGCTGCGACGGCTGGGAGCGGGACTGAATCAGTGAGTGCCTGCCTGACTCACCAAGGCCAGGCAAGCTGGTGAAACGCTGATCGAGAGACCTTGGCCGTCACCGTCTGCCAGAACTGCGGAAGCCGCCGGTTTCTTGCCGACCGATCCATGGCCGGTCGGCTGGTCTGTCAGAACTGCGGCCTGGCGGCCGGGAGCCGAGCCGGGCGTTCCGCACCGGGCAGCAGCCGTCGCAGCACCGGAACTAAAAAACGCTGGCTGGTGATCCTGCTGATCGCGGTAATCGTGCTGGTGGTGGTCACGTCGTGAGCAATTGCACCACCTCGGCCGTGTTCGCCGACAAGGGCTTGGCGGCCAACTGGTCAATGGCCTGACGCATGACGGTTTGGCGCTCGGGGCCGTAACTGCCGCAGCGGCTGAACACCTTGGCCATCCGTGACGCGGTGATCGGATTGCGGGAATCGACCGCTGCAATTTGCTCCGCCATGAACCGGTAACCACTGCCATCGGCGGCATGAAATGCCTGAACATTTGAGGTGAATCCACCGAGAACAGCGCGAAGGGAATTAGGCGCGAGGGGATCGAAGCGCGGGTGCTCCAAAAGCTGTTGAACCCGCTCCAAAGCGTTGGACCTGGGAGCTGATGCCTCCATCGCAAACCAGGCGTCCAGGATCACAGGCTTGTCCTGCCAACGGTCGTAGAACAGCGCCAACGCCTGCTCACGCTCAGCGCCTTCCAGCGGCAGCAAGGCCCGCAGGGCCCCACGCGCCAGGGTCATCGAGGGACCGGAAACCGCCGCCAACGCCTCCGCTTTAACCGTGGCATCGCCCGCCGCGGCAAGCCAGCGCCAGGCCAAGGCCGTCAGGGCACGGCCGCCCTGACCAGATGGCCAAGCCAAGGTCCAGTCAGCTCGGGCCAGCTCTAGGAGTCGGCGCAGGGACGACTGCAGTTGAACGCCCATCTCCTGAGACCACGCCCGAAAGGCTTGATCCAGCGCCAGCGGATCCACTGGGGATTGCAACGCCTCCAGTTCCGCCATTCCCGGCAGCGCCAGCAGCGCCGCCAGGTCCATGCCATCACCGCCGTCATAGGCGCAGATCCTCTGATCGAAGGCCTGAATCAGTGCCGCCTCCACGGCAGGCTGCGGCTGTTTTTCAGCCCGTGCCAACAACACCTGGCGTGCCAGGCGCTGGGCCGCATCCCAGCGACAGAAGGGGTCATCATCGGAAGCCAACAGCTGGAGGCACTCCTCCAGCGGCTGCTCCAGACGCACGTGGACCGGCGCCGAGAAGCGACGCAGCACCGAAAGGGCAGGGGGGGTGTCGCCAGGCTGGCCCTGCAAGGTGATGCTGGCGCGTTCAGCCTCCATCACCAACAGCTGCTCCTCACCAACACGGCCTTGCTCAGCCACCAGGGCCAGGGCAACCGGCAGCACCAGGGGCTGTTTGTCCGCTTGCCCCGGCGTCGGAGGCGTCGCCTGGTGCAAGTCGACCGTCAGCTGACCCGATTCGGGGTTCCACTGCCGATCAATGCTGAGTTCCGGAGTTCCTGCCTGGTGGTACCAGCGCTTGAAACGTTCCAGATCAAAGCCAAGGGGCTCGCCCTGGCTGGTGGCGCCATCAGCGATCGCCTGAACAAAGTCTTCCGTCGTGGCGGCCGTCCCATCGAAACGTTGCACATAAACCTCCATTCCCTTCATGAACCGATCGGGTCCAAGCAGGGTGCGCAGCATGCGGATCAATTCCGCACCTTTTTCATAGATGGTTGTTGTGTAGAAGTTATCGATCGCCTGGTATTCCGCTGGCTTCACCGGGTGCGCCGTGGGGCCTGCGTCCTCACGAAATTGGGTGTTGCGCAACATCGCAACATCTTCAATGCGCTTAACCGCTTCCGAATGCAGATCTGCGGTGAAGCATTGATCACGAAAAACCGTCAGGCCTTCTTTGAGCGACAGCTGGAACCAATCCCGGCATGTAATGCGATTTCCACTCCAGTTATGAAAGTATTCATGAGCGATAACACTTTCGATGCGTTCAAGCTCAGCATCGGTGGCTGTTTCCGCATCAGCTAGTACAAGCTTTGAGTTGAAAATATTCAGACTCTTGTTCTCCATCGCGCCCATGTTGAAGTGACGGACGGCAACGATGTTGTATTCATCAAGGTCATATTCAAGGTTGTAAACCGATTCATCCCACTGCATGGATCGCTTTAATGAAGCCATGGCGTGGGCCGTAAAGGGTTCATCCCCCTCCTCCACATGCAATCGCAGGGTGACCTGCCGGCCCGAAGCCGTTGTGTAGTGATCACGAATCTCTCTGAGGTCCCCGGCCACCAGGGCGAATAAATAGGAGGGCTTGGGGAAGGGATCATCCCAAGTGACCGCATGACGATCAGCGCCAACGGATTCCTCTTGAACCGCATTGCCATTGCTCAGCAGCACAGGGCAGCTGGTGCGACTGGCCTCAATCCGCACTTGCCATCGGCTCAGCACATCCGGACGATCGGGATGAAGGCTGATGCGCCGGAATCCCTCGGCCTCGCACTGGGTGCTCAGCAGACCACCACTGGCATACAAGCCTTCGAGCGAACTGTTGGAGTAGGGGTCCAAACGACAACAGGTCTCCAGCACAAACGGCTGGCCCGGCACGTTGGGAATGGAGAGGCGTCCGTCGGTGAAGCTGTAATCCTCGGGCTGCAAAGGCGTCTGATCGATCGCCAGGGATTCGATGGCCAGATCGATGCCGCACAGCACCAGGGGCTCTCCGGACCGGCGCGGCTTAAGGCTGAGCCTGGATGACACAACGACATGGTCGCTCTGGATGTTCACGTCCAGGGCGATGGCGGGGAGCTCAAACGCCCATGGCGTGTAGTCCGCCAGACGAATCGAAGTAGCAGCAGTCATGGCCTAACGACGCGAGCACGGAGTGATCCTGACGGACGAACCTCAAAACCGAGGCGTTTCAGGCGAGACAGTTCAGCCAAGAGGCCAGACGTCAAAGGGCAGAAGAAAACAGAAAATACGAACAAAAAAACGTCTGACCTGATCGGCCAGACGTTGCAAGTACTGAAGACTGAAAAAGAATTATTTTTTGGAGGGCTTCAATGAGGCAGCAGCTTTTTCAAAACGAGCCTTTTCTGCTGCGGGGACTGATTTAGGGCAGAACTTCAGCGCTCCTCCAACAATCATGAATCCTGCATTATTGAGAAATTGCTTCTCTGGCAAGGGCTCTTTGCTGCCGGGAAGCAAACCACCGTGCTTGCCATAAATCACATGCAACTGACCAGCAAGAGCCACGGCCAAAGACTTGCTGAAATCAATCTTTTGAGCCCTTGCCTCACAGAAGGTGGCAATCGACATCACGCCATAGGTGTTGACCTCCATGGCTGTGGCAGGAGTGGGCTTGTCATTGGAGGACTGTGCCAGAGCCGTTGCGGGTGACAGCAAGGGGGCTGCCAGCAAAAGAGCTGCGGCAGCAAATGAACGACGAATCACCTTGGTTCCCGGGCAGCGTCAATTTTTGGCAACTTACCGCCCATGCCAAAGCTGGCCGAGGCTTAGGCGCGGTTGTTGAACTGGGCCATCAACACAACGGCGCCGTTTAGTCGTCCTCGATTGGCGGCAGGGGATCGGACATTCGAATCTCGTGATGGTGCTCAACAATCGAGAGCTCACCGTTCTCCCAGCTGTAGATGGCGCGGTAGCGATAGCGGTCTTGATCGACAAGGCGAATGTGCTCAAGGATGTCCCACTGCTGATAGTGGGATTCGAGGATGGTTTCGTGCTCATCCACCTGACGCAGCCGGGTGCGCACCGGGTCTCCCGTGAGGTAACCGCGACTTCTCTGAAGTTGATGGCCCCACAACGTGGCTTCCATCACACCACTGCGTTCAAACCAGGGCTTACGGGCGAAGAATTCGTCGGAATGCTGGTCTTCCTGATCAGACCACCAACTGAAGCGGTACCGACTCTCGCCGGCCTCGGGATGGGCGAAGGCCTCCATCTTCAGGTTGATGTCCAAGTGGAGAACCTGATCGTCGCTGAAGGTGTATTGCCGCCGGGAACGCCACAATCCCAGATTGCGGTTGAACCAGCGGCGCAGGTTGCTATCAACCTGAATCGAAGGCTGATCAGCCACTCCCCCCGGAACGGTCAGAGGAACACGGTTTTGCGCGGAAAAAAGCGACATGGACCGCGTCGATGACGCAACGGAGTATTCCTGTTCGTCTTAGCGCTGCTGGCGGCCCAGTCAAAAACCCATAAGGTGAGCATCGGTTTTTGCTGTCTTGCAGTCCGCGTGGTTAAGGACTCTCCCAAGACACGTCAACCGTTGATCCTGCTGTTGGTGGCAGCACGTCATCAATTGTCGGGTCAGGACCTCCGTTCCCTGGTGCAATTCCTGGAACGGGAAGACCTGGGCTTCGAAGTCACCCTGCAGGTTGCCGATCCCTCACAGCAACCCGAACTGCTTGAACTGCATCGCCTCGTGGTGACGCCAGCGCTGATCAAACTGGCGCCGAACCCCAAACAGGTGTTCGCAGGAAGCAACATCCTTCAGCAACTCAAAGGGTGGGTGCCCCGCTGGAAACAGGATGGGGTGGTGAGCGGCCTTGGCCTCAGCCTCAGGCCGACCGAACTCGATGGCAGTCGCACCCAGAAGGAACTCCAGCTGGAAGATCAACTGCTGGTGCTGCGCCAGGAGAACGAAACGCTGATCGATCGCGTCAGTGCTCAGGAACGGCTGTTGCGCATGGTGGCTCATGAACTGCGCACACCACTCACGGCAGCGGCGTTGGCCCTGCAAAGCCAGAAGCTGGGCCAGATCGATATGGATCGCTTTCAGGATGTGATCACCCGCCGCCTTCAAGAGATGGAGGCGTTATCGAAGGATTTGCTCGAAGTGGGCACCACCCGGTGGGAAACCCTTTTCAATCCACAGCGGCTTGACCTGGCCAGCGTTTCAGCCGAAGTGATTCTCGAGCTTGAAAAATTATGGCTGGGCCGCAACGTTGAGATCAAAACCGATATTCCCGCTGACCTGCCCAAGGTCTTTGCCGATCAGCGGCGCATGCGCCAGGTGCTGCTGAATCTCCTGGAAAACGCCCTGAAATACACCAACGATGGCGGGCACATCTCGCTCACGATGCTGCACCGCACCAGCCAGCGTGTGGAGGTGAGCGTTTGTGACAGTGGCCCGGGTATTCCGGAAGCGGAACAGCAGCGAATTTTTCTAGATCGGGTACGGCTGCCGCAAACCTCCGACCAAACCACCGGCTACGGCGTGGGGCTTGCGGTCTGTCGCCGCATCGTCGAAGTGCACGGCGGCAAGATCTGGGTGGTTTCGGACCCTGGCGAGGGTGCCTGCTTCACCTTCACGGTGCCGATCTGGCAAGGACAAGGCGTGGAATGGGGTCAAGCTGTCTTGACGGAGGGTCCGACCAAGCCCTAGTGTTCACAAGTGATCAGGAGCACAGAACGCTCGCTGATTACGGCCTCGCCCCCATCGTCTAGAGGCCTAGGACACCTCCCTTTCACGGAGGCGACAGGGGTTCGAATCCCCTTGGGGGTATGACGTCATCGCCAAGTTTGTTTTGGCGATGAGCCGAGTATCAGTTCAGAGTTTTTGTGGTGCGATTCGGGCACCAATTCCTTGAGTTCGCAAGAGGAATGGAGCGCCCTCGCTCCTCGATCAGGTCCAATTGAACTTGGGCCAAGAACCGAACCCCAACCGAAATCTCTATCTCAGTTGTTTCTGCGGTGTGCTTCCTGCACCACGGCCTTGAGGTTGCTGGAGAGATCGTCCCGCAGCCGCTCTTCGATCAGACCGATCGGCATGCCGAGGCAGCCTTGCACCGTCAGCTCATAAAGCAGTGAGCTGCCGTCAGGACGTTGACGGATCTGCCACGTGCCATCAAAGCGTCGGAAATCCCCTTTCACCATGCGGAATTGGAGTAGTCCGTCCTGTCGGTATTCCGTCAGCTCCAACTGAACCTGGGCCGAAAAGCGAAGCCCCAGAAGCTGCTGACTACCCACCTGTTGGAGCCGCACCGTCTGACCCTGGCGTTGGATCAGCTCGCTGCTACTGAGGTTGGGGATGAAGCGGGACAGGTTCTCGTAATCCGTCAGCACATCCCAGAGCAGCTGAACGGGCAAAGGAGATTTGAGTTCAGCTGCCAAACGCCGCGTCCCCTGAGGTAGCCGCTCCATGGTCTGCTCAATCGCAGTCCCTGAATCTGCGGAGGTTTGCAGCCCGCGTCCAAACATTGTCTGGGGGAAAACCAAAAGAGACGCCGAGATGAGGGGCCGAACTTGAGGATCTTAAGGAGGTTGCCTGGATCACATCAGATTCTGTTCCGAACAGCAACCTTTTTGTGTGAAATCAAAGGCCACGCCTATAGTCGCGCCACAAAAGTCAGGTGATTTCAATGCGGGTGTCCAATGCAGCGACAGAGCACTGCAATGAAGCTCTGTTCACTGTTGTGGCTCGTGGTCCCCAGGCCGGCTCCAAGCCGTCCGTGGTGCGGACCTACACCGTTGCAATGAACCAGTTTTCCGCACTTTTCAAACGATTGGGGGCCACGGGCGCCAAGATCGTTTCTGTGAACGGTGCGGGCGAAGAGCGTTCTGCCGCTCCCGCTGCCGCCACCCCGGCACCTGCCAAACAACCCGCCAAAAAACCCGCCAAGAAAGCCGTGACGTCAAGCGCCCCGAAGAAAAAGCCCCACGCCGACGTTCCGGTCAACACCTACAAGCCCAAAACCCCTTTCATGGGGACGGTCACCGAGAACTATTCCCTGCTTCAGGACGGTGCGATCGGTCGCGTTCAGCACATCACCTTTGATCTCTCCGGTGGTGACCCCCAGCTGAAGTACATCGAGGGCCAAAGCATCGGCATCATTCCCGAGGGTGAGGACGCCAACGGCAAGCCCCACAAACTGCGCCTGTATTCCATCGCCAGCACCCGCCACGGCGACAACCTGGAAGGCAACACCGTCTCCCTCTGTGTTCGCCAGCTTGAATACAAGAATGATGCCGGTGAACAGATCTACGGCGTCTGCTCCACCTATCTCTGTGACATCGAACCCGGCACCAAGGTGAAGATCACCGGTCCGGTCGGCAAGGAGATGCTTCTTCCTGACGATGAGGAGGCCAACGTCATCATGCTGGCGACCGGCACCGGTATCGCTCCGATGCGCACCTATCTGCGTCGCATGTTCGAACCCCGCGAACAGGAGACCAACGGTTGGAAATTCCGAGGCAAAGCCTGGCTGTTCATGGGTGCGCCCAAAACCGCCAACCTGCTTTACGACGAGGACTTCCTCCACTACGAGAAGGAGTACCCCGACAACTTCCGCTACACCAAGGCGATCAGCCGGGAACAGCAGAACGCAAAGGGCGGCCGGATGTACATCCAAGACCGCGTTCTCGAACATGCCGAAGAGATCTTCGCGATGATCGAAGACCCCAAGACCCATGTGTACATGTGCGGTCTGCGCGGCATGGAGCCGGGCATTGATGAGGCCATGACCGCCGCCGCGGCCGCCAAGGGTCTGGACTGGGCCGAACTGCGCCCTCAGCTCAAAAAGGCCGACCGCTGGCACGTTGAAACCTATTGATCGATCAAGAGATGTTCGATCAGCCATTAATCGTTTCCAGTCCACCCCGAGGGGTGGACTTTTTTTTCGGTTGGCAACAAACGCTGAAACCAACACGGAAACAAAGCGGCGAGACCATGTCTATTGCCGGTTCCGTGCCTAAACCTGCGTCAGAAGCCTGGACACTCCATGGTTGCCACGATGACGAACCCCCTCAGGGTTGGACTGCGCCAGGAGCGCGTGATCGCGCCGCAGTGTCTGGTGATCTTCGGCGCCAGCGGTGATCTCACCCACCGCAAGCTGGTGCCAGCCCTGTTTGAGCTGTTCAAACAACGGCGTCTGCCCAGTGAGTTCGCCCTTTTGGGCTGTGCGCGACGGCCGTGGAGTGACGAGGAGTTCCGCGGAAAAATGGCGGAGGCGCTCGCCAGCACGATTCAGGACGATCCCCAGGCCTGGGAGCAGTTCGTCGGCAAGCTGTTCTACGAGCCGGTCGACCTACAAAACAGCGATCACATGCTGAGTTTGCACGCCAGGCTCGAGCAGATCGATCAACAGTGCGCCACCCGCGGCAACCGCACCTTTTATCTCTCCGTCTCCCCCAAGTTCTATGCCAGTGGCTGCCGTTCACTCGCCGACGCTGGCCTGTTGAAGGACCCCAAACGCAGCCGGGTGGTGATCGAGAAGCCGTTCGGTCGCGACTACGGCAGTGCCCAGGGCCTCAATCGGGTGGTCCAGGCCTGCGGTCAGGAGAACCAGATCTTTCGCATCGACCATTACCTGGGCAAGGAAACGGTCCAGAACATCATGGTTCTGCGCTTTGCCAACACGATCTTCGAGCCGATCTGGAATCGCAACTACATCTCCAGTGTTCAGATCACTGCCGCTGAAACCGTGGGCGTGGAAGAGCGCGCCGGGTACTACGAGTCGGCCGGTGCTCTGCGGGACATGGTGCAGAACCACCTGACCCAGATGCTGGCGATCACCGCCATGGAACCACCAGGACGCTTTGATCCGGAAGCAATCCGCAACGAAAAAGCCAAGGTGCTCCAGGCTGCTCGCCTGGCCGATGAGCTCGAACCCTGGAACTGCTGCATCCGCGGCCAGTACGGACCCGGTGGTTCCGCGGAATCGCCTCTGGCCGGTTACCGCCATGAACCCGGCGTGGATCCCAACAGCACCACCGAGACCTATGTGGCGATGAAGCTGTTCATCGACAACTGGCGCTGGCAGGGGGTTCCGTTCTATGTGCGGACCGGCAAACGGCTGGCCAAGCGCACGAGTGAGGTGGTGCTCACCTTCCGTGAAGCACCAGTGCATCTCTTTGATGCGGCCACCGGAGGCCCCACCGCCAATCAGCTGATCCTGCGCATCCAGCCGGATGAAGGGGCTGAATTCCGCTTCGAGGTGAAATCACCCGGCTCTGGCATGCGCAGCCGCCCCATCGATATGGAGTTCTCCTACGACGAATCCTTCGGTGAACCCTCTGATGAGGGCTATGTGCGGCTCCTGGCTGACGCCATGCTCAGCGATCCCACCCTCTTCACCCGCAGCGATGAAGTGGAGGCGGCTTGGCGGCTCTACACCCCGCTGCTGGAACTGATTGAAGACAGCCCCTGGCAGCTGCCGGTTCATCCCTACGAATCACGCACCTGGGGACCTGCCGCAGCAGACGCCCTGTTGGCAAAAGACGGACTGCTCTGGCGACGCCCCTGATACGGCTCTTCCATAGACCAGCTTCTCAGCTCTGCACGACTCGTTCATCCGTCACCATGTCCCCTCAGCTCACCCTGCAAACCCCGCTGGAACTTGCACCTGCGGAGGTCCCCCACTACCTCGAACAGCTCTGGTCCCCCGAGCAGCAGGGCAGTACGGGCTCCGGGGCCAACACCTTCTGCCTGCTGATCTGGCAACCCGCCTGGGCCGAGCAGCAACTCGTCCGCAGTGGTCGTCTGCCGGGGCCCGTCACCGGACAGCAGTCCGCCGCCTTGATCGCTGCGGGCCGCCAAGCGGTGCTGGATGCCGACCTTCCCCTGAGCACGCCGCCGCTGGATGGGGCCGTGGTGAAGGCGGTGGCTGATTTTGAAGGGCGGGCGAGCGCAGAAGACCTGCGTGGGCAGTACATCGATCCAGCCCTGAGTGCGCTGATGCCCCGGCGGTTGATCACCCTGGCGCCAACGATCGATGCGGCGCAGCCCCTCGAAACACTCGTGGCCGCCTACTGCCCGCTGCCTGAGGAAGGGGGGGGTACCACCGCCTGTGGAGATGTTGTGGTGCTGCGGGGCGGCCATAGCGCCCTAAGTGAGGGCCTTTCAATCCTCGAACCCCTGCTGCCGGAATCGATGCCGGCCTGGGTCTGGTGGAACGGCTGCATCGACGAAGCGCCGGAGCTGATGCAACGGCTCAACAGCGCACCACGGCGCCTGATCATCGACACCGCTTTGGGGGATCCGCATCAATGCCTTGAGCTGCTGCGCAGCCGCGTGGAGAGCGGCCAGGCGGTGAACGATCTCAACTGGCTGCGCCTGCGCAGCTGGCGCGAGACCCTCGCCATGGTGTTCGACCCGCCACAACGGCGTGATGCCTTAAGCCACATCACCCGTCTCGACATTGATGTTGAGGGCCATCACCCCGCCCAGGGGCTGCTGCTGGCCGCCTGGATCGCCGATCGACTGGGCTGGACGCTTGTATCGACCACCGCGATCGAAGACGGCACCACCGCCCAGTTCAAGCGATCCGATGGCACGGAGGTGAGCTTCCAACTGATGGCTGTGCCGATGGGGCAGCCCAACGTGCACGCCGGACAGATGGTGGGGCTTCGACTCATTGCCGAACCGGAGAACGGGCAAGGCGTGTGCGTGATTCTCTGCGCTGACTCCGGGGGCTGCATGCGTTTGGAGGGGGGAGGCATGGCCAACCTCGATCTGCATGAGGAAGTCGTTCCCGTGCAGCACGACACCCCTGAAATGGATGTGGCCCGCCTGCTGGGCGGCGGGCACGACAGCACCAACCCCTTGCTGGCCGCTGCGGCTCCGCTGGCTGCCAGGCTGCTGGGCTGATCCGCGTCTGAGCCATGGCCGCTGTCATCGCTGCACCAGCCAGTGGCAGCGGCAAAACCCTATTGAGCCTGGCGCTGTTGAGCTGGGCCCAGCAGAACGGCCGCCGGATTCAAGCTTTCAAGGTGGGACCGGACTATCTCGATGCCCAGCTGCTCAGCCAGGCCTCGGGTCAGGCCTGTCGCAACCTCGATCTCAATCTCTGCGGGGAAACCTGGGTTCGCCAGGCGTTTCACGGTTACGGAGGTGCCTCTGAGCTGACCCTCGTGGAAGGGGTGATGGGGCTCTTCGATGGCATCGGCAGCAGTACAACCGGAAGCACCGCCGACGTGGCCCGCCTGCTGAACCTGCCGGTGGTGCTGGTGCTGGATGCCGGTGGTCAGGCCGCCTCCCTCGGCGCCATCGTGCGCGGATTCCGCGATCACGATCCCCAGCTGCACATCGCGGGTGTGGTGCTCAACAAAGTCAGCAGCCCCAGGCACCGGGAGCTGCTGGCCGAGGTGCTGGAGCGCATGGGGGTGCCATTGCTGGGCTGCCTGCCGCGCAGCGAAGCCCTGGCCCTGCCGGGCCGTCATCTCGGCTTGGCCCCGGCCCATGAATTGGAGGCCCCCGAGCAGCGACGCCAGGCCTGGGCCGCTCTGGCCAGCCAGCACCTGAACCTGGAACGCCTGGAACCCCTGCTGCAGGCACCCCGCCCCGGGTCGCAGCCCCTGGCCAACATTCCCGTGGAACAGGGGCAGCCCCTGCCAGTGGCACTAGCCAGTGATGCCGCCTTTCACTTCCGCTACCAGGAAACCAGTGAACTGCTGGAGCACATGGGCATGCCCGTGCTCCGCTGGAGCCCCCTGGCCGATGAGGCCATCCCTTCAGAAGCCAAGGGACTGATCCTGCCGGGCGGTTTCCCCGAACAGCACGCCGCCCAGCTCAGCGGCTGTGAGCGAAGCCTGAGCTCGCTGCGGGCCTTCGTGCAGCAGCGACCGATCTACGCCGAATGCGGCGGGATGCTTGTGCTCGGACACCAGCTGACCGACCTCGATGGCACCAGCCACCGCATGGCGGGCCTGCTTCCCTTCACGGCCCAGCGCGGCCCGCTGCAGGTGGGCTATCGCCGCCTGCAGGCCCGGCGGGACAGCCCTGTTGTGAAGAGCGGTCAGCAGCTGGTGGGTCACGAATTTCACCGCTGGGAACTGCACACCAAACGGCCGTCCTCCGACAGGTCAGTGCTGTGGGACATTGAGGGATGGAAAGTCCATCGACATTCGGAAGGATGGGTCGATCAGACAGTTCACGCGAGCTGGGTTCACCTGCACTGGGCGAGCTCTACGACGATCTGCTCCCGATGGCGCGCCGCGCTAGAAGCCGGGGAGAAGTGATCAGCAAGCGCTTCGTCAGCCGCCAGCAACCCACGCGAATCCAACCCTTCGCCGAACGCTGGCGCTGGGTGATCGAAGGCCGCGTTCAGCGGGTGGGGTTCCGCGCCAGCTGCAATCGGCGCGCCCTGGATCTCGGCATCAGCGGTTGGGTGCGCAACCTCAGTGATGGCCGTGTGGAAGTTCAAGCCGAAGGGCCACCGCTGGCCTTATCTGAACTTCGGGCCTGGTGTGAAGTCGGGCCGCCGGGTGCAAGGGTGCTTCGGGTGACACCCAGCCAGCTCACGGTTACGGGCGACGATTGGTTCGAAGTGCGCTACTGAGACACTCAGGCGAAAAGATTGCGAAGGGGGGTTCCACGCTCCGCCTATCTCGCTACGGCTGAAGCAGGACCTTCGCGCCAGTCGCATGCTCCGCTTCGGATTTGTCCTTTTGATCACCGCGCTGCCCCTGCTCGGCATGGAGGCCATGAGCACGCGACGGGAAACCACCAAGAAGGTGTTCGATTCCGCGGCAGAGGCCCTCGACGCCTGTCAGAGCTGGCGGCAGGGGGAAGGACAGTTTTCAGCCCTGATTCCCGCCGCTGCACCGGTGTCAACGCAGGCGCGGCCTGTCCAGACCGACATCCGCAGCTGCGAGGCCGATCTGGACCATGCGCTGGTGCTGGGGCGCCGTTACAGCGTTGTGCCCGGCGTGCACTACAAAAAAACGCTGCGGTCGCTGCACCGCCCGATCCGTCGCACCTTTCCTTACCTGCTGCCAGATGGCAAAACTGACGACTGAAGCCCCTGGCGTTCCTTGAGCAACTTCCTCGACACCAAAGACAAAGCCTTCTGGAGAGCCCTTCTCGGTGTTGTGAGTTTGGGGGTGAGCATTGGCCTGGCGGCCCTGATCCTGAGCCTCTGAAGGCCGATGGCGGAGCCCCGAATCTGGACGGAACTGCTGACCTACGGGCTTGGCGTGGCGCTGTCGCCCATCCACATCGTTCTGCTGCTACTGCTGCTGCTGGGGGGCTCGCCGCTGCGGCGCGGGGGCTTGTTTGTAGGCGGCTGGCTGCTGACCAGCGCCCTGGCGGTGATCGGGCTGCTGACGCTGGGCCACGGACTGCTGCTGGACATGACCCATGGATCCGACCACCGCACCGGCCTGGATCTAATCGGCGGCGGCGCCTTAATTGCCCTGGGCGGGCGTGAACTGATCCGAGGGGTGCTGGATGACGGAGCAGCCCCCACCTGGAGCGGCGCCGTGGACCGTTTCGCCGGGATGCCGCTTCCCTTGCTGTTGCTGATCAGCAGCGTCACTGAAGTGATCAGTCCCGACGACCTGTTGTTGTTCGCCAAAGGCGCCGCCGTCATCCTGACCGCGCAATTGCCCCTGCAGGAAGAGATTGCCTGCAGCATCGGGTTCAGCATCGCCGCCACTGCCCTGCTGCTGGTTCCGTTTCTGGCGGTGTTGATCGGACGCCAAGGGGTTCTTCCGCTACTGCAACGCGGCAAAACCGCCCTGCTGCGCCGGGGAGAACTTGTGGTGGGCAGCCTCAGTTTCGGGCTGGGGACTTATCTCGGCTGGCAGGGGATCAGCGGCCTGATGCTCTCCTGATTCATACGGGATCCCGGGTGGTGTCGAATTCGCGCTGCCAGGCAGCGCGCAGATCAGGCGACGTCTCCCCGCCAAGCAACCAAACCCCCGTGCGGGCCCGGGACACTGCGACATAACAGAGCTGCTGGCGAATGGCTGGGTCGGCCCGGAACACATCCGGTGCCACAAAGACATCCCCGAAACTGCTGCCCTGACTGCGGTGCACCGTGAGCACCGCCGCCGGCCCAAGGGAAGCGAAGGCATCACGAATCAGGAAGTACTGCCGCCAGATCGCGCGACCGTTTTTCTTGCCGGCATCACGGGCCTGCTTGCGCAGCCGCTGCATCACCGCATCGAGCTCCTGACGACCAGAGCTGCCAATCGGCGGCTGCAGGCGCAGGGTGAGCTCCAGATCCCCCGCATTCACCGAGGCGGAGAGGGTCTCGATCACAGGCACAGGTCCGTCGGCGGAGGACAGGCCGAAATCCGCCAGGTCACAGGCCTCCGGCTTCACGTCCCGCACCGTCACTTCACGGTTGGAGCCGAGCACCATGTCGGGTTCTTCTCCGGCCTCTTCTCCATCCCTTGAGGCCGGGGCCATCACCGCGGTTCGAGTGATCAACACCTCACCGGGCAGCACTGGCATCTGATCCGCCATTTCCCCATGGATCGCGCGGCGGGCATGGGGCACCAAACGATCCAGGGTGCGGTTCGTGTAGCAGAGGATGCGTGCAGCGTCGGGGTTGTCTTGGACCGAGGCGTCCCGCAAGGCACGCCGGGCCTGATCCAGCCACTCTCGTTGCACCAGGCTGCGCACCTGCCCCTGCGGTGAACGAATCGGCGGCAGCAGCGGTGGCATCTGGCAGGGCAGGCGCCCCTCCCGCAGACCCGCCGCCAGCCGCAACACCGGGCCTTGATGCCGCACCACTTGGGTCAAGCTGGCAGAACAGGACCGTTGCATCGCAAACACGGGACTGTTCTGCTCGCCCACCGGTGGCAACTGGGCCGGGTCGCCGACAAACACCAGACGGGTCTTGAACGGATGGGCGCACTGGAGGGCGATACCCAACAGAGTGCTGTCCACCATCGAGGCTTCGTCAATCAGCACAAGGCCCAGGTTCTCCAGGGCCATGGCCGTCTGCTCGGTGGGTTCGCAGAGTTCAGAGTCGGCGGAGCGCTTGAGCTTCAGCCGTAACAAGCGATGGATGGTGGAGGGATACCAGGTGGGTTGGAGACCCTCCAACTCCAAGGCCTGGCGCAAGACCCCCACCGCTTTGTGGGTTGGGGCCACGACGGTCCAACACAAACCGCTGGCTTCCACCTGACGCAGCAGGCGCATGGAAAGAAATGTCTTGCCGCTGCCAGCAAAACCACTGAGCACGAAGGGCGTGCCATCCACGGGCTGTTGCAGCCAGGCCGCAAAGGCATCCGCCGCAGCCAGCTGATCAGCGGTGAGCTCCGCGGCGGCGGTCACCCCAGCCCAGCTCCAAGACCCGACAGCAGATGCAGCGGTGATCCCACAAACTCCAAGCCAGGCAGAGCAATGGCGGGACCCATCAGGCTGCCCACCAGCACCTGCAGCCTGCTGTGGCCCAGGCTTTCCTTGAGGGGTTTCTCCGGAGCCTCCGGCCAGAGCGAATCAGGCAAGCCATTCACCCGTTCCGCCGTCAGCCCGGCATTACGCCGAATGCCACTGGCGTCGTACATGACAACGAACGCCACCATCGCCGCAAGGGCGAAGAGGGGGTGATCAAAGCCCAGGGTCCAGCCCACACAGGCCGCCGTGCCTGTGACCAGGGCGGAGTGGCTCGACGGCATGCCGCCGGTTTCGATCAGCACGGACGGCCGCCAACGGCGATGCAGGATCAACTCAAGGAACAGCTTCGAGAGCTGGGCAACGCCACAGGCCATCAAGCCCCAGGTGAGCGAACTGTTGTCGAAGAACTCCCGCAGGACCGCATGGGAAGGCGTGGCGTCGATCATCGGTCGCGGCTGGTGATGAAGTCGGCCAACGCCAGCAGGGGAATGGCCTTCTCCGCCCAGGGTTGAAGGGACTCTTTCGCTTCGTCCACCAGCGCATCAGCCCGGCGGCGGGACTCATCGAGCCCCAGGAGCTTGGGATAAGTGGTCTTATCAGCGATGAGGTCCTTGCCGGCGGTTTTACCGAGCACCTCGCTGCTGGCCGTGATGTCGAGGATGTCGTCGATGATCTGGAAGGCGAGGCCGATTCCCCTGGCATAGATGCGCAGGGCCTTGATCAGCGCCTCATCGGCGCCGCCGATCATCGCCCCGGTGATCACACAAGCACTCAACAGGGCTCCGGTTTTGTGGAGGTGGATGTACTCGAGGGTTTCAAGATCCACCTCCTTGCCCTCGCTTTCCAGATCCACCACCTGGCCGCCCACCAAGCCAGGGGCCCCGGCCACCAACGACAGTTCTCCCACCACCTTGAGCAGGCGCTCAGCCGGCACATCCGGACTGCGCAGCGCCACCATTTCAAAGGCGCGGGTCAGCAGGGCATCACCCGCAAGGATGGCGACCGCTTCGCCATACACCTTGTGGTTGGTGGGACGACCACGGCGCAGATCGTCGTCATCCATCGCCGGCAGATCGTCGTGAATCAACGACATGGTGTGGATCATTTCCAGCGCCACCGCCGTGGGCAGGGCCTGCGTCGCCTCCCCACCCGCCAGCTCGCAGGCGGCAAGGCAGAGAATCGGGCGCAGGCGCTTGCCACCGGCAAGCAGCGAATAGCGCATCGCTTCCCTGAGGGACTCCGGCCGCTCAGGACCAAGGGATCCATCGAGGGCCGCTTCCACCTGCTCTTTGGCCTTGCCGAGATAGGCCTTGAAATCGAACTCGGCGCTCATGGGTGGACCCTGGCTGGCGGGATTCTCTCAGGCCGAGCCCTTAGCTGCCGAGGGGGACCCAATCCATCGGATGGGGTGTTCGCATCTCGCGTCCCTTGCCTGGCGCCGTGGTGATGGCCAGGTCGTAGGACACCGAATAGCGGGGGCCGCTTCCCTCGTAGGGAAGCACCCGATGGCGCAGGTCCGAGGGGAACAGCAGAAGACGGTGGGGCAGCGGCGCGAACACACCACCAGAGACAGCCGCGTCGCGGTAAGGAATCGCCATCACATGGCTGAAGTAATCGTCTGGTGCCTCAAATTCCAGCTCCCCGCTCTCGTTGGCCGAATCCGTCAACACGTAAAAGACCGCGCTCAACTGGGCATTGCGGTGGCTGTGGAGATCCACCGTTCCGCCATTCCTCGCACACACCACGGGCCAGGCTTTTTGGATATGGGCCACAAGACCGTGATCCGGGCCTAACAGCGAACGGAGATAAGCCGACACCTGCTCGGCCAACTGGCCGTTCAGCCACTGGAACGCATCCATGCGATGCAACTGATCCAGGCCGGCATGGCCCAACAGATCCCCAGTGAGGTTGTTGCGATCGCTGAACTCGGGGTGCTGATACACCTGGGCATCGAACTGCTCCAGCTGCTGCTGCATGGCTGCGGCGGTGGCGGCATCCGGCTCGAGATCCACCTGCAGAACGGGGGTGGGGAACAGCCAGTGCAGCGCCATGGAACCGATCAGGGCACGAGATCGTCCAAATCATGGTCAAGGTTGTGGCGTCTGCACCAAGCCACAACGGTGTTCACCAGAAGCATCGTCACCGTCATCGGTCCCACACCGCCGGGGACAGGCGAAAGGGCAGAAGCGATCGACTCAATTTCAGCCGCTCGAACATCACCGCACAATCCGCCTTCCGGCTTGCGGTGGATGCCGACATCCACCACCGCCGCTCCCGGCCGCACGTGCTCGGCCCCGATGAACTCAGGACGGCCGGCTGCCACCACAAGAATGTCGGCTTCGCGGGTGTGGGCCGCCAGATCGGCCGTGCGGGAGTGGGCAATGGTGACGGTGGCGTTGGCGGCCTGCAGCATCAAAGCCATCGGCTGCCCCACAAGAATGCTGCGGCCGATCACCACAGCGCGCTTGCCCGCTGGATCGATGCCATTGCTGCGCAGCATCGCCATCACCCCTGCGGGGGTGCAGCTGCGCGGGCCCGGTTCCCCCTTGAGCAGCCGTCCAAGATTGAGGGTGTGTAGACCATCGGCATCCTTTTCAGGATCGATGGCCATCAGCAGCGGCCCCTCATCGAGGCCGGCGGGGAGGGGAAGCTGCAGGAGGATCCCATCCACTTCCGGGTTGGCATTCAATCGTTCAATCGTTTGAAGCACCTGCGCTGGAGGCGTGTCGGCAGGGAGGTGATCGCCAAAGCTGGCCACCCCAATCCGAGCACAGGCCTTTTCCTTGTTAGCGACGTAGACGGCGCTGGCGGGATCATCACCAACCCGCAGCACCGCCAAGCCCGGCGGTCGCCCCGCCTCGGCCAAACGCCGCTCAATCAGGGTTTGAAGACGATGCTCCACATCCCTTGCCAGCACCTTGCCGTCCAAACGCAGGGCCATGGCATCCCCGTGCACTCCGTCCAGCATGCCCTCTAGAGAGAGCTAGCGTTAGACCGCTACAGGGTCCTTTTTGGTTCGCGTTCCTCGGCTGAGCAGCCTTTGGCGGAACTGGGTGCGGCTCGAAGGCCCAGGCGGTCGCCTGCTGCGCTGGACGCGACTGCAGACCCTCGTTGTTCTGTTGCTGTGCCTTTCCGTGGCCGCAGCCTCAAGCCTGCCCTGGCTGATTAAGCCGAAAGTCCAACCCGGATCGCTGGCCCCGTTTGAAGCCATCGCTCCGAAAGATGCCCTGGTGCAGGACAGCACCGCCCTCGAGCAGCAGCGGGCCTCTTTGGTGGCGCGATCGGTGGTGCAGGTCATCGATCAGGAGCAAACCCAAGCACTCAAACAACGGCTCGAGCAACAACTGCTGCAGCTGCAGGAGGTCACCAACACCGGATCTGGGGCACGGATCGGGCCGGTGAACCTGTCTGAGCCGGAGAAGAAATGGCTGGAACGACGCAGTGAACGGGAACATCTGGCCTGGGATGAGGTGGTGCGCAGCACCGCTGATCGCATGCTCAGCCAAGGGCTGGTGAGCAATCTGGCCGTTGAGCAATTACGCCAGGCGGCCAACCTTCAACTCAAGCCGGTTGCCCTGCAGCCACCTGCAGCGAGCTCCCTGGCCGGCAAGGTGCTCACCAGCGCCCTGCGCGGCAGCAGCAACCTGCGCACCGACCCAAACCTGAGCAAACAGCTGATCGAAGAACAGCTGACCAAACAGGCCATCCCCACCATCGAGGTGCGCAAGGGGGATCTCATCACCCGCAAAGGCGAGCCGATCAGCCCCCAGGCCTACGACGTGCTGGATTATTTCGGCCGCGTGCGCCGCGAACCCCAACCGTTGATCTGGTTCCAACGGTTTGCTGAAGCCGCTGCAGCCTGCGCAGTGATGCTGTTGGTGATGCGGCGCGAACGGCCTGGCCTGGAAGTGCGCCACGCCCTGCTGGCGGTGGGGCTGCTGCTGCTGGTGCAGGGAGCGAAACTCTGGTTCAAGGGAACCGTGAGCCCTCTGGCCATCCTTGTGCCGCCCAGCCTGCTGCTGGCGGAGGGACTGGGCACCGGTTGCGGGTTGGTCTGGATGGGGGTGGCCGCGCTGCTCTGGCCAGAACCCGTGCAGGGACTTGGGGATGGCCGCCTGCTGGTGGCGGCAAGCGTGGCCGCCGCTGGGGCCTTGATCGCGGGCCGGCAACGCAGCCGCGGCCAGCTGCTGCAACTGACGGTGCTGCTGCCGATCGGCGCCCTTGTGGGCCAGTGGCTTCTGCTGCAGCTGCAACCCTTCACCGGCCTGCGGCTCTGGGGAAGCCTGAATCCAAGCCTGGATGAACTGGCTACCGATGCCTTGCTGCTGGGGGTTGTGCTGATGTTCAGCCTGCTGCTGATCCCGATGCTGGAAGGATCCTTCGGCCTGCTCACTCGGGCACGGCTGCTGGAGCTGGCGGATCAGGAACGGCCTCTGTTGCGCCGCCTCTCCTGCGAAGCCCCAGGGACCTTTGAACACACCCTGATGATCTGCGGCCTGGCGGAGGAGGGGGCGCGGGCGATTGGCGCGGATGTGGATCTAATCCGGACCGGCTCGCTGTATCACGATGTGGGCAAACTGCATGCGCCGGACTGGTTCATCGAGAACCAGAAGGACGGGCCCAATCCCCACGACGCACTGGATGACCCCCAGGCAAGTGCAGCGGTGCTTCAAGCCCATGTGGATGAGGGGCTGAAGCTGGCCCGGCGCCACCGCCTCCCTCGGCGGATCGCAGATTTCATCCCTGAGCACCAGGGCACCTTGAAGATGGGCTACTTCTTCCACAAGGCCCAGGAGCGCGGCGGAGCGATTGAGGAACGCCGTTTTCGCTACAGGGGCCCGGAACCCCGTTCCAAAGAGACAGCAATTTTGATGCTGGCGGATGGCTGTGAGGCGGCATTGCGATCCCTCCCTCCCGACACCTCCGATGCCCAGGCAGTGGACACGGTGCGGCGGATCGTGGAAGCGCGGCAGCGGGATGGACAACTGCGCAAAAGCAGCCTCAACCGCAGCGAAGTTGAACTGGTGATTCGTGCCTTCGTGCAGGTGTGGCGGCGGATGCGCCACCGCCGCATTCCTTACCCGATCCCAGCCCGTCGCTGATGGCCTGGGGTCTCATCGCCTTACAACGACCACAACGCCACAGCACTGGTGAACAGGGCATTCATGCCAGGGGAATCGCCGTGGTGTCGCCACTGCGCAGTGTCCGAATTCAGCATTGAGTTGCAAAGGGAAGCTCCTGCGCGATCAAACGAACGCGTTTCTGGGTGAAGGGATGGCGAAAGCTCAAGGCCTGGGCATGCAGATGCAAGCGGCAGGACCGGCCGGCATCCCCGTAGATGGGATCGCCCACGATGGGGTGGCCCAGTTCGGCCAGATGGGCCCGCAGCTGATGGGAACGCCCCGTGAGCGGACGCAACCAGAGCCGGGTGCTGCGGGCACCAGCGGCGCGTGCTCGCCAGATCGTCAGCGCCAGACGTCCCTCGGGGTGGCTGCCGTAGCGCGGCGGTTGACGCGAGAGGCGCGCCAGGGGGCTGGCAATGCAGCCGCTTCCGTGAAGCTCCCCCTCCACATCCGCCTGATACAGCTTGTTGATCCGTCGTTCAGCAAACAGGGCACTAAGCCGCCGCAGGGCGTCAGCGCTTCGGGCCAAGAGCAGCACCCCCGAGGTGTCGCGGTCCAGGCGGTGAACCAGGCGCAGGCCTTGATCCTGCTGCTGCAAGCGGGTGATCACGGAATCGCTTTGCTCCGGCCCCAGGCCCGGTTGGCTGAGCAGGCCGGCGGGTTTATCCACCGCGATCAGCCATGGGTCCCGCATCAGCAGCTTCAAGGGGAGAGCCGCTTGGCGCAGTGTTTTTCAAACAAGGCCACCACCTGCTCCGCTGGCAGGGCCTGAATCAGCCGGGCTTCGGCCTCAACGTGATGCTGACTGGAGTGATATAGCTGCAACTCGTGAAAAGGATTGGGGTCCTGCTGGCGGGCCACCTCCATCTCACGGCTGAGCAAGGCCGCCGGCATCAGATTGCCGCCGTTGCACAACTGCATCACATGGGCTGATTCATGGGCCAGCACCACCCAAACCACCGCTGGATCGTCTGGCAGGTTGTTGCCGCACATCAACAGGGCCTGCTTGCCCTCATGGAAGGCCCCCAGTAAGCCCAACGGGCAGTCTCTCGCCACCAGGGCATTCACCCCAGCCCGCTGCAGCAGACGCAGGTAACTGGAGATGCGATCCCACGTTGATGCTTGAACAGCACTGCCCGTCAGCTGCACAACCAGCAGTGCCAACAGCGCAGCCCTGAAACCGCGACCCATCAAGCCAGGGACCACACAACAGTCTCATTGGTCTCAAGATCGGCTCAGACCGGATCGAAACGCACCGAAGTTCTACAGATTTTCAATCGCCGAGCAGCTCTTCCACTGAGGCGACCTTCTCAGCGAACGACTGCTGCCGATCGGTGCGGGTGTTGAGCTTGAGCGTTGTGTAGAGGCGCGGGACGCCCATGCCGTGCAACTCAGCGTGACAAGCCCGCACACAGTCCATGACCTCGTCCCACGGGCCTTCGATCGCCGTGCCATTGGGACCCAGCTGATGGCTCAAGCCGGTGGCAGCGATCACCCGCTCACAGGCTGCGATGTAAGGCGAAAGACTGACGCCGACACCGATCGGCACCACGCAGAGGTCAACACTGACCCACATCAGCCCGCTATCGCACTGGATCGGCTTAAGCAGCTCGGCGGATAACCAACGGTGCGCCAACTGCCGCTGTCAGTTCGCACTTCAACCGCAATGCCCTGCTGACCCATGGAACATCGGGAGCCTTGTCCCGTGCACCAATCGCTGGCATCAGCGAGGGCCAGTTCCAACGTGTCGTAGGGGGCGTCGAGCACCGGATGCGGTTGACCGTCGAGGCCAACCAACCGGTAGCGGGAGCGATGCTTGGCCATCGCAGTCCAATCCCGGAAGTGTCACCATCTTCCCATGGTCGGGGCCCAGCGGCATTCACACACTGGATCCAGCAACAGGACGGAAAGGGCATGAGTGAACAGCTGCAGCAGGCCTACAACGCCTTGATGGTGAAGGCTCCGGGGGCAGCATTTCAAAAAGCACGGGCCCTGTATCTCAACAAATATCCACTTCCCCAAGCCGACGGCAACGCTCCGCTGCGGCTCTACGTCTGCGATGAGCAGCTGGAGGAGTCGATTCAGCCCGCCAACGACGGCGATCCGAATCACCGCCTCGCGATTCTCCGCTCACGGCCGGGGCAGTTGGCCGTGGTGCACTGGCAACAGCCCCATCCGCCCGAGCCGGAGCAACTGCGCCGCTACCTGCAGGACATCTGGTCTCTCAACTTGGACGACCTGGAGATCGAGGCCCTCAGCACCCCTTGGTTCCGTGAGGGAGGACATCAGAGCCGCTTGGCAGCACCCACGGGGTTGAGCTGGCAACAACAAACCCTATTAACCCTCAAGGAAGAAAAGTAAAAGCAATTCCGCAGTTCGCGCCAAGCCGCAGCAAGGCACCGCTAGCGAACAGATAGAGCCCTCTCAGCCAATGCTCACTAAGTACGCCGAACGCTACGTGCTGCGCTCCTGTTCAGCCGGCGGCTATCTCGGCGTCAATGCCGTGGATCAACGCATCGAACGCCAAACGTCCCCTAACGACGCCTGGATCTTTCACACCCACGAAGGTGCCGTGAACCACGCCCGTTGGATCGGCGAAGTGCATGGGGAAACACCGGACGTGGTGAAGCTGGATCAGTGAATTGAACGGCGGTGGTGATCAGCCGTGGATGAAATTGCGCAGGCGCCGTGATTCGGCGGCTTGATCCTTCTGCAGCTCAGCTGCCGTTTGCACCTGGCATTCACGCTGCTGTGCCGCGAAGACATCCGCCTCACTCAAGGCAAAGCCATGCTCGGCAGCGAGCCCGAGAAACCGCTCAAGATCCATGGGCTGAGCAAGGGCCTTGGCCAGATCAGGGTCGCTGTCGCGAAGCGTCAGAAACCGATCCAGATCCTCAAGAGACATCCCGGCACAACTTGTTGAGTGCCCCCATTCAAGTCAGCATCGGCCCAAGTGGGGGAGGTTGGATGCTGTTGAAACTGATCAGCTGCGGCAGCCTGGCGCTGGTGAGTGTTCTGGTGGTGACCCTGCTGCAGGGATTGCGGCAGCACAACCAACGCATCCAGGCGCTGCAGGAACGGATCGATCAGCTGGAGGAGCGCGCACCGAACCGTGCCCATAGCGCCTTGCTCAGCCAACAGATGGGTGTGATGCAGGAACGCATGGATGCCTTCGCAGCCGTACGCACCACGGCGGCTTCATCCCTTCACCGCATCCCCACTGGCATTGGGCAGGATGAAGCGCTGCAACAGCACAAACAAAACCAGCACCGGCAGGATTGAAACCACCGAGCCGGCGGCAACGATCCGCCAATCCAGCGAAAAGCTGCTGGAGAGTTGCTGCAGGCCCAGCGGCAAGGTGTAGAGGGATGGGTCGTCAAGGATCACCAGCGGCCAGAGGAAATCACTCCAGGTGCCGATGAAGACGAACATCGCCAGGGTGATCAGATCGGCCTTGGCGGCGGGGATCATCACGTTCCACCATTCCCCCAGACGGCTGCAGCCATCAATCCGTGCCGCCTCCTCCAGCTCCTTGGGAACGCCGAGGAAGCTCTGACGCAGCAGATAGAGACCAAAGGCGGTGGCCGCCTGGGGAATCACCAGGGCCAGCAGGGTGTTGCGCAGGCCCAGCTGCACCATCAGCAGATACAGCGGAATCATCACCACCTGAAACGGGATCAGGATCGTGGCCACCACCAAACCCAGCACCAGGCCTCGGCCGGCGAAGCGCAACCTGGCCAGGGGATAGGCGGCAAGGGAGCAGAACAGCAGGTTGGCCAGCACCGCCAGGCCACTCACCACGGTGCTGTTGATCAGATAGGTGGTGAGGGGATTGTCTTGAAACAGCCGCACGTAGGCATCGAAGCTCGGCTGGGCGGGCAGCAACGCCGGCGGACTGCTGAAGATGTCTTCCGCTGGACCCTTGAGCGAAGTGCTCACCAACCAGAGCAACGGGGTGAGCACCAGCAGGGCCAGAAGAATCAGCAGCACCAGCTGAACAGCCCGGGCGGTGGAGGTGCGCATGGCGTCGGCTCTAGAGCGTCGGTCGGGTCTCCAGAACAACAGGATCCTTCTGCGGATGCAATGACTGGCGCTCCTCTCCGGCCACCAGGCGATTGAGGGCATTGACAAAGGCCATGGCCGCCGCCACCACCACATCGGTGTCGGCAGCGTGGCCGGAATAGAGCGCACCGTTGCGGCGCAGGCGAATGGTCACATCGCCCATGGCATCGATGCCTTCGGTCACCGACTTGACCGAGAACTCGATCAATTCATTGGGCACACCGGCCAGATCATTCAAGGCACGGCAGACGGCATCCACCGGACCAGTGCCCACCGCCGAACCTGTGGTCTCACTGCCTTCTTCATCGAGAAGGGTGACGGTGGCGGTGGGGCGCAGGCTGCTGCCGCAGCTGACCTGTACAAATTTGAGCTGGAAGCGGGCTTCCGGCTGCTGCACCTGTTCGCTGACGATCGCCTCCAGATCACGGTCGGTGATCTCGCGCTTGCGATCAGCGAGTTCCTTGAAGCGGGCAAAGGCCTCATCGAGGTCCTCACGGGTGAGGTCGTAGCCCAGCTCCTCAAGACGGGCGCGAACGGCACTGCGGCCGCTCAGCTTGCCGAGGGAGATGCGGTTGTCGGACAACCCCACGGTCTTGGCATCGATGATTTCGTAGGTGAGCCGGTTCTTGAGAACGCCGTCCTGGTGGATGCCGGATTCATGGGCGAAGGCATTGGCACCAACGATGGCCTTGTTGGGCTGCACCACCATGCCGGTGAGATTGGACACCAAGCGTGAGGTCTTGGTGATCTCTTCGGTGCGCACGGCCGTCAGCGGCGTGGGGCTGTCTTCATCCCGACCAAAGAAGGGGTTGTAGTAACGACGGCGCACGTGCAATGCCATCACCAACTCCTCGAGGGAGGCATTACCGGCCCGTTCGCCGATGCCATTGATCGTGCATTCGAGCTGACGGGCGCCGTTCTTGACCGCCTCGAGAAAATTGGCCACAGCCAGGCCGAGATCGTTGTGGCCGTGCACGGAGATCACGGCATCGCCGATGTTGGGCACGTGCTGATTGATCCCTGCGATCAGGGCACCGAACTCCGACGGGGTGGTGTAACCGACGGTGTCGGGGATGTTGATCGTGGTGGCACCCGCAGCAATCGCTGCCTCAATCACCTCGTAGAGGAACTCCGGATCGCTGCGGCCAGCGTCTTCACAGGAGAACTCAACGTCTTCAACGAGAGAGCGGGCATAACTCACCATCTCGGGAACGATGCCGAGCACATCGGCACGGCTCTTGCGCAGCTTGTGCTCGAGGTGGATGTCGCTGGTGGCGATGAAGGTGTGAATGCGCCGATGTGGTGCTGGCGCCACGGCATCCGCACAGGCCTTGATGTCGGCCCGCGAAGCACGGGCCAAGCCGCAGATGATCGGGCCGTTGTCGCCACCCACCTGCTGGGCGATCCGCTGCACGGCGGCGAAGTCCCCAGGACTGGCGAAAGGGAATCCCGCCTCGATCACATCCACACCGAGCCGCGCCAGCTGCTGGGCAATGGCCAGCTTTTCCTCCAGGTTGAGGCTCGCCCCGGGCGACTGTTCACCATCCCGGAGGGTGGTGTCAAAAATCAGGACGCGACCGGGGTCCTTGGCCATGGAAGAGGCTCCAGCGGAGGTCTTAGTCGGAATGACTATGAGTTAGTACATCCTAGTTCAGCCCCCGAGAGGGAAACGGATTAATGTCAGCCACCGTTTGGGCTTGTTCGTGACCAAAGGCGCTGTCGCCCTGGTGTTGCATGCCCATCTGCCTTACGTGCGATCGGCACAACCTGGCTCCCTGGAAGAGGACTGGTTTTTCCAGGCCCTGATCGAGTGCTACCTGCCCCTGCTGGAAACGCTGGAGCTGGCCAGCGCCGACCCCAACCAGCAGCCCAAACTCACCATCGGCTTGTCGCCGACGCTGCTGTCGCTGCTGAGTGATCAAGACCTCAAGCAGCGTTTCCCCCAGTGGCTGAACGAACGGCTGGATCTTCTGCCAAAAGCGGATCCATCGCTGCGTGAGGGCGCCGAACACCTGGCGGCCGCGATCGAGCGGCATCGGCTGGCTTGGCGGTCCTGCGACGGTGACCTGATCCAACGCTTCGCTGCCCTGCAACGCGATGGAGTGGTGGACCTGCTCACCTGCGGCGCCACCCACGGCTATCTGCCCCTGCTGCGCCATCACCCGGAAGCGGTGCGCGGCCAACTGCGCACGGCGGTGCGGGAACACCAACGTCTTGTGGGCGAACGCCCCTTGGGGATCTGGTTGCCCGAGTGCGCTTATTACGAAGGCCTGGATCGCTGGATGCGCGATGCCGGGCTGCGTTACGCCGTGCTGGATGGCCATGGGCTGCTGCATGGCCGACCCAGACCCCGCTACGGGGTGTACGCCCCGATCTGCAGCCGCAACGGGGTGGCCTTCTTCGGGCGTGACAGTGATGCAACCCTGCCGGTTTGGTCGGCCAAGGACGGTTACCCCGGCGATCCCCACTACCGGGAGTTCCATCGCGATCTGGGCTGGGACCTGCCCATCGAAGAGCTGAAGCCCCTGGGGCTCGACCAACCCCGCCCGCTTGGTCTGAAGCTGCATCGGGTGACCGATCACAGTGCACCGTTGGACCGGAAACAGCCCTATGAACCGGGAGTGGCGGCTGAACGGGTGAAAGAGCATGCCGCCGATTACCTGCAGGGCCGGCGGCGGCAGTTGGATCAGCTCGGGAATGCCATGGAAGTGCCGCCGTTGCTGGTAGCCCCCTTCGATGCGGAACTGTTTGGCCACTGGTGGTTTGAGGGGCCGGCGTTTCTCAGCCAGCTGTTCCGGCAGGCTCCCCATGAGGGGGTGAGCTTCACCCGGCTACGCGATGTGCTGAACAGCGTTGGCCAACTTCAGCTCTGTGATCCCTCCCCCTCCAGCTGGGGACAAGGCGGCTATCACGACTACTGGCTGAACGACAGCAACGCCTGGATCATCCCGGAGTGGGAAAAGGCCAGCGCCGCGATGGTGCAGCGCTGCAGCCGCGGCGTGGGCAGCGAGCAGGCCATGCAATGGCTGCAGCAGGCGGCGCGGGAACTGTTGCTGGCGCAGTCGTCGGATTGGAGCTTCATCCTCCGAGCCGGCACCACCACCGAACTGGCCAAAGAACGGGTGGAGCGCCACCTGGGCCGCTTCTGGCAACTGATGCAGGCGATCGATGGCACTGCCGAGTTACCGGAGGGCTGGCTCGAGGAGGTGCAGACGGACGACCGCCTTTTCCCAATGATTCAGCCGCTGGACTGGGCCCCGGTCCAGCCCACCGCACAGCCTGCTGCACCCAGCGCATAAACAAATGCCTCCCCCAAATGGGGGAGGCATGGATGCTCAGCGCTCCCTCAACTGAGGGAATGGCTTCCTGATTACTGATCAGAACTGTCCCGTTCAGAACTGGAAGGTCACACCGCCGCTCGCACGCCAGGTCGTGCCCCGGTCGCTGGCCCAGAACTCCATACCGCCTCTTCCGTACAGCTTCACCGAGATGCCGTTGACGTTCTGCACCGTGTAATCAAGGCCCGCCTCGATCAAGGCGCCGTTCTCGGTGCCCAGCTGTGACTCGAAATTCACCGTCTTGTCGGTGAACTTGTAGCCAATCTCCTGGCCCTCGTTATTGGTGTTCCAATCGGCGAGCCAGGCCGCCCGCAGACTCGGCACCAGCAATGCCCGCTCACCGGTGCGGATCGGCACCGACAGCTTCATGCCCAACTCCGTCTCAGCAAAGTTGGTGGTGCGGCTCTTGTACTTCAGCCGCAGATTCTTCTCGGAGCCATTGGTCTCTGCAAAGCCTTGTTCGTGGTTGCGGGTCCACACCACCTGGCCCTGCGGCTCGAGCACCACGCCACCAGTCTTGAACGGGGCACCAATCCGAAGTGCGCCCAGATAGCTGGTAACGCTCTTGTCACCCCGGGCTGTATTCCCGCCCAAGTCGTCGTTAATCCGCAGGATGTTGCGCGACTGCTCACCACTGAATTCACTCGCCCCCAGCAGGCCCTGCACA
The DNA here is from genome assembly GCF_020514235.1 of Synechococcus sp. MU1617. Lineage (NCBI taxonomy): Bacteria > Bacillati > Cyanobacteriota > Cyanophyceae > Synechococcales > Synechococcaceae > Synechococcus > Synechococcus sp. MU1617. Next base: position 632,073 of record NZ_VTLB01000001.1, read on the forward strand.
TAGAAATGGCGAGTGGAGTAATGGGCCGTTAAGCCGCCACCCCAGCCCTCGGGGTTCCAGCTGCCGCCACCGGTCTCGCCACTGTGCTGGTTCACATTCAGATCGCCGTAATTGGCATAGGCACCGATCTGGAACGTCTCGCTCAAGGCCACATCCACACCAAAGCTGGTGCCGTAGGCGTTCAAGTCGTAGTCGTTGTACAAAATCGACGACTCATCAGCCCGGCTGTTGCCGCCGAATCCCTTCACCCAGGCGCTAACGCCATCACGCTTGGCCAGATCCAGCTCGTCATCCTGCAGATCGACAAAGCTCACATCACCAGCACCCTCCCCTTCCTCAACAACGGCCTTGTCTTGCAGATCCGCTTCGCTAGCCACCAGCTCCTCGAACTGACGCAGCGGTTGCCGCTCAAACACCGCATCCACCAGCAAGTTGTTGTGCAGCGCCAAGCCACGGCCAGCAGCATCCACATTCCGGGGCGCTAAGCCGCTACTCACCAACCGCGCCAATTGGCCGTAATCAAAGCCAAAGGGAAGATCAAGTTCATCATCATCTAGACCATCATGTAAACCGTCGATGATTTCACCAGCGACCTCTTCTTCTTCCTCCAAGGCCTGATCATCATCACCATCGATATCACTAATCACGTCGCACAGATCATCACCCACATCACAACCAGGCAATTGGTCAAGTTCACCATCGCCATCGGCATCGGGATCACCAGATTCATCATCATCACCCTTGAGATCCTCCTTTAAGTCGCCGAGATCTTTTTGGACGACAACCATCTTCAACGATCCTTCTTCGAGCCGCACATCAGAGAGGGCAGCCGCCGCTAGAGGTTCATCAACACCATCGAATCGAGCAACGCGGTAAACACGCTCGCCGATCGTGACAAGATCGTCATCTCCTTCAGCAATCTCATCCGCCAAAGCAGGAACAAGCAGATAGGTGTTTTTGGCGAGTTGGTCAGCATTTTCAACCTCACCATCAATCACATTCCAGGTGCCTTCCTGCTGACGTGAAGCATCGTCAGCCATGACCATATAAAGCTTGGCATCACCAGAATCGTTGCTCTCAGCAAAAACAAAAGATGCAGCTTTATCCATTTGAATTGGTGCTGTTGCATCCGTTCCGGAATCAAGGAATGCAGCAATCCGTCCTTGATCAAATTCAAGCCGCTCCTTAATCTTGACAGGCGCCAAAGAAGACACCGTCAGCATGGCCTGGGGATCACCGGCGATCTTGAGACTCTTCAGGTAAGCGCTATAAACGGAATTCCCGCCAGAAGATTGCCTTGGGAAGGTGCTGAGATCCAGAATTCCATTTCCAGACAGAGTGAAGTCTGAGTAGGGACTGAGGGCCAATGGGCTGGCTGAAATTAACCTGCCCTTCTTCACAAAGGTGGGTGAGGAATATGTATTGACGCCAGAAAGAGTGAGATCTCCTTCAGATGTTTTTGTGATGGAGCCGAGGCCAGACAAACCACCATCATCAATCGTGCCCTCAAACACCCCGGATCGAATCTCTAAATCAGCGCCCTCGATCTCATCACCTGAGGCATCGGCCGTGGACTGTCTCGGGCTCAAGAGAAGGTCACCGCCACCAGAGAGGGAATTGATGGTGTGATCAAATCCCTGAAGATCCAAAAGGCCACCCTTTTCAATCACAACAGACGACTTGTCAGACAATGCGAAATTATTTTCGGCGTAGAGAGTTGCTCCATCCTGAATGGTTGTTTCACCGGCGTAGCTGCTCTCTCCCGAGAGGCGGACTTCGCCCAAAGTGGTAAGTGATGTATTGGCACCATGAATTCCATCAATCACACCAAGGGATGCATTGGAATCAACCTCAATGCTTAAGTCGTTACTTTCACCATCGATCCGCTGGAATGTTGCACGACTTACAGAGGTTGTACCCTTCAAATCGTGGTTCAGGTCAGTCGTCTTAACTTCAATCGTGCCCGCTGCCGTGGTGTCAGGAAATACGCCAAAGTCGTCTGATGAGGCATTAACGGCATACGACCATGTGCCGCCCAACTGATGAATCGCCTCAATATCAACAATACCACCAACAATCAACTCACCGCCGGCATCGGAGTTGTTCTCTCCCAACACAATTGTTTCCTTTTGCACTGGAAGATCATTCGAAACAAAGCCACGGCTGTCTCGAAAACGCTGACGCAACTCATTACCGCCCTCGATCAACACAGCACGCAGAGATCCTTTCTCGACATGAATCGTGTTGGTACTATCACGCCCCAAAGCGACAACTCCTGCCTCAACTCGAGCTCCATCGGCAATAATAATTGTTTGATCGTTTTCTTTTTCACCCGTAATGCCAACACATTTCGTCAATGGAGCACTAAACTTCTTTTTGCCACCCCGCACCTGACAATCCTTCCCCTGCGGGAAAATCCAATCACCACCAGCGTCTAACTTAATAGCAGCAAAATTGACCAACTGAGTCTCCTCTAATCCAGAAGAATTATCAGAAGAGTCAGAACGTGGATCAAGGCCCTGCCTAAAGATGTTGAGGCCTTGCACCGGCTTAGTAAGTTCAAGAACTAACTCCTCACCACCATCAATGATCGATTGACCAATATCAAAAGTGCCACGGTTCAAGATGAGATCATTGCCACCACGCAGGTTGATTGAAGTCTTACCTTTATCCCTTGTTGTAGTAGAGATAATTCCACTGTTCAAGATGACATCATTATTCGAGCCCATTGTGATTTTCTCGGCCACCAAAGTTCCTGGCTGGGGCTTATCGCCTTGAATAACGTCCCTCAGGTTGCGGATGTTGATCAGCGCATGACCACCATCTTTTGCGTCGTCATTGTCTTGATACTTGAGTTCACCAGCGATCTCAATGGTGCCACCCAGATTTTTCAGAGATCCCTGAGCTTTTATTCGGAGCAATGGTGAATCATCATCAAGAACTCCACGATCATCCAGAACATCCAACAAGTGCTTCATGCCATTGTTGACCGTGAGCGAATCAATCTGAACATCACCAGCATTGGTGAGACTGGTTACTGATAAAGCACCATTCTCGATTCTGCCCGTATTAGCAACAAGCAATCGTTTCGCAAAATTTTGCTTAATTTCACCTGTCGATTGATCGCCAATACTTAAAAGGCCACGAACAAAGGTGGGGGATTCAGGGCTGATCGCATCGGCATAAAGCGTTTGAAGACTGCCATCTGTCATCACCACCGTGGCGCCTCGGTAAGTGCTCGGCGTTTGATCACTTTGCCCCTCTACATCACCTAAAACCATTTCACCATTGTTGAGAATGGCTGCTTTATTCGATATTTCCGTGAGCGAACTGTCATGCAATCCCTCGAGGATGGTGAGCTTGCCATCCTGTCGTGCACCAACCAACAGACGACGATCACCAGCAGCAGTAATCGATTTAAACGTCACCTCATCAATATCGTCCTGTTCGCCATCATCTTTAATTGAAGTGTCGTCATCAGATCGTGTTGTTGTCACGATGCCCTGGGCATCAAGATCAATATCACCAAAATCACCTTCATAACCCCACATGCCGCCCAGTTGGAGCGCTTTGGAATAGCCCTCGGTTTCATCGACCTTCAAAGAGCCTTTAACAACACTGCTGGAGATCTGTTCAACCAAGGATTGATCGAGTGATATAGACGAAGGATCGATCGAAGCACCAATCTTTAGCTCCGGATTCTGGCCGATATCCTCCAGATCAGTCGCATGCAGAAGATCAGCATCCAGAGATCCATTCACAACATGTATCGAAGCAATATTATGAATCGCCTGTGCATTCACAGTTGGGGAAGAAGAATTCTCGCCAACAACCAAAGAGTTGAAAGAGTTATTAACAGTGCGATCAAAAGTGATATCTCCAGAATTGACATTAATTCGCTCACTTCCAATAACTCCATCGATCAATCCAGCCGTCAGAGATCCATCAAGCACTTCAATGCTGTTACGACTAGAGCGTCCCAGCTCCATCACGCCAGTTTCAACATTGGCGCCATTCGTTATTTTTAAAAACTGAGACTTATCCCTTTGACCAACAATACCGACACAATCAGTTTTATCCTCACTAAAAATGCGACCATTGCCAGTCACACGGCAGTCGTTGCCCTGTGGGAAGATCCAGTCACCTCCAGCCTCTAACTTAATAGCAGCAAAATTGACGAGTTGAGACTCTACTAAACCCGATGAATTGGAAGAAGGGTTTTCAGAATTAATGGAGAGGCGATCATACCCTTGTCTAAAGATGTTAAGGCCCTTAACGGTACGAGTATCGCGGTTAAGAATCGAACCCGTAATTTCCAGTGGCTCACCACCATCAATAATCGATTCACCAATATCAAAGCTGCCGCGGTTGAGGATAAGGTCATTACCACCACCAAGATCAATGGAGGTAGATTGACGCGTTGTTGTGGAGATTGTTCCACTATTTGAGATGATATCTCTATTTTCGCCCATAGTAATCTTCTGAGCGATCAATGTTCCAGGCTGAGGCTTATCACCACCATCATTCAAGTATTTAATTACATCCCTGAGATTACGAACATTGATAAGTGCATGCCCATCCGTTGCGTCGTCATTGTCTTGATACTTGAGTTCACCAGCGATCTCAATGGTGCCACCCAAATTTTTCAGCGATCCCTGCGCTTTAATTTTGCGTATTGGCGCATTATCATCAAGACCCTGTCGTTCCAAAACATCCAACAAGCGCTTCATCCCGTTGTTGATCGTGAGCGAATCAATCTCCACATCACCAGCATTGGCAAGACTTGTAATTGAGAGATCACCATTCTGAATTGATCCTGTTTGTCCAACAATCAAACGTCGGGCAAAATTCTGGCTAACTCCACTTCCACTGCCTCCCGATTCACCAATCTGGAGCTCACCTCGAACCAAGGTGGGTGATTGTGGACCAATCGCATCGTCTTCAAGGGTCGTGATCGAGCCATCTTCCATGGCAACAGTAAGGCCCTTGTAGGTACTCGGGTTATTGCCACCAGAGACTCCCAGCACCACCTCACCATTAGAAATCAAGGACGCCTTTTTTGCACCATCAGATTTTCGAACTGGTGACCATGAATCGTGAATACCATTCGTGACTTTCAGAACACCATCGTTTCTCGCACCAATCAGAAGCAGTCGGGAGCCTTCTGCTGTGATCGACTTGAACGTTGCGGATGATTCTGAATCGTCGTTGCCATCACCCACGACGACAACACCTTGACCTGAAAGATCAGTGGATGAATAATCGCCTTCATAACTCCACAGCCCACCCTTTTGCTTGATCGTCGCAATGGATTGGTCAGACGCACCAATGGACAAGCGGCCTGACGCGACCTGATCCAAATCAGCACCACTGCCAGGACTGACCATTGATTCACGCAACGTTTTTAGTGACGCGTCGGAGGACACCTCAAGTGGTGCGCCAAGAATGAATTCGTGGGTTTTACCCTTGGGATTTGACTGGAGAGCAGCAACATCCAGTGATCCTTGCCTTAGGTGAATTGTTGAATCACCATTCAGTTGGAGCAGGCCAACATTGATACCGTCCTCAGAATCTTTAATAGTGGTGTCGGAACTAAAATTTAGCTCGTAGTTGGTAGCCGTAGAAACAATCGATCCGTATTCTTGGTAAATAGAATTATCAACATCACGGCTGGCAGCAGTGATAATCAGGCTCGCCTTATCACCAAGATAAGCAAGGCCCTCGCCTTTCAAGTCAACAATCTCGAAGCCTTGAACATTGGATGAATCAAAGGAAAGCGATGCATTTTGATTCCAGAAAACATCATAATCACCAGATCCACCATCGATGATTTCACCATCTCCTAAATTGATTAAACCTCGATTACCAATTCGCATCAGATCATTGCCTGAGCCCAGATCAATCGAACCGTCGACCGTTAACGATCCTTGAACATCTAATTTGTCGGATAGTTCAAAAGCAGCCCCACTTGAAACAAAATCACCACCAAGAATATTCTCTGAAAAATCAACGCTGGCCGACTCATCAATCAAAACAGTGGCACGATCAATTTGAAGGGTCTTAAAATTATTTGAACCCATAAAGGTCAAATTGACATTTCCCTCGAAATCATTATCCGATGAAGCCTTGATAGTAACAGGCTCGCCATCAATGCCATCGATAATATTATTTGTACGCCTATCTACATTAATTTGTGCACTACCAATCGTTCCATTTTTTAGAGTACCACCATGCAAATTATAGGAAGGAGCACTTTGAGTACTTCCACCAAGATCCAAAGTTGGTTGATCTTTAGAAGATGAAATTAATACTGTCGAATCGCCGCTAAGGCTTTCGTCTTCTTGCAGCAATAATGTTCCATCATGCACCTTGGTAAAACCAGTGTGGCGAAATGTGCCAGAGAAGGTCGTTGTTCCCGATCCTTTTTTAACAAGTGCTCCATCACCCTGAGATGTACCTGAGAATTCAACATCTCCGTTCAAACCACCATAAAAAAGATGAGATTGTTTTTGCAAAGTAACTAGACCTTCTCCTGTCAGCTCACCAATCTCTTGATCTTCTCGCCCTTTATTATTGTCTCGTTCTGGATTGTCCCCCAAGATCAAAGTTCCATCCACTTGATGGATGGATTCAGAACTCAAACTCCAAGCCTGACCAGCACGCAACGTGCCGCCTTCTTTAATCGTGGTTGTACCCGAATAAGAACTGAGGGTACTTCCTTGTTTTAAATCAACATCACGATCAGCTTTAAACACACCCAGTTCAGAGTCACCACCCAATGTGGCTAGGCCCGAGATCTGAAAATCAATATTGTCGCCACGAATGGCTCTGACAGAAAAATCAGAATACTTATCGATCGAAATAATTTGAGAATTACCCGATCCCAGATCCAAATCACCTACGAGATGCAGATCTCCACCAAATTCATCCTGTGTGTTCCCTAGTCGCAGCGCATCATTAGAAGCGCCTAATTCAACGGAACCCCAAATCGCGACGGGCTGCGTACCATCGCTCTTCTTTTTCACCCAAATACTATCTTTACCTTTACTACCGACAATGGCGGCATAACCATATCCACCGTCGTCCCAACGACAGCCATAATCACTGCGGTCTGTTGTCGACTTTTTACCACCACAATTTTCTAAGCCTTTTTCAACCCCCCAACCCAAAGAATTGCGGTAAGAAACCACCGCGTTTCCAAACAAATTGAGCTTATTGACATCAGTGTCTAGAGAATTATCATTTTCGATCTTGATTGCTGTGCCTAGGGCAAGACGATCATCGAGAACACCAATTCCTCGCGATATACCATTATTGATTGCACCACCTCATTGAAAAGTAACCGTATCGCTTCCCTTACCCATCACAATATTGCCGCGAATAACACCCTGGTTCCCTAAAGTATCGTCGCCTGATTCACCATTAAAGCTACCTCTGAGATAACTTCCTTGGTGATTAGTGAATGCATCATTTCCGCCCCCCATGAAGACATTAACCGTATAATTCCTCTTGGCATCCTTACTATTTGCATAAGGCAAATTGCCACCTGTTTTTCTATTCGCATCGTCACAGGTGTTCTCATACTTGTACCCATTAAATCCCTGATCATCAGCACCAGCCGTCACACATCCAAGCCAACTACCATTTCTGTCGTCCACATTCCCATTCTCAAGAACATCATTCCCAGCATTGAAACGAAGCTGCAAATGATTCCCAGTTCCTGCTTCCCCAGGGCCAACAACCAAACCATTGTTGAACATTGAATCGGCGCCATTTCCGAACACTATTTGCGGTCGAATGGAGTAGCACGTTTCTTCATCTGACCCTTCTTTGCAGTTATCTTTGTAGGCGTCATATTCGGTCGGCAATGCACCGGTAAAACTAGCCACCAATAGGCTGCCATTCTCGACAGTTAATTCATTGATTGAATCATCGAATTCAATAATTGGTGAAGCATGGTTTTCGATCTTAGCTATCGTGCCTTCCGATGAGGCTTCCTCACCAGGTGTCCTTGGGCCATACTCTGTATGTACATCATGTCCAGTAACCCGTAAAGCAGTACCACCTTTTACGGATAGGTCATGTCCAAGTCTGAGAGATACTGAAGCCTCAGATGGATCCATACCATCAGGATTAATATTCTCACCATTAATATCCAACTGACCTCCTTCAACAATCAAGGATCCATAGGCATTTTTTCCCGACAGGATTAATTTTCCAGAACCATCCTTGATGAAGGTTCCTTGCAAAGAATTAGCTTCAGGACCGCCAAGAATGGACCCTTCAAACTCAGGATTTTTACCCTCCGGGACATTGACACTGAGGTGCGCATTATCTGTATTTAAGACAATTCTTCCTTCCCCTTCGATAGAGCTAACGGTATTGAGGCGGCCATCTGTATCTGGTCCTCCCATCAAGCGCAGTGTTGCGCCTTTATTTACCGTTACCTCAGTTGTGCTAGGGGTGGATGTGGTATCTGCAAAACGCAGTTCACCCGCCTCAATGATCGTTGCTCCCTCATAGGTTTGCGGTTTTACACCGCCAAGGCGGAGAAAGCCCTTGCCATCCTTAATCAGACCGCCTTCACCAGAAATTATACTTCTCGCGAAGACTTCAGTACTACCATCTTTAACCCTAATAGTTGAATTAACACCTTCACCTTCTAAGACAGCGCCATTTTTTAGATCAATATAGTTGCCATTCAGATCCAATTCACCACCAGCCAAGGTGATTTCTTCATTGATCTTTGCGTCGTTACTTGCTGAACCCTGAGGTGTTGACTGGCCACTGACGGAAATTCTCAGAACGGCATCCTTTTCCACACGGGTGCCTGCATCAGCAGAGCCCAATCCATTGACGTTGGTGATTTCGAGAACACCTTCTGTAACTACCGTAGGGTTGATATAAGAGTTGTCGCCCTGAAGAGACGTTGATCCTATGCCCTCAAAAGATAGTGGACTGGGATTTTCAGACGTATTAGCGATCGATTGAATCGCCCCCTGCAGAACAAGATTTTTCCCCTCATTATCAACCACTCCACCTTGATCCGACACAAAAAACTGATTGGACAATTCAATCTGATTTTCGTTTGACTTATCAGCAGAAAGCTCCCCACCATCTAACAACGGCACATAATAATCCGAAGCTACTTTCTCTCCATCCCAACGACAGAGATCATCTTTAGGAAGAATCTTTGATGTGCTTACCGTTTTACCTTGCGAAATCGTGTTGACCTCACACCCCCCAAAGGCTTGGATTCGGCCCGCACCACCACCCACACCAATCGTGTGATAGGAAATATTATTGTAAAAATAAAGGAGGCCCTCACCAGCTGTTGAATCTTTATCTACATCTGGACGTTGATTGCCATCGGGCAATTCATTGCTATCGTGGCGGCCATAGACAAAACCACCTCCATTATCATATCCATAAAGGTTGATATTGTCAGAAGCATCTAACTTATCCCTAAGCCGAGTTTTAGCATATTGTTGGTAGCCAGCAGAAAGCCCTTGAGCTAGCTCAACATTATTTCTCCAAGGAAAGAATTTGCCAGTTGTCTCTGCTTCTTCATACCATTTGCCGACAGAAATTCCCGGAAGATTCCCCTCATTGACTTGTGGTCTTGACCACATGGAGTAAGAAATTCCAAAAAATGTTTTACCGTCCTCACCAGGCAAGATTACTTTGTATTCATCTGGCAATTCATACACGTCAACCTGGTCAGAGTTGACAATTGGATCTCGATCAACGGGGGGCTTTTCACCGGAAATATTTTCTTCAGACTCGCATTCCTGGCCAGATTGATTTTGGTTATTTTTATCATTATTGCAAGTACCACCACCCGGTGGCTTATTACCATTACCTCCTTTATCGGCGATTAAAACTTCTTCAGAGCTGAATTCTTCAGCAAAAGCATTAAATGTATTATCGGCAATATCCTTAAAACCCTGAGGAGCAGCTTCAGCGCTTTGCGCTAACGACACACTGATCGCTCCACACGCAGCGAGAGCACTGAGCCAATAACGCGCTGCCATGCAAAGAACACTTGATCAATTGCTTCTTAGACCGTATGCAGGTGATGGAGGGTCCGAAAAGAACAAGTCTCCTGAGACTCAGTAGCAACTGTTGTATTCAGGCTTATCTCGGCAGCAGCCACAGCTGAATTCAATCCACAACGAACGCTTCGCCGTCAACATCGAAACGGATCACCGGGAGCGAACCAAGCTCTGCGCGGATCTCAAAAACGTGGAGCTTGATCCTGCGCCGCCCCCAGCACCAGCCCCTGCCGCAACTGCCAAGGCGATAGGGCAAACAAGCGCAGCATCACCGCCATCAAGCGTGGCAGCGGCAACGTGTTGGTGAGAAAGCCAAACCACTCCTCCCGCGGCAGGGAGAAGAACGTTGAGAAGTGGGTGCGCAACAACGCTTCGTTGAACCCCATCAAGCGGCCCAGGCCAAATTGATAGAGCTGATGGCGCATCACCAACTCGATCGGCCAGAGCGCCTGCCAACCCCGTTGCGCCAAAGCAGCTGAGCCAAGGTTTTGATTGGCGAGAGCTACGGAAATGGCCTGGGCCAGATCAGGTCCGCGGCGCAACAACGATCCCACCATGTAGCCCGAGGCCGGATGCACCATGCTCGCTGCACCTCCAAAAGCCAGCACCGGCTGGCTGCGATCCGGCAGCGGCAGATTCATCGGGAAGAGGCAGAACTCCTCATGGATCACCTCGGTGATCTCCACGCCGCGCAGATCCAGGCGCTGTTGGAGCCGTTGCTTAAGCACGTCGTAGGGAACACCGGGCGCCAAAGCGAGCGAAGTTTCTTCCACGAAGAACACCCCATCACCCAGATCCATCGCATACAAGAACGTGGGTGGTTCGCTGCGCTGCTCCGCGCTGAGGTGATCACAGCGGTAGTCCATCAACACAAACCGGCCCGGCTCAATGGGCGGTTTGGAGAAACGCCCGACCACGCCATAGGCCGCCTGGCCCGCCACCGGCCCCTGATCCGGGCGACGAATGTGGGGCGTGCGCGAACCGGAGGCATCAATCACCAAGCGCGCCTGCAATGTGGTTCCCGATCCACAGCTGACGCTGGTGGTTGAACCATTCAGCTCCACCCGTTCGGCCGTGTCTTGATGCCAGACCACGCCATCGACCCGCTCAAGCCAGTAACGCTGCAAGGCAGCCCGATCGAACAGGCCGTAGTCGATCCCGTGGGTATGGCTCTGATCCTGAGCCCTTGAACCGCCGTCGCCGAAATAACTGACGGTGTCGCTCCAGCGGTGCTCCAGCAAGTGCTCGAGCCCAACCATCTTCAATTCATCGGCCCAGATGCCGTAGGTGTTCGGCCAGGGATTGACGACTGGGTCGGGGGCAATGCCGGCAACCGCCACGCCCCGTTGGTTCAGTTCCGAGGCGATGCAGAGGGCAGCAGGACCACCCCCCAGCACCAGCACATCCACCGGCTCAGCCAAGGTCAGCTGTCCTGCGCTTCAGCTTCAGTGTCGTTGGACTCGGTGTCGTCAGCGGAGTCGTCGTCCGCTTCCGGCGGCACCAACACCACCTTCAGCAGCCGGTCGCCCTTGTCGAGCTTCTGCAGACGCACCCCTGTGGCCGCACGGGATTGCTGGGGAATGGCATCGGCGCTGGTGCGCACGATCACCCCCTTCTCGCTCACCAGCAGCAGCTCTTCACCGGCACCGAGCACGCTCAGCCCCACCAGCTGATCGGCGTCAGTGCGGAACTTCATCGCCCGCAGGCCCATGCCGGCCCGCTTCTGCAAGCGGAATTGCGTCACCGGCACCCGCTTGCCCAGACCCGAAGCCGATGCCACGAGCACCCAGGGCCCCTCGGTGGCGGCATCCTCTTCTTCCTCTGCGCTGGCGGCCACCTGATCGGCGAGTTCCACCGGAAGCACATCCATGCTCACCAGGGCATCGCCATCGCGCAGGTTCATCGACCGCACGCCGCGGGCCGTACGGCCCAGAGGCCGCAACTCCTCATCACTGAGGCGGAAGTGGATGGTCATCCCGGCTTTGGAGCCGATCAAGACGCTGTCGCCGGGCACCGCCAGGCGCACCCAGGTGAGGGCATCGCCTTCCTCCAGGTTGATGGCGATCAGACCATTGGAGCGGATGCTGCTGAAGGCCGAAAGGCGGGTGCGTTTGATGAAGCCACCTCGGGTGAGCATCAGCAGATCGGTGTCGTCGCTGAACTCCGACACCGGAATCAACGTGGTGATCGCCTCTTCCCGGGGAATCGGCAACAGCTGCACCACCGGGGTGCCCTTTGCCGTGCGGCTGCACTGGGGCACGCGGTAGGCGGGGAGCGCATACGACACACCGCGGTCGCTGAACAGCACCAAGGTGTCGTGGTCGTTGCAGCTGATGAACAGCTTCACCGCATCCTCACCCTGGCTGCGGGTTCCGGCCTTGCCGCGGGTGCCGCGACTGGTGGCCTCGAATTCGCTCACCGGCATCCGCTTGAGGTAACCGGTCTCAGTGAGCAGCACCACCGAACGCTCATTGGCGATCAGATCAATGTCGGAGAGCCCACCGCCGAGGTCAAGGATCTCCGTGCGACGAGGGATGGGGTAGCGCTCCTGCAGCTGACCGAGCTCGTCCTGGATGATGCCGAACACCCGCTCACGCCGGCCAAGGATGTCCTTGTAGTCGGCGATCTTGGTGACCAGATCCTCGTGTTCAAGACGGATCTTGTCGGCCTCCAGAGCCGTCAGACGACGCAGCTGCATCTGCAAGATGGCGTCGGCCTGGACGTCGGAGAGGCCATGGCGCTCCTGCAGCTGTTGCCGAGCCGTAGCCGTATCAGGAGCAGCCCGAATCAAGGCAATGATCGGATCCAGCTGATCAAGCGCCAGCAGCAGGCCCAGCAGGATGTGGTCGCGCTCTTCCGCCTTGCGCAGCAAGTAGCGGGTGCGGCGCTCGATCGTCTCGACCCGGAAGTCGAGGAACACCTCGAGCATCTTGCGCAGGGTGAGCAGGATTGGCTCGCCATTCACCAGCGCCAACATGTAGGCGCTGAAGTTGCTCTGCAGCGGGGTGAGCTTGAACAGGTTGTTCAGCACCACCTGCGGGTAGGCGTCACGGCGCAGTTCCACCACGATCCGCATGCCATCGCGGTCGCTTTCGTCGCGGATGTCAGAGATGCCCTCGAGCTTTTTGTCGTTGACCAGCTCTGCGATGCGCTCGATCAGCGCCGCTTTGTTGGTTTGATACGGCAACTCCGTGATGATCACGGCATCGCGATCGGGGCGTCCCGGCACCTCGAGCGTTTCAATGTTGGCCACTCCGCGCATGGTCACCGAGCCGCGGCCGCCCAGGTAGGTCTCGCGGATGCCTTCACGCCCCAGGATTTGACCACCGGTGGGGAAATCCGGGCCAGGGATCAGTTGGATTAACTCCTGATCGGTGATCTCAGGGTTCGCGATCAACGCGAGTAAGCCATCAATCAGCTCATTGAGGTTGTGGGGCGGAATGTTCGTCGCCATCCCCACGGCGATGCCCGCTGAACCATTTAGCAGCAGCTGCGGGATCCGAGCCGGAAGCACGGTCGGCTCCTGCTGGGAGCCGTCGAAGTTATCGGCGAAATCAACCGTCTCCGCCTCGATGTCTTCCAGGAGGCTGTCGGTGGTCAGCGCCCGCAACCGTGATTCGGTGTATCGCATGGCCGCCGGTGGATCGTTGTCCACCGAGCCGAAATTGCCGTGCCCATCAATCAGGGGCATCGACATGGAGAAGTCCTGGGCCATGCGCACCAGGGCGTCGTACACGGCGGTGTCGCCGTGGGGGTGATATTTGCCGAGCACTTCGCCCACCACACGGGCGCATTTGCGGTAGGGCCTGTCGCTGGTGAGGCCCAGCTCATACATCGCGTAAAGGATCCGGCGATGCACCGGCTTGAGGCCATCGCGGGCATCGGGCAAGGCCCGACCCACGATCACACTCATCGCGTACTCCATATAGGAGCGCGACATCTCGTTGCGTAAGTCCGTCTGAATGATCCGATCGTCGGAACCGCCGGGACCGCCGCCTCCAGGCCCCAAAGAATCCGTCATACGTGCATCAGACGTCCTTTATCAGTCTATCTCGGACGGTGGAAGCAACCGAAAAGTCCGGATAAAATCCCGAAGCTTTCCACTGACGTGATGGGTCCTGTCGACGAGCCGCGCCCTGAAGCCGAAATCCCAGGCAGCGACCCCACGCCAACCCCGGAACCCACTCCTGCACCGACGCCGGAGCCTGAACCGACTCCGGCACCCACACCCACTCCTGCCCCAACACCCGCGCCCACTCCAGCGCCCACACCCGACCCGGTGATCGCCTCCACCGTGTCGATCCCTGCTCAGGAGAGCACCGATCAGGACGGCGATCCATTGGACGGTGGCGAATGGGAGCTGCTGGTGGGCAAGGTGAAGGACTGGCTCGAGCAGAACGATCTGGCTGAGCTCTGGACCAAGGCCCAGCTGCCCCTGCGGGTGGTTGGCGGCCTGATCGTCTTCAGCCTGGTGGCGACGGTTTATTCCGGTGTGCTCAGCACCATTAACAGCATCCCTCTGGTGCCAGGCCTGCTGGAGCTGGCCGGCGTGATCTGGTTGGTGAACTTCGCCCTGCGCAACCTGATTCGCAACAGCGACCGGGACAACTTCATCAACGGCGCCCGCTCAACCTGGAGCCGTGTGACAGGCCGATCAAGCTGAGGCGATCATCCCGATTGGTAGCTTGATCTGACTTTATTGAAGTCGCGCGGTGGACATTCAGCTCGGACGCTCCAAGACCGTTCGCCGGGCCTACGGAATCGATGAAATCGCTCTGGTGCCTGGGGGTCGCACGGTGGACCCCGAGGTCACCGATACCCGTTGGACCCTGGGGGGAATCGAGCGCGAGATTCCCATTATCGCCAGCGCCATGGACGGCGTGGTGGACGTGGGCATGGCCGTTCGCCTGTCCCAACTGGGCGCCCTCGGCGTGCTCAACCTTGAGGGTGTTCAGACCCGCTACGAAGACCCCAACCAGGTTCTGGATCGCATCGCCGCCGTTGGCAAGGACGAATTCGTCCCGTTGATGCAGGAGATCTACAGCCAGCCGGTTCAAGAGGCCCTGGTCCGCAAACGCATTCAAGACATCAAGGCCCAGGGAGGCATCGCTGCCGTCAGCGGCACACCAGTGGCCGCCATGCGTTTCGGCAAGGCCATTGCCGAAGCCGGAGCCGATCTCTTCTTCGTGCAGGCCACCGTGGTCTCAACGGACCACACCGGACCTGAAGGCCAAGAAACCCTGGATCTGGAAGCCCTTTGCCGCGACATGGGCGTTCCCGTGGTGATCGGCAACTGCGTCACCTATGACGTGGCCTTGCAGCTGATGCGCGCAGGCGCAGCCGGTGTGATGGTGGGCATTGGCCCCGGTGCCGCCTGCACCTCCCGCGGCGTTCTCGGCGTGGGCATTCCCCAGGCCACGGCGGTTGCCGACTGCGCCGCCGCCCGGGCTGATTACGAAAAGGAAAGCGGTCGCTATGTGCCGATCGTTGCCGACGGTGGCATCGTCACCGGCGGTGACATCTGCAAATGCATCGCCTGCGGCGCCGACGCCGTGATGATCGGCTCGCCCATCGCCCGTGCTGAGGAGGCTCCCGGCCGGGGCTTCCACTGGGGCATGGCCACCCCAAGCCCGGTGCTACCCCGCGGCACCCGCATCAATGTGGGCAACACCGGCAGCATCGAACGTATCCTCCGCGGCCCGGCCAAGTTGGACGACGGCACCCACAACCTGTTGGGCTGCCTGAAGACATCCATGGGCACCCTGGGAGCCCAAACCATCAAGCAGATGCAGCAGGTGGAGGTGGTCGTGGCACCCTCCCTGCTGACGGAGGGCAAGGTCTACCAAAAGGCCCAGCACCTCGGGATGGGCAAGTAGAGCAGCGCTAAATTGGAGGTGTGCGGGCTTCGGCCCACACACTCCTCACACCCCCCGGCCCGGCGCGATCGGGCTTTCACTCTTTGTGGAGAGCGACTGTCACAGATCCCTTCCCAGCAGGGAAGAGCTGTGTGTTCGCTTGAAACCGTTGCTAAATTCTCTCTAAATCTTCCTGCTCATATGTCCAGCGCTGCTGCTGTCACCGACGCATCCTTCGAGCAGGACGTGCTCCAAAGCGACGTGCCCGTTCTCGTGGACTTCTGGGCACCCTGGTGTGGACCTTGCCGCATGGTGGCTCCGATCGTTGAGGAAATCGCCAAGGAATTCGAGGGTCAGATCAAGGTGTTCAAGCTCAACACCGACGAGAATCCCAACGTTGCCAGCCAGTACGGCATCCGCAGCATCCCGACCCTGATGGTGTTCAAGGGCGGGCAGAAGGTGGACACAGTTGTGGGCGCTGTTCCCAAGGCAACCCTCTCAGGCACCATCTCCAAGTACCTCTGAATCCGTCTCCAGAACGGATCAACCGGTTGAGTCTGAACCTCGGGTTAATCGATTACGGCATGGGCAATCTCCACTCCGTGGAGAAATGCCTTGAGCGGCTTGATCAAGGCTGCTCACTGATCCAGCACGCCGATGATCTGGACGGAATTGATGCGCTGATCCTGCCGGGGGTCGGCGCCTTTGATCCGGCCATGGCCAACCTCAGGGCCACGGGGCTCGTGCCCCATCTGCTGCGCTGGGGGCAAGAGGACCGCCCCTTGCTTGGCATTTGCCTTGGCCTGCAGCTGTTGTTTGAACAGAGCGACGAAGGCAACGATCCAGGCCTGGGGCTTCTGGCCGGACGGGTGGAACGCCTTCCCAACAACAGCGGCGAGCGCATCCCCCACATGGGCTGGGCCCCGTTGAAGCATCACGGCAACTGCCCGCTGCTCAGCAGCGAAGCCCTGTCGGAATGGGTGTATTTCGTGCACAGCTATGCCGCCGTTCCCACCGACCCGAAAAACCTCAAGGCCTCGGCCCCCTTCGGCGATCAGGAGGTCACCGCTGTTGTCTGGCGGGGTCGAGTCGGCGCCTGCCAGTTCCATCCGGAGAAGTCGTCCGATGCCGGGGAACAGATGCTCAAGCGCTGGTTGATCTGGCTGCGCAACGGGGCTGCGCCCTTCCCATGAGCGGTGGCGGGCAACTGCGTCTCAGCGGTGGTCGACGTCTGCTGAGCCCAGGGGGACGCACCGCTCGACCCACCACCTCCAGGGTGCGCGAGGCCGTGATGAACATCCTTGCCCCGCAACTGCATGATTGCCGTTGGCTCGACCTCTGCAGCGGCAGCGGCGTGATGGGCTGCGAGGCGTTGCAGCGGGGTGCCAGCTGTGTGGTGGCCGTCGATCAAGATCCGCAGTGCATCCGCGTCAGCCGCTCCAACCTCAGTGCGGTGGCAGCAAGCCGATCACCGGCTCCGGAGATCCGCACCGAACGGCGGGAGCTGATTTCATGGCTGCAAAAGGGCTGGGGCCAGGAGCCCTTCGACATCGTCTACTTCGACCCCCCCTACGACCAGGGCCTCTACGAACCCTGCTTTCTCGCCCTCGCCCAGGGGAGTTGGCTTCACCAGGACTCCCTGGTGGTGTGTGAACACCGCTCAAACCTGAACCCCGTGCCGGGCGCAGGTTGGACGGTTGTGGATCAGCGCCGCTATGGCATCAGCAGCGTGCTGCTGCTCAACCCCCCAGAGCGCTGCCACCACGGCGGTACTGGTTCCATGCCGCAACGAACAGACCCATCAGCGTGACGGGGATCAGACCCAGAACGATGCCGCAGAGCAGAGGTTCGATCATTGATTCGCGTCAGCAATCAGAATTAGGGAGAATTCTCTCATTGGAACTCCAGGTCTGTGGTCCAGCCGTCACGAATTGCGGCCGAATCGGCATCAGCTGATGCAAATGATTCGAGCGATCGGGGTCGCGGCCTGATCGCGGCCCTTGTGGTGTCGGCTGCCACAGCCTGCGTGGTGCTGGTGCTCTGGGTTCTGGGGAGCGCCCAGCAGGACCCCTACATCAAGGCCAGCCTTGAATTGCAAGGGGCCGTTGACCACGGCGGACAGCTGTTCCGGATCAATTGCGCTGGTTGTCATGGTCTTGCCGGCCAGGGATTGGTGGGCCCTCAACTTCAGGGCGTCAGCAACCAGCTCAAAGACCCCGTTCTGGTGCACCAGATCATCAGCGGCGAGACTCCCCCCATGCCGAGCTTTGAGATGGAACCACAATCCATGGCCGACCTGCTGGCCTACCTGCACACCCTCAGCTGAGCCGCTGCTTTGAATGCCGTCGTCGTGCTGGTGGAGCCGGCCGGCCCCCTGAACATTGGAAGCGTGGCCAGGCTGTGCGCCAACTTCGGGGTGAGCGAACTGCGGCTGGTGGCCCCCCGCTGTGACCATCTCAGCGAACAGGCCCTACAGATGGCCGTGCATGGGCAGGAACTGCTTCAGGCCGCCGTCGTGGTGCCCGACCTGCTGACGGCCATCAACGACTGCCGTCGCACCGTGGGCAGTTGCGGACGCCTCGACCATGGTGAGATTCCCCTGCAAACACCCGAGCAGGCCCTGGCTTGGTTGCTGGCCAGCGATGGCATCAGCTCCAGCGCTGACGCCCCCGTGGCCCTGGTGTTCGGACGGGAAGACCGCGGCCTCAGCAACAGTGAGCTACGGCTCTGCCAACGGGTTCTCTGCTTGCAAAGCGGTGAGTCCTATCCCTCGCTGAATCTGTCCCACGCCGTAGCTGTGGTGCTGCATGAGTTAGCCCGCCTTAACAGCGGCACAACCGAAACCCGCAGCATCGAACCCCCATCACCGGACCCGGCGGCCGCCAAAGCACTGTCAGCCTTGCTGGACGACGCAACCGACCTGCTGCTGGAAGCCGGTTTCCTGCTGGAGCACACCGCCGCCGCACGGATGGCCAAGGTGCGGGATCTGCTGCAACGCGCCACGGTGCGCGCCGAAGAAGTCGCTCTGCTGCGGGGGATGGTGCGCCAACTGCGCTGGGCCATCCGCGCCAACCGCCCCTAATCTCTGCCGAACATTCACGGCTGAAAGGTTGAGCAGCAGTCGTTCTTCACGTCGCTCCGCCGGTTGGAGAGGACCGGCCCAGCTCATCCTGCGGCTGGTCTTAATGGGGGTGGGTCTGGGACTGCTCACCGGCACAGGCCTGCGGCTGCTGGCCCCGGGCGTGCAACAGCAGAAAATCTCACTGCCCAGCTGGCTGGCCGATCAAGCCTTGATCACCACGCTGCTCGGCGACGCCGTGGAGCCGCCCAGCGCTGAGGACGCCGAAAAGCACACGAAGGCTGCGCCAGCCATCGCGAAGGGCCTCAAGCAGGCACGCTTTGCCCCAAGGCAAGAAATCAAGGCGCTGTCGCAGCGATGGGTGGAGCTGGCCGCGCAACAAACCGATCTGCAGGCCAGCGCCTACATGTTGATCCTTGACGACGGACGCTTTGCGGCCATGCAGGCGGAGCGACCAATGGCCGCCGCCAGCTCGATCAAGACGCCGATCCTTCTCGCGGTGCTGGAGCTGCTGGATCAGGGAACGCTTCAGTGGAACGAGCCGCTCACGCTCACCGAGGAGCTTGTGGGGGGAGGGGCCGGTTGGATGGCCTCCCGGCCCCTTGGCAGCCGCTTCCCCACCCATGAGGTGGCGACGGAAATGATCCGGGTCAGCGACAACTCCGCCACCAACTTGATGATTGCTCGGGCGGGGGGAATGGACGCAGTGAATGCCCGCTTTCAGGAGCTGGACCTCCCCTCCACTGTGGTGAACAACTGGCTGCCGGATCTCGACGGGACCAACACCACCAGTGCCCGGGATCTCAGCCGGGCCATTGCCCTGGTGGATAGCGGCGAGCTGCTCGCTCCCCGCAGCCGGGATCTGTTTCGCGAGGTGATGGGGACGTCGGTCACCAACACGCTGCTCCCCAGAGGCTTGATGCGCGGCCTCGGTGGGGCGCAGGGGGCACCTGACGCGAGCCTGGCCCGCAAGGGTTACCGCGTCTACAACAAAACCGGTGACATCGGCATCGCCTACGCCGATGCCGGGCTGATCGAACTCCCCGACGGCAGACGCGCTGTGGCGGGATTTCTGGTGGAAGGCCCCTTCAATGACCCCCGATCCACCGAACTGATCCGTCAGCTCGCCGCCGCCATGGCACCGCACCTCAAACCCATCCCTGTCCCGCCCAAACCATGAAGCTCGCCCCGCTGTTGTCTGCTGCCTGGCTGACCGTGATGGGACTGCCTGGCGCTGCGGAAGTGATTGAGCGTCAGCAGAGCGTTCGCCCCTTACCGGGAGCCCTCGACAGCGTGTTGATGGTGAACGACAACAACCCCGAACTGATTGATGACGACGGCATCCTGATCTCCACCTTTCCCGACGGGGAAGAGGCGTCAGTTCCGGTGGTACTCAACGGTCGCTTTGACCTGTTCAGCCACCACGTGTATGCCGGGGATGCCGAAGGCAACCCCAGCTCAACCCTGTGGCTGGCGGTACTGGCGGCTCCGCTGGGGAACGCACCTGTGACCCTGCAGCTGATCTCGGGCAGCACCTCGCTTTCGCAGGCCACGGAGTCCGGCCAGACCCAGGCCCCCTTCTTGCCCTTGCCGAGCCTGATGCCAGAGACCACCGACGTAGTGGCGGCAGGACCCGGCAGCCGCGTTGCCGGAGATCTGTTGGCCGGTCGCAGCGCAGCGGAACTCGCCAAGCGCCGCTGGACCCTGGCTCCAGGCTCACCCACACAACTGCTGCTGTTACCCATACCCGTGGCCGGTCTCGACCCCCTGCTCAACGGCCGCAACCTGCAACTGCGCTTCCACAGCTCCGGGCCGGTGGCGATGGCCACCCTGGCCGCCCATGGCAACGACGGGAATGCGCCAAGCGAGCAGCACTGGCTGCAGCTGCTGAAAGACCAGCGCATGAGCAGTAAGGAGCATCAACCCACCCCACGGGGCAGCAAGGGGAAAATCATTTATTCCCGGGTGAGCGGTGTTCAGATCGGCAGCAGCTGGCGGGCGCGCATCACCGACCCGGGCAGCTCGGTGCTTGCCGCACCCAAGGCCCCCATCTCCTGGCCGATCAGCAGCCTGGAGCGCGGAACCCTCGCCACCAACCAGGTGCAGACCGCTGAACTCAAGAGCTTTTATCCCGGCACCGCCTGGGCCGCCCATGGCAACTACGGGGTGGAATACGACCTCACCCTGCCGCTGAAGAACACCGGTTCAGCCGCGGTGACGCTGCAGTTGTCGCTGGATTCGCCCCTCAAAGGCAACAGCCAACCCTCTTTCCTGCGCTTCCGCGATGACCTCAATGGTCCGGTGATGTTCCGCGGCCCCGTGCAGACAACGGGTCTGGAGGATCCAGAGGGTGTTCCCAAGGGACGCCAGACCCAGCACCTGGTGCTGCGCCAGGGGCAGCAGGGGCCGTCCTTGGGACAGCTGATGCTCAAGCCAGGGGAAGCCAAGCAGGTGCGCGTTCGGCTGGTCTATCCCGCTGATGCCACGCCACCCCAGGTCATCACCGTGCAGCCTGTGAAACAATCCTGAGCACGCCAAGAGAATTGCTCGTGACTGCACCCCGGAAGCGCAGGGTCTTCCCCTTCACTGCAGTGATCGGTCAAGAGGAGATGAAGCTGGCCCTGCTTCTCAACGTGATCGATCCGCGCATCGGCGGCGTGATGATCATGGGGGACCGCGGCACCGGCAAATCCACCACGATCCGTGCCCTGGCCGATCTGCTGCCGGACATCGACGTTGTCGCCGGCGATCCCTACAACAGCTCTGCCAGCGATCCCGACCTGCAGAGCAGTGAGGTGCGCGAGCGGATGCAACAGGGGGAAAGCCTGAGTACCGAACCGCGGCAGGTGCCGATGGTGGACCTGCCCCTCGGTGCGACGGAAGACCGCCTTTGCGGCACCATCGACATTGAAAAAGCGCTGAGTGAAGGCGTGAGGGCCTTTGAGCCCGGCCTGCTGGCCAAAGCCAACCGCGGCCTGCTCTACGTGGATGAGGTGAACCTGCTCGACGACCACCTCGTCGACGTCCTCCTTGATTCAGCCGCCTCAGGCTGGAACACGGTGGAACGGGAAGGCATCTCCGTGCGCCACCCGGCGCGTTTCGTCTTGATCGGTTCCGGCAACCCCGAGGAAGGGGAACTCCGCCCCCAGCTGCTCGACCGTTTCGGCATGAGCGTGGAAGTGCGCACCGTGCGGAATCCAGAGCTGCGGGTGCAGGTGGTGGACCAGCGCACCGCCTTTGACAGCGATCCCGATGGCTTCAGCACCGCCGTGGAGGGTAATCAAAACGCCCTGCAACAACGGGTGGTGGAGGCCCAGCAACGCCTCGACCAGGTGAGCATTGATGAGGATCTGCGCCTGCGCATCTCCGCCGTCTGCGGCGAGCTCGATGTGGATGGTCTGCGGGGTGACATCGTCACCAACCGTGCCGCCCGAGCCCTGGCCGCCTTTGAAGGGCGCACGGAAGTGAGCGAGGACGATGTGGCCCGCGTGGCCTCCTGCTGCCTGCGCCATCGCCTGCGTAAGGACCCCCTGGAGCAGGTGGATTCCGGCGACCGGGTGGTGAAGGTGTTCTGCAAGGTGTTCGAACGCAGCGAGAGCAGCGACCGCGCTGATTTCGAACTGGCCCTCGCCGCCTGATCCCCCCACAATCAGCCCATGCGGATCCTCGGCATCGACCCGGGCCTCGCCCGGGTGGGCTACGGGGTGATCGACATCCAGGACGGATGCCAGCGCATGCTCGATTGCGGCATCATCCAGACCGATTCCGGTCGCTCCGATGGTGATCGCATGGTGGAGATCGCTGGCGACCTGCGCCAGCTGATTCGGATCTGGCGACCGGAACTGGCGGCCGTGGAAAAGTTTTTCTTCTACCGATCCAGCAACACCATCAATGTGGTGCAAGCGCGCGGCGTGGTGGTGATGACCCTGGCCCGCTTCAAGATTCCGATGGTGGAGTTCCCTCCCATGCAGATCAAACTCGCCGTAGCGGGGTTCGGCCATGCCGATAAGGATGAAGTGCTGGAAGCGGTGATGCGGGAGTTGAACCTGGATGAACCGCCCCGACCGGATGATGCGGCCGATGCCCTCGCTGTGGCGTTGACGGCCTGGTTGCAGCGATGAGCGCCAAGGCAACCCTGCGCCTTCACTACAGAGGGCAGCGCCATCTGGACGAGACAGCCACGCGGTCCATTCAGGACGCGGTGAGGGAGCTGATCGGGCGCTCCAACTGCGGCAACAGCCATCTGGGGATCTACTGGCCCCTGCCGGGGGAGGCGGATTTACGGCCGCTGCGGGATGGCCCCCATCCGCCGTTGGCCTTGCCAGTGGCCGATGGCAGCGGCGGACTCATCTACCGGAGCTGGGACCAAGACCCGCTTCAGCCCGATGGCTGCGGCATTCCCGCGCCTGCCGCGGGAGACGCCCTTGGGCCCGATCAGCTGGCGCTGCTGCTGGTACCGGCGCTGGCGGTGGATGGCGCTGGAATCCGCCTGGGCTACGGCGGTGGGTATTACGACCGACTCAGGGCTGATCCCGCCTGGGCTGCCGTGCCGGCCTGGGTGGTGCTGCCCTCAACCTGCCTTGCGGCCGAACCGTTGCCCCGAGAGTCCTGGGATGTTCCGTTTACCGGCTGGATCACGGAGCAGGGTGCTGGTCGGCCCGCCTGAGGGGCCGCATCATGGGCACCATTGATCGCCCTTCCATGCTGCGTCTGCTGGCTCCACTGGTTCTGCTCAGCTCGGTGCTGCACGGCGCAGTTCTCGCTCCCGCCAGGGCCCATCAGATCGAAAGCGCTTTGCACTATCTCGATGGCGACCTGCAATTGAGCAGCAGCTTTTCCAACGGTGAACCCACCCAAGGGGCCGTTGTTCGCCTGCTCAATGCCGATGGCACTCCAGGGCTGGAACTGGGCCGAACCGATACGGAGGGACGCTTGAGTATCGATCTCAGCAGCGTGGGCAACGGCACCGTTGATCTCCAAGTGGACGGTGGTCCAGGCCACCGCGACTACCTCGAACTCCCCGTTCAAGATGGCGAAGTGAATCTGAACGAGGTGGTCGTGTTCCCCTTCAGCCTGGTGATGGTGGGGCTGCTGGTTAGCGTGCGACGTCGAAACGACTGAGCCCCGCATGGCCACCAGCACCGGCAGTGATGCCCTCGACCGGATGGTCGAGCGCTTGGGCGGCACCGCCGATCCAAAACGCCGCTACGAGTACGTGCTCTGGTTGGCCAAGAAGCTCGCTCCCATGCCGGCCGAGGAGCAGACCGACGACATCAAGGTGAAGGGATGTGTGTCGCAGGTGTTCGTGCGGGGTGCCCTCGATGAGGGGGTGATGCGCTGGCAGGGCGACTCCGATGCGCTGATCACCAAGGGACTGCTGGCGTTGTTGATCCAGGGGCTGGATGGATTGACGCCGGCCCAGGTGCAGGCGGTGGACCCGGCCTTCATTGCGGCAACAGGCCTGCAGGCCAGCCTGACGCCCTCCCGCGCCAATGGCTTCCTCAACATCCTCCTGGCCATGCAGGAGCAGGCACGTCAGTTGGGGAGCTGATCAGAAGGAGAACCGAAGCAAAGTCACGTCAATACATAGAGTCGCTCGCAATCGTTCCAACACGGATCACAGGGGATGGCAGGAAAGGTCGGCGTGGGTCTGCTGGGGCTGGGCACGGTTGGCGGTGGGGTGGCTTCAATCCTCCAGAACCCCAGCGAACGCCACCCGCTGGTGGGTGAGCTTGAGCTGATCCGTGTTGCCGTCCGCGATCTGAACCGTCCCCGGCCCGTGGCCTTGGACGAAAGCTTGCTGACCACCGATCCATCGGCGGTAATCCAGGACCCTGCGGTGGACGTGGTGGTGGAGGTAATCGGTGGTCTGGAGCCGGCCCGCAGCCTGATTCTCCAAGCGATTGCAGCCGGCAAATCCGTGGTGACCGCCAACAAAGCCGTGATCGCGCGCCACGGTCAGGAAATCGCTGAAGCCGCGGCCGCCGCCAGGGTTTATGTGCTGATCGAAGCTGCCGTTGGTGGCGGCATTCCCATCATTGAGCCGCTGAAGCAGTCCCTGGGCGGCAACCGCATCAACCGCGTCAGCGGCATCATCAACGGCACCACCAACTACATCCTCACCCGCATGGCAGAGGAGGGAGCCGCCTATGACGCGGTGCTCAAGGATGCCCAGGAGCTGGGCTACGCCGAAGCCGATCCGGCAGCGGATGTGGACGGTCTTGATGCAGCCGACAAGATCGCGATCCTGGCCACCCTGGCCTTCGGCGGCAGCGTGGATCGCTCCGCGGTTCCCACCGACGGCATCAGTGGCCTGCAGGGCGTGGATGTGGATTACGCCAACCAACTGGGCTACGGCGTGAAGCTGCTGGCCGTGGCCGAGCGAATGGCCGAACGCATGCCCAACAGTGACGATCCCCTGCCGCTCTCCCTGCGCGTGCAGCCCACGCTGGTTCCCAAGGACCACCCCCTGGCGGGCGTGAACGGCGTCAACAACGCCATCCTTGTAGAAGGAGACCCAATCGGCCGGGTGATGTTTTATGGGCCAGGTGCTGGTGCTGGACCAACGGCCTCTGCGGTGGTGGCCGACATCCTCAACATCGCCGGTATCCGTAAGGCCAGTGACGGGCCTGGAAAAGTGGATCCCCTCTTAGCAGCAAGCAGCTGGCGGCCTTGCTCCCTCGTCGACTCAGGCGACATTCGCCAACGCCACTATGTGCGTTTCAAGACAAAAGACGCGCCGGGCGTGATTGGCAACGTTGGCGGCTGCTTCGGCCAACGCAATGTCTCCATCCAGTCGATCGTGCAATTCAACGCCAGCGATGCCGGTGCCGAGATCGTTGTGATCACCCATGAAGTGAGCCAACGCCAGATGAATGAAGCCCTCGAAGCGATCCAGGCCTTGCCGGAAGTTTCGGGCCTGGCCGCTCACCTCGGCTGCCTCTGAGGAGTCCGCCAGTGCTGGCGCCCGTGCCCGGGCATGCGTCAGAGTGTCAAGAACTTTCACTGCACAGGTCTGAATTCTCAGATGTGTGCTCGAAACGGTTCATGCAGAACCTCACTCGATCGAAACCGGGTCAAGGCTGTTCCCTAGACGAGGGGTTCAGTCCGATGTCTGTTCACCAGGGAGATTGCGTCAACCTCGACAGTGACGACGACACCTATCAGGTAATCGGTGTGGATGGCGACCACGACCGCTGCTGGGTGCGCCGCTGGCCTCTGCAGAGCAACGAGGGATCACCAGTGTTCGAAATCTCTCTAGAGAGGATTCGCCAGGTCGCTTAACTCCCTGTTGAATGGGCCGATCTGTTGATGGTTGAGGCCCGTTGAAGCGCATCGATCGCCCCACGAGATGGACGTTCGCTGGCGCACTGATGGCCCTCGCCCTGGCCTTCACCCAGGTGGGGTGCCAGGCACCGCCCCCCACCAGCCGCATCACAGTGGCCTCAGCAGGGCGGATCAGCTCCCTGGATCCAGCCCAGGCCAGCACCCTCAGCGCCATACAGCTGATCAGCGCCCTAGGGGACCCGCTGTATCGCCTTAAGCGGGATGGCTCGCTGGAACCCAGGCTGGCGGCATCGGCTCCTTTTCTGAGTGATGCCGGCCGCACCGTCACGATTTCCCTGCGCACCGATGTGCTTTTCCACGACGGAACGCCGTTTAACGCGGCAGCCATGGCCTTTAGCCTTCGGCGCTTCCTCAGCATCGGGACCCTCAGCTATGTGGTGGGTGATCGCATCGCTTCGGTGGAGGAAGCCGACACCCACACCCTGCGGCTGCGCCTCAGTCGCCCCTCTACATCCCTGCAGGGCCTGCTGACGTCGATCAACCTCACCCCCATTTCACCGACGGCCTACAGCAACCACCAAGACCGCTTTCTGCACGAACGCTTTGTTGGAACAGGCCCTTACAAGCTGACCCGCTTCAGCGAACATCAGCAACGCTTGGAGCCCTTTGCCCAGTACTGGGGTGAAGCACCACGCAACGACGGCCTCGATCTGATCACACTGAGCAACTCCACGGCGCTGTATGGGGCTTTGCGCAGTGGCGAGGTGGATCTGCTGCTCTCCGCCTCGATCGATGAAGACCAGCGCCACACCCTGCATGAACGGGCGATCGCGGGGGATCTGCACGAGTCGGTGGGTCCAGCAATGGAGATCGGCTACATCACCCTGCTGAGCAACCAGAAGCCGTTCCAAGACCCCAACCTCAGGCGTGCCCTGGCCGTCAGTCTCAATCGAAAGGAGATCAGTGAACGGGTGAGCTACGGGCTGCG
Source organism: Synechococcus sp. MU1617 (assembly GCF_020514235.1). Lineage (NCBI taxonomy): Bacteria > Bacillati > Cyanobacteriota > Cyanophyceae > Synechococcales > Synechococcaceae > Synechococcus > Synechococcus sp. MU1617. The sequence continues at coordinate 659,337 of NZ_VTLB01000001.1, forward strand.
CCGTCCGTTGCGGGCGTTGGTGCCTCCCAGCCTTGCTGGCGGCGCGATGCCCCCCTGGCCCGAACACAACCCCGAGCAGGCCCGCGAGCTGCTCCAGGCAGCGGGCTACTGCAACAGCAGCCCGTTGCGCTTTCCGCTCACCTTCCGCTCCAACGTGCCCGCCGACAAACTGCTGGCCCTCACCTGGCAGGCCCAGGTGCAACGGGACCTGTCCGACTGCCTTGTGTTGGATCTGGATGGCGTCGAATCCACAACCATCTACCGCCAGCTGGGGGAGGGGGCCTTCAAGGCCGTGATGCTGGATTGGCGCGGCAGCTACCCCGATCCGGAGGCCTATCTGACGCCGCTATTGAGCTGCACCTCAGTGGAGGGCGACACCTGCGTTGATGGAGAAGCAGCGATCAGCGGCAGCTTCTGGAGTGCCCCCGGATTGGAGAAAGCCCTGCTGGAATCCGACACGCTGACGGGCGATGCCCGCCGCACCGCCCTGGATCGTGTGGACCATCTCTCTGCCGATGGTGCCGCCTACATCCCCGTCTGGCTGGATTCACCTCGGGCCTGGGCCCAGCTGAACCTCAACCCTCCACAATTTGATGGCAGTGGTCAGTTGATACTCGCTGAACTGGAGCGCCGCCACGAAGGAGCGACGAACAACTGATGGGACGCGCCCGAGACCTCGCGCGCTACAGCGCCACCCGCCTCGCCCTGGCGCCATTGATGTTGTGGCTGATCGCCAGCCTGGTGTTCCTGTTACTGCGCGTTGCCCCAGGGGATCCTGTGGATGCGGTGCTCGGCAGCCGGGCCCCCGCTGCCGCCAAAGCCGCCATGCGCGCTCGGCTGGGCCTGGATCAGTCGTTGCTCGACCAATACCTCAGTTATCTCAACGGCTTGATCCACGGCGATCTGGGGCAAGCCCTGATCAACCAAGAGCCGGTTCGAACGATCATCGGCAAAACCCTGCCTGCCAGCTTGGAGCTGAGCGTCATCGCCCTGGTTGTTGCCGCTGTGGTCGGGCTAAGCATTGGCTTCAGCGGCATCGCACGGCCCGAGGGAAAGATTGACCTCGGAGGTCGCCTCTACGGATTGGGCACCTATGCCCTGCCGCCCTTCTGGGTGGCGATGCTGGTGCAGCTGGTGTTCGCCGTCAGCCTGGGCTGGTTGCCTGTGGGCGGGCGATTCCCCCCCAGCCTTCTCCCCCCCGAGGGCAGCGGATTTTTCCTTCTGGACAGCGCTCTTCAGAACAACTGGGCCGCCTTCCGAGGCACCGTGCGTCACCTGATCCTGCCCGCAGGAACCCTGGCCCTGCTGCTAAGTGGCACCTTCACAACAGCTCTGCGACTCAACCTGCGACGCACCCTGCGCGGCGATTACGTGGAAGCGGCACGCAGCCGCGGCCTGAGTGAGCGCCAGGTGATCCTTCGCCACGGACTGCCCAATGCCTTGCTGCCGGTGCTCACCATCGCTGGCATCACCGTGGCCTCCTTGATCGGTGGGGCCCTGCTGATCGAGGTCACCTTTTCCTGGCCAGGCATCGCCCTGCGGCTACAGGAAGCCATCAATCAAAGGGACTACCCCGTCGTTCAGGGGATCGTGGTGGTAATCGCCGCCTTGGTGGTGCTGGTGAGTGTTGCCGTTGACTTGCTGGTGGCCGCCCTCGATCCGCGGGTGCGCTACTGATCCAGCAGCTGCAAGGCCGGGCGACGGCCCAAGCGATGCCAGCGCGTCTTGGAACTGGCTTCGATCAGGTGAACGGCATCGTTGCGCGGTGACTCGGAGCTGAGGGTGTCAAGGAAACGGATGACTTCATGGGCAATCACCCGTTGAACGCTGAGGGGATTGACCCCCACCAACTCTTCGCCGAGCTGGAAGAGGTCGTCCCCCTCTGACGCCTTGCCCTGGCCATCCACACGAATCGGCGAGAAGTGACTGGCACCCTCAACCACCACCACCCGGCTGTAGGGATGCTCCGCCAATCCAGCCAAAAGAGGCAGCTGCTCATCCAAAGGAGGGGTGATCAGATCGAGCGTCCCACCCACAATCAACAGCGGAATCGGCAACGCCTGGCGGGAGCGGTGCGGCCAGATCAGACCGCCAAAGCTGTTGAGCCCCACCACCGCCCGTGGCAACGAAGCCATCGCGTTGCCCTCGAGCGCGCGGCCGGCCGCCAGTTCGCACTGGAGCAATTCCGAGAGGTTGGTGAGGGGCAAGCCCACCAGGGCCCCTTTACAGCGCTGCTCCATTCCGGGCACCTGCTCCAACCCACTGGCCAAGAGAGCCGTTAAGGCACCCAGGGAATGCCCCATCAGCACCACCTCGGTCCCAGGGATGTTCAAATCGCCCCGTCGTTGCGCGTCCAGCACCGCAGCAAGATCAGCCAACCGATCGCGGAGTGCTGCGGCGCCGTCAAACGACTGACGGCCCTCAAGCAACGCTTGGACGGCGGCCGCATCACTGCCGGGATGCTCAAGCACCGCCACGGGCCAGCCCGCCTGCATCAGCGAACGCGCCAGCCAGTGGAAGTGGTTGGGGTCCCCGCCCAGCCCCGGCATCATCAAGACCCAGGTCCGGTCCTCACGGGGCGACTGGGGGATCCAGCGTTCCACCTGCAACGGACGCGAACGATGGTCCACCGCAAGCGTTGACTGACGAGGCGCTTCGGCAGAGACAGAACGCTCAGCCCCCTTGAGGAGCTGCAGGCGGACCTCTTTCTGAGCCAAGGTCCGCATCAAGGTCTGATGTCGCTCCAATTCCAGCCGCCAGCGGTTGGCGGCAGCCACCAACGCATCCAAATCAAGACGCAGCTGCTGGGTGGGCAACGCTTCCAACACATCCAACGTCGAAACGGTTTCCTGCCGTTCGAGCAACTGCTCCAGCGTGGAGAGCACCAGCGAACGATTGATGCGTTTGCCATCCTCCACGCGGATCAATTCCCCCAGCGCATCCAGAAGCGGACCCGCCCCCCAGCTGCTCAGCAGCTGACGCCCAAGGCTGCGCCGGGAGAGAATCGGTGCCTTGAGCAGACGGATCAGCCCCTGTCGGCTATCGGGCGCGAGAAGACCCATCCAGGTGGACAGCTCCGATCGCGAGAGCTGCGCTGGATCAGCCGTCGGCGAGCGCACAAACGCACCGAGCTCCGCCACCGAAACCGGAAGAACCACGCCATCAATCTGGACCTCCACACGTTCTGTGGAGCCAACAGGCCACGATGGACACGTGCTGAGCAGCAGACTGCCCATCAAGCCCATCGCGATGGATCGTCCTGTTAAGCGTCCGCGCAGCAACGCCTGACCCTCTGCGGTGGTGGAACCAGTTTCCATCACCGCTGAGAAACGTCACCCGACTGAGGTTTCTGGCATCTATCGGTGCCGGCGGGGTGATGTTCATGACGCCGCTGATCTTTCATGCAATCGACTTTTCAGCGCGTGAAGTGGGCAGCGGCCTGGCCGTCTCAGCCCTGATCGGCACGGTGGTGCGTCTGCTGAGCGGAGCACTGCTCGATCGCGGCATCCGCTGCTCCTGGCCGGTCAGGGGCACAACCCTGTTGGCCATTGCGGCCGATCTAATCCTGCTGCAGGCCGACAACTACAACAGCTACCTGCTCGGACAACTACTGCTGGGCTGTGCAGCGGGTTTGTACTGGCCTGCCATCGAATTGGCCGTTCCCTTGAGTTGCGGCAACCTGCCCTCCGGACGGGGCTACGCCTTGGTGCGCAGTGCCGATGCTCTCGGCATTGGCATCGGCACGCTGATCGGAACCGCTGCCGCCACTCTGGGAGTGCTGCGGACGGTGTACAGCGTTGAAGCGGTGTGCATGGGCGCTGTGTTGGTGCTGATCAGCCTTGTCCCCCTCCAGGACGGTCCGCCTTACCGCAACCTCAGCGGCAATAGCCCAGAGCCGGGTGATCCACCGCCAACGTCCCGGCTGCCTTGGTTGCTTCCCCTGCTGCCGGTGCTGCTGATCAGTGTGGTGGCCACCGGAATCCTGGCTCTTCAACAGAGTGCGCTTCCCCTGGATCTGGTGCGCGGCGGGCTGTTGCGACCGGCTCTGAGCGAAAGCCACAGCAGTGCCCTGATCGCCCTCCAATTGACCTTGCTGGTGAGCCTGCAGTGGCCGGTGGGCCGTTGGCTGTCAGAGCGCAGCGTTGCCTTCGGCCTCGGCTTAAGCCTGGCGGGATTCAGCCTGGGCTGCAGCTTGCTTGCCCTGTCCTGCCTGTTCGAAAACGGAACGGTCTTGGTGCTGGCAGCCCTGCTGCCGATGGCGTTCGCCCAGGCCGCTTTCCTGCCCACGGCCACGGAAGCCGTTATTGAAGAGACACCACCACATCGCCGTGGATTGGCGATGGCGCTGTTTTCCCAGTGCTTCGCCATCAGCGCCATCGTGGCTCCCCTGGCTGGAGGAGCCTTGCTGGATCTTCAGAACAATGGCCTGCTGCTCTGGCTGTTGATGGGTGGGGCCTGCCTGATCGTGCTCCCCACCCTGCGCAGCCTCAAGCCGCGCTACAGGACAACGGCAGCCGCTGACGCTGCACTCCCGCAAGAACCGCCAGCAACGGTCGCCAGAGCTAATGGCTCTGTTGGTTCAGCAGAAACGAGGAGAATGACTCCGCACTGAAGGACCATGACGCAGACCAGATCAGGCCAGGCAGACCAGCCCCTTCAGAGCCAACGGCCACAACTGATCGTGCACGCCGGCACGCACAAAACAGCCTCCACCTACATCCAGGAACGGCTGCACCGCAATCGCGATCTTCTGAGCAGCCATGGCGTCAGCCTGCAGGACCCCCTGGAATGCAAACCCAAACCGAAAAAACTGGCCGCTGAGCTGTGCAAACGGAGGAGCAAACGCTGGAAGGCATTCTTCAAGCAACAACCAGAGGGCCCGCATCGTCTGCTCAGCGCCGAGCAATTCGCCGTACCACTCACAGATCCGAACTGCATCCGACAGCTTGAGGCCATGGCCGATGCGGCGGGCTATGAGCTTCACATCGTGATTTTCATTCGCAGCCAGCTCGATTACATCAACTCGCGCTACATCTACTCACTGCGGCGTTTTTATCACCACCAAACCTTTGAGCAGTTTGTTGACGATGCCTTGCAGGGAAAACTTCAAAACGAAAAACCCAAGCGAGGCAAAATCAAACGCCGGCAAGATGTGTTTGATTTCTGGAACTATTTCCAGCCTTTACTGAAGGCGAAGGCCAAGGGTTTGAAGGTGAGTTTCCTGCCATTCCGCCAAGGAGGCGTAGATCCTTTTGAGCAGTTCATTCTCACCATCAACCTTTCAACAGCACTGCCCTGGAAACCCTGCCCCCAGAAGCACTACAACCGAAGTCCAGGAACCCGAGGAGTGTGGCTAGCCCGGGTGCTCAGCCAACTCCTCAGGGAAAACAACATTTCCCCCAAGACCATTGGCAATTCCTCCCAAATCATCCTCAACGAGGAGCGTCAGCGACGCTGGAACGACCCATCCTTCTGGGGTTATTCACGCAAGCTCACCAAAAAGGTGACGCGTCATTTCGAAACAAACAACGCCAGGTTTGCCCAGGCTGCTTGGAACTGCAGCTGGGACGAGGCCTTCTCCACAACCAACTCAGCCACACAACGCAGGCGAACGGCCTATGCCCCTCAATCCATCGAAGCCGAAGTTCGCATGCATGCTGCGGCGCAACGCTTGCTGGATCGCATCAAGCGACAACAAACATCCGGCACAGCCTCACCACTGAAACAACTGATCAGGATGACGTTGGGCACATAAGACGGGCAACGGTCGTGATCAGACGTTGAAGAGGAACTCCATCACATCGCCTTCATCAACCACATACTCCTTTCCTTCACTGCGCAGCCAACCTTTGTTGCGTGCTTCCACCAGTGAGCCTGCTTCCAGCAGCTTCTCCCAACCGATGGTCTGAGCGCGGATGAAGCCTCGTTCGAAATCGGTGTGGATCACACCGGCAGCCTGCGGAGCTGTCATCCCGGCCTTGAAGGTCCAGGCCCTTGTTTCCTTTTCACCGGTGGTGAAGTAAGTGCGCAGCCCCAGCAACCGATAGGTGGCCCGAATCAGGCTTTGCAGACCACCTTCCGTCACCCCGAGACCTTCCAGATAATCCGCGGTTTCCTCATCTCCCAGTTCCACCAGCTCTGCTTCCACCTGGGCAGAGATCCGCACCGTTTCGGCACCTTCCTTGGCGGCCAGTTCAACCACCTCGGTGCAGAAAGCATTGCCCTCAGCCAGGTCGTCCTCACTCACATTGGTGGCGTAGATGATCGGCTTGGCGGTTAACAGCCCCAGGGGCTTGATCATCGCCGCTTCTTCATCGCTTAAGTCGACGCTGCGAGCCGCACCACCGTTCTCGAGCACCGCCTGAATCCGCTCAAGAGCAGCGTCTTCCACCTGCGCCTCCTTGCTGGTGCGCATTTGCTTCTTCAGACGCTCCCGGCGCTTCTCGACCTGACCCAGATCAGCCAGACCCAGCTCCAGGTTGATCACCTCAGCATCACGGGACGGACCCACGGTCCCCGAAACGTGGATGACGTCATCGTCCTCGAAGCAGCGGATCACGTGAACGATCGCGTCCACCTCGCGGATGTTGGCCAGAAACTTGTTGCCCAGGCCTTCGCCCTGGCTGGCACCTTTCACCAGTCCGGCAATGTCCACAAACTCCATCCGGGTTGGAATGGTGTCCTGGCTCTTGCTCAGTTCCGTGAGCCGGTCCAGTCGCTCATCGGGCACCGCCACGGTGCCGACGTTGGGCTCGATCGTGCAAAACGGGAAATTGGCAGCCTGCGCCTGAGCGTTGGCGACCAAGGCATTGAACAAGGTGGACTTGCCCACATTGGGCAATCCGACAATTCCGGCTTTGAGCATCGGCGGAATCTACCGGCCAACGGCGAGACTGTTGTGAAGTTTTGTGGGCCCATGCTGCAGTCCTTGCGCTCCCCTGCGTCCCCATCGCCTGAAGCAGAGCTGGCCTCAGTGGCAAAAGCACGATCCAGACGGCCCAAAGCCGCGATGGTGGGATTACTGGTGCTGGCCCTGTGCGGCGGTGGGCTGCTGCTGCGTTTCGGACCCTGGAGCAACCGTCAACGGGATCTGAAGCCCTTCACCACCACCGCGGAACGTGGCGTGCTTTCTGGGGTGATCACTGCCAGTGGTGAACTGCAGGCTCAGCTGAAGGTGAATGTGAGTCCGCGCAAGCAGGGTCTGCTGGCTCAGCTGAAGGTGGATGAGGGGGATGTGGTGGAGAAAGAGCAGGTGCTGGCGGTGATGGATCGCGGCGATCTCGATGATCGGCTGCAGGAAAGGCAGGCTCTGCTGCGCCAGGCCGAAGCCAATTACCAGAACAAGAGGGAGGACTTCGAGCGTCGCAGCCAGCTGTATGGCAGCGGCGCGATCAGCGCTGATGACTTCAGCGATGCGCGCTTCGAATTGCTGGCCCGACAGGCGGGCCTGGCTGCAGCCAGAGAACGGGTGGAGCAACTGGAACAGGAGAGCCGCGAAAAGACGATCCGTGCCCCCTTCTCAGGGACGATCACAGCTCGCTACGCCGAACCGGGATCGTTTGTGACCCCCACCACCGCCGCCTCGGCCACAGCCGGTGCCACCAGTGCCTCGATCGTTGAGCTCTCGCAAGGCTTGGAGGTGAGGGCCCGCGTTCCAGAAAGCGACATCGGCCGCATCATGACCGGCCAGAACGCCGAAATCCGGGTGGATGCCTTCCCCGATGAACGCTTCCAGGCAACGGTGAATGAAATTGCCCCCCGCGCCGCGAAAGAGAACAACGTCACCTCCTTCGAGGTAAGGCTGAACTTCGTCAACCCGCAGAAAGCACTGAAGATCGGCATGACCGCCGACATCAATTTCCAGACTGGGCGCAGTGCACCAAAAATCCTGGTGCCCACGGTGGCGATCTTGATCGAGGACGGCAAACCTGGCGTGTTGCTGGTGGATGAGCAGCAGAAACCACGTTTCCAGCCGGTGGAACTGGGCAACAGCAGCGGCGACCAGACTGCGATCCTGAACGGTCTCGAATCAGGCACTCGCGTGTTCATCGATCTGCCCCCCTGGGCTGATCGCCGCGATTGATCCACCCACGTCTCCACCAAAGTCATGCCCGAGGCCACCGCCAAGCCCCTCCTGCTGCTTGTGGATGGCCATTCCCTGGCATTCCGCAGCTTCTACGCCTTCAGCAAAGGAGGGGAAGGGGGTCTGGCGACCAAAGACGGCCGGCCCACCAGCGTGACTTATGGCTTTCTCAAAGCCCTGCTGGAGAACAGCAAATCCCTGAAGCCCGAAGGTGTTGCCATCGCCTTCGACACGGCCGAACCCACCTTTCGCCACAAGGCTGACGCCAACTACAAGGCCCATCGGGATGTGGCGCCTGAGGTGTTCTTCCAGGACCTCGAACAGCTGCAGCAGATCCTCGAAACGCACCTGCAGCTCCCCCTCTGCATGGCACCGGGCTACGAAGCCGACGATGTGCTGGGAACCCTTGCGAACCGAGCGGCCGACTCGGGATGGGGCGTCCGGATCCTCTCGGGCGACCGCGACCTGTTCCAGCTGGTGGATGACAGCCGCGACATCGCGGTGCTCTATATGGGCGGGGGGCCCTACGCCAAAAGCAGTGGCCCAACGCTGATCCGCGAAGAGGGGGTGCTCGGCAAGCTCGGCGTCATGCCCGACAAGGTGGTGGACCTCAAGGCCCTCACCGGTGACAGCTCTGACAACATCCCCGGCGTGCGTGGTGTTGGCCCGAAAACAGCCATCAACCTGCTGAAGGACAACAGCGACCTCGATGCGGTGTACGCCACCCTCGAGCAGGTGGAAGCTGAAGGGCCGAAAGCCAGTCGGGGAGCCATCAAAGGTGCATTAAAAGGAAAGCTGCGCGCCGACCGCGACAACGCCTACCTCTCCCTCAAGCTGGCCGAGATTCTCGTGGATGTTCCCCTGCCCAAGGAACCCAGCCTGCCGTTGTCGTCGGTGGATGCTGATGGCCTGAGCAGCTGCCTGGAAGACCTCGAGCTCAACAGCCTGCTGCGCCAGGTGGGGAGCTTTGTGGCGGCCTTTTCGGAAGGGGGCTATGGGGCCAATGCGGAGGCTGCTGCCGCCAAGACCACCCGCCGCGCAGCCAGCTCGGAACAACCCGCTGTCGAGGCCGCAACCGAGCCGGCAACCAATGACGACGTGGGGCTGCCAGCCCTGAAACCGCAGCTGATCCAGACCGAGACGGCCCTGGACGCATTGGTGCAGAAGCTGATGGCCTGCACCGACAGCGACATGCCTGTCGCCTTCGACACCGAGACCACCGACCTCAACCCGTTCCGCGCTGAACTGGTGGGCATCGGCCTCTGCTGGGGAGAGGCCCTGGATGCGCTCGCCTACATCCCCCTGGGCCACAAAGGCAGCGAAGACAGCAGCCCGGAGCAGCTTCCGTTGGAAACCGTGCTCACCGCCCTGGCTCCATGGCTGGCCAGCAGCAACCACCCCAAGACCCTGCAGAACGCCAAATACGACCGCTTGATCCTGTTGCGGCATGGCGTTGCCCTGGAGGGCGTGGTGATCGACACGCTGCTGGCCGATTACCTGCGCGATGCCGCAGCCAAACATGGCCTGGAGCTGATGGCCGAACGTGAATTCGGCTTCCAGCCCACCGCCTTCACCGATCTGGTGGGCAAGAAGCAAACCTTCGCCGATGTGCCGCTGGAGCCCGCCAGCCTGTACTGCGGCATGGACGTGCACGTCACCCGCCGCCTCGCCCTGCTGCTGCGCCGTCAACTGGAGACCATGGGCCCCCAACTGCTGCCGCTGCTGGAGCAGGTGGAGCAGCCGCTGGAACCGGTGCTGGCCCGGATGGAATCCACTGGCATCCGCATTGATGTGCCCTATCTAAAGAGCCTTTCCGAGGAGATGGGCACCACCCTGCAGAGACTGGAATCCGACGCGAAAGCAGCCGCCGGAGTGGAGTTCAACCTTGCCTCGCCCAAGCAGCTGGGGGAGCTGCTGTTCGACACCCTTGGCCTGGATCGCAAGAAATCCCGCCGCACCAAAACCGGCTTCAGCACCGACGCCACCGTGCTGGAGAAACTCGGCAACGACCACCCGGTGGTACCCCTGGTGTTGGAGCACCGGGTGCTCAGCAAGCTCAAGAGCACTTACATCGACGCCTTGCCGCAGCTGGTGGAGGCGGAAACCGGGCGGGTGCACACCGATTTCAACCAAGCGGTGACGGCCACCGGGCGCCTGAGCAGCAGCAACCCCAACCTGCAGAACATCCCCGTACGCACCGAGTACAGCCGGCGCATCCGCAAGGCCTTCCTGCCCCAAGAGGGCTGGACCCTGCTCAGCGCCGACTACTCCCAGATCGAACTGCGTATCCTCACCCACCTCTCGGGCGAAGAGGTGCTGCAGGAGGCCTACCGCAGCGGCGATGACGTGCACGCGCTGACCGCCAGGCTGCTGCTGGACAAAGACGAGGTCAGTCCGGACGAGCGTCGGCTCGGCAAAACCATCAACTTCGGTGTGATCTACGGCATGGGAGCCCAGCGCTTCGCCCGGGAAACCGGCGTAAGCCAGAGCGAAGCCAAGGAGTTTTTAGCCAAGTACAAACAGCGCTACCCGAAGGTGTTCGCCTTCCTCGAACTGCAGGAGCGGCTCGCCCTCAGCCGCGGCTACGTGGAAACCATTCTCGGCCGCCGGCGCCCATTCCACTTCGATCGCAACGGCCTGGGCCGGCTGCTGGGTAAAGACCCCTTGGAGATCGACCTGGATGTGGCCCGCCGCGGTGGCATGGAGGCGCAGCAACTGCGGGCGGCTGCCAACGCCCCGATTCAGGGGTCGAGTGCCGACATCATCAAAGTGGCGATGGTGCAGCTTCAAGACGCCCTGCAACGTCAGGGCCTACCGACCCAACTGCTGCTGCAGGTGCACGACGAACTGGTGCTCGAGGTGGCACCGGACGCCCTGGACGCCACGCGAGAGCTGGTAGTGAAAACCATGGAACAGGCCGTCGAGCTGAGTGTTCCCTTGGTGGTGGAGACCGGCGTCGGCGCGAACTGGATGGAGGCGAAATAAACGCAGCCGAACAGGCCGTAGCCTCAGCCGCAGCTTCTGAATGGCTGTGTCCCTGCGGCTCACCAACACCCTCACCCGCCGCACCGAGCCGTTCACACCCCTAACCCCGGGGAAGGCCAGCATCTATTGCTGTGGCGTGACGGTCTATGACCTCTGCCACCTGGGCCATGCCCGGAGCTACATCAACTGGGATGTGCTGCGGCGTTATCTGATCTGGCGCGGTCTCGAGGTGACCTTCGTTCAGAACTTCACCGACATCGACGACAAAATCCTCAAACGGGCCGGCGAGGAGAACTCCTCGATGACGGAGGTCAGCGAGCGAAACATTGCCTCCTTCCACCAGGACATGGACGCCCTGGGGATCCTGCGGCCCGACCGGATGCCCCGCGCCACCCAGTGCCTGGATGGCATCCGCGCACTAATCGGAGAACTGGAAGCCAAGGGAGCGGCCTACAGCGCTGAGGGGGATGTGTATTTCGCGGTGATGAAGCATGCCGGTTACGGCAAGCTCAGCGGACGGGATCTGAGCGAACAGCAGGACAACGCCGCCGGGCGCGTGGCCGATGCCGAAGAGGCCCGCAAGCAGCACCCCTTCGATTTCGCGCTCTGGAAAGGGGCCAAACCCGGAGAACCCAGCTTCCCCTCCCCCTGGGGTGAGGGACGCCCGGGCTGGCACATCGAATGCTCAGCCATGGTGCGGGCGGAACTCGGCGACACGATCGACATCCACCTGGGTGGAGCCGACCTGGTGTTCCCGCACCATGAAAACGAAATCGCCCAATCCGAAGCCGCCACTGGTCAGGACCTGGCCCGGGTGTGGATGCACAACGGCATGGTCAATGTGGGCGGGCAGAAGATGAGCAAGTCGCTCGGCAACTTCACCACCATCCGTGCGCTGCTGGAAAGCGGCGTCTCGGCGATGACCCTGCGTCTGTTTGTGCTGCAGGCTCACTACCGCAAACCACTTGATTTCACCGCCGAGGCCCTTGAGGCCGCAGCCACTGGCTGGAAGGGGCTGAATGCAGCCCTGAGCCTTGGCGATCGCCAAGGCGACAACCTCGGCTGGAGCACCGCCGCACCGCTCACAGAGGGGGCTATGACCGCCGATGGAGGTCCAGTCGAGACCGCTCTGGTGGAGCTCGAACAACGCTTCATCAGCGCCATGGACGATGACCTCAACAGCTCGGGAGGACTGGCCGTGCTGTTCGATCTGGCCAAGCCCCTGCGGGCCCTCGCCAACCGGCTGGAACGGGGGGAAGACGCCGCCCTGCCTGAGCCGGAGTTGAAGGGTCTGGAGGGGCGTTGGCAGCTATTGCGACACCTGGCGGCAGTACTGGGACTGCTCGCGGAAGCGGAAGCTGCCACCAGCCTCGACGACGGCGCCATTGATGCAGCCATCGCGGCGCGCAAGGCAGCGAAAGCGGCGAAGGATTTTGCGGAGGCCGACCGGATCCGGGATGAGCTCGCCGCCCAAGGGGTGGAGCTGATCGACAAACCCGGCGGGGTGACGGAGTGGATCCGCGCCTGATCCCGGCAGACTGAACCCCAATGCTGTCGCTCCCCATGCTCTGGCTGAAGAAGCTCAACTTCATGGAAACCGCCAAGCTCGAGATGGAGCTGATGAAGGCCCTGGATGCCGGCGAGGATCTCGAGGCGAAGCTCGCGGCTCAGAAGCAGTTGGCTGAATCCAGTGGCGATGCGGAGCAAGCCTGGAAAGCGGAGGTCTGGGACAAGATGCTTGTCAGGATCCGCAAGATGGAATCCATGCTCAATTCTTCGGATCAGCCGTAGGCACTGGCGAAGCGAATCCTTCAGCTGGGGATCAGATCAATCACGCTGATCACCAGACCAACAGTGATCACCGGCGGCGAAATCCAGCGCAGCATCACCAGCAAAAAGCGCTGCAGCCAGATCGGGCTCCCCGAATGGCTGAGCTCCTCTTGAAAACGAGCTGGAAGCACCCAACCCAGCAACAAGGCCAGGAGCAAGCCCCCCAGAATCAGCAACAGGCCCCCAAACACGGAATCCATCCAGCCGAGAACCTCCATCGAGGTGGCCGCTGGAAGACCCGCCACAAAGATCAACGCCGTGGACACCCAAACGGCCCGGGACCGGCTCCACCCCAGTCGATCGATCAAACACGCCACCGGCACCTCCAGCAGCGACACCGCTGAGGTGATCGCAGCAATCAGGGCCAGCGCGAAAAAGAGCACTGCCACAAGCTGACCTGTGGCGCCAAGCGAGCCGAGTCCCGTGGGCAGCGCGATGAAGATCGTGCCCAGGGTGGAGCCACTGATCACATCCTGGAGGCCAAAGCTCATCACCACGGGGAAGGTGACCATGCCGGCCAGCAATCCGACAGCAGTGTCCATCCCCACCACCGCCACGGCTTCCCGTGGCAGGTGAGCGCGCCGACTCAGGTAGGCCGAGTAGGCCAGGATGCAGCCGATACCGGTGCCAATCGAGAAGAAGGCCTGGGTGAAGGCATTGCGAACCGTGGTGGGGTCGTGAAGCTGACTGTTGTCCCAGCGGAGCAGGAACGTGCGATAGCCCTCGGAGGCTCCATCAAGACCAGCGGCCCAAACCGCGAGACCAATCAGCAGCACAAACAACAGCGGCAGCCCCCAACGGGACAACCGCTCAATGCCTCCACGTACGCCGGCGGCCACCACAGCAGCGGTCGCCACCAGGCTGAGCAGCTGGCCGATCAAGGCGGAGCGGCCGCCACTGAGGCCGGCGAAAAAGGCTTCCGCCGAGGCGATATCCGCCGGAAGTCCCTGAGTGAGGGTCTGCACCAACGTCGCCCCGGTCCACCCCATCAACACGGCATAGAAGGCCAGGATTCCACTGGCAGCTAAGACGAACAGCCAGCCCATGGGCTGCCAACGGCGACCGGCTGCCGCGACTGGCGCGAGCAAGGGGCTTTGGCCGGTGCTGCGCCCCAGCACCATTTCAGCCACCAGCACCGGCAGGCAGACCAACAGCACAATCACCACGTAAAGCAGCAGGAATGCGCCGCCACCTCCCTGGGAGGCGCGGTAGGCAAAGCCCCAGAGATTGCCCAGACCCACGGCACTGCCCGCAGCCGCCAGGACAAAACCCAGTCCCGATCGCCACTGTTCCTTCGCCATGCGCGCTCCACAAGCTGTGCGCCAGCTTGCCAGCGTTCAACGGTCCTGGTGGGAGACTTGTCGCAACTGCCGGAACAGCATGAAAGCCATCAGCGTGCTGGGATCCACCGGTTCCATCGGCACCCAGACCCTTCAGATCGCTGAGGAGTTTCCAGAGCAGTTCCGGGTTGTGGCCCTCACGGCCGGCCGCAACCTGAAGCTTTTGGTTGAACAAGTCCAGAGGCATCGCCCTGAGGTGGTGGCCCTGGCGGATGCCGATCTCCTGCCCGAACTGCAGGAGCGTCTGAAGGACGCTGGCGTTTCAGGCACCGATGCACCCCAGCTGGTGGGAGGTGCTGACGGCCTCAACGTTGCTGCGGCCTGGGACAGCGCCGACCTCGTGGTGACGGGCATTGTTGGTTGCGCTGGACTGTTGCCGACCCTGGCGGCGATCCGCGCCGGCAAAGATCTGGCCCTGGCCAACAAGGAAACGCTGATTGCGGCCGGGCCCGTGGTGCTGCCGGAGCTGAAGAAGAGCGGCAGCCGACTGCTGCCGGCGGATTCAGAACACTCGGCGATTTTCCAGTGCCTGCAGGGAACCCCCTGGGCTGAAAACGCACGCCTGTCCACCGGCGTACCCACGCCAGGTCTGCGCCGGATTCAGCTCACAGCCTCTGGCGGCGCATTCCGCGACTGGACAGCCGCCGACCTTGAAAAGGCCACCGTGGCCGATGCCACCAGTCATCCCAACTGGAGCATGGGCCGCAAGATCACCGTGGATTCCGCCTCCTTGATGAACAAGGGTCTGGAGGTGATCGAAGCCCATTACCTGTTCGGTCTGGATTACGACCACATCGAGATCGTGATCCATCCCCAGAGCATCATCCATTCGATGATCGAGCTGGCGGATTCGTCTGTGCTGGCCCAGCTGGGCTGGCCCGACATGAAGCTACCCATCCTCTACTGCCTCAGCTGGCCGTCACGCTTGGAGACGCCATGGCGGCGACTGGATCTCACGGAAGTTGGTCAGCTCACCTTCCGGGCCCCCGATCCCGCCAAGTACCCCTGCATGGAGTTGGCCTACGCCGCTGGACGCGCAGGCGGCACCATGCCTGCGGTGATGAATGCTGCCAACGAGGAAGCCGTGGCGCAGTTCCTCGAGGAGAAGATTCACTTCCTCGACATCCCCACGGTGATCGAGGCCGCCTGCGAGCGGCATAAACCCGATCTGATGGCCCAGCCCCAATTGGACGACGTGCTGCGGGTGGATCAGTGGGCGCGAACCGCCGTGCGGGAACAGGTGGACCGTGGTGTCACCCGTTTGCCCATGGGAGCGCTCGCCGCTTAGGCATGCAACGGGTCAGCCATCACCTCCTGCTCTGCGCAACCGCCACCAAAGCCAAATGCTGCGATTCAGCGCTTGGGGCACAAACCTGGAATGAACTGAAGAGCGTTGTTCGTGAACTGAATCTCGAAAACACGGAGCGCCCGGAGGGGATTGTTCTGCGCAGCAAAGCGGACTGCCTCAGGGTGTGCGAACGAGGACCCATTCTTTTGGTCTGGCCAGACGGGATTTGGTACGCGGATGTTTCACCGGACCGGATCAAAAGAATCATTGAACAGCACATTATTGGCCAACAACCTGTCGAAGAATGGGTTTTAAAAAGAACACCTTTCGAGAAAAATAACGATCTCCCTGCAGGCAAGATTTAATCCCCAAAAAACCCCACAACGCAATGCCGAAAGGCTCAATCCACGTTCCAGAAATAGCCCCTCGAGCCAAGGGGCTTGAAATTCAGACTGAATTCTGAACAACAAAATCAACACAATTGCCTTTAGTCCCCTCCAGCACCACGGCTTCCACGGACCGCAGCCCAAACAATTATGATTAAATTCTTAAGCGCCAATCAATGAGCGCTTGTCTTGAGGCTTCCATTTGGCATTTGCAACATCGATCCGACCAGCAAATACAGCCCCTGAAGACAGCGCTGATTCAATCTCCTATCCCAGCAAAGCTGAGCTGCTCAGCGCTTTGCCTGCAGAGCTCTCCAAGTTGAGCCCGGCGAAGTCATGGTCGAGTCTGGCCATGTCCGTTGGCCTTTCGCTGCTGGCCGTTGGCATTGGAACCCGACTTCCGCTCTCTGCAGTCGCCGCACCCCTCTGGCTCCTCTACGGCGTGATCACCGGCACGATCGCGATGGGCTGCTGGGTGATCGCCCATGAATGCGGACATCACGCTTTCCACCCCAACCGCCGAATTGAAGGCGTTGTGGGTTTTGTGCTTCACAGCATTTTGCTTGTGCCTTACTACAGCTGGGCCCATAGCCATGCAGTGCATCACGCCCACTGCAATCACCTGGAGCAAGGAGAAACCCACGTCCCGCCACGGTCAACATCACCGATGGGACGAACCACCGAGCGGCTCAAGAGGGATATGAATCCCACACTCTTCGGGATCATTTCTCTCTTCAATCACCTTGTGATTGGCTGGCAGCTCTATCTCTTTCTGGGCGCCACTGGCGGCGAAGATTACGACTCCCCCACCTCTCATTTTTGGAATCGCAAGCGGAATTTCAACGGCAAACGCCGCCTTTTCCCGAATTCATTCGGCAAGTGGATGGTGCGATCCAATCTCGGATTGCTCGCCATGGTTGCCCTTTTGATCATCGCCTCAGTGCAGTTTTCCCTGCTCCGGGTGCTGTGCGTCTACGGCCTGCCTTACCTGGTGATCAACATGTGGCTGACGACCTACACCTGGTTGCAGCACACGAATGCAGACATCCCTCACTTCTCCAACGAGACCTGGAGTTGGTCGAAGGGAGCACTACAAACGGTTGATCGTCCCTACGGGCCAATCCTCAACCTGCTGCACCACGGAATCGGCTCAACCCATGTGTGCCATCACGTCAATTCATCGATTCCGCATTACAACGCCTGGCGAGGAACTCAAGTTCTGAGGCAGAAGTTCCCTGAGCTGGTGCGCTACGACTCAACCCCGATCCACAAAGCACTGTGGAGGATTGCAACACGCTGCGGTGGAGCTGTTTACCAGAACCCAACCGATCAAGCGTTCTACTACTGAAGAGCAGAAGGCTTGCATCCAGAGGGGATCACGGCTTAGCCAGCAACAACATCCCTGAGCCAGGCCGCCGCCAGCTGATCTCCCCAGCAGCCGTCACGGCCATGGAAGCCGTTATGCCCTCCCCGAGGTGTGAACAACGTGCGAATCGCAGCATCCGGCGGCAGCACCTCAGCGAGATCCATCGCAGAGGACGCAGGAACCCAGGGATCATCAAGAGCCTGCAGCAGCAAGGTGGGCGGCATCGCTTTGCAGGCAGGCACCAGATGCTGCAGGGGTGAGGCTTCGCGGTAGTAAGCCTCCACATCCGCAAACCCCCAGCGGGGAGCCGTCACGGCACTGTCGAAATCACGGATCGAACGAGGGGGCGTTGCTTGCAGCGTGACCTGCTCTTCATCGCTCACACCAAAGGGATCCGCCAAGGTCTGACGCACCAACCGCTTGAGCAGCCAGCGTTGGTAGACCCGATTGCGCGGTCGCTCGATCGAGGCGCTGCAGGCGGCCAGATCCAGGGGACTGCTGGCACAGAAGAGGCCATCAAGCACGCCGGGCGAGGCCAGAGCAGCATTGAGCAGCATCGTGCCGCCCAGGGAGATGCCCGCCCCCAGCAGCGGTCGACCCGCCGCCAACATGCGCGCCCGGGCAATCACCGGCAGCAGATCGCTGTTGCAGCGCGCTGCGTAGGTGCCACCCGCCAAATGCCGGCCTGGATCAGCACCGCGCAGATTCAGCCGCAAAACGGCGAAACCCGCGGCTTGCAGCGCTACCCCCATCCGCCTCAGACCTTCCCGAGAACTGGATCCCCCCAGGCCATGGAGCAGGAGAACCAAACCTCTGGCGTCCCCTTCCGGCTGATCGAGCAGGGCAAGCAAAGACCCTGCAGCCGCAGCTCCACTGGGAAGGGCTGGCACGGGAATTTCGATCGGAACCCCTTGATCGTGGGGAAGATCCACCTCACGCAGGGTGTCGCGGAGGGTTTGCAGGTCACCACCGAACCAGGGCCAGCGCTGCTCAAACGACGGAACCCCCAGCCGCTCGCGCAGCTGGGGGTTATCCACGCCGCGCTCCATCACTTCTTGCCCAGGCCCAGATCCTTGAGTTCCACCAGGAGATCGCCGAGCACCTTCTTGGCATCACCAAACAACATCGAGGTGTTGGCTAACTCGAACAGATCGTTCTTGATGCCGGAGTAACCAGCGCTCATGCCCCGTTTCACCACGAACACCGTGCGGGCGTCCTGCACATCCAGAACGGGCATGCCGTAGAGCGGCGAATTGGGGTCGCTCTTGGCCTGGGGATTGACCACATCATTGGCACCCAGCACCAACACCACATCGGTTGCGGGGAACTCGGGATTGATTTGATCCATCTCCTGAAGCTGCTCGTAGGGCACATCCGCCTCAGCCAGCAGCACGTTCATGTGACCCGGCATGCGGCCGGCCACCGGGTGAATGGCGTAGGCAACATCGATGCCAGCACTTTCGAGCACCCGAGTCACTTCCCTGAGCGTGTGTTGCGCCTGAGCCACGGCCAAGCCGTAGCCCGGAACAATCACCACCCGTTCAGCAGCCTCAAGGGTGAGGGCGCATTCTTCAACACTGCAACTGGTGATGTTCGTGTATTCACCACCGCCACCACCGGTGGCCGCCGTGGCCCCGAGGGCGCCACCAAACAGCACAGACACCAGTGAACGGTTCATGCCATTGCACATCACCTGGGTAAGGATCAGGCCCGCAGCACCAACCATGGCTCCGGCCACGATCAACAACTGGCTGCCCACCACGAAACCGGCAGCAGCCGCAGCCACACCGGAATAGCTGTTCAGCAGGGAAATCACCACGGGCATGTCAGCGCCGCCGATCGGCAGCGTCACCCCGATCCCCAGCAGGCCGGAGGCCACCACCACCAGCCAGAGGCCGGTGCTCGAATCAGCGTTGCGCAACATCTCAACAGCACCCACCAGGGATGCCACCGCCAGCGCGATGTTTACGGCATGGCGCGCCTTGCTCTGCATCCAGGTCGGCGTGGACAGCCAACCCTGCAGCTTGGCCATGGCAACGATCGAACCAGTGAAGGTGATCGCACCCACGAACACGGAGACAACGATCGACACCACGGCCACGGGGCCTGCCGCATCAAGGACCGCTGGGTAAAGCGCCGCAGCTAAGGCCACCAGCAGCGACGACATGCCACCGCAGCCGTTGAAGAGGGCAACCGTCTCCGGCATCGACGTCATCGGCACCCGTTGGGCGGTGATGGCACCGAGCACACCCCCCACCAACGTTCCAGCAATGATCCAGGTCCAGGCGGCGATGCTGATGCCGCTGGTGCCGAGGTAGTTGAGCAACAGACCAAACACCGCAAGGCCCATGGCCAGAGCGGCAAGCTGGTTTGCACCCCGGGCGGAACGCACTTTGGAGAGACCCTTGATGCCGAGTGCCAGCAACAGAACCGCAACCAGCTCGATCGCGTATTTGAGAAGGTCAGTCATCAGCGGTTCTCCTTACGAGCAGGCTTGCGGCTGAACATGGCCAGCATGCGATCGGTCACGAGGAAGCCCCCGATCACGTTGAACAGGGCAAAGCCCAGCGAAACGGAACCCAGCAACAACACCACGGTGTTATCGCCAGCCTTGATGATGGCGGTGAGCGCTGCCAACACGGTGATGCCCGAAATGGCATTGGCACCACTCATCAAGGGAGTGTGCAGGGTGGGGGGGACCTTGCCGATCAACTCCAGCCCAAGCAGGCTGCCAAGCAGGAGAACCCAGAGGAATTCAACAAACATCAGTTGGAACCTGGGGTAAGGACATCGCCACGACGGATGGTGCCGTCCTGGGCAATCAGACAACCGGCGATGAGTTCATCCTCGGGATCGAGGCTGAGGACGCCGTCTTTCAAGGTGGGCTCCAGCAGAGCCACAAGGTTGCGGGCGTAAAGCGCACTGGCGTGATTGGGAACGCTGCAAGGCAGATCGTTGCCACCGATCAGCTTCACGCCCTTGCGATCCACGGTCTGACCAGGAACGGTGTCGGCACAGTTACCGCCCTGGGCTACGGCCAGGTCAACCACCACCGCGCCGGGGCGCATCCGATCAAGCATGTCTTCACTGATCAGACGCGGAGCGCGACGGCCCGGCACCTGGGCGGTGCAGATGGCCACGTCGGCCTCGGCCAGCTGATCAGACAGCTGCTGACGCTGGGCCGCCAAGAAGGCGTCGGAAGCCTGTTTGGCATAGCCACCAGATTCCGCAGGCTTCTCCTCCATCTCTGGGGGCTCGATGAAACGAGCTCCAAGGGATTCGACCTGTTCTTTTACCGCCGGTCTGATGTCACTGACGTACACCACTGCACCCAGACGGCGTGCTGTGGCCACCGCCTGCAGCCCTGCCACACCCGCTCCGAGAATCACCACCTTGGCCGGCTGAACGGTGCCCGCTGCCGTCATCAGCATCGGGAAGTAACGGTCCAGCGCGGCGGAGGCCAGCAGCACCGACTTGTAGCCAGCGATGTTGGCCTGCGAGGACAGCGCATCAGCAGACTGCGCCCGGCTGATCCGGGGCAAAAGCTCGAGCGCCATGGCGGAGAGGCCGCTGCGCTTCAGGGCGGCCGTCAGCTCCTCATTGGCGTAGGGGGAGAGCAGACCCACCACCAGCGCTCCCTGGCGAAGGCGGCCCAGAATGGATGCACTCGGGGTTTGAACGCAGAGCAGAACGTCTGCCTGGTTCCAGGCCGACGTGTCTCCCGACTCAATAAGATCCGCGCCCTGCTGGGCGTAGGCCTCATCAAGGTATCCGGAGGAGGTACCGGCTCCGCGTTCGACTGAGACGCTGCAGCCCAACGAAATAAATTTCTTGACCGTGTCCGGTGTTGCCGCGACACGGGTTTCTCCCGGTGTCGACTCCACCGGTATAACAAGTCTGGGCAAGACGAACACAACCACCGACCCGAGCAAGGGTAGAAGGTCGCCTTCTCGAGATCGAGGAAACTTCCTGAAGAACGCACAGAGCTTCTGTCGTTCTTGCTACGTGAAGTGCACCCTCTGTGCTCCCCATGGGTCTCAGCGCAATCGAGTGTCCCGACGGCCTCTGTCACAGCCACCACGGTGGCCATGCCGTCGAACGGGAAACCATGCAGTCCACCCTCCAGTTGCACGGCAAAGGCTGGTGTGAACGGCTGGCGGAGCGGATCTATGAAATCTCCGTCGACACCTTCTCGCAAAGCGTGATGCCGAGCTTGCATACAGCCGGCTGGCAGCGGCGACATCTCGACTGGGAGTTCAAGCTCAATGACGGCGAAAGCGAGCCCGATCGCACTCTGGTGGACGGGATGATCAACGCCACGGAAAGCTTCTTGCGCAGCAGTGAAGTGCACCGCCTGTTCATCCAGGAACTCGTGCAGGGCACCTTCGCGGAAGCGGAAAACGATGACCTACGCATCAAGGCGGTGCGCACCCTGGTGGAAACCGAAATCGTGGCGATGCTTGAGGAACGGAAAGAAGAGCTGCTTGATCGGCTCGCTCAACAGCTGCTGGATTCAGCCAATGGGGATTTCACCGCTGCCCGCACCGCCTCGGAAGAGGCCTTGATGGAGGTGGAGCACCTGGTGGTCAACCACGCCGAAGCGCTCTGAACCAAGCGCTCATGAGTCATGACGTGCTGCCAGATCAAACGATCGGCAGCACTTCCTGTTCGAGGCCGACGGCCCAGTTCACCTCGCCGCGGCGGTGCATGACACGTGCCCGAAGAATCAACGGATCGATGTCGCAATCGAGTTCCCAGCAGCCATCGAGTTGGTCGCGCTGCTGGTCGAGGGGGCTGCTGAAAAAACGACGTTGGGCCATGGCGATGGGCGGGACCCGATCCCGATGGGGCTGATGGCCGGACAGTAGAGATGCCACAGCGCAAAAGAATGGTTAAAAAGACTCATCTTCCCAAGAGGTGATATCTCAGCCGTCAGCTTCAACCTCCCGGGAACGCACAAAGCCGAGCTCAGCCGCTCCACCGTCCAACCCCGGCAGTGGCAGCAACAGCTGATCCAGCTGCTGCGGCGCAGGCTCGAGCTTGGGGGCAGCAGCCGCGACCTGTTGGTGTTTGCAGGCCCAGGGGCAGGCAAAACCCTCGGGGCCTTGCTGGGATTCCGGGCCATGCGCGATCAAGGCCGGCTGGACCATTTCGTGGTCTTTTGCCACCGAACCTCAATCCTCAACCAGTGGAAAACCGCCGCGGCGCGTCTTGACTTGCGGCTGGAGGAGTGGCCCTGCCCGCCGGAGCAAAGCCAGGGAGCCGATGGTTTGTTGGTGACCTATCAGGGTGCCGGTCGCCAGCGTGAGGCTCTGGGGGCACGGCTCGCGCAATGGGACCTGAGCGCCTGCATGGCGATCGCCGATGAGGCCCACCATCTCGGCGTTGATCCCGACGAGCCGGACGCCACCGCCTGGGGGCAGACCTTTCTGGAGATCACCAGCAGCGTGCGGCTGCGCCTGGGGCTCACGGGCACCCCCTTTCGTGCCGACAACCTGGCGTTCTGCGCCGCCCGGCGCATGCGCGTGCGGCTGGATGACGGTGGGTGGGTTGAGCAAATCCGTCCGGACCTCTGCGTTGAACCCAGGGACTTGATCGCCGCAGGGGATGTGCGCCCCCTGGAGTTCCGCTTTCAGGACGGCTGGGTGGAACACAGCCGCGAAGGACAACCCGACCGCGACGTTTCGCCCCTATCGGCTGAACAACGGGAAAGCTGGCGCGCGCGCAACCTGCGTCGCGCCATCCGCCTGGCCGACAGCAGCAGCATTGGCCAGCAGGTTCTGCTGCGCGCCCAGCAGAAGCTGAATCAGTTGCGCGAGCGGCAGCCGCAGGCTGCTGGCCTTGTGATCGCCCGCGACATCAGCCACGCCGAGGCCATCAGCCGAGTGTTGATTGACGACGGCAACCGGGTGGAGTTGATCCATTCCCAGAGCCCCCAAGCAACGGAACGCTTGAACGCCTTCCAAAGCGGTAACGCCGATTGGCTGGTGAGCATCGATATGTGCGCGGAAGGTTTTGATGCACCACGCCTGCGGGTGGTGGCCTACCTGACCACCGTGGTGACCCGAAGCCGTTTTGTGCAGGGCATCACCCGAGCCGTGCGGATGACCCCCGAACTGGCCGCCCGCGAAGCCATTCCCAGGGAAGCCTCCTTCGTCTTTGCTCCAGCGGACCCACTGCTGATGGACTACGCCCGCTCATGGTCGGTGGCCGAGCCCTATGTGCTTCGCCCTCTTGAGCAGGAGGCCGAGGACGAGCAGCCGGGGGTTGGAGCCTGGCGCGGACCAAGCCTTCCCCTGGAAGCGGTGGAGGACGGAGCCGGCGCTGTCATCCGGCTGAAAACGCCGGAATTGCCCGCTTTTTTGCAGCACTGAGCACAGCATTGGCCAGAGGAAAATGCGAATTTGTGCAAATGGACGGCCGAATGGGGCCCCCGATCCGCCAACCTGATCAACATCGAGGAGACAATCATGGATGCTGCAATGGAACGCCGGATCGTCGTTGCAACGGGCTGGGCATCCACTCGCATCGCAGTGCTGGACAAGGAAGAGCGCTATGAAGACAGTTATGCGATAACGCAAGAATTCTGCGAATGGATCACATGCATTGGCGAAAACGTGGAGATGCTTGAGGCCAATGTTTTGGCAGTTCCGCGCAACCCAAGCAAACGACGCCCGATTCACGACCCCACATCGAACGACTCACAAGTTGAAATCTGAATCTTTTCTTAAATTCTTCTGAATCGCATTCATTCGTCTTCAAGCCTTTTCTCGCGCAGGCTCCGGCAGGGCTTTAGATTTAACTCATAGTCAGTTCGCTTAAGCGGTGGGTCAAGCCGGTACGGATCGCATCGAAAATCTGGTCATCGTTGGCTCAGGACCAGCCGGTTACACAGCTGCCATCTACGCAGCACGGGCCAACCTGCAACCACTGCTAATCACTGGATTTCAACGCGGCGGCATCCCTGGCGGCCAGTTGATGACCACCACCCATGTTGAAAATTTTCCGGGCTTCCCTGATGGTGTGCTCGGGCCCGATCTGATGGACTTGATGAAGTCCCAGGCGGTGCGGTGGGGCACCCACCTGCTGGAAGCAGATGCCGACGGCATTGATCTCAGCGCCAGGCCCTATCGCATTGAGGTCGAAGGTCAGACCATCCGCACCCACGCCCTGGTGATTGCCACCGGAGCCAGTGCCAACCGCCTCCAACTTCCCTCGGAAGAAACCTTCTGGAGCAAGGGCATCAGCGCCTGCGCGATCTGTGACGGCGCCACACCGCAGTTCCGTAACGAGGAACTCGCCGTGGTGGGCGGCGGCGACTCCGCCTGTGAAGAGGCGGTGTACTTGACCAAATACGGAAGCCATGTGCATCTGGTGGTGCGCTCCGACAAACTCCGCGCCAGCGCCGCCATGGCTGATCGGGTGTTGGCCAACGACGCGATCACGGTGCACTGGAACAGCGAAATCGACGACGTGAGCGGGGACGACTGGATGCAGTCGATGACCCTGCTCAATCGCATTAAGGGCAGCTCAACCACCCTCTCGGTCAAAGGACTCTTCTATGCCATCGGACATACCCCCAACACCGATCTGCTTCAGGGGCAACTGGATCTGGACGGGAAGGGTTATCTGAAAACGGAAACGGGACGGCCGGAAACGTCCATGGAAGGCGTCTTCGCGGCCGGTGATGTGGCCGATGCCGAATGGCGACAGGGCATCACCGCAGCTGGCAGTGGGTGCAAAGCGGCCTTGGCAGCAGAGCGCTGGCTGAGTCACCACAACCTGGCTACCAGGGTGCAGCGTGAGGACGTGGAGCCGGCGGTGGCGGAACGTCCTGTGAATGTGGATGTGACCACAGAAGCCACCTACGACCCCCAAGCTCAGTGGCAGAAGGGAAGCTTTGCCCTGCGCAAGCTGTATCACGACAGCTCAAAGCCTCTGCTGGTGATTTACACCTCACCCAGCTGCGGACCTTGCCACGTACTGAAGCCCCAACTGCAGCGGGTGATTCAAGAACTTGGTGGATCCGCCCAAGCCGTTGTCATCGATATCGAAGCGGATCAAGAGATTGCCGAACAGGCCGGAGTCAACGGCACACCCACGGTGCAGCTCTTCCACAACAAGGCCATGGTGAAGCAGTGGCGCGGCGTGAAGCAACGCAGTGAGTTCAAAGCTGCGATTGAAGCTTGTCTTCAGGCTGCCGTCTGAGGGCAGCGGCTCTCAGCGACGGCGGGGACCACCGGGGCGATTACCGCCGGGACGACCGCCGGGGGCGCCAGCGTTGCGCTCGCGGTAGGTGATTCGGCCGCGGGTGAGGTCGTAGGGGCTGATCTCCACAAGCACCTTGTCACCAGCGAGCAATTTGATCCGGAACTTGGTGAGCTTTCCAGCGGCTCTGCAGAGACATTGGTGACCAGCAGGCTGCTCGAGGGTGACCAGATAGAACCCGTTTCCCTGTTCCTTCTCGATCACGCCCGAGGTTTCGATCATGCGCTGGTGGCCAGTTCTGTCTTGCTGGAGTCAGTTTAGAAGGCCACTTGCACACCGCAGAGAGAACACAGCCCTTAGGCTCCAACGCCGACACACACCCACTGCCGTGATTCTCCCCCCGTTGAGCCTGGATCTCGGCCTGCTGCTGATCTCCATCGGCGTGGTCAACCTGTGGAGGATGCGCGAAAACGCAAGCTGACTTGACGACGCTGCTGCTGAACAAACCTTTCGGGGTTTTGAGTCAATTCACGCCGGAGGAGGGAAGCCGCTGGCGTTGCCTGAGCGACTTTGTTGATGTGCCGGAGGTGTATGCCGCAGGACGGCTCGACGCCGACAGCGAGGGGCTGCTCATCCTCACCAGCAACGGCCGACTGCAACAGCGCCTCACTGACCCTCGCTTTGGCCACTGGCGCAGCTACTGGGCACAGGTGGAAGGAACCCCCAATACCGATCAACTGCAACAGCTTCGCGATGGGGTTGTGGTTCAGGGTCGCCGCACCTTGCCAGCGAAGGCGCAATGGCTTCAGGGTCAGGAGCAACCGCAGTTGCCCAACAGAACCCCTCCAATTCGTTACCGCGCTGCGATTCCCACAAGTTGGCTACAGCTGTCCCTCACCGAGGGACGCAACCGGCAAGTGCGCCGAATGACAGCGGCTGTTGGCCTGCCAACGTTGCGTTTGGTGCGCTGCTGCATCGACTTGATGGACAACGGTCCACCGCTGGACCTAGCGGGCCTTCAACCCGGTACTTGGCGTGCGGTGACTGCCGCCGAACAGGAACGGCTGAACCGCCTGATCAGAAGCAGCTCGAGCGCTGGGCCTCGGCGGGGAGGGCGCCGACGAGGGTGACCGCCCGGAATTCAATACCCTCAACCACACGCCAGGGCTGCTCGCTGCGATCGGCGTAGCGAACCTGCTCAAAGCCAAGAGCTTCGAATGCCTCCAGGAAGGCCTGCTCTTGCCAGGCGCCGCTGATGCAGCCGCTCCAGAGATCAGGGTCTTGCTGCAAACGCAGTGGCACCACTTGATCGCAAACGATGTCGCTGATAGCGACGCGACCACCGGGGGCCAGGACCCGGCGAATGTTGGCAAGGAGCCTGTCCCGCGCCGATGGATTCACCAGGTTGAGCACACAGTTGCTCAGCACCACTTCGATCGAACCGTCAGCGATCAGGGGTTCACCTGAAGCCGTGGGGGCATCCAGGGCTTCGATGGCTCCATCAACAAAACAGACGTTGTCGAAGCCCACGGCTGAGGCAACAACCGGGATCGCCTCTCGCGACAGGGCCAGCATGTCGGCGTTGCGATCCACACCGGTGACACTGCCGGATGGCCCGACAATTTGGCTGCAAATGAAGGCGTTTTTGCCGCTGCCGCTCCCCAGATCGAGCACGCGGTCCCCCTGCTTCACCCAACGGGTGGGATCACCACAGCCGTAATCACGCTCAATAACAGCTTCCGGAATCACCCTGAGCAGGGCAGGGTCGAAGCCGACCGGGGTGCAAAGGCAGGCTTCCTGCTCTTGGGCAGCAGCTCCATAGCGGGCTTCAACCGCCTGGGTTTGATCCAGAGACTGCGGCACTGGGGACGAACAGCACGACTCCGCCATCAGCCGATTGCCTCCTGCAGCTCACGCACAACATTCCACTGGCCATACCAGTAGTTGGCCTCGGCCCGTCGGTCGGGATCCGCCATACCATCCACCGCATCAGGACCCACCGACTTCCACAGCTCATGGCCGCAAACGCGGTTGAGGCCCTGTTCCGCCTCATCCGACAACAACTGCAGACGCCGCTGCAGATTTTTGAGCTGAGCGACAGCCATCAGAAAAGGATCAATTGAGGCGATAGTACAAAAGAACCAAGAGGGATCAAGGCTCAGAAGGGCAGCTTTTTCTTCGCGTCCTTGTCGAGATCGGCTTCCATCTCGCGCAGGCGCTTCAGGATCGTGTCGTAGTACTCACCGATGTAGGCCTCCATGTCCGTGGTTTCCGAGGCCTCAAGACCGAAGGCGGCATAGCTGTTTTGCATGGGGGCATCCAGGGTCTGACCGCTACCGGTGACCTCCGCAAAAGCCAACCGCTCCGCCACGTTGACGGCAGGTTCAAAGAAGGAGGCCACCCCCTGCATCAGGTTGATCAGGAAGGGCTGCACCCGAAACACGCGGGCCGTCCTGCCACTGCAGCGTTCACAGAGCTGCACCAGTTCACCGGTGTTCCAGGCCTTGGGGCCAACAACGGGGTAAGTGCCCCGCACGGTTTCTTCACGCTCGAGTGCCGCAACGGCGAAGCGGGCCATGTCCTGAGTGTTCATGTAGGCAATGGCCGTGGGGCTGCCACTGACCCACACGGTCTGGCTCTCCAGAACAGGAATGGCGAACTGACTGATCACCCCCTGCATGAAGGCAGCACCCTGAAGGATCGTGTAGTCGAGATCCGACGACTCCAGCAGTTTCTCCGTGCAGGCCTTGATGTCCATCAAGGGAACGTCGCGGTGCTGATGGGCGCCCAGCAAGGAGAGAAAGACAAAACGCTTCAACCCTGCTCGATCACAGGCATGAAGCAGATTGAGCTTTCCGTCCCAATCCGTTTCGTAAATGCTGCGGGGGTCGTTGGGGCGACTGGTGGATGCATCGATCACCGCATCCATGCCCTCGAGGGCGTAATCGAGGCTGTCGGGCTCCAACAGGTCACCCCGGGTCAGTTCACAACCCCATTCCTGCAGGAAGGCAGCTTTACGAGGGGTCCGCACCATGCAGCGCACCTGGTGGCCGGCATCAAGAGCACGACGGGCGATCTGTCGTCCCAGGGTGCCCGTGCCACCCACCACAAGCACTTGCATCGGCGCCTTCCTTACGAAGAGGGGAGCCTAATGGGCCCAGCTTCGAAGCGACTGCTTCAGTCTTCGCCCTGCAGTTTCAGCAGCAGAGCACCGCCAGCGAGGCCGATGGGAATCAACACCCAGAAGATCGCAGCAGTTCCAAAAATCTCAGCAGCCATGGTCTGGGCAAAGCGATCACCCGCCCATTTAAATCCCTTCCCCCCGCAGGCTGGTGCAGATCTGTAACAGCTTCGGTAATTCAGCATCGGTTCGCACCTGCCCTGCCATGACGCCGCTTGCACTGGCGCGATAGCCCGCGGCCTGGAGCGCCTTCACCAATGGCCTCAGCGCTGGCGGCCCGCCGATACCCAGCCGCCGGGCCAGCTCATCGGTGGGCCAGACCGTGGGGCGATCGCCGGGATCCGCCTGCAGGCGCTGCATCAGCCGAAGCGTGGCGGGGCTGATTTGCTGACTCCCCAGCTGCTGAGCATCGGCAAGCAGCTGCTGCAAAAGCTGCGGCTCCTGCAAGGGACCGATCCACAACGGGCCGCTGATGCTCCACCGCCCCTGTCCAGCCGCGCAGTCACAGGCCGGCCAGCCGCTGAGCTTCAGCAGAGGCTGCACCCGTTGGGCACCGCAGCTTTCGCAACGGGCCACCAGCCCAAGCTTCTGTTCATCGCCCGCTGGAATCTGGCGCCGCAGGCGCAGGGCCAGACGAAAGGTGCGGCCTTCACTGAAGCTGAACAGCGGCTGCAGTCCGCGCCCCAGCATCCAGGCTTGCCGCGCCACCAGCCCGATCTGCTGACGCAGGGCCATTTCCCAGCTGGAAGGGTGGACGCGAGCGGCGGCTCCAAGACTGCGGATTGCGCCCGGCCGGTCATGGCCGGTGGGGGACCGGCCATCCGTGGAGGCCAGAAACAACAAGCCGTCGAAGCGAAGGGCCTGGAGCGCCGGCTGAATCAGAGGCCCAGGAGAACCGAAGGCATCAAGGTCGATGAAATCGAACCAGTGGCGCTGAACAATCGACCGGTGCAGCAGCAGGTCTGCGGCATCTGCTGTGAGCCGAGTTGCACACTCCAGCCCCTGCACATTGGCCTGGATCAGCGGCAGCCGATCTGGATCCCCATCGTTGATCCAGAGCTGTGTCTCAACGGACGGGTTGCCCAGCGCCTCCAACCCCCAGCGCAGGGCCCGGATCCCGCAACCGGCCATCAGATCAAGCCAGCGCAGGGGCTGCGTGGCGTGGAGGATCTGGTGACGGGCCAGCAACACCGACAGGTCCCGGGCCGGACGCGACTCGGACCTGAAAAAGCCTGGGCCAAGGCTGAGCTCAGCCAAACCTTCGCGATAGTGATGATCGGTTGAGGTCAGAAGGGTGCCGCCTGCTGCTGTCCAGACTGCCGAGTGGGGTGTCCAGAGCTCCTGGACGTGGAGAGGCTGGCCCTGCCACTGGCGGGTCAGCGGCCCTGAAGCGGGCCCTGCCCTGCTGCTGTTGCACGGTTTCGGCGCTGCCAGCGGACACTGGCGCCACTGCGCGCCGCGCCTGGCTGATCAGGGCTGGCGGGTCTACAGCCTGGACCTGCTGGGTTTCGGTCAATCCGCCCAGCCGGCGCGGCCGATGGATAACCGGCTCTGGGCACTGCAGGCGTGTGCATTCCTCGATCAGGTGGTGCAGGGGCCAGCGGTGGTGATCGGCAATTCCCTGGGGGGCCTAACAGCGCTCACCGCCGCGGTGTTAGCGCCGAACCGGGTGCGGGCGGTGGTCGCCGCGCCCCTGCCGGACCCTGCCCTGATTCAACCGCTGCCGAAACGACGGGCTCCCTGGCGGCGGCGTTGGCAGCGGCGCCTGCTCGCACTGGTGCTGCACTTGCTTCCGCTTGAGCTTGTGGTGCCCTTGATTGCGCGCACTGGCTTACTCAAAGCCGGGCTTCAGGGGGCCTATTGGCAATCGATCCAATCCGACCCAGAGCTGCTGCAGCTGATTGCCCGCCCTGCCCGGCGCCCCACAGCCGCCAGGGCCCTGAGGGGGATGAGCTTGGGCATGGCCAACCGTCCCCGTGGCGCTACAGCCCCTGCACTGCTCGAACAACTGCGGTCACCCATGCTTCTGATCTGGGGCCGTCAGGATCGATTTGTGCCCCTAGCCATTGGGGAATCCGTAGCCGCCAGCCACTCTGAACTCGAGCTGAAGGTGCTGGATCACTGCGGTCATTGCCCCCACGACGAAGCGCCCGATCGCTTCCTGGCTGTGTTGTTGCCCTGGCTGGACCGTAACTTGGGAGGACCAGACCGGCAGGGGACGACCAGCGGCGATGAAACACACCCTTTCGGTGGTGGTTGAGGACGAATCCGGCGCACTGAGCCGGATCGCAGGACTCTTCGCCCGACGCGGCTTCAACATCGACAGCCTGGCCGTCGGCCCAGCAGAAGCCGAAGGACAGTCGCGCCTGACGATGGTGGTGGAGGGCGATGACCAAACGCTCCAGCAGATGACCAAACAGCTGGACAAATTGGTGAATGTGCTTCAGGTCCTCGACCTGACCCAGCGGCCAGCAGTGGAGCGCGAGCTGATGCTGCTCAAAGTTTCAGCACCGGCAGCATCCCGGGGCGCCGTGATCGAACTCGTTCAGGTGTTCAGGGCCAAGGTTGTAGACGTGGCCGATGAAGCCCTGACCCTGGAAGTGGTTGGGGATCCCGGGAAGCTGGTGGCCCTTGAACGGTTGATGGCCCCCTTCGGCATTCTCGAAATCGCGCGCACCGGCAAGGTTGCGCTTGAGCGAGCCTCAGGCGTCAACACGGAAATGCTGAAAGTGTCCCCAAGCCAGAACCGCGTGCCGGCCTGAGTTCACTCAGTTAATACAGCCTTGGTGATGCGATCTCCTTGCTGGATCGCATCAACCACTTCCATGCCATTCACGACACGGCCGAAGACCGCGTAACGACCGTCGAGTTCCGGCAAGGGACGCAATGCCACGTAGAACTGGGCGCTGGCGGAATCAGGAGCCTGGGAGCGGGCCATGGCCACCGCCCCACGCTCATGGGGCAACTCCAGACCATCAAGTTCAGCCGGATTGGTACTGACCCGGCTGTAACGGGGCTGCGGCTCGGATCGGAACTTGATCTCAAGCGGAATCATCCGCGCCTGACCGTTATCGGGATCCACAAAACTGCCGGTACCGAGCTGCCCCAGGGGAACCGATCGATCACTGGATTGCGGATCGCCCCCCTGCACCACGAAGGGGACGGGCTCGCGAACAACGCGGTGGAACATCGTTCCGTCGTAGGTCCCGCGCCGCACCAGATCAATGAAATTTCCGGAGGTGAGGGGAGCGGCATCGCCGTTCACCTCAATCGTGAACTCGCCCTGGCTCGTCTGCATGGTGACGGTGGCCAGCCCCTGCAGGCAGGCCGCCTGAGCGTCGGCACAACCCGTCACCACCGAAGCACGCGGGGAAGGACTGCAACTCACCAACAACGGGATGAGCAGCAGCAGCGTCAAGGAACGAAGACGACGCATCGGATCAAAGGCCCTCAAGGTTGACGCCCAGGAAGCGGGCAAGTTCAGCACCGTCCTTCTCCAGCTGCGCCAAGGGAAGCGGTTCACCAACGCGGGTGAGAGGCATGTCACGGCGTCCTTGGATTCTCAGGGCGACCCGGCGTCGGGCATTGAAGCCGTCACGCACCTCCACCTTCACCGCCTTGACGTCTTTGAGCGGAATTTCCACCAGAACGGGTTTGCGGAAACCGCGGCGGCTGATGGTCACTACACCGGCATCCTTATCAAAGCGATTGCTGCCGCCACCAACATTCACAGCGATCACATACCAGAGGTAGGTGGCCAGCAACGCCGCAGCAAGGCTGTACAAGCCCATCACCAACCCCTGCGGCACAAACACCAGCGCAGCGGGATGCCCCAAAGGAAGCAGGTCGCGACCGAGGTAGCTCGAGAGAGAAGCCAGGAGGAAGCCCACGCCCCCGATCGTGACGGCAGAGGCCACCAAAAAATTCGAGAGACGACGGGAGCCGAGCACGGGTTGCTCGAGCACTGCTGCGGACATGACCCAGCCAGAACGAAGCGCCATTGTGACCGCAGAATGGCTCCGACGACGGAATAGGAAAAAATCCCTAAGAAACAGAGCGATACAGCGGGTTTCAGCTCACGCAAATCAGCCCCGCAGGTCGCTTGAAGATTGTTAAGGTCGCGGCGTATCCCACAGCCTGCGGCTTTCCGCACCGTTCACCTCTCATGACGATCGCTGTAGGACGCGCGCCACAGCGGGGATGGTTTGACGTCCTCGATGACTGGCTCAAGCGCGACCGCTTCGTTTTTGTCGGCTGGTCCGGCATTCTTCTTCTCCCAACGGCCTAC